>NZ_CP062804.1:0-660605 GCF_008801925.2 Cupriavidus basilensis | reverse complement strand
CGGTGGGCCGGAAGTACGCCGGATCCACGCGCACGATCACCTTGCCCGGGGTGAGCTTGGTTTCCTTGCCCTTGACCGACTCCACGATCCCGACCTCATCCACGCCGCTGCCCTCGAATCGCACGGTGACGCCAAGCTCGGCGGCGGCGCACTGAACGAACTCGCGCACGCTGTACTGCTCGCCGCTGGCAATCACGAAGTCCTCCGGCTGGTCCTGCTGCAGCATCAGCCATTGCATCTCCACGTAGTCGCGCGCATGGCCCCAGTCACGCAGCGCGGACAGGTTGCCCAGGTAGAACTCGTCCTGCAGCCCGACCGCGATGCGCGAGATCGCCCGCGTGATCTTGCGGGTGACGAAGGTCTCGCCGCGCACCGGAGACTCGTGATTGAAGAGGATGCCGTTGCAGGCGTACATGCCGTAGGCCTCGCGGTAGTTGACCGTGATCCAGTAGGCATAGAGCTTGGCCACCGCGTATGGGCTGCGCGGATAGAACGGCGTGGTTTCCTTCTGCGGGATCTCCTGCACCAGCCCGTACAGCTCGGAGGTGGAAGCCTGGTAGAAGCGCGTCTTTTTCTGCAGCCCGAGGATGCGGATGGCCTCCAGGATGCGCAGCGTGCCGAGGCCGTCGGCATTGGCCGTGTACTCGGGCTCCTCGAACGACACGGCCACATGGCTCTGGGCCGCCAGGTTGTAGATCTCGTCGGGCATCACCTGCTGGATGACGCGCAGCATGCTGGTGGCATCCGTCAGGTCACCGTGGTGCAGGAAGAAGTGCCGGTCGGGATCGTGCCGCTCGCGGTAAAGGTGATCGATGCGGTCTGTATTGAACAGGGAGGTGCGGCGCTTGATGCCGTGCACGTCGTATCCCTTTTCAAGCAGCAACTCAGCCAGATAGGAACCGTCCTGCCCGGTAACACCAGTGATCAGAGCAACCTTGCGCGTCATTGTCGTTCTCCCGCCTTGCGTTGGTAATGCTTGTTAGTGCCTTGGTATGGATGTCGAGTCAGCGGCCCCCCGCGGCCCTACTTCACCCGTCCGTCGTAGCCGTAGTACTCGGTGTAGCCCGTGCGCAGCAGCAGTGGCGGCTTGGGGACGTCGGTCAGCAGCACGCCATGCAGCGTCACGCCGCCGTTGGTCAGGCGCCGCGCGGTCTCGGTGACCTCGGCCGCGGAATGCCGGCCGTGGCGCACCACCAGCAAGGTGGTGCCCGCGTGCCGCCCGAGCAGCGTGGCATCCGTGACCGCGAGCACGGGCGGCGTGTCGATGATGACCATGTCGTAGCGTTGCTTGAACAAGTCCAGCATGGCGTGGAAGCGATCGCTCATCAGCAGCTCCGCCGGATCGGGCGGCAAGCTGCCGCGGGTCAGCACATCCAGGCCCGGCAGCACCTCGCGGATCACCACGGAGTCGATGTCCGTGCCCATCAGCGTGTCCGACAGTCCAGGCACCTGCGATAGCCCGAAGTGCACGTGAACCTCGCCGCGCCGCATGTCGCCGTCGATCAGCAGCACGCGCTTGCGCCCTGACGCGACCAGCGCGGCCAGGTTCACGGACAGGAACGACTTGCCGGCATCCTGGCGCGAGCCGGTCAGCATCACGACGTTGTTGCGGGCGGTGTGCAGCGCGTACTGCAGCGTGGTGCGCAAGGCGCGCACGCCTTCCACGGCGATGTCGTCCGGCGCGCGTGCTGCCAGCACGCCCAGCCCGCTGCTGCCGGAGGCACGCAACTCGCGCTGCAAGCGCAGCTGCGTCTGGCTGCGCGGCACCACGGCGCAGACCGGCACGCCCAGCATCCGCTCGATCTCTTCCGGATGCTCCACGCCGCCATACAGGGCTTTGCGCAGGAACGCCAGCAAGGCCCCCAGCACCAGGCCGATGCCGCCGCTGATCAGCACCAGCATGGCGCGTTGCGGGCGGATCGGGTCGTCCGCGGGTTCGGCGTAGTCCACCACGCGCACGTTGCCGACCTGGCCCGCCTTGACGATGCGCAGTTGCTGCGCGTTGTTGAGCAGGTTGGTATAGAGCTCGGTATCCACGCGCACGTCCCGCTCCAGGCGCAGTGCGGTCTGCTCGGTATCGGGCAGCACGGAGACACTGCGGCGCAGCGTGCTCTGCTGCGCGCTCAGCGTTTCGATCTGCGCCATCAGTGCCACCACCGCCGGGTTGGCGTCGGTGTAGTGCGTGCGGATCTCGGCCAGCCGCGTCTGCAAGCGCGCCAGGCTGGTCTTGTTCTCCACGATCTGCTGCAGCAGCAGCCGGCTTTCCTCGCCGAGGTTGACGGTACCCTGCCGATTGCGAAACGAGTTGTAGCGCTCCTCGGCCAGGTCGAGTTCCTTGCGCAGCGCCGGCAACTGCTGGTCCAGGAACGCCAGCGTGTGCTCGGCTTCGGCGGAGCGCCGGCCAATGTCCTGCTGCACGAACTGGCGCGCGACGGTGTTGACGATGTCCGCGGTGAGCTTGGGGTCCGGCCCCTCCAGGCTGGCGCGGATGATGCCGGACTGCAGGGCGGACTCGGCCACCACGAGCGCGCGCTGGATACGCTCCACCGTGCCGATGGTGGATGCGCGCACCAGCTCGAACTGCGACCCGTTGCGCCCCACCAGCGCATCCACGCGGATGCGCACCGGGCCCAGCGCGGTGGTGCCGGCGGCCTCCTCGCCAACCCGGCCCTGCAGCACCGTATTGCCTTCGGGATCCCGCAGGGTATAGGTGTGCTCGCTGTCGGCGATCAGCCTGAACACCTTGCCGTAGTACTTCTGCGGCGTGTCGAGCAGCGAGACCGTGATGGCTTCCGCGCCCCATGCGTACTGCGACAGGCCGAGCAGTTCCGTGGGCGGCGCCAGCCCGCTGTTGTATGCCGCCAGCCACGCGCCGATCACGGGGAAGTAGCGCGGCCTGGCCGCGATATCCAGATGCAGCTTGCGCACCGCCTCCTCCACCACCAGCCGGGACCGGATCAGCTCGATCTCGGCCGCCGTGGAGGAGTTGGGATCGAAGATCGACGACAGCGTCTGCAGCGACGAGCCTTGGTTGGCATTGGCGGCGTTGCCGCCTTTGCTCTCCTCCACCTGGATCATGGCGTCGGCGCGGTAGACCGGTTTCTGCAGCAAGGCATAGACGGTGCCCAGCACCAGCGCCAGCAGGGTGATGGCGGCAATCATGCGCCAGTGGTCGACCAGCGTCACCAGGTAGTCGGACAGCCGGAGCTCGGCCGGGCCGGAGACATCGGTGTATTGGGTTTCGAATGAGGTAGCCATGTCTTGTTGACTTCCATCTAACTATCGCTTCGCGCCGGCAACGCGCTAACGCGCGCCGCGGCCCCGTCCTTGCGCTCCGTGCGACTCAGTAAGCGTTGCGATGCACCAGGCCCTTGACCACCGTGGCGGCAATGATCCGCATATCGAGCGCGAACGACCAGTTGCCCAGGTAATACAGGTCGCAGGCGATGCGGCCTTCCATCTTCTCGATGCGATCCGTCTCGCCGCGATAGCCGTTGACCTGGGCCCAGCCGGTAATGCCGGGCTTGACGCGGTAGCGGTGGATATAGCCGCTGACCAGCTTCTGGTACTGGTCGTCATGCTCGATGGCATGCGGGCGCGGCCCCACCACCGACATGTCGCCGCGCAGCACGTTGAAGAACTGCGGCAACTCATCCAGGCTGGTGCGCCGCAGGAACGCGCCCACGCGAGTGATGCGCGGATCGTTGCGCGTGGCTTGGGTCACCACGCCCGCCGCCTCGGCATGCGTGCGCATGGAGCGGAACTTGTAGATGGTGAAGATGCGCCCGTCGGTGCTCTTGCGCTTTTGCTTGAACAGCACCGGCCCGCGTGACGACAGCTTGACGGCGATGGCGATCGCGATCAGCAGCGGCGACAGGCCGATCAGCGCGGCCGCGGCAAAGAGGCGGTCGAACACGTCCTTCTGGCGCAGCGCGGAGGCCGATAGCGGCGACGCCACCAGGTTGATCGCGGGCATGCCGATCAGCTCGATGGTGCCGCTGTCGAACAACGCCAGGCTGTGCAGGTCCGGCATGAAGCGGACATTGACCAGTTCGTCGCGGAACTCCTCCACGAACTCCAGGATGACGCGCTCCTCGGACAGCGGCAGCGCCAGCCACAGTTCGTGGATATCCTGCGAGCGGATATAGCGGTGGAAGGCGGCGCGATCATCGAACGTCGGCACCTTCGCATTGAGGCTGCCGCCCTGCGGCGCCACGTTGAACGCCGCCACCACGCGAAAGCCGGAGGCTGGCGCGGCCACGCCGCGCCGGATGACCGCGCTGCAGTGCGCACCGCAGCCAACCACGGCGACCTTATGCAGGTTCATGCCTGCGCTGCGTACCTGGCCCAGCACCGCATGGGTCATCAGGCGCG
The DNA here is from genome assembly GCF_008801925.2 of Cupriavidus basilensis. Classification (NCBI taxonomy): domain Bacteria; kingdom Pseudomonadati; phylum Pseudomonadota; class Betaproteobacteria; order Burkholderiales; family Burkholderiaceae; genus Cupriavidus; species Cupriavidus basilensis. Next base: position 656,231 of record NZ_CP062804.1, on the reverse strand, counting down.
ACACGATCAGCATGGCGCCGGTGGAGCCGGTCCAGTAGACGAACCACAGGCGCGAGACGATGTCGATATGGTGCAACGAGAACAACACCATGACGCCGCTGAACTGCACCAGCAGCCAGGCCAGCGCGATATGGCCGGCCAGCCCGATCTTGGAGCGTCCGCGCCAGGACTCGTAGATGCCGAAGGCAGGAAACAGGGCCAGCGTGAACGCGACGGAGAGCGCGATGAACACGTCGTAGAACGTGCGCTGCGACATGTCGTTGAAGCGCATGTGCGAGGCAATCGCAGCACCGGCAAACACCAGCGCGACGTCCAGAAGGCGCGCCAGCAATCCTTCGATCTTGAGCATGTTCCTCTCCCCGTTCTTCCCAGCCCTTCGCGTTTCTTCACCACTCGTTGCCTGACTTCCTTCTTTGCTTCACATCACTTTGCAGCGCCACGCCATGCATTCCTGGCGCGCCGCACGCGAGCTCCCCGTGGTCGCGTCCGGCGGTCCTTCCTTCCTTGTTCCTTGTTCCTTGTTCCTTGTTCCTTGTTCCTTGTCCCTTGTCTGTTGCTCGTTACGCTTGTGGTCCCGGGCAACGGCCATAGGTATCGTCGACGCGCACGATGTCGTCTTCACCCAGGTAGCCGCCGGACTGGATCTCGATGATCTCCAGCGGGAGCTTTCCCGGGTTCTCCAGGCGATGCAGCACGCCGAGCGGAATAAAAGTGGACTGGTTCTCGCTGAGCAGGAATTGCTCCTCGCCGCGCGTGACCATCGCCGTGCCGCTGACTACCACCCAATGCTCGGCGCGATGGTGATGCAGCTGCAGCGACAGGCGCGCGCCCGGCTGGACCACGATGCGCTTGACCTGAAAGCGGTCGCCATGCTCGATGGAGTCATAGAAGCCCCAGGGCCTGCGTACCTTGCGGTGCGTGTCGGCCTCCGGCGCGTGCAGGATCTTCATGCGCGCGACCACGTCCTTGACGTCCTGCACATGCGAGCGATCCACCACCAGCACCGCGTCGGCCGTCTCCACCACCACGATGTTGCTGGTCCCGACGCATGCCACCAGGCGCCCGTCGGAATGGACATAGCTGGAGTGCGCGCCTTCGAACACCACGCGGCCGCGCCCGGCGTTGCCTTCGGCGTCCTTGTCCATGGCATCCCACACGGCGTCCCACGAGCCCAGGTCCGACCAGCCCGCCTCCAGCGGCACCACCACGCCCCGGCATGGCGAGGCCGGGTGGTCCAGGCGCTCCATCACGGCGTAGTCGATCGAGTCCGACGGGCTCAGGAAGAACTGCCGCGACGCGGGCCGGAAGAACTGGCCCTCTTGCTTGCCTTCGGCCACCGACGCGACGCACATCTCGTGGATGGCGGGATGCAATGCCGCGATCGCCTTCATCCAGACCGTGGCGCGCACGACAAAGATGCCGCTGTTCCACCAGTAGTTGCCACTGGCCACGTACTGCGCGGCAAGCTCGATGGCGGGCTTCTCGACAAAGCGCTCCATGTGGCGCACGCCGTCGGGCAGCATCTCGCCAAGCTTGATGTAGCCATAGCCCGTGTCGGGCCGCGTGGGCGGCACGCCAAGGGTGACGATGGCCCCCTCGCCGGCATGCGCGGCCGCGATCGACAGCGCCCGGTGAAAGGCGCCGGTATCGGGAATCGCGTGGTCGGCCGGCATGACCACCAGGATTGCGTCCTCTCCGTCGGCCAGCGCCAGCGATGCGGCCAGCGTGAGCGCGGGCGCCGTATTGCGCCGGACCGGCTCCACCACCAGCCGGCCTTGCATGCCGCTGGCCTGCAATTGTTCACTGGTGATAAAGCGATGCTCGTCGCCGCAGACGATGATGGCGCCGGGCTCGATCTCGTGGCCGGCGGAGAAGCCCTGCATGCGCAGCAGCGTGGACTGCAGCAGCGAGTCCTTGCCCACGAGGTCGATCAGTTGCTTGGGGAAATGCTCTCGCGACAGCGGCCACAGCCGCGTGCCCGCACCGCCGGCCAGCACCACGGGCGCAATGCGCAAGCGCACTGGCGCGCCCGGCGCCACCGCTGCGGAGTCCCCGGGTTGCACGGCAACAGGCTCCAGCACTTTGTTCGACATGATCCAGCCCTCCCTGGTCGGGCGCCGCGCGTTTGCGCAAGCGGCCCGTGGCGCCAATCGTCTACGCGGGGCAATGCACGGACCCGCGGGCCCGCGGATACGCCGCCGGTCTGCCTGCTAACCCACTGCGCTGATCTTGCTGCGCTGGCGGTATTCCGTTGGGGAAATCGACATGCGCTTGCGGAAAATCTTGGCCAGACGGTCGCCATTGCCCATGCCGCAGCGCCGCGCCACCTTGTCCACAGGCAGCTCTGTCTCGGCCAGGAAACTGCACGCGGTATCCAGGCGGGCATGCAGCAGGTAGTCGGAGGGTGTCACGCCCATTTCCAGCTTGAAGCGGCGCAGGAAGTTGCGCTCGCTCATGGCCGCCACCTGCGCGGCATCGGACACCGAGATGGACTGCTCGCAGTGCTCATGCAGCCAGCGCGCGGCCGCGCGGATCTTGTCGCCCGCGCTGGTCGCGCCGGTATCCGCGAGCCTGGGCATCAGGCGAGCGGTCCAGGCGGGCATCACCCGGGTACCGACCGCGCGCGCCACGTCCAGGCCAAGATCGCGCTTGATCAACGTCAGCGCACCCCTGACAAGTTCGTACTGCTCGCCGGACTCGTCCGAGGCCTGCAGCCCGAACACGGGATGGCGATGCTCGTCCTCGTGCGGCTTGAGCACGCCGGCGGCCGCCAGCACGGCACGGCCTTCGGCGATGGGGCGTACCGTGGGCGTGCGCGGGGAGACAACGCGCAGCCAGCGCAGCAGCCGCTCGTCCGCCGCGGCGGCATGAGCGCCCGCGCCACCGGCGATGAAGAGCACGTCGAAACCGATGAACTGGCGCGGATCGAGTCCGTCGGTCCAGACCCGCACGGACGCAGAGCAGGCGACGCTGCCTCCGTCGACGGAAAGCAGGCGCACGTCATAGGCGGATTCTTTCGCGGGATCGGACGCCGAGCATTCATTGGCGGTCTGGAATAGTTCAGCCACCAAACCCGCCCCCAATAATGAAAAACCATCGAACAGCAGAATGCCGACGCGCCGCACGGCGCACTTTGAACGGTTAGTTGAGGTATGAAGCCAACTAACCGTTGCGGGCTCGAGTTGGGCGTACGGCATGATTTTCCCCCAAAGAATTGTTGATCCGTTCTTGCGCGAATTTATTGGTGTTGCAATGCATCGTAGCGATCCCGAATCCGAGAAATGCGTCCGTGTCGGAAAGTAGCGAGATGTTGGCGGAAGGTGTCCGCCCGCTCCAAAAAGTTCATGCAAGACGTTGTAAATACAGCTTTTTCGGGTTGCGACCTCGCCTCAAATCGCTTGTCCCAGCGCGCTGTTTTGCAACTAGTTCCTACTTTATGCATAATGATGCATCGCAGCAAATCATGCACCAAACCGTACGTTACCTACCGAACACAAGGGTCGCAAAAGGTGCATGAGAGTGGGAATCCGACATTAATCCCACGATTTCCGCCGGGCCCGCATCCACACCAGATAACATAAAAATCATTTCTAAACATTAAAAATTATGACAAATTAATTAATGAATCTGATCAGCAACGAGGATATATCGCTCGATGGCCACGCCGGATTTTCTCTGTCGCGACTTCGATTAATGAAATAATTGCGCCTGGCCGGGGCGCAAGATGGCTTCGCCGCCACAACACAGACGGCTTGCTTGACCTGGGGGACTGAAAGAAGGTGCGCGCGGGCGCTGGCACGCCAGGTACCTGGCCTGGCGCGGCCGGTGATTTGCAAAGTTGATGCAAGCGTGCGGGACTAGCCTGTTGGCGCCGTGGTGCATAACACTGCCCCTGGCGCGCGGCCGTGTGCATGCGCAGATTTGGGGCAGCAGGCCGATCTCATCCCGGCCAGCGCGCGCGCATGATGTGCAGCACCTCCGCCAGCACGAAGCCGGCTTCCGCACCGCGCCACTGCGCCAGCGCCGTAACGCCTTCGATGCTGACCAGGTGCCCGGCGCCCTCATGCATTTGCGAGCGGTGCCTGCGCAACGCCTCCACCTTGCGCGCCCACGTGGCGCTCACATCGATATAGAGCGAGCCACCCAAGGGATTGACGATGCCGCCACCGCCCCAGCACGTGGCCGGATATTCATAGGCCGCCACCAGGCGGGGGGCATGCTTGGCGGGGTTCAGGCGCGTGGCGGCAACGCCGGTTTCCCAGCAATAGCGGTGATCCTGGTGCGACGACGACAACGGAATCAGCACCTCGTCCGGCTCGAAGCGGTTCTGCAGCGCGTCCAGCATGCCGACCATCTGCGCGCGCGGGAAGCTGTCGAGCACGCCGTCAAGTCCCCTGGTGAGGACCTCGGTCGTCTGCACACCAAGCACGGCCATCGATTCGGAGAATTCGTCCAGCCGTTCTTGTTCGGTCACCTCGCGGCCAAGGCAGAGCGACCGGCTCCTTCCTACCGTCGCCAGGGCCACCATCACTTCGCCGCCGGCATCGATGACACGTGCCAGGTAGGCGCCCACGCCCAGTTCCGCGTCGTCCGCGTGCGGGCTCAGCACCAGTACACGTTTGCGTTCCATATCTCCTCCTGCTCTTATCCCGTGATGCCTGGCGCCCGAGGGCTGGCTTCACGCAGTGCTGATCAGCCTGCGCGCCAGCGCGCGGTACTGGTCGGCCGTGTCCTTGAGCGTCAGGCCATCGAGCGAGCGCGCGACCCGTGGCTGCGCCAGCGCCACGGTCAGCGCCGCGCCATAGGCTGCGGCGTCGCTGGTGTCCAGCAGTTGCACACCGGCGAAGTCGCGGGCGAAGGCAAAGGCGGGGATACCGCTCGCCACCACCGGCATGCCTGTGGCCAATGCTTCGAGAAAGGCAATGCTGTGCGCCTCCGACGCGGACGGCATGGCAAACACGGCTGCGCCCGCCAGCAGCTCCGGGATATTGGTCTGTGGCCCGTTGACCCGCACCTTGTCGGCCAGGCCCAGCTCTTCCACGAGGGCGCAGACCTTGACGTAATAATCGGGATCCTCGATCACGCCATACATCTCCAGCCGCGCGTTCTGCACGCTCTTGAGCGCCTCGCGAAACGCCAGCACGGTATGCAGCTGGTTCTTGATCGCCGCATAGCGGCCCACCTGGATGACGAGCCGCGACGCTGCCTCGCGCTGGCCTGCGGGCCGCACAAAGAAGCGCCGGGTGTCCACGCCATTGGGAATCACCGCCATCAGCGGGTGCGTGCCCACCGAGTTGATGTAATCACGCAGATTCCCCTGCGACACCCCGATCACCGCGCGCGCGCGCGTGGACAGCATCCGCTCGACGTAGCGGAACATGGTGCTCTCGAAATCGTTGGCGGCAGAGTGCATCACGTAGACCACCGGCACCCGCGACGGCAATGCCCGCGCGTAGAAGGCCGGGATGGTGGCGTGCGCGAAGAGGATGTCCGGCTGGTAGTCGCGCAGCACGCCGCGCAGGTGCCAGAGACGGCCCGGCAGGCGCCGGGGCTGGTCTGGAAACAGGCACAGCACGCCAGCTGCATCGAGCTGCGCGCGCAGCGCCGCGAAGTCCTCCTGCTGCGGCATCAGGGCCGACACGCAGACCGTGTCGCCGTGGGCCTGCTGGTAGATGGCCAGGTCTTTCGCGAGCATCTCGGCGCCTGAAAGGCGCGGTGCCAGCACAAGATGAAGAATCCGCATCACACCCTCCTCATTTTCAGGATCTGGTAGAGCATCCATGCCGCCGCGACCGCCAGGCCCGCCGTCATCGACCAGGCAATGCCCTGCGCACCCCAGTAACGGGTGGCGGGCGGCACCGTGGCCAGCAATACGCAGACCTGGAGCACCGAGGCATGCGTGGCGGCCTTGGGAATGCCCACGGCGCGCAGGTAGGCGACCAGCACGGCGATCAGCCCGCCAATCGCCATGTTGATGGTGAAGATGCGGAACAACGGCACCGCGCCGAGCCAGGCCGGCCCCAGCACCAGCAGGAACAGCGGCTCCGCCACCAGCCGCAGCACCAGCACCACGATCGCCAGCCCCAGGCCGCCGATCACCACGAAGCGGCGCAGCAGCACCGCATCGGAGCCATCCTGCTTGCGGAAACGAGCGGCAAAGGTGGGAAACAGGTACTGCGAGATCGCGATGCCCGCATCGGCAAGCAGCATCTGCGCGAGCTTGGACGACATCTGGTAGGCGCCCAGCTGGGCCGGGCCGAGCAGCTTGCCAACGATGACCTTGTCGAACTGGTTGAGCAGCAGGTTGACCACGCTGCCCGCCCAGATCCAGCGGCTGAACCCCACGTAATGGCCGATGCCGGCCCACCGAAGGCGCAGAGGCGGCCGGGGGCGCATGCTCAGCCAGGTGAGCGCGGTCTTGACGGATTCGCCGGCGAGCAGCCCGATCAGGATGGACATGGCGCCCGCGCCCGCGAAGGCGCACGCCAGGCTGACGCCGCAGTCGGTGCCGGCGGCCGCCACCTCGATCCCGGCAATATGCTGGAAGCCCCGGTCGCGCGTCACCACGAAATAGGCCGGCGAGGCCAGGCCGCGGATCAGCGGCAGGGCGGCGGCCAGCTGCAGCAGCAGCAAGGAGCCCGCGAGGTGGAACTGCGCCTCCAGCAGCGGCGCCAGCGCGACCAGCAGCAATGCCACCCCCGCGCCCCGGCACGTCAGCGCGGTCCAGAGCGCACTAAGCTGGTCGGGGGTGGGCGTTTGCTTGTCCTGCACCACCGCCTGGGGCAAGCCGGTATCGCTGAGCGCCTCGGCAATCGCCACGGCCAGCAGCGCCACGGCGGCGATCCCGACCGCCGACGGGCCGAGGATGCGCCCGACCATGAGGAACTTGATGGCCACCAGCCCCCGCACCAGCACCTGCTGCCCCAGCACCCACGCGGCCGAACTAGCATGCAGGCCGGCCAGCGGCAGGAAGAAGGCATTCCTCAGGGATCTGGCCATATTGCCCCACCATGGGTTGAGCGCCGATGCCAGGCACCGGTGCGGCCGCCACGGGCATCCGTGCCGGTCCGGCCGGCGCCGGGCGCCAGCCATGAAGCACAACTTACCGTAGGCGGGGCAACAGCAATCGCCATCGCCTAGCGTTAATCCGTCACTTGCCGTCACTTGCCGTCACTTGCGCGCGCCGCCCGGGTGGGCTTGCGCAATACAGCCTTTATCCGCCAGGCCGGCCCGCAAATTGGCGGCCGGCGCAAAGACGGCGGTGTTAGTGTGGCAACATCCGCAACCCGCAGCACACCGGGCTCGCCCCACCGTGCCTGGAGACGCGATGTCCAAGCCGACCGCACTGATCATCGAGCACGATTTCACCGGCCACCGCTGGCGCTACGTCGAATGGGCGGTGCAGGCCTACACGGAAGCCGGCTACCACTGCATGGTGGTGACCGACCCCGGCAACCAGGCGCATCCGCTCGCCCGGCGCATGCTGGCCGCGCAGGATCCCGCCGCCGGCATCGTCGCCAGCATCGTCTTTACACAGCCGCCGCCCGCGGTGGGCAGCGGCCTCGGCAAGCTCAGCTATGTGCGCTTCTGGCGCACTTTCCGCCATGCCTTCCAGGTTGCCGCCGGCCTGCGCGACATCTCGCTGGTGCTGGTGCCCTATGCCGACTACTTCCTCTACGTGCTCCCGCTGCTTGGCTCGCCATTCGCCAAGGTGCCTTGGGTTGGCATTACGATGCGCGCAAACTTCCACCACAGCAAGGTGGGCGTGAAATCGCCGCACCAGCCGCTGGTGAACGCGGTCAAGACCTGGCTGTTCCGGCGCGCCGTCGAGTCCGGCGGCATGAAGACGCTGCTGTCGATCGACCCGACCTTGCCGCAGTGGTATCCACGCGGCAATGGCCGCACCGCGCTCGCCTACCTGGCCGATCCCTGTCCCGACGCGCTGCCTGCCGATCCCGTTGCCGCCAGGCAGCGGCTGGGGCTGGGCCAGGGCCCTGAAGGACCGGAAAGCCCGGGAAGCCCGGAAAGCCCGCGACACGGCGCCGGCACCTGCCTGCTGGTGTACGGTGCGGTCACGCAACGCAAGGGCATTTGCGAGCTGGTCACCGCGCTGGCCGGCCACCCACGCGCGCCCACGCTGGTGGTGGCAGGGCAGCAAGACCCGCAAACGCGCGCGTTCCTGCAGGCGGCCGCGTCCACGCTGTCGCCGCCGCCCGTGATCTTCGACCGCTTCATCACCAACGAGGAAGAGGCCGACCTGTTCTCCGCCTGCGATGCCGTCTGGCTCGGCTACAAGGGCCACTACGGCATGAGCGGGGTACTGGTGCAGGCCTACCGCTTTGGCAAGCCCGTGATCGCCACCACGGACGGCCTGATCGGCTGGTTCTGCCAGGGGCAGGAACTCGGGCCGGTGCTGGAAGATCTGTCCGGCCCCGCCATCCAGCGCGCGCTGGACCAACTCTCACGGCCCGTGGCGGCATCGCCGCAGGCCGCATCCGCCAGGGCCCACTTGCTGGCCCGGCATACCTTGAGCGAATTCAAGCAAACCCTGCGCCGCGCGGCTGCCTGACGCTCGCTTCCGATACAAGCCGTACCCGTTCGGGGTGCCGCTGCAGGCGCAGCCATGGCAACGCCATGGCCACGAATCCATATCACCCAGGGTCGACAGCACGCCGTGCGCAAACGCACCGGCAGGAGGCCCTTTGCATGCATCGCACCACAGACGCGCACGCGCGTTCCCACAGCCGCCTCGTCGAACTGGATTTCGTCAGGGGCCTGGCCATCATCGCCGTCATGGGCATTCACTTCCACACCGTCGACACCGGCAGCCGCCTGGTCTGGCTGCTTGAATATCCCCTGAAGAACTTTGGGCGGGAAGCGGTCACGCTGTTCTTCACACTCAGCGGATTCCTGGTAGGCGGGTTGCTGCTGCGGCAGTACGCGCAGACCGGCACCGTGGACACGCGGCGCTTCTTCATTCGCAGGATCTTCAAGATCTGGCCGGCTTACTACCTGCTGATCCTGGTCCACGCGCTGGCCGGCCATCACGCGCGCAGCACATTTTTGCTGCAGAACGCGACGCATCTGCAGAACTATCTCGGCAGCTCCATCGCGCAGACCTGGAGCCTGGCGGTGGAAGAGCACTTCTACCTGCTGCTGCCGATTGCACTGCTGCTGTGCGCGCGCTGGCGGCTGACGCCGCAACGGTTGCTATGGCTGCTTGCGGCGGCGTGCGTGCTGGTCTTGCTGGCCCGCAGCGCGGCCGTCGCCGGCGGCGACATCCGGGGCGCCTATGTGTACACGCAGTATCGCGTCGACAGCATGCTGTTCGGCGTGATGCTGGCAGTGCTGTACTGGCTGAAGCCCGGCATCTACCACAAGCTGGCGGCACGGCGCGGCTGGCTGGCCGCGGCGGTGACGGGACTGCTGGCATGGTTGTTGTTCTGCCAGACCGATATCGTGGTCGAGGAGAGCATCGGCTTCACCATCCAGTCCATCGGCTTCATCGCCCTGATCGTGCTGGTGCTGGAGCATTCAGGCCGCCTGCGCGACAGCGTCGCGTACCGGGCCATCGCCTGGATCGGCGTGTACTCCTATGGCATCTATCTGTGGCATACGGTGGCGCGCACGCCCGGCGCCCTGATCATTCATGAGGCGTTGGCATATGGGCTGCCCCCGGCGATGGTCTGGGTGCTGGCGCTCGTCATGCAGTTCGCCATTGCGATCGCGGCGGGCTACCTGACCACCCGCGCCGTTGAATTGCCTTTCCTGCGGTTGCGCGACGCCCTCTTCCCCGCGGGCGCGCGCGGCAACGCCGACATGCTTGGCAAGGGCAAGATCGGCGCCTGACCTCGCGGCCAAGCCGCGCTGCGCGCCCGGCGTAGTGCGGAGCCGCCAAAACGCCCCTTGCGAAAGGCCAATCGCGCCAAATTGCGGGCCAGCCACGTTTTCACGTTCGATAATTTTCCCGACAGGAACGTAATGAATGAATTCGCGTTCCTGCGAATGCAGGATGCAGGATGCAGCGCGCAATACGATGGATTCTTCCGCGCGGCGATGCCCAGCATTGCCGACAGCGCCGCGGGGCCACCCAGTGAGAGGCGGAACATGGATACCGAAGCTTATGCCGATTGTCTCGATGTGGTCGGCGATCCACGCGGGGCTGGCCGTGACAGTAGCCGCGAGGCCAATCGTGAAAGCGGCCGCGAAGGCAACCGCGATGCCAGCCGTGACAGCACGCCGGGACATCGCGTCATCGATCTCACCCGCGCCGGCAAGGGCAACTACGTGCGCCGGCGCAGCCTGCTGGTCGAGGCGGCATGGTTCCTGGTCGAAGCCGGCATCATCAACAACAAGCTGAATCCGTTCTCCGGGCTGCGTGTCGCCCTGCTGCGCCTGTTCGGTGCGCGTATCGGCCAGCACTGCCGGCTGGTCCACCCGCTGCGCGTCAAGTCGCCCTGGAACCTGGAAGTGGGCGATGGCTGCTGGTTCGGCGTGGATGTGTGGATCTACAACCAGGCCAATATCCGCATCGGCTCCAACGTCTGCATCTCGCAAGGCAGCTTCCTGACGGCGGGCTCGCACGACCTGGACAGCAACATGGACTTGCATGTCGCGCCGATCGTGATCGAGGACGGTGTGTGGATCACGTCCAAGTGCGTCATCCAGAAAGGCATCACCATCGGCCGCTCGGCGGTGGTCACGCCGCTCTCGGTGGTGCATCACTCGCTCGAGGCCGAAGGCATCTACGGTGGCAATCCGTGCCGGTTCATCCGCAAGCGATTCGACCCGCCCGGCCCCACCGCCATCACGAACCCGTCCGGCCCCCTATAAGGAGAACAGCATGGACTACCAGGCAAGCCGCGACGTCAACCCGACCAGCCGGTCCATCGAACTCGATTTCGTTCGCGGGCTGGCCATCATTGCCGTGATGGGAATGCACTTCCACACGGTCAGCACCGGCAGCCAGTGGGTCGCCCTGATCGAGTATCCGCTCAAGAACTTCGGGCGCGAAGGGGTCAACCTGTTCTTCACCCTGAGCGGCTTCCTGGTCGGGGGGCTGTTGCTGCGCCAGTACGCGCAGAGCGGCAGCGTGGATGCGCGGCGCTTTATCATCCGCCGCATCTTCAAGATCTGGCCCGCCTACTACGCCCTGATCCTGTTCCATGTGCTGGCCGGCCGCCACCCGACCAGCACCTTCCTGTACCAGAATCTCACGCACATGCAGAACTACCTCGGCTCCTCCATTGCGCAGACCTGGAGCCTGGCCGTGGAAGAACACTTCTACCTGTTCCTGCCGGCGCTGGTGCTGCTGTTCGCCCGCTTGCGCGTGCGCGCCAACACCATCCTGTGGACCCTGGGCACCTTGTGCGTGGTGGTGCTGGCCGCGCGCTGCGCCGCGGTCGCCAGCGGCGAGCTGGAAGCGGCCTCCGCCTACACGCAATATCGCATCGACAGCCTGCTCTTTGGCGTCATGCTGGCCACGGTCTATTGGATGAAGCCGGAACTGTACCGCCGCATCGCCGGCCAGAAACTGCTGCTGCTGGCCGTGGTGGCAGGCACGGTGGTCTGGCTGGTATTCCTGCAGCGCAACCTGGTGCTCGAGGAAAGCATCGGCTACACGATCCAGGCCATCGGCTTTGCCGCGCTGATCGTGCTGGTGCTCGAATACTCCGGGGCGATACGCGGCGCCAGGCTATACCGTGCGGTGGCATGGGTCGGCGTGTATTCCTACGGCATCTATCTGTGGCACTCCGTCGCGCTGGCTCCGGGCGACGTGTTTATTCGCAAGGCAAGCACGTTCGGCATCCCCGTCATGGTGGCCTGGGGGCTAGCCCTTGCGCTGCAGTTTGCCGTTGCGATCATCGCCGGCTATGCCGCCACGCGCGCGATCGAGTTCCCCTTCCTGCGCATCCGCGATGCGCTGTTCCCGGCCCGCCGCCGCGGCACGCCCGCCGCACAGCCAGCCGAGCAGCACGCCGCGTGAGCTGACCCGACGCCGTCCCCGCGGGCGTAAGCCACGTGCAGCGCGGGACTCGAGTTACCGACCGCCAATACCCCAGGGCCATGGCCTTGCCCCCGGGGAAGGAAGGACAGCAACCGAGCGGCAACAGAGGAATCAAGGTGAATCACAGTGGCTAGATATACACAGTCCTTCAAGGAACGCGCCGTTGCGCGGATGCTGCCTCCCGAAAACGCCAGTGTTGCCCAGGTGTCCGCCGAGATGGGGATATCGCCGGCGGCACTGGAGCGCTGGCGGGCGGTGGCCCTCGCCCCACCTCCGGCCAACCCGCCCGGCGCCGGTGAGGCGCGCCTGGATGCCGTGCTTGCCACCGGCGCCATGGGCGAGTTGCAGAAGAGCGCCTGGTGCCGCGAAAATGCCATCGACCCGACCGAGCTGGAATGCTGGCGGCAAAGCGCCGCGGCGGCGCTGGCGGACAACCGCGGGATTGGCGCGGTGCGCAGGCGGCATGAGCAGGACCAGAAGCGGATTCGGGAGTTGGAGAGGGAGTTGAGGCGCAAGGAGCAGGCGCTGGCCGAAACCGCGACGTTGCTGGTGCTGACCAAGAACGTGACTTCGTTGTTTGCTGCGCCTGAGGATAAGACCAGCTGACAAACGCCAACAAAGATTGAACAAAAACCCGTTGTCCCTGTTTGCCTCTGCTTGCCTCGGTCTATCTCTACTTGCGCAGGGCGGGCACGACGTGCGCCGCCGCCTGCGGCTCCCGGCCCACGAAGATCCGCGTTGGCAGCACAAAGCCCCGCAGCGCCAGCAGCTCCAGCGGCCCCTGCCCGACCTCGGTGCGCATCAGGTAGCGCACCGGATAGGTCACGTCCGCCGCAACGGGCGCCTGGGCGCTGCGCGCGGTCAGGCTGTCGGGATCTTCGGCGAAGGTCCGGCCGTGCGCATCGGCCTGGCGCTCGGCAGAGGCCTTCGGCGCGCCGGGCCCCTCTAGCGCTTCCGTCGCATCCAGCGCGTCCGGCCTCGCCTGCCACGTCAGCTGGTAGTTCGCGCTATCCACCGGCTCGACGTGCGCCCGCTCCAGCATCCGCACCAGCCCCCAGCGGCCGCCGAACTCATAACTCTTGCTGGTGCCGGCGCGCTCGGTCTGCCACTGCAGCCGGGTGCCCGGGTCCTGCAGGTTCTTGCCCGGCCACGTCAGCGCCTGCCACGTCTCGCGCTGGTTGTAGTAGTGCAGCGTCTGCCCATCGAGGGTCAGCAGCGTGTCGGTCAGCCCCGGGGTGGGGATCGGCTTGAACTCGAAGCGGTACTGCGGCTCGCCCTGTGCCAGCAGGTGCGCCGCCATGCGCTGCAAGGTGTTGATCGCGTTGAGGAAGGCCGGATCGAAGGATTGCGCCTGCCCGCCGGTGGCCGCCGGCAGCCACTGATCGCCCTGCAGCTCGAGCACGCCCGCCAGTTGCGTGCCGAGGAAGGACCCGATCAAGCCGCTGTGCGGGCGCAGGAAGCGCGCCAGCTCGGCCAGCGAGGCATCGTTGGCGGTGTCCGCAAACGGATAGCGTCCGGCAAAGGAGCGGCTCCACGTCATCGCAATGCTCTGGCGCCACGCGTCGTTCAGGCTTGCCTGCGCCGGTTGCAGCACCGTCTGCGTCGCCTGCGCGATGGGCCGCACGAACAGCGTCTCGCCCATGCCCGCCCACTGGCTGCCGAGGCTCGCCGCCATCAGCTGCGCATAGGCCTGGGTGTCGGCCAGTTCCGAGCCCTTGCCCTGGAACAGCGCCTGCGCCATCTGGCGGGCCTGCGCATTGGCATCGGCGCTGTTGCCGACCTGCTGCAGGCGCAAGCGCAGTGCCGTCGCGCGGTCGAGGAACCGTTGCAGGCTCAGGTCACCGCTGGCGCCCGCATGGGTGCCCGCGCCCGTGCCCGCGTTGCTGCTGCCGGGCTGGCCCTGCGCCACCAGCCGCAGCACCGGGCCAAAGGCCGCGCCCAGCGGCCCCGCCGCGTCCGGCTTCGCCACCTCGGGCCCCGCCGGCTTCCTGCCCAGCAGGTCCTGCGTCTTGGCCACCAGCGTATCGGACAGCGAGTCCTTGCGGGCGCCAGCGCCACCCTGGTACTCGAGCGACTTCATCAGCGCGATCACCGGCGACTGGCGCGCATCGGCCATCAGCTTGAGCTGCCCGATCGCGGCCGGCAGCGTCGGCGCCGGCTCCCATTGCAGGCTGTTCATGAAGCCCTGCCAATGCTCCGCGTAATCGGCGAAGTACTGCTCGGTCAGCGCCGCCTGCAGTGCTTCGGCCGAACGGCTCTCAGTCTGCAACGGCGGCTTGCCATCGGTCAGCACCCAGTCATTGGCGATTTCCGTGCGCCTGGCGGCCTGCTCGATCGCCGGGGCCACATAGCCCTCATAGGCCTGGCGGGTGAAGACCCCGGGCACGATGGCGGTGGCTCGCACCAGCCCCCGGGGATCGGTGCCGGCGGTCAGCGCCGCCAGGGTCTGGTCCGGATACTTGCTGCCAGCGTGCTCGCCAAAGGCCTGGATCACGCCCCGATAGACGGTGTCCTCGGCATTGCGCTCCCCGATCACGGCCAGCAGCGTCTGGCGGGCCCCGGCGACCAGTTCGGGCCGCGGCTCGATGCGCCCTGCCGGGTTGGACTTCAAATGCTCCGCATAAAACTTGAGCAAGCGCTCGGCAAGGTCCTGCCGCTCGCCCGGGGTCATCCGGGCATCGGTGGACCAGTGCTGCACCAGTTGCGGGACCAGGAAGGCCGGCTCGGCGCGTTCGGGGTTGGCCAGCATCAGATAGGTCTTGAGCGCCTGGTGGCCGCTCAGCGCCACCCGGTTGGTCGTGTCATCCAGCACCGTGGTGCGCAGTTGCGCAAGATCCACCAGCGACGCCTCCAGATCCCGCTGCACGGGCGCGACGAGCAACTCGCGGCTGGCCTGCGCGTAGGGCTTCCACAGCGCGGCAAGGACCGCCGGATCGCGATTCAGGCCAAAGCGGGTCGCAAGCGGCGCGTGATGCTGGGTGCGGTACTCGTAGCGCTCGATCTGCTGCTGCAAGGCAAGGAGCGCGCGCAGGCGGGCCGCCGGGTTGGGAGCCGCCTGAAAGTCGTTCACGGATTGCCGGGCGGCGTGGATGTCCCGCCCGTTCAGCACGCCGGAGACCAGCATGCCCGCACTCCACAAGCCGATGGCCGTCAGGCCCACGATGGCAGACACCGTAACCGGGTGCCAGCCAACGCGCTGTCCCGGCTGGCGGCGGGCGGCTTCGCCCAGGTAGTGCCAGAGCGGCAGGTCGATGCTGCTCTGCACGTTCGCATCGCCGGCGACAGGCCGTGGATACGGCGCAAAGACGATGCCCTCCACGGCGATGCGCCGGCGCTGCCGGCCCCCCAATCCGGCGATCCAGTCAGCGAGCGCTTTGCCGCGGGTGTCGAGCCGCTGGGAAAGCTCTCCCATATAGCGGTCGCGGTTGCCCGCCATCAGCTGCGCGACCACGCGCTGCGCCAGCTGGTCGCGCAGCGTGCGCAGCGCGCCATCGATGGCGTCCGCGTCCGCCTGGCGCGGCAGTTCGCAACTAATGACCGGCATGACGCCGTGACCCACCGTTCTCGCCTCCGCCACATCCAGCAGGTAGACCGGGGCGGACCAGCGCAGCAATTCGGCGATGCGCGCCAGGCGCATTCCATGGGGATGGGCGCCACGGCGCTGCGCCTGCAGATTCATCTCACTATCCGTTGTGAGAATCACCGCGTCCACCGGACGGCGGCGGCGTAGTTTGTAGAGTGCCTTGAGCCAGTCGGCGTCCGGCCAGCCCTCCTTGTTGGCCTTGCTCCATAGCAACACCGCGTCGGGGGTGATGAGCCAGCCTTGTTCTGCCAGTTCGGGCAGGAGGCGGGCGATGGCGGCGTCGTCGCCGGTGAGCAGCAGCCAGGGCTGGCGGTAACGCCAGCGCCGGCCGTGATGCACGTGAAGCGCCTCGCGTATTGTGGCCAGTTTCCCGGGACGCGCTGCCAGCTCGCCGCCCCCCGCCGTCGTCGCCTCGCCCCGCTTGCTGGCATCGTAGTTGGCCACCCACAGCCTGGCGCGCAGCAACTGGATCTTTAGCGCCAACCATTCGTAATACCTGGCCAGCAGCAGCGACACAATGCACCCGATCGCCAAGGAAATCTCGAACAGCTTGACTTGCTGCCGCGACAGCCCCTGCCCCGGCCCCTCGAACCAAACCGCGAGGCCGACTGCGACAAAGAGGATCAATATCGCGATACAGAGGTAGCGTGCTACTGGCTGTGGCTTGTATTCATTCATGATGGCTTGCGGCACACGAGGGCGATGCACCGATCGCCCTCCTGGGTGAGGACGAGTTGCGATTGGGCGGACAGGGCAGCATTCTCGGCAGCGAGGACAGTCGCGAGCCATGCACCCGCACTACCAGAGTTGCCGATGGTCTTCGCAAGATCCACCCATGTGACGGCATCGCCCAGGGGCGACGATGACTTGAGATGCGTGACCACCTCGTCGGAAAGCGCTTGGTCCCAAACCGCACCGATGCCTTCGGTGCTGGTTCGCCCCCAACGCATTGCGAGCGCCACGCAATCCGAGGCGGACTGCGCGCTGTCCTGGGCTGGACGGTGCAAGTGCAGCGCGGAACCATGCCGCGAGGCCCCGGGGCGGCCCACCAGCAAAGCGACGCCAGCCTCCGCCACGCCGCCATCCAGGCGTTCACTGATGGCACGCCTCAACTGGAGTGCGATGAGTAGCTGCACTTCGTCTGCGGACATGCGGTCCGCCCAGGCATCGACATCAAACAGCGACAGATGATCCGTATCGTCCGTCGTGGCAACGGGCAACTGCGGGAGGCATGCCAGTATCTTGGCTTCAAGTCGCGCGCGGACCTCATCCGCCCCCACGGATGACGCAGAGACGAGCCGTACACGTAGCCGGGTCTGCGCCGGCAAGGACTCCAGACTCGCAATAACCGGGCGGAGCAAGCGGTCAAGCAGCCAGTCAGTGACGACTTTATGCCTGGCGTGCTCCGAGAGTTCATTGCCCGGGTAGAACGGCTTCTCGGGTATCGCGATCCAGCGGGCGATCACATCCGTTTCAGGGTATGCCGCACTTGGCCGGGCAGCCATTTGCATGCGCCCGCTCGCAATGCCCTCAACGCCGTTCTCTGCGTCGTCAGCAGAAAAGCACCAGGCGTGGGCCAGAATCGCAAGTGGCTTGCTAGCGCGCGCATGGCAGTCCTGTTCCTCGGCATCGCTCGCCCGGTTGACCGCCATGGCGTCACTGCGCCGCGCATACGCGCCGGCCATGGCCACGCTCCACAGAAAGGCCCAAGCACCCAAGGGATAGCCGATGACGCAGAGCCAGAACCAAAAGGTGTTTGTCGGCTTTGTCGCGGGCCAGAGGGAGATGACAAACGCAGCGCCCCCACCCACAATGGCGACAAACAGGAACGTCCACCAGGCGACCGACGGGCGCGGCAGGTCTGGCACCGTGGCTCTGGGCGGTACCCGCTGAAAATCGATGGGCATTTACCGAACCGTCGCGCCGCGCCAGTGAGCAATGAGGATACTGCCGCACTGGGTCCGGTCGCCGTCGCGCGCAAGCGGCACGCCCGCATCGGTCATGCTGGCTCCGCCCTCCACGATCTTGTTGTTGCCGTGAATCGGACACGACACGATATCGCCGATCCGCGCGGCTCGTCTCCCCCGGACCTGAATGCGGTCCGATCCCGACAGGATCTTGCCGCCATGACTCGTATCGTCGTCTTCGTAAGCTAGTTCTTTCATAAGTTTAAAAATCTCCTAAAACATGAATTAATTTACTCTTATTAAGAACCCCACAATCCACCTCGCCCCCCAAATCTACGCACTAAAAATCACTTACCTCATCCGTCTAATGAAATTCTTGACATCGAGAGCCGTCTTCAGGCGAAAAGTGGAAGCTTGGTGCTCAACATAGCCCTCCACACCCGTCATCTCGCTGTTTTCTGTGATATTTTTGTTCTCAGCCAGAGAACCGTTTTTGTCACTCTCGTATGCATATACCTGATAGAGGTCTCCATATGTTCCCAGCCCACCGTGCCTCAGCTCCCAGCGGACAATAACAAATAGATTAACTACTCCTTTTATTCTCCCAAAGAAAAGAGAATCAACCCGAGGCGCCGCCCCCTCGATTGAGTATTTTGCAACCAACTCTTCCCGGCAGAAACCGTTTTCAGATTTATACAACACCAAAATTACAGGGTAATCATCATCCCCTGCCTGAACTGCAACTAGCGCACCCTTTTTAATCTGCGCGGCAGAGAACACTCCCTGAGCAGGAGACACCACCGGACACGGAACATGCCTGCCCTCAGCATTCGCAAGAGACACAAACAAGGAAATTTTAAAAATCAATATATATTTTAAAATCATTTACGATCATATAATTTTCGTCCAAACCTATTTTAGATTCCGCGTGGCCGCCATTATGCTCAAC
The DNA here is from genome assembly GCF_008801925.2 of Cupriavidus basilensis. Classification (NCBI taxonomy): domain Bacteria; kingdom Pseudomonadati; phylum Pseudomonadota; class Betaproteobacteria; order Burkholderiales; family Burkholderiaceae; genus Cupriavidus; species Cupriavidus basilensis. The sequence goes on along the minus strand of NZ_CP062804.1, from coordinate 637,785 downwards.
TCAGTTATCTATGCCATCTATCGGCGCGACTGTCTTGATACCCCTCAGTGCTCGAGGGCTAATCGGCTGATAGTCTCCGGGATCGCAGGTACGGTTTGAAATCAACTTCCCATTCCGCTTTATATATATTCCACTTGGAGAGCCTTGATACAATACATAGTTATACTGTCCAAAATTAAATTTCAGATGCGTAAACGTTATATTTCCTTCCGATATATCGCTTATTGAAAGCCATCTTCTCGGTGGATACGGCTTTTTTGGAAATTCGAATTCGATTTCACCAACTCTTCCAAATCGATACTGAACGTATCCATTATCCGGAGATATGTTTCCCGAAGCGCAGACCGAAATCAATTTTCCTTCACTTCCACAGCTAAAATACACCTCCTCATGAGGCTGACAAAGCGTTATCTCTTCGGCCTCCGCGCTCACCCCGAACAAGATTAATCCCGCAAGAGAAATCGCTCTTGCGAGCGCATTCAGATCGCATTCCGCCCTCTGCCTCATGAAAAACTATGCCCCCTTAATTTCTCGAAACAACCAACCCAACTCCTTCTCCGCAGGAGGAAGATAAAAACAACCAAGCCCGGTTAAATTGGAAGTGATATATAACCCCTATTTCATTCGATCAACAACCCTTTTCGGCACCATTGCCTTCAATTTTCCAGATACCATTTCGCGATAATATTGCCCATATAAAATAGATGCTCGATCGCCAAATCCAATATTCCAATAAGCATCTGCCAAATTCAATTTGGCAACGATTCGCCTTGGAAATTTCTGGACTACAGAATTCAACAGTGGAATAGCATCATCTGATCTTCCGCTCTCAACAAGAAAGTATGCAATGTCATTTAGGCTTCCAACACGTTCGAAGCTAACGTACTCAGAAAACTCAGATACATCGTAGGACGTGATTGAGAGAATATATTGATTTAGATCTTCCTTATTTCGACTCGCCAGTCGAAATTCCATGATGCTTCTCTCTATTTCTCTAGAAGCATCCGCGCTGGATTCATAACTATAAGGCCCCATAGATCCGATGGTTGAGCAACCGGTTATTCGAGATACTCTCTCTAACGGCACAAATTTTCCTGATGCAACATCGGCTCGCCCTCCGGTTATCTCTCTAATTACGCACCAATTTGAATATTCACCCCTCCATTCGTACACATATCGGTATACCTGACCTCCTTGGCTTAGGCAGCTTCCATCAATTGCTATTTTTCGAGTACGCGGGATCCTATAGATCGCCATTGAACTGCACTCGTCAAATTTCTCCACAGAATAAAAAATAATTTTCCCGAGCGATGGCGAATAATATTCCACCGAAATGCCTTTCGAAGTATCTTGGAAAGAGAATCGCCCTATTATCTTATCGCCCTCGAACTCACCTGATAAATTTACTTGTGCCGCACACACCATAGCCGGCAAGAAAAAACCGAGTGCCGCAATAAAGAGAGCAGAAACAATGACTTCAAGATAATTAAGATTCCGTCTCAACTCAATACCCATGAACCGACTGATATTTTCAATCCACTCTTAATGAAGAACTTAACCACCACAACATATTCTGAAAGAAGGCAATCCCTGAATTTTCACCCGGAGATTGATTATGTAAAAACTCAGATTTTTACAGATAACAAAAAACCAGATATTCACTCTATAGATTCGCCCTTAATCCATTTACGGATCGCCATCTTATTCTTGCCTTTGTACTCGACATACACCCACCCCGACGAACCTGGACTTATTACCTCTATCTCATCCCCCTTGATCAGGTACATTCGTGTTCTAGCTTGATCTTCTGGACCATCATATAGCCATGATTTATCCGCTTTAACTCTATCGACACCATTATTCTGCTTGGCACCGACATTCGATTTTCTCCTGAGGAACTTAGCTTCAATACCTCTTCCCTCAACCTCGAGTTGCCGAGCAACCAAAAGATACGCCCCCCTGTTTTTTGCCGATGGTGGATCACAAGCCAATATATTGTTTAAACCAAAACTTCGGACAACCTCATCATTTATTTTTGGCTCGAAGTGCCAGTCTACTGACTTTGCGAAATTTTCCGATTTTACGAAAGATCCCCATATATCTTCGGCCTTAAAAGATGTCCACTTAAACATAGTATCCGTACGATCATCTACCCCATATCGCCAAAGATCTTTTTTCCCCTCCCAGTGGCCACCGCAGACCTCTCCTGTATTACTGCTCAAAATGCAGCCAGATTCGGTGGAAATAACTGGGCAATATGCTCTGCTGTGGATGTTTTTCCCTGCCTGCGCAGGGCCGTCGCCCACCACCCCTGTGTTGATAGTAGAGAGAAAGACATACTTCCGGCTAGGCGACACGCTGGAATAAAATGCGCCAGAAAAAATTGTGCCTCCTATGGAGGTCAACCTCTCAGAGGGCAGCAGTTCCACAATCTCTCCACTCGGCTTGATCAATCTGGCGCGCTTCCACCCCGCTCCATAGGTATCTCTATCCCAACCCTGAAGGGGATCGGAAAATTCGATTCGCGATTGCCTATTTATCTGCAAGACGTCGTCACCCGCCATGGCATGCGATGCAAACAGGGCTGTAATGGATGTTATCGTCACCAGATTTTTTATGCGCATGGTCATATCAGCCGATCCTTTTTTTCAAAGCCACGTAGCGTGGTGAAGCAACGCCGATCGCCATTTCTCGATGGTGACCATAATGCTCAACAATCTTCTTCTCGTGTGCCGATCTTTGCGCACCCCATTCGGCTGGATTTCTCGATACATTTGGATGATTTGCAAAAAATCGATCCAGTGATCTTCCGATATCTCGCTCAACATAGTGAGGGCGATTCACGTGGTGATCGAGTGCCGTAGCTCGCCCAAGATCCGATTGAAAGTAACTAGCAATGCTATATTGATAGCCGTTCGGCTTAAATGGCAAAATTCTGACTCGGAGGCGAACCAGAAAATCCATCACTTGCCTGCGTTCGAATCGGGGATCCGAAATGGCATGTACGATCGACGCCAACGGAATATTGGCAATTTTCTTGCCAAAGTTCTGTGCCGAACACCCTTTTCGAATAATATCCATCAAATGGCCGCCAGTTTCGGCTGACCCTCTGTCAAGGAATGGTGCGTATAATACATGCGAACAGAATTTCCGCTTCTCTCAACACTCCATCCGCATTTCTCGAACAATTCCCGATAAGCGGCGTTATCATCTTCACGAAACTTTAAAACCTGAATTGGAAACTCTCCGTCACCAACGGGATTGATGGTCTTTTGCATGGCACCAGCCGTAAGTACTTCACTGTCATAGGACTGTACGGCGTCCAGATTCCCCTCATTGGGTGACATTGCAACCAATATTCTCCGCTCGCTACCAGTTATTTCACCGCTATCTGCCAGCTCCACCAGCACGGATGATTTCTCCAACGGTTTATTTCCCCAATATACCGGTCCGTAAATGGGACCCAGTTTTGTTACGGAAAATTGGCTCACATAGCAACAGCCACATTTACAGTCCTCCGTATTCAGAAAATTCCCAATCATCCCAATCGGATGAATATGAAACACCTGCGGAGCCGGAAGGGCGGGGAAATCTTCCTTCACAGCGTCCCACCAGGCCAGCGCCTGGATGCGCTTGCGTTCGGCCTCATGAGCCTCATCCGGCCCGACCTTTTTCTCGATCTCGGAAATGAGCTGCTTCCATTTGTCCGGATTCGCCCATTCGCTCTCATGCTTGACAATGAGCCGCGATGCCCGCATTGCCGCCCATGCGTCCTGGGAGGCAACGCAAAGGTCGTTCGCCGCCTGGCTGCCATCGCCTGTCGCATATAGCTGCCGACAAACGGCTTGCATCAGCGGGTTGAGTTTGTCGATGGCGCCGGCGTTCGGGACGTCTGCGCCGGTCGCGTAGTCGACGTACGCCTGCGTCGAGGCAAAGATGGTGTGGGTGGAATCGTGCGGGTCATGCAGGATCTCGAAGTCCACCCATTTCTGCGCGAACTCGCGCGAGATCCGCCCTCCCGCGAAGTTTTGCTCGCGCACCCAGCCGGTGATGTCCTGGCGACGTACGTCCGCGCTGTCAACCTTCCACCAGCGCATCTTCTCGCCATCACTGCCCGCGCTGGTCTCGGTGTGTGGCTTTTCGTTACGTTGGCCGAGTTCCGCCAGCGTATATGCCTGCACAACATCGGTCAGAGGCGCGTCCTGGCCTTGCTGGTTCGGGTTCTTGTAGAGCGTCGTCCGCCGGTCGATCCGCAGAATCGTGGGGTCGGCCGGCAACTCCAATTGCTCCCACGCTTTCGGCTTTGCGCCGTTTTCGGTCACCCATGCGCGGCTCGTCTCGATGAACGACTGGATGCTGTCGCCGCAGAACATCTCCAGATGGACCATGCGGGCTGGGACCCGTTCGCTGAGCGAATCGAACCGTCCGATGTGGCCGATGAGATCGCCTGCGTTGATTGGAACCGGCTTGGGTGGTGCGACCACGCGATCCAGCGAGGTATCAGGCATAACGGTCTCGACGACGTAGGCCCCGCTCTCCTTGCCGAGATAGATCCATCCCTTCTCCGCAGCGTCCGGCGCGACATACCCGCCGACTTTGGGCGGAACCATGGCCGACACATGCACGGACTCGATCTGGCCCCAGTTCCCGTCCCGCTTCAGAAGACTGAACTGCGCCCCACGAGGCAGAATGCCAAGGATCGTTCCTCCTGGCTTGGAGGTGCGGACGCGCAATCCGGTTTGCTCGGCGGGAGCGCCCACCCCACTCGCACTGGCATCGGGCTTGTCGCTGGCGGCATCCGTGACCCGGAGCCATGTTATCCAGTACGAAGGCCGTGGCAATGCCTTGTCCGCTTCATAACTGGCGAAATCCTGCAGATGCATGTACAGGCTGAAGAAAGTCAGCGTGTTGTCTTTCGGAAATTCCATCACGTGGCGCACCAGTGCAAAGCCCGTGCTGAATTGGGCGCTGAATGCGGCCTTGTCACCCTGCGCCGGGATTGCGCTGGGCAGGTAGGTCCGGTTGACGCGCCAGGCAACCACCTCTCCGTCGGCCATGCAGCGCACGCCATGCGTGAGGTCGAGTGACTGACCGGCGCCTGCGTCAGTGATGTGGATGCCGCCGTGCCACATCCCTTTCCGGCTGACGGCGTATGCGCCACCAGGCTCTTTGCGTAGCAGCCGGTGAAATTCGTGCTGGTCGGCAAAGTCGGCCGATGGCTTGCCGGGGGCTTCGGGAGCCTTGCGGAACGGGTATGCAAAGTTCAGTGTCTTCACCGGCGTCTTGGCTGGCTGCTGTGGTGTCGTCGTTGCCATGGCCTGCTTATTCAGAGAACCCGAACTTCATGTTGCGCTTCACGTCTTGCAGCGGGGCAGCCTCCCAGGCGGGGAAGGCAAAGTTGCCGCCGGCGGGATCGTCGGTACGCAAGTTGCCCTTGACGTTGACCTCCCCGCTGGGGCTGGCGAGTTCGATCTTCCCGTTGGCAATCCGGATGTATGCGCCCGCGCCATCGCCGAGGGTGATGCCCTTCGAGGCGGTGATCATGACTTCGCCAGTCGAGGAACTGACAGCAACATTCTTGAGTGCCATCAACTCCAGCGCATCGCCTTGGGCTTGTATTTGCACCTTGCCCTTTGCAGCGAAGATCCGGATACCCAGCTTTGCCGCGAACAGGGAGATGGCCTCGCCGGCTGCGGCGGTGATGCGCTTCATTGCCCCGATGTCCAGGCCACCGCCAGCCGTCATGAAGATTTGCTGGCTCGCAGCGAGTTGCATGTCCCGCCCACTGGCAATGCCAATGCCTTTCGGCGCGCTGGCGAGGATCGCAGGCGCCTTGAGTTGCGTAAGCGTCTGCTCGATCAAGGCGCGCTGCTGGTCGATCTGCGCAAGCCACGCTTTGGCGGCATTTGCGGAATCGTTGAGGCTGCGCATCATGTCCATGGCTTGCCGCAGCGTAGCTTCGGCATCTGACATGGCAAGTTGCTCGCCGCCAGCATTCGGCTGCCCGTCCGCCGAAAGGAACAACCCCTTGCCACCCCGGATCGCTCCCCAGGCGTCTGTACGCAGCTCAAAGCCCTCGCCCCGCTTCTTCTTGTTGCGATCAACGAGGTAGCCAAGGTTGAGCTGGGTCTTGCCACCATATTCGGTGGAAAGCTTGATGCTCTCCTCTCCCTTCCAGTCCTCCATGCACAGCTTGTTGTTGCTCTGCGTCCTGATCAGGTTGCGCGACAGCCACCGGTCCTGGCTGGTGATCAGGTCCTCTTGCCGGCTGTTATGCAGCGCGTGCGCGATATAGGGCTTGTTCGGGTTGCCGTCGCGAAAGGCAATTGCGACTTCGGTGCCGTCAATGAGCGGGAAGTGGAACCCGGTATGCAGACCGCCGGCATACGGCTTGGCCAGGGGTATGGCCGCGCTTTCCATGCCCTTCGGCCATGACTCAAGATCAAAATCGAAGCGGACGACGTAGTGGCCCGCTTTTGTCAGGTACGCGTACTTGTATTGGCCGGGCGAGGTGATGCGCGCGCTCAGCGTGCCCTGGATTTTCGGCCAGCTTTCCTCGTCCAGCGGCAGGCGAAAGCGCCGGTCCGACGGAATGGCCTGGTAGGTGTTGCAGTAAGCGGCATCACGCCCCCCGGTATGGATGACTTCGGTGATGACCTGGCCGTTGGGGGCCTCGGCCAATGGCTCATCCATGCGCAGGATGCAGCCGGAGTGCAGTCTGAGCACGTTGCTCTCGCCCGCATAGACAAGCTGGCCGGCAAGCAGGGCCTCATGGCGCAGCTGCGCTTCCCACTTCGCCTCGGCTATGTCCAGATGATGCGTGCCGTAAATATACTGCTGGCCGTAAGTTGTCTTGTCCTTGCGCGCGACGTTGGCCTCGCCCTTGATGGGTTCCCACGCCTGATCCGGGTTGTAGTCGGCGACCAGGACCGATTCGGGCACGGTCCTGGCGTGCACCTGGATGTCGGATACCGCCTCGATGCCGGCTTCGAGCCCGGCGGTCTCGCGATAGGGCACGCGCAGTTCGGGCTGGTAGACGTAGTGGTCGATGTCGTCGCCGAAGACAATCATCTCGCCGAACTTTCCCGGGATGAAGTAGCAATACAGCCCTTCCTGGCGCATCAGCAACTGGACATATTCCCAGTCGGATAGCTGGTACTGGAAGCGGAATTTGTGCTGGGTGTACTTGCGGCGCACCTTGAGGGCAAACTGGTGGCCCCGGAGCTCGTGCCGGCGCAGGATAGCCTCGATGATCTCGGGGGCCGTCTTGTTCTGGTAGATGCGCGTGGTCCGGACAAGTTCGAGCCGCGCGGCCAGTGGCCGGAGCACGATTTCGTAAGCGAAGAAATCGCGCGTGCGTTTCGTGCGTGAGAACGCCGATATCCACCCCGCGAACCGGCGCGGCTCGCTACCGTCGCCGGGGTCGATCACGAAGGTCGCGTCACGATTGAGGTATTCCGCCCGATCGAGTTCCAGCGGGTGGGTTAGCCGGATCGTGACGGTGTAGAGCTCTCCCAATCGCTCCACTGCCTCGAACGACACCACCGACAGTTCCGCCGCGCTGGCCGCGCGAGGAACGTCCAGATGATAAGCCTGGCGCCCGGGCATCCTTGTGCCGTAGGCCTCGAATTTGTCGATAACGTCCATGTCTTCTCCGTTGTCACGCCTGCCGCTTCGCGGCAAGATTCCTGGCGGATTGGTTGCGCACGCCAGGAACGACAAGTGACTCGATGCTTGGCATCGTGGCTCACCATGCAACCACGTCTGTTCGAAGTTCGGGCTGCGAAACGCTGTGAGCTCGGTGCTCTGGCCCGATTCGGAAAACATGCTACTGGGTGAGTGCGGAAATGATCAATCGGACGTGTCCTATTCTTTGAAGAAATTTAAAAAATTTTTGTGATGAATCACCGAGCATTGGCAATGCCAATATTCGGAAATTTCCTATTATTCGATGGGCCGCGCCGGGCAGCAGCGGGAAGTACGCCTGGCGTGCGCCACCGCAGGCGTGCCGTTGTTCAACCGGATCGTTGCCGCAAGCACCGGAAATCGTTTGAATCCGTTGTGTGATGCAGCGCCACGACAAGCGATCGCATAGGGCCTGCAATGCCGTCCCGATTGCCTCGGACGGCGGCGAAACCTGTCGTGTTTGTGGTCTGATTGGAGCCGGCGTGCAGCCGGAATGCAGCCGGTCAAGACCGGCTGAACAAGACCGCCCCATGAACGTGGAGCAGATAACGGTGCAGATCAGCCGTCGTTCAATGGCATGATCTTGTTAGCAGTCATCCGTCATTGCGGGTTTAGCCAGAGCCTCGGAAAAATCCGAATACCGGCATGGTCTCCTACCTCCCCACATACCCCTCCGGCGTAGTCACATTCCCCTGCGCCACGGAAGCATTGGTGGATATCACATAGACCGGCGTCTCCGTCAGGGCCAGTGCAACCTGTCCATTCGAGTAGGCCACGGACGCGGCATTCCCCATCATGTCGACCACCGTCACCTGCCCGCTGGACCCGGGCACATCCACCTGCAGGCTATAGGCAACGTTATACGTCGCGCTGAACCCCGTATCCGCGCTCCAGTTGGCATTGTTGTGCGCCCACAATGCCGTCACCACGTTGCCATTGTTGAGCCGCTGGAATGCATAGCCATAGACTCCGAACGGCAGCCCATTGAGCGGCCCCAGCGTATTGGTGCCGTCGATCAGCCGGGTCATCGCCGCGACTGCCAGCGCGGCAGGCTTCGGGCTGATCTTGGCGGGGCCGTAGGTGCCTTGCGGGTTGACCAGGTCGAAGAACAAGCCGTAGCCGGCAGCGTCGGTGGGGATGTCCGTGGCGTAGAACATGTAAGTCACGTCCGCGCCTTCTCCTAGCAGTATCAGGTGCGTGCGGGCAACTACCGCGCCATGTGCGTACAGGACGTTCTGCGTCGGGTAGTTCGGGCCATAAGCGGTGCCAAGGTCGTAGCTGATGCCAGTCTCGGTGACGAACAGCCGCGCGCCGCGCTTGAGCAGGGTCGCGACGGCATGGCGCAATTCGCGCATGGCGGCGGGCAGCGCGTTGGCGGCGTTGGAGGGATCGCTGTTGCCGACCAGGCGCTCCGGCGGATGCGATGGCGATGTGCCTACGTCGTAGTAGCCGTGCGCCGTCACGCCGTCGAGATACTGGGCAAAGCCCAGCGGCGCCAGCCGGTTCAGCCAGATGGTGTTCTCGCGCACCATGGCGTTGGTGGTGCCCATGATCACCGCGCTCGGGTCGGTGCTGTGGACGCCCTGGAAGGTGGCCTTGTACATCGCGGTGAAGTTGGCATCGGTATCCAGCCACGGCAGGCCACCGTTATAGTCGGGTTCCCAGGTAACCTGATAGTAGTTGGCCGATTGCGCGGGGAAATACCGGGTCCGCACCGTGTTCGACTCCTGCCCCACCCGGGTCATGTAGTCCTGGTAAGCGGGCAAGGATTTCGGCGCGTAGCTGTGGGTGGCCACGCCGGTGGGACTCGCCCAGGCGGGAATGCCGTCGAGCTGGATCAGCCGCATCAGGTCGCCGGGCTTGAAGTATGAGGCGAGGTGGTCCACCGCGGGATTGAACGTGTTGGGGCCGTTGGGTTCTTCCACGTACCAGTTGCGGTTGTCGTTGGCCCACGACAGGCCCAGCGCGGGATAGAGCGGACGATAGCCGTCGCCATCGCAGCAGCCTTGTCCGGGCAGCAGGTAGGCCGCGCCTTGCCCGCCGAAGCGGTGCAGGTCCTGGCTGGCGTAGCTGACCGCCGGGAGCACCGAAGAGACGTCGGGCAGTACACCGAACGTCGCGATGCCGCTGGGCCGCGTGCCGCGTGCGAGCAGCGAGCCTGCGCCGGAGGCCAGGCTTGCCGATCCGGCAAAGTAGCCTGACAGCGTGGACGTGCAGTTCAGCGTCGACACGATCGCACCGGCGGCGACCGGGAACTGGCCGCTGGCGCGCACCTTGTTCCAGGTGTCGGAGATCTGCCAGTTCACCGTGTCCGCGCTGCCGGCGCGGGTGGTCACGCTCACCTGGAAGGTACTGCCCGAGGCGAACATCCGCGTGCCGTCGCCGCCCGGGGTATCCATCTCGATGGCATCGCCACCGCCCGCGGCGGCGACGCTACCGGCTGGCGCGGTGCAACTGAGCGTGCCGGTGCCCGTCGGCATCACTGGCGTGGTCGGGGTGGTCGGTGTCGTGGGCGTGGTGGGCGTGGTGGTGCCGGTGTCCTCATACGAACACGTCTTGCCGAAGCCGGGCGCGGGGTCGCCGAATACGCCGTTGTTGCAGGCCACGCCATTGGTGAAGGTCAGGGTGACGTATTGCGTGGCTGTCCCGTAGCGGACCGGGAGCGTGCCGGTAAAGCTGCAGAAGCCGTTTTCCGAGCTGCAGGCAACCCAGGTGCCGGTGGCGGGCGGCGTCGTCGCGCCGCTCGTGCCGGAGTCGTACCAGCAACTCTTGGCGAACCCGGACGCGGGGTCCCCGAACACGCCGTTGTCGCAGCCGGTGCCGCCGGTGAAGGTCTTGATCACGTACTGCGTATCGGTGCCGTACTTGACCTGGTGGGTGCCGGTGAAGGCGCAGGTCTGGTATTCCGAGGCGCACAGCGTCCAGGTGACATCCGCTGGCTGCAGGGTTGCAGCGGGGGTTACGCTGGTGGCGTCGCCGCCGCGGTCGCCGCCGCAACCCGCGATGGCAAACAACAGCAGCAACAGGATACCGGCGCGCTGCAAGGCAACACGTATCCAAGGACTCCCCGCAGCCGGGGCCGGGTTCGGGCTGGTAAGCGTCGACATGGCTTCCCCATCGATTGGCCTGCGTCGGGTCGGCAGGGTTGAGTGAGCCCTCCGGCGTAGCTGGCAGGGTCCGGGCCGGACGACGCCTGGCGCACCACTGTGGTGAGCGCGCCGGATAGAAGCTTATCCGCACGCCCCTGGCTCTGGCCGCCAGGATTTAGTGCTTATCGGACGAAGCCGGAGCCGCAGGCATGGCCGGTGCGCGTCTTGAACACGCGGCGCCCCGGCGGCCCTGGCGGCACGACTGGCGGCACTAGTAGCAAATCACCGGGGCGTAATACGGCGAGTAGTGCCAGATGATCTGCTGGAATGGCGCATGGCGTCCGTAAGCCACGGTACAGAGCCCGAGCAGGGCAACGCCGGCGATCAGGCATTTGCCCAGCCGCTTCGGCGCGCCCTGGCAGGCGCGCAGCACCCAGAACGCGACGGCGCCGCCCAGAAGCCATCCGGCGATGACCTCGGCCGGTGTATGGGCGCCCAGGCGCACGCGGCTAAAGCAGATCAAGGCCGCCAGCAGCAGGCCGAGCACGAAGCCGGCCTGGCGCCACGCGGCCCGGAAGCTGCGCAACAGCAAGCCGAGGAACACGGACCACACCGCCGACGAGAGCATCGCGTGGCCGCTGATCACGCGCATGTCGAAGCGCTCCAGCACCGTGCCGCAGCCGGTGTGCAGCAGCTTGCTGGCCAGCACCAGCGCTGCGGCCGCCGCCAGGCACAGGGCCCAGCGCAGCGCCACCCGCCACCCGTTGCTTTGCAGCAGCCACAGGCCGGTGGTCAGTGCCAGCGGCAGCGTCACCGCGGCATCGCCGAGATCTGTGATCCGGTACCAGTTCATCGAGTTTCCATCTGCTTGCGTTGGCATACAGGCGAGCGCGCCGCTGATCTCGCCATCGATCACCTTCGATGACGCCGCCGGCTACCGTGTTGGCGCCTTCCTGCCGGCGCCTCCCATTGGCCACAATGTATGCCCCTTGCGCGAAGCCAGGGCGGCGCGATGCATGCGCTGTCGGAATACAGCGAACTGTTGGCAGATGGCGCGCGCTGCGCAGCGATACGCTGGCTTCGCCACGGCTCGCTCCGGGACCATGCCATGCGGCAGGCGCCGCGCGCCAAGGCAGCCGGCCGGCAAGACGCCAAGCCTTTCAAACCAGACAACGGGGGTAGTTTCATGCTCAAGATCAGGAAAGCCGTATTCCCGGTGGCCGGCCTCGGCACGCGATTTCTGCCGGCCACCAAGGCCAGCCCGAAAGAGATGTTGCCAGTGGTCGACAAGCCGCTGATCCAATACGCCGTGGAAGAAGCGATGGCCGCGGGCATTACCGAGCTGATCTTTGTGACGGGGCGCAGCAAGCGCGCCATCGAGGATCACTTCGACAAATCCTACGAGGTCGAGGCCGAGCTGATGGCGCGCGGCAAGCAGCAATTGCTGGACCTGGTGCGCAGCATCAAGCCGGCCCACGTCGATTGCTTCTATGTGCGCCAGGCAGAGCCCCTGGGACTGGGCCACGCGGTGCGCTGCGCCAGCAAGCTGATCGGGGACGAGCCCTTCGCCGTGATACTGGCCGACGACCTGCTCGACGCGCACACACCCGTGCTCAAGCAGATGATCGAGGTGTTCGACCACTATCACAGCTCCGTCATCGGCGTGGAGGAGATCCAGCCGCAGGATTCACGCTCCTATGGCGTGATCGACGGCAAGCCTTGGGACGAGCGCATCTTCAAGATGTCCGGCATCGTGGAGAAGCCCGCGCCGGAAGTGGCACCGTCCAACCTTGGGGTGGTGGGGCGTTACGTGCTGATGCCCAGCATCTTCGAATTCCTCAACGCGCTCAAGCCGGGCGCCGGCGGCGAGTTGCAGCTCACGGACGCCATCCAGGCGCTGCTGGCGCGCGAACAGGCGCTGGCCTACCGCTATGAGGGACGCCGCTTCGATTGCGGCAGCAAGCTGGGCTACCTGAAGGCCACCGTTGAGTTCGCGCTGCGCCATGCAGAAGTCAGCGCACCGTTCGCGCAGTATCTGCGCACCGAATGCGCCATCGTCGCGCAAGCCCTGGCCCACGGCAGCGAGCGGCCAACGCAAGCGGCAATCGCGACTCCCGGGCCGCAAACCGACGAGCAAACCGAAGCACAGGCCGAAGCGGAAACCGAGAGCGATGCGCGCTTGATTCCGCTGGCCGCCTGACCCTGGCGGACGCCATCCCGGCGCGCAGCACCGGGGCCGTCTTGCAGCCGGCCCCGGTCAGCGGAAATATGCCCTTGTGTTCTCGTGCACCTCGCCATGCGCCAGCAGCTCGGCCGGCGTCATCCAGCAATACTCGCTGTGCTGGTCAGGTTGCCCGAGCGGCGCGGCGTCGGGCATGGTCCACGCATAGGCGAGCACCACGTAGTGCGTGGAGATGCCGGGCGCTGCGGCGAAGTTGTCCGGATAGTGATGTTCGAACACACCGCGCGGCGCGGCATCGCCGCGCTCGACCCCGGTAAGGCCGAGCTCGTCCGCCACGATGCGCCGGAACGCGGCATCCAGGCTCTCGTCCTTGCGGATGCGCCCGCCCGGCACGAACCACGACCCTTGCGCCGGCCGGTTACGGCGCCGGCCAAGCAACACCCGGCCTTGCGCATCGGTGACGAGCAGGTCGATCGAGACCAGCGGGGTGTTGGCGACCACGGAGAGGAAATCCGGTTTGGCAAGCATGGCGCGAGCGACTCCAAAATCGAGAGACTACCATCTGCTTGAACCTGCTTGAATCTGCTTGAACCTGCTTGAACCTGCCGGAGCCTGCCTGAGCTCGCTACGATCCGCTTCATCCCGCAGCAGGTGTGCTGCCCCGAAAAAAGAACAGCGCCGGCATGCATGTCGCGCGGAGGTCCGGGAACAGTTCGTTCCGCCTTGGGCCTGGACCGAAACCCGTCGACACGACCCTGCCGGCGCAGAAAGACGCCTCGCCCACCGGGGGATAGGCGAGGCGCAAAGCACGGGCAAGTGGGTCAGACCTGTCCGCGACGTATGGAGCCTACCCGCGGCGAGGTGATTCGAAGGTGGGCTAGCGCACCAGGCGTTGGGTCCGGCGAACTAATGGCGGATGGCGACTGCCTGGCGCACCTGCGCGCCAGGTGCAGGCAATGCCTTAAAATTCTCCCGCCGATGCCGTTATTTCACTGGCGGCCAACTGTCGCTGGCCGCGCGCCCGACTGCGCCACCACGCGCGACGATGCCCAGGAATTCCTATGCAATACGATCCGATACAGCTTGCCCAGCTCGGCTGCATCCTTATGGCAGTGCTGTGCACGGCACTTGCAATCCGGCGCAACCGCAAACGGACCCGTGTCGACCATCGCATCTCCGAACTGGAGCGCCAGCTCCGCGAACGCGCACCAGCGCGCCACGACGCTGCGGGCGACGCGCGCATCTTCGGGTAACACGGTGTGCGCGGTGAAGCACGCTCGGCAGCATGCCGTGTACCACGATGCACACCGCAGCGCGAATGAGCGCGAGAACAGCGAGGGAAAATAGGGGCTTTTCCCCATACGATGCCCCGACGCTAGTACGTATCATCCGTCGCGTGACAAGTTGCAGCGCATAAGTTAGTAAATCCGAAAGCTGGGCCACAAGCGGCTTTGCCGCCTGGAACGACTTGCTTGCCGGTCTTCGCAGCGTGACTCCAGCATTGCCTACACAGGCCATAGAGCCAATGGGGCAGGAGCAACGTGGTGTGGATGTCGCGGGGTGTAAAAGGCCATTCTTCGGAATGGCTTTTTTTATGGGCCGGCGCGTCCATGTGCCGCCCCCTGCAAGGCGCCGTAGCCGTCCTTATATACTCGGCCACATCATCAAGCGCCCGCACGGGCCGGGAGAGAGCGCGTGGATCGACTGCAGGCCATGAAGACCTTCGTCACCGTGGTGGAGGCAGGCGGCTTCACCGCCGCCGCGCGCAAGCTGGATATCTCGCTATCGGTGGTCAGCCGTATCGTCAACGAGCTGGAAACGCACCTGGGCGTGCGCCTGCTGACCCGTACCACGCGGCTGGTCCGCATGACCGACACCGGCGCGGCTTACTTCGAGAACTGCCGCCGCCTGCTGAGCGAGATCGACGAAGCCGAACTGGCGGCAACGGGCGCGCATGCGGCGCCGCGCGGCCAGCTTGCCATCACGGCTTCGGTGCTGTTCGGCGCCGCCTACGTGATGCCGATCGTCACCGAATACCTGACCCGCTACCCGGAAGTCGACGCGACCTGCCTGTTCCTGGACCGGATCGTGAACCTGGTCGATGAAGGTATCGACGTGGGCATCCGCATCGGGTCGCTGCCGGATTCGTCGCTGCAAGCCGTGCGCGTGGGCCAGGTGCGGCGCGTTGTGTGCGCGGCGCCGTCCTACCTGGCCAAACACGGCACGCCGCAAACCCCGGACGACCTCGCCAGCCATGCGACCATCCTGCCCAGTGGCGCCAGCAATACGGCGGAATGGCGCTTCAACCGCGACGGCACGCCCGTCGTCACCCGGCTGCAGCCGCGCCTGACCACCACCACCAGTGACTCCGCGATTGCCGCCGCCGTGGCCGGCTTTGGCGTCGTGCGGTTGTTGTCGTACCAGGTGGCCAGGCAACTGCGCGACGGCACGCTGCGCATCGTGCTGGCCGATCTGGAGCCGCCGCCCCTGCCCATCAACGTGATCCACCGGGAAGGCCGCTATGCCACGCGCAAGGTCCGCGCCTTCCTGGACCTCGCCATCGAAACGCTGCGCGCGGACAGTACGCTGAACGCACCGGCAAGCTGACGGGGGCGCCAGGCGCCCGGACTCTTCTCGCAACGAGAATAGTGCCTTCTCGCCGGGGCCGTTTTTCGTGCTTCGGGACGCACCTATGATCCATTCACGCACACGGACCGGACACGGCACAGGCAGGCCATCTCCCAAACCCCCGTCAAGAACCCTCCGCACCCTGTGCCAGCCGCCACCAGGCGGCGCCATTCCCCCAACACGCCGAGGATCACCGCCATGCAAATCTACTGCCACCCCCTCTCCGGACATTCGCACCGCGTCCGCCTGTTCCTGTCGCTGATCGGCGCCCATGCCGAAGCGATCGAGGTCGACCTGGCCAACGGCGCGCACAAGGCCCCCGAATTCCTCAAGCTCAACCCGTTCGGCCAGGTGCCCGTGCTGGTGGACAACGACATCGTGATCACCGACTCCAACGCCATCCTGGTGTACCTGGCCAAAAGGTTCGGCAAGACGGACTGGCTACCCGAATCGCCCGCCGGTGCCGCCGCGGTTCAGAAATGGCTGTCGGTCGCCGCCGGCGAGATCGCCTACGGCCCGGCCGCCGCGCGCCTCGTCACCGTGTTCGGCGCCCCCTACAACGCCAAGGAAGTGATTGCCCGCGCGCACGTCATCCTCAAGCGTGTTGACGACGCGCTGGCCAAAGGCGCGTGGCTGGCCGCCGGCCACCCCACGCTGGCCGATGTGGCGCTGTATAGCTACATCGCCCGGGCGCCCGAGGGCTTTGTCGATCTGTCGGACTACGCCAACGTCAAGGCCTGGCTGCAGCGCATCGAAGCCCTGCCGGGCTTTGTGGCATTCAAGCAGACGCCGGCCGGCCTCGCCGCCGCCTGATCGGCACGCCGGCCCATTAGCCCGCCCATCGATCTCCGCACAGCAAGGAGCATCCGCCATGTCCACCCAAGCCCATCCGTCCGCGCAGCCCTGGCACGCCGGCGAGCGTAGCCTGCAGGCTCGAGCAGGCGTTGCCGCGCGCATGGAGGACGTCGGGCTGCGCGTGGTGCGCGACTACATGCCCGACCAGCACCGCGAGTTCTTCGCCCAGTTGCCCATGGTGGTGCTGGGCGCGGTCGCGCCGGATGGCCGGGTGTGGGCAACGCTGCGTGCCGGAAAGCCGGGCTTCCTGAACTCGCCGGACGCCACCACGCTGAACATCGCCATGGCCCGCGAGCCCGCCGACCCGGCTGACGCCGGCATGGAAGACGGCAGCGCCATCGGCCTGCTGGGCATCGATCTGCTGACCCGCCGGCGCAACCGCATGAATGGCACGGCGCGGCGCGGCGCAGGTGGCGGCGATGGCAGCGACGGCGTGCTGCGGATCGACGTGGGGCAGAGCTTCGGCAACTGCCCGCAGTACATCCAGAAGCGCGTGGTCGAATTCACGCGCGCGCCAGGCGCGCCCGCCCCGGCGGCGGCGCGGCACTTCACCGCGCTGGATGCGCGCGCGCGCGCGCTGATTGGCTCCGCAGACACGTTCTTCGTTGCGTCCTACGCGGACCTCGACGAGGGGGAGCGCCAGGTGGATGTGTCGCATCGCGGCGGCAAGCCCGGCTTTGTCCGGATCGATGCGGATGGCGGCCTGACCATTCCCGACTTTGCCGGCAACCTGTTTTTCAACACGCTTGGCAACTTCGTGGTCAACCCCATCGCCGGCCTCGTCTTTGCCGACTTCGGCACCGGCGAGCTGCTCCAGCTCTCCGGCAAGGCCGAGGTCATCCTGGACTCGCCCGAGATCGCCGCCTTCCAGGGCGCTGAACGCCTGTGGCGCTTCCTGCCCGAACAGATCGTGCGCCGCGACGAAGCACTGCCGCTGCGCTGGCAGCCGCAAGCCGATGGCGCGTCGCCAAACTCGCTGATGACCGGCAGCTGGGACGAAGCGGCCAGCCGCCAGCGCGCCGCGGCGCTGGCCAACGCGTGGCGGCCCTTGCGCGTCGCGCGCATCGTCGACGAAAGCAGCGTGATCCGGTCCTTCCACCTGGAACCCGCTGACGGCGCCGGCCGCGTGGCGCATCTGGCAGGCCAGTTCCTGCCGATTCGCGTCACGCTTGCGGGTCATGCGCAGCCGGTGATGCGCACCTACACGCTATCGGTGTCGCCGGCGGACGATGTGTACCGCATCAGCGTGAAGCGCGACGGCACTGTGTCGCGCCACCTGCACGACAACGTCAAGGTCGGCGACCTGATCGAAGCCCGCGCGCCGTCCGGCCACTTCACCATCGACACCGCCGAGCGCAGGCCGGCCGTGCTGCTGGCCGCAGGCATCGGCGTCACGCCGATGCTGGCCATGCTCCGCCAGATCGTCTATGAAGGCCTGCGCAAGCGCCGGGTCCGCCCGACGTGGTTCTTCCACTCGGCGCGCACGGCGGCCGAGCGCGCATTCAGCAAGGAGCTGGCGACGCTCACCGAGAGCGCCGGCGGCGCGGTGGAACTGGTGCGCCTGCTGAGCGACCCGAAGGACGCCACCCGGGGCAAGGACTACGACGTGTCCGGGCGCATCGACATCGACCTGCTGCGCGCGCGCCTGCCCCTCGACGACTACGACTTCTACCTGTGCGGGCCAACCGCGTTCATGCAATCGCTCTACGATGGCCTGCGCGCGCTCAACATCGCCGATTCACGCATCCATGCGGAAGCCTTTGGCGCATCGTCGCTGGTACGCAGCCGCGACGCCGGCCGCCCGGCCCCGCCCACGGCCAGGCCCGCGCTGCAGCCCGTGCCAGTCACTTTCGTGCAATCGGCCAAGGAAGCCCGCTGGACGCCCGGCGGCGGGTCGCTGCTGGAGCTGGCCGAGCAGCGCGGCCTGGCGCCGGCCTTCGGTTGCCGCGGCGGCAGTTGCGGCTCGTGCAGCACGCGTGTGCTGCAGGGCGCGGTGGCCTACGCCAAAGCACCGGAGTTCGACGTGGCGCAAGGCGAAGCGCTGATCTGCTGCGCGGTGCCGGCGGCGGTGGATGGCGACGGGAACCAGGCCGTCGTGCCGCTGCAGCTGGATCTTTGAGCCGGTTTGCCAGAAGAACGCGAACGCCGGTGGCGGGGCAAGCCGGCTAATCCACCTTGTTGAACAAACTGCTCCCATGGTCATGCAGCAGGGCAATCAGCCGGCCAGCCGCCGGCGATAGCGCCACATCCTTGCGATAGGTCACACCAAAATTGCGCACCAGCGTGGTCGCCGCCAGCGGCACCTCCTCCAGTTGCCCGCCGCTTGCGCGCAAGGTGCGCCGCGAGACAAAGGTCAGTAGTTCGGTGTCGGCGACCACGCGCGGGATCAGCGGGATGGAGTTGGTCTCGATCTGCGCCACGGGCCGGGGCAGGTCCCGCGATTCGAAGGCATGGTCCAGCCAGGTCCGGCTGGCCACCGCGCGGTGGGGCAGCGCCCACTGATAACCGGCGAGCTTGTCCAGCGTGACGCGCCGGGTCTTGAGGATCGGATGGCCCGCCACCGCAGCCACCACCACGGTGTCCTTGAGCAGCGTCTCGCAGTGAAACTCCTCCTCCTCCTCGGGCACGAAGCCCAGCACCAGGTCAAGCCGCCCCTCCCGCAACTCGTCGCGCAACTCGTAGTTGTTGCGGATGGTGAGCTGCAGCATCACGTTGGCGGCTTGCCCGAGCAGCATGCTGCAGATCCTCGGAAGCAGGTATTCCGCACCGAGCGGCCCGCTGCCAAGGCGCACGGTGCCAGCCACGCCGCGCGCGATGGCGCCCACCTCGTCGCGCAGCAAGTCGGCCTCCTGCAGCAGCGAGGTGGCGCGCGCACGCAGGGCGATGCCGGCCGTGCTGAGCTTTTGCCCTCGGCCCTCGCGCTCGAACAACTCCGCGCCGAGCGATGCCTCCAGTCTGTCGATGGCCTTGGTGAGCGTGGGCTGGCTACGGTGCACCAGCTCGGCCGCGCGGCGGAAGTTGCCCGCGCTGGCCACGGCAAGGAAGTACTTGAGATCGCGAAGGTCCATGGGAGCGTGCTGCCGGGGCAGTCTTGACTGATTACTTTTTTTGAACAGATGCCAAAAATTATAAGCTGGACGGAAACTATCGAGCGAGCAAGAATTCGGCATCGCACCGGGCCTTTGCCCAACGCCTTGATCAGCCTGAGCGCCATGCCAACTACCGTACTCGTCACCGCCCCTCGCCTGGCTCCGGCCGGTGTCCGCCTGCTGGAAGCAGCGGGCGCGCGGATTCTCTACCTTGCCGATGCGAACGGCGCCAACGATGCTGGCGAGGTGGCCCGCATCCTCGCTGCCGAGCCCGTCGATGCCGTCATCTCGCGCACGGCCGCACTGAGCGGCGCCGCCATCGCGGCATGCCCCACGCTGAAGGTCATCTCCAAGCACGGCGTGGGCGTCAGCAATATCGATGTGCAAGCCGCCACCGCGCGCGGTATTCCCGTCTATGTCACGCCCGGCGCCAACGCCCAGTCGGTCGCCGAGCTCACGCTTGGCCTGATGTTCGCGGCAGCGCGGCGCGTGACGTGGATGGACCGGGAGCTCCATGCCGGCCGGTGGTCGCGCGCGCAAGATGGCATCGAACTGCATGGCCGCACGCTGGGGCTGGTTGGTTTCGGGCAAGTCGCCCAGCGCGTGGCCACCGTGTGCCTGGCGCTCGGCATGCCCGTGTTGGCGTTCGACCCGGCGCTGGCCGGACGCGCCAGCCCTGTCGCAGGCGTGGCGCTCACCGATTCCCTCGACGCGCTGCTTGCAGCCAGCGACGTGCTGAGCCTGCATGTGCCCCTGAACCAGCACACCCGCAATATGCTGGCCGCGCCGCAGTTCGCGCGGATGCGGCGCGGCGCCATCCTGATCAACACCGCGCGCGGCGAGGTCGTGGACGAGGCCGCGCTGGTAGCCGCGCTGCAAAGCGGGCAACTCTACGCGGCCGGGTTGGACACCATGGCCGTCGAGCCCCTGCCCGCGAACAGCCCGCTGGCCGCGCTGGACAACGTGGTGCTCACACCCCATGTGGGTGGCTCCACGCCTGCGGCGCTGGCCGCGATGGCAAGCGATGCCGCGCGCAACGTGCTCGGCTTCCTGCAAGGCAGGCCGCCCGCCGCCACCGCCTGCGTCAATCCGCAGGTACTCGCCGCCCTCGGCGCGTAACACCGCGCCCCACACAACAGCAAGACACCAGGACCACTGACATGAGCAACGAAGCCACCAAGGCATGGCCCGCGGGCTACCGGATCAACCCTTGCGCCGCCGGCCCCGCGAAAGACATCGTCGCGGCCTTCCGGGAGATGCCGGTGGCCGCCATTGGGGATGCCATGAGCCGCAACATCGGCACCATCGGCCTGCGCCCGTATCACAGCCGGCCTGACACCGTGCTGTGCGGGCCGGCCGTGACCGTGCGCGTGCGCCCGGGCGACAACCTGATGATTCACAAGGCGCTGATGATGGTCCGCCCTGGCGATGTGCTGGTGATCGACGGCGGTGGCGACATCACGCAGGCGCTGGTTGGCGGCCTGATGCGCACCACGTGCGTGGCCAGGCAACTCGGCGGGCTGGTGATCGATGGTGCCGTGCGCGACGTGCTGGAGTGGGCCGAAGACGGCATGCCCATCTTCGCGCGCGGCCACACCCACCGCGGCCCGAGCAAGGACGGCCCCGGCGAGGTCAACGTGCCGGTGTCATGCGCCGGCATGGCCGTGATGCCAGGCGACCTGATCGTGGGCGACGCCGACGGCGTGATCGCGGTGCCGGCAGCCGAAGCTGCCGACATCCTGCAGCGCACCCGTGCCCACCTGCTGAAGGAAGCAAAGATCCGCGCCGACAACGCCGCCGGCACCTCGGACCCCGAGCGCTTCGATGCCACGCTGCGTGCCAAGGGACTGCCGGTCTGAATCCGCCAGGGCAAGCCCGCATGGGCACCTAGAAAAAACCTGGAAAAAAACAGGAGACAAGACATGCAACGACGCCATTTCCTCCAGGCCAGCGCCGGCATGACGCTGGTCGCCAGCGGCATTGCCCGCGCACAAGGCCCGTGGCCACAAAAGCCGATCCGCTTCGTCGTGCCCTTCCCGCCGGGTGGGGGCACCGACACCACCTCGCGCCTGATCGCCGAGAAGCTGACCCTGAGCGACCAGTGGACGCTGGTAATCGACAACAAGCCCGGCGCGGGCGGCAACATTGGCCTGGACGCTGTAGCCAAGTCCACGCCGGACGGCTACACCATCGGCATGGGCCAGGCCGCCAACCTGGCGATCAACCCCGCGCTGTACCCGAAGATGCCGTTCGATCCGTTGAAGGATTTCACGCCCGTTGCCGGCGTGGCGGAACAGCCCGTGGTGCTAGTGGTGCGCCAGGATTCCCCGCTGCGCACGCTGGCCGACTTCATCAAGGCAGCCAAGGCGCGCAACGGCGACATGGGCATCGCGCAGGCCGGCAACGGCACCGTGGGCCACCTGGCCGGCGAGATGCTGGCGCGGCGCGCGCGCGTGCGGGTGCTGTAGGTGCCGTACAAAGGCGCCGGCCCGGCCATGACCGACCTGCTCGGCGGGCAGGTGGACACCTACTTTGGCAACGCTGTCTCCGTCATGCCGCAGCTATCCGCCGGCAAGATCCGCGCGCTGGCGGTGACCTCGGCCAAGCGCCTTTCCGCGCTGCCATCCGTGCCAACCGTGGCCGAGCAAGGATTCGCAGGTTTCGAAGCCGCCACCTGGCTGGGCCTGGTCGGCCCCGCCGGCCTGCCGGCCGACATCACCGCACGCCTCAGCGCGGCGACCATCAAGGTGCTGGCGCGCCCGGACGTGCAGCAAAAGCTGGCGCAGGAAGGCAGCGTGCCCACACCCCAGACCTCGCCGCAATTTGCCGCCCACATCCGCGCCGAACACGCCAAATGGGGCGCACTGATCCGCGAGGCGCAGATCAAGCTGAGCTGACAACCCCAACCTGCTGGTGTGCGAACTACCGAGTTCTCGCGAGCGCCCGCCCTCTCCCCCGGCCCCTCCCACAAGTGGGAGAGGGGAGCCAACCAGCGGCAAGATCAACCACTGTGGTAGCCGTGATTCCCGCCCGAAGGGGCGGGAATCACCCACGGCGATGCGAAGCGAGCCGTGGAGGTGTTCAGAGGCCGTATGGGGCGCCTTCTTTGCCTACTTTCTTGGCAAGACAAGAAAGTAGGTCGCCGACCCGCAGGGGCGGTGAAACTGCAGTTGTCTTTGACTTCAAGCAGTTGCATCCACAACCAACAACCCCAATCCCCCATCAACCAGAACCAAACCAAACCAAAATGGAACAAGTTGACTGCGCCGTCATCGGCGCCGGCGTAACCGGCCTCGCCATCGCCCGCACCCTCTCCGCCAACGGCCGCGAAGTCATCATCCTCGAAGCCGAAAACGCCTTCGGCACCCACACCAGCGCCCGCAACTCGGAAGTCATCCACGCAGGCATCTCGTACGCCCCGGGATCGCTGAAGGGCAGGCTCTGCGTCGCCGGCAAACAAGCGCTATATGCCTACTGCGCCGAGCGCGGCATCGGCCATGAACGCATCGGCAAGCTGATCGTGGCGGTGCAAGAGGCCGACATTCCCGAGTTGCACAAGTACGTGCAGCTCGGCGCTGCGCAAGGCGTCACCGACCTGCGCCTCATCGGCGCCGACGAGGCCCGCGACCTGGAGCCCGAGGTGGCATGCGCGGGCGCGCTGCTGTCGCCCTCCACCGGCATCGTCGACAGCCACGGCCTGATGCTGGCCTACCTGGGCGACGCGGAGCGCCACGGCGCGGCGCTGGCGCTGAACAGCCCCGTGCTGGCGGGACGGCCAACGCCGGACGGCATCGTACTGAAGGTGGGCGGGGCGGAGCCGATGGAGTTGCTGTGCGGCACCGTGATCAACGCCGCCGGCCTCGGCGCGCAACGCGTGGCCGCGGCCATCACCGGTATGCCTGCCGGCAAGATCCCGCCGCTCTACTACGCCATCGGCCACTACTTCACGCTCTCTCGCCCCTCGCCCTTCCGTCGCCTGGTTTATCCCACCGGCCGCGAAGGCGCGCTGCGCGCGCACGTTACGCTGGACCTGGGCGGGCAGTGCAAGTTCGGCCCCGACCTGGACTGGCGCGACGGCGTGGACTACAGCTTCGACGCATCGCGCGAAGCTGTGTTCTACCAGGCCGTGCGCCGCTACTACCCCGCCCTGCGCGACGGCGACCTGCAGCCCGGCTACACCGGCATCCGCCCACGCCTGGCCGGCCCGGGCTCGTCGATGCACAACAGTGCAACCGACTTCATCGTGCAAGACGCGAGCGAGCACGGGATTCCCGGCCTGATCAACCTGTTTGGCATCGAGTCGCCCGGGCTGACGGCATCGCTGGCGATGGGTGAATACGTGCTTGAGCGGGTGGCGGCGCTGGCGCACTGACTGCGGCCCTCATGCCGCAGGCCGCGCCCCTTCAAACGCATCCTGCAGCAACTGCCGGATCGCCGCCCTCTCAAGCGGGCGCGGATTCGGGTACTGGTTCAGCAAGGCAAGCTCGCAAGCACGATCCAGGTCGCGGTCCCGCATGCCGATATCGCGCAGCGCAACCGGTGCGCCATTGTCGCGGGCCAGATCGAACAGCGCTTGTGGCGCGCTCGCCGCGCCAAGCGCCGATGCTACCGTGGCGATCGCCTCCGGCGCGGCGCTCGCGTTATAGGCCAGCGCATGCGGCAGCACGATGGTGTGCACCTCGGCGTGCGGCAGGTTGAAGCTGCCGCCCAGCGTATGGCACAGCTTGTGATGCAGCGACATGCCCACGTTGGCCAGCACGCTGCCGCACAGCCACGCGCCATACAGCGCATCGCTGCGTGCGGCCAGCATGTCCGGTGCGCTGCCGCTGGCGTGCGCCTGGCGGATGGCGGGAAGCGCACGGCCCAGCGCGGCGATGCCTTCGCGCGCCATGAGGCTGGCGACGGGATTGGCATCGCTCGCGTAGAGCCCTTCGGCGGCGTGCGCAATGGCGTTGATGCCGCTGGTCACGCTCAGCATCAGCGGCAGACCAAGTGTGAGCTCGGGGTCGTACACCACGGTGCGCGGCAGCACGCGCGCGTCGCGGCCGGTGCGCTTGATGCCGCCTTCGGTCAGGCCGAAGATCGGCGTCATCTCGGATCCAGAGTAGGTGGTTGGCACCGCCACGATCGGCAGGCCCGACTCCAGCGCGATGGCCTTGCCCAGCCCGATGGTGGAGCCGCCGCCGATCGCCACCGCGCCATCCGCGCCCAGGCGCGCGGCCTGCTCGCGGGCGGCGCGCGCGGATTCGATCGGCACGTGCATCACGGCACCGTCGAAGACGCCCGCGGCACGCTCGCCCAGCAGGTCCGCCACATGCTCGGCCTGGCCGCGCTGGCCGGGCGTGGACAGCACCAGGACGCGGCGCGCGCCCAGCGCGTCGATCTCGGCGCCGAGCCGGTCCAGGGCGCCGGCGCCAAACACCACGCGCTGCGGATGACTTTGGTAGACAAAGGATTTCATGATGCGATGCTCAGTCGGCCACGATATTGCGGCTCTTGATCACGCGGGACCAGCGCTGCGACTCGCTCTTGACCAGCGCATTCATCTCCTGCCGGCCGCCCGCCACCACCTCGAAGCCGCCGTCGGCCAGGCGCTGCGCCACCTTGGGGTCACGCAGGGTGGCGCTCATGTCCGCTGCCAGCCGGTTCAGGATGGCCTCCGGCGTCTTGGCCGGTGCGATCATGCCTACCCACGAATAGACTTCGAAGCCCTTGTAGGTCTCGGCAATCGCCGGCACTGCGGGCAGGTGCGCATCGCGCTTGGGCGAGGTCACCGCCAGCGCGCGCAGCTTGCCGCCCTGGATATGCGGCAGCACCAGCGGCAGGCTGGCGATCATCGAATCGACGTGGCCGCCAAGCAGATCCGAAATGGCCGGGCCGCCGCCCTTGTAAGGGGTGTGGATGCCGCTGGTGCCCGCGGTCTCGTGGAACAACTCGGCCGCCAGCTGGTTGGAGCTGCCGGCACCCACCGATGCATAGGAAACGGTGGCCGGCTTCTTCGCGGCGGCCACGTAATCCTGCAGCGTCTGGAACCGCGAGCTGACCGGCACCACCAGCACCATGGGCGAGCGCACCATGTATGACACGCCGGTCAGGTCACGCTCTGGCGCGTATGGCAGCTTGGGGTACATCGACGATTCCGTGGCGAACGAGTCGAAGATCATCCCCACCGTGTAGCCGTCCGGCGTGCTGCGGGCGATGGCGCCAGTGCCGATGGTGCCGCCCGCGCCAGCGCGGTTCTCGATGACCACTGTCTGGCCAAGGCGGCCACGGAAATCCTCCTGGACCAAGCGGCCTACCTTGTCGACCGTGCCGCCGGCCGCAAACGGGATGATCAGCGTGACCGGCTTGGCCGGGTAGGTTTGCGCGCTGGCGCCGCCAACAAGGCCGAGCGCCAGCGCAGCGGTGGCCGCCAGGTGCCGCAGCAGCGCTTGGCCGCGTGCGGCGTGGGGTTGATCGGAATGGCTTGTCTCCAGTCTTGTTGTCATTTTGTCTTCCTGTTGCGGTGACGGCGCCTCACCATCGTGCACGCCGAGGCAAGTGCACGATGGCGTGCTTTTGCCAAAATTGCGAAGATAGCCCGAGAGAAAGGCGTGGATTCGATGCTAACCTGTCACATCGGCCGGGGCAATCCGGTCCGGCCGCGAAACGCCTTTGCACAGGACGCACAAATGGAATCGGCAAAATTTGCGGAGAATCTTTCGATCTTTGTCGAGGTGGCGCAGGCGCGCAGCTTTTCCGCCGTGGCCCGCCGCAAGGGCATGGTGGCCTCGTCGGTGGCCCGCCAGATCGACTCCCTGGAGAACGAGCTGCAGGTGGCGCTGTTTACCCGTTCCACCCGCGCGCTGGTCCGCACCGACGCCGGCAACCTGCTGTTCGAGCGCGCGGTCAAGATCCTGCACGACATGACCGACGCGCGCAGCGAGGTCACCTCGCTGGAGCAGGGCGTGGGCGGCCTGCTTCGCGTAAGCTGCCTGCCCGCCTTTGGCCGGCGCCACGTGGTGCCGCACCTGGCCGCCCTCTATGACAAGTACCCGCGCCTGGCCATCGAGCTGGACCTGACCGAGCGCATCGTCGACCCCGTGGTGGAGCGCATCGACCTGGTGATCCGCGTGGGCCAGCAGGCGGACAGCAGCCTGATCGCCCAGCGCGTGGCCAGCCAACGCTACGTGATCTGCGCCTCTCCGGCTTACCTGGCGCGCCATGGCAAGCCGCGGCATGCCAGCGAACTGGGCAGCCACCGGCTGATCGACCGCCGCCACAGCACCAGCATGCGCGGCTGGCGGGAGCTGCTGGACAGCGACGTCGCGCAACAGGCCATGTTCGCCTTCGAGTGCGACGACTGCGATGCGCGACGGCTATCGGTGCTGCAAGGGCTGGGCATTGCCCTGATGCCGGACTGGTCGATCGGCGGCGATATCGGCGATGGCCGCCTGATCGAGCTGGAGATGGATGGGCTGGCCACGCAACCGGAGACCGGCATCTACCTGCTGCGCGCGCTGCCGCGCGCCAGCGCCAAGGTGCGGGCGTTCTGCGAGCACCTGAGCGCCAGCATCGGCAGCCCGCCGCGCTGGCAGGTGGCCATGGCGCCGGTGGGCGAATAGCGCCGGGCTGGATGACACAGCATCGCGCAGGCGCCCCCGGCCGCGTTGTCCGCGCTATTCGCCTGGCAGCAGCCCCAGCGCAATTGCCGTGCGCACCGCCTGCAAGCGGTTTCCCACATCCAGCTTGCGCATCACGTTGCGCATGTGGTGGGAAATGCCATGCTCGGAGATGCCGAGGATCTGCCCGGCCTCCCAGGAAGTCTTGCCCAGCGCCACCCAACGCAGCACCTCCAGCTCCCGCGCCGTCAGCGACACCGCCGGCTCGGCACGCCCGCGCGCGATCGCGCAGAAACGATCGAGCACGGCCTGCGTGATGGCCGGGCCGAACAGGCGCGCGCGGCAGACGGCGGCCTCGTCGTCGCCCGCGTTGCCATCGAGCGACAGCAGCGCCAGCGTGCCCATCTCGTGGCTTGGCATGCTGGCGGAAAAGGCAATGGCCGCGGTCAGCCGGCGGTCCAGCTCGGCCCGTGCCAGCGTCGCGTCATCAGGGGTCCGCACCAGGGGTTCCGCGCTGCTGCACACCACCGGCCCCAGGGAATCGCGCGCCTTGACCACCAGCGCCGCCAGGGCTTCGCCGTGGGCTTGCAGCGGCAGGCTCGCGCCGCCCGGCAGGCTGGTCAGCGAACCGGCATGGGCCGCGCCGGAACCCGGCAGCCCCTTGTAGCGCAAAT
The DNA here is from genome assembly GCF_008801925.2 of Cupriavidus basilensis. NCBI lineage: Bacteria > Pseudomonadati > Pseudomonadota > Betaproteobacteria > Burkholderiales > Burkholderiaceae > Cupriavidus > Cupriavidus basilensis. The sequence goes on along the minus strand of NZ_CP062804.1, from coordinate 609,981 downwards.
AGAAATGATTGAACCCGAGCAGCCTGGCGGCGGTGCAGACGGCGCCCGCCAGCCCCTCGATATCCTGGGCACGGTCGATGTCGCCAAGCAGCACGGCCAGGGCGGGAGGCGCATCCGCGGGAATCGCGGCGCCAAGCGAAATATCGGGAGAACGCATATGTGAAAACCGCCGCTCCTGCCGCGGGATGGCATCTGTCAGACGCCAATCATAAGCGCGTTTCCCGCACGGGCAGCGTAAAACGGAATGTGGCGCCCGGACCCGGCTGCTCGTCGACCCAGATGCGCCCGCCGTGCGACTCCACCACCGAGCGGCAGATCGACAAGCCCATGCCCAGACCCTCCGGCCGGGTGGTAAAGAAGGCGTCGAACAGGTTCGGGATGTTCGCCGGCGCGATGCCCGGGCCCGTGTCCTGCACCGTGCAGAGCACCCGCGGCGGCGCGGCGCAGAGCCGTTCGCACCGCACCAGGATCGAACGCAGCCCGGCTGGCACCGCCGCGCAGGCCTGCATGGCATTGAGCAGGAGGTTGATCAGCACCTGCTGCAGCTGGATGCGATCGCCCAGCACCGCCGGCAAGCCCGGCACCACATGGGCGGACACCGCCACGCCCTGGTTGCCCATTTCGGGCATCAGCAGCGCCAGGGATTCAGCGAGGGCGGCGCCCAGGTCCACGGGTGCGCGCTGCGGTACGCCCTTGGCCGCCAGCGCGCGCGTGCGGCCGATGACGGCGCTGGCGCGCCGGCCTTCACTGATCATGCGCTGCACCGCGCTGCGCGCCTCCTCCAGGTTGGGTTGCGCCCGGTCCAGCCAGCGCAGGCAGGCTTCCCCATTCGTGATGATGCCCGCCAGCGGCTGGCTGACTTCGTGCGCGATGGATGCCGTCAGTTCGCCCAGCACGGCGACGCGCGACACATGCGCCAGTTCCGCCTGCGCCACGCGCAGCACTTCCTCGGCGCGGCGGCGCTCCGTGATATCGACCACGGTGCCGACAAAGCCCAGGCTGTGCTCGCTGCCCCGGCGCGGCTGTCCCACGCAGATGAGGTGCTTTTCTTCGCCGTTGTGGCACAGAATGCGGAACTCCTGCTGGAACGGCGTGCCCTCCTTGCAGGCGCGAGCCATGCCGGCGAGCACGCGGGCACGCTCGCCGGCATGGATCATCGCTACCAAGGTGTGCATGCCGGGTGCGCCAGGCGCGGGGTCGAGCCCGAAGAGCCGGTACATCTCCGCCGACCAGCGCATCTCGCGCCGCGCCGGCCACCATTGCCAGCTGCCGGTCTTGCTGATGCGCTGGCCCTCGGCCAGGGAGGCCTCGCTTTCATGCAGGCCGCGCCGCCTCGCACGGGCGTTGCCCAAGCTGCCTTTGCGCAGCGAATGACGCGGATGATAGGGTCTGCGCATCGTGATCACGCCTGCGCCGCCGCGTTGGTCAGGCCAAGCACGTGCGCCATCACCACCAGGTCGGCAAAGGTCCGCGCGCCCATCTTCTTCATGGCCTGCGCGCGGTGGATCTTGACCGTGACCGTGCTCAGGCCCACATCGTCGGCAATCTGCTTGTTCATCAGGCCCGCCGCCGCCAGTGCCATGACTTCGCGCTCGCGCGATGTCAGCGTCTCGAACGCAGCCTTCAGTTCGCGCCCGCGCCGCTCGCAAGCGCGCCGCTGCACGTCCCTGCCAATGGCTTCCGTCACCGCATCGAGCAGGTCCTGGTCGCGGAACGGCTTGGTCAGGAAGTGCGTTGCGCCGGCCCGCATCGCCATGACCGACATGGCAACGTCCGCGTGGCCAGAGATAAACACCACCGGCACCGGGCAGCCCACCTCGGCCAGCATGGCCTGCAGCTCCAGCCCGCTGGCCCCCCTGAGGCGTACATCCAGCACCAGGCAGCACGGCACATCGGGAATCGGAAAGCACAGGAACTCGGCCGCCGAGGCAAAGGTCCTGACCTGGATGTCCATCGAGCGGAACAGGCTGGCAATGCCATCGCGCAAGGCCGCGTCATCGTCAACGACCAGCACCACGCCGTCGTCGACGAGCCAGGCGCCGCCGGGACTGGGATAGCTGCCGGATATCGTCATGCCGCGTCCTATGCCCGGCACCTGGGAAAAAGGCATGCGACGATCATTTGAATCCTCTATTCTCAAACTCCGGGAAAAAACGGCAACGCGAGATGCGCCAACCTGCCTGGCGGGCAGCGCGATTCTTCCCTATCCGCATGAGGCCGGCCATTGTCCAGGGGTGTACACGGCCGTCCCTGGGTGTAGCCGGGGCGTGAGCCCATGCAAAGGACACCTCGCCAGCCTCACAATTCCGGTTGATGCCGGGTGCCTCGCGTCGATTCTGCAAACGTTTGCATTATGGATTAAAACACCGAAAGATCAAGGCCGAAAACATCGGCGCGCCGGATCCGCACAACTCAAAAATGACCTGCAGCCCTTGCTGCGCATGGCTTTGAAGCCGATGACCCGTGCCCACTACAAGGATGTGTAGTTGACCACCGTTGCGATTCCCGGAAGATGCGGGTTGCTCGCCTGCGCGAGCCGCCTAGTGCGCCGGCGGCGCCGTCGAGCCGCGTACGATCAGCTCCGGGCGGAGCACCACGCTGGCAGCCTCGGCCTTCGCGTTCTCGATGCGCGCCAGCAGCAGCGTCGCCGCCTGCACGCCCATCTCGTGAACGGCAATCCGGATGGTGGTGAGCGCGGGCGTGAGCGCATCGACAAAGGGCATATCGTTGTGGCCGATCACCGAGACGCGCGCGGGGCATGCAATCCCGGCCTCGCGCAGGTAGTCATAGCATCCCAGCGCCACCAGGTCGTTGCCCGCGGCGATCGCGGTCAGCGCGGGAAACTGCGCCAGCAGCGCGCGGCACGCTTCGCGCCCCGCTTCGCGGCCGTAGCTTGCCGCTTCCACGATCGCCCATTCGTTCTTGCGCAGCTTGTGCCGGCGCACCGCATCGATAAAACCCTGCTTGCGCTGGTGGCCGGTGGACAGCGAGTCCGGCCCGGCGATATGGCCAATGCGGCGATGCCCGAGCGCCACCAGATGATCGACGGCGAGCCGCATCCCGAGCAGGTTGTCGCTCACCACGCAGGGCACCCGGCCGAGATCTTCGCCGCGATTGACCATCACCACGGGGATGTGCTGCTTGACGCAGTAGTCCAGCACGGCATCCTCGCGCTCGGCGGTCGCCAGGATCAGGCCGTCGACCTGGCGGCCCATCATCTGGTCGATGACAAAACGCTGGCGCGTCTTGTCGGCGCCTACATTGACCACGATGGGCACATAGCCATGCGAGGCCAGCACGCCCTCGAGCCCGGCCAGGATCGGCGGGAACACGGGGTTGGAGATATCCGGCAGCACCACGCCGATGAGCCCGGAGCGCTTGGTGCGCAGCCCGGCGGCGATGCGGTTGGGCCGGAAACCGAGCTCGTCGGCCATGCGCAGGATGCGCTCGGCCACCTCATCGGCGACCAGGTGCCGCGTGGCGGCGTTCATCACCCGGGAAACGGTGGAGTAATGGACATCCGCCTTCGCCGCCAGGTCCTTCAGGGTAATGCGCTTGCGCTGGTCCATGCGGGCAGGAGGGCTGGTGTGTGGTGAGTGAGAACATGCCATTTTAAGCGAAGACGCACGCGCCGGGCCCGCTTGCCTGCCAACCTTCCCGCGCGCCTCCTACTGCCCGGCCTGCACGCCGGACTGCCGCACCACCGGCGCCAGCTTGGCGATCTCCGCCTTGATATAGCGCTCGAACTCCTGCGGCGTGGACGTGCGCGCTTCGGCGCCTTGCACCGACAGCCGCTCGCGCACCTCGGGCGTGGCCAGCGCCTTGGCGATCTCGCCATTGAGCGCGGCCACGATCTCCTTGGGTGTGCCCGCGGGCGCCAGCACACCGAACCATGACTCGAAGGCGTAACCCGGCAAGCCCGACTCCGCCACCGTCGGGATGTCCGGCAAGGCGGTAGCCCGCTTCGGTGTGGTCACCGCCAGCGCCTTGAGCTTGCCCTGGCGCACGAACGGCATGGCGGAGACAGTGGGCGCAAACATCAGGTCGACACGGCCCGCCATGACATCGGTGAGCGCCTCGCCCGTGCCCTTGTAAGGAATGTGCGCGATATCCACGCCGGCTTCCATCTTGAACAACTCCCCGCTCAGGTGCGTCGAGCTGCCGGACCCGGCGGAATCGAAGTTCATCGTGCCAGGCTTGGCCTTGGCCGCTGCCACCACGTCCTTGACCGAACCCAGCTTGCTGGCGCTGTTTACCACCAGCACGTTGGGCACCGTCGCCACCAGCGTCACCGGCGCGAAGTCCTTGACGGTGTCGTACGACAGCTTGGGATAAAGCGTGGCATTGATGGCATGCCCGACCGATACCAGGATCAGGGTGTAGCCATCCGGCGCGGCCTTGGCGACCAGCCCCGCGCCGAGCGTGCCGCCCGCACCGGGCCGGTTCTCCACGATCATCTGGTAGCGGCCGGATTCGCCCAGCTTGTTGCCAACGATGCGGGCGAGGATGTCGGTCGCGCTGCCGGATGAGAATGGCACCACCAGGCGGATCGGCTTGGCGGGATACTGGGGCGGCTGGGCGAGCGCGCCCCCGGCGCTCACCGCGAGGGTGGCGCACAGCAGGATGTTTCGAATCACGGTTGTCTCCTCCACCGCCTCGGGTCCGGCCGGATCGTGGTCCGGCCGGGGCTGGGCGGCGCGATGGTCAGGTTCGAGGGTTAGAAGTTGTGGCGCATGCCTAGCGCAAAGGTTTGCGGATCGGCGCCTGCCGAAACGCCGAGGCTGTTGATGGCGAAGTCGTAGATAGCGTTTTTCCTGTTGTTGATGCGGCTGTAGTAGGTAAAGAGCGCGGTGCGCTTTGACAGCGGGTAGTCATAGCCGACCGTGAACTGGGTGGCGCCGGTCTGCGCGCCGCTGCGAAAAAACCCCACCGTCTCGGTGGCATTGCCGGCGCCGTTGCTGGCTAGCGCGAAACCCAGCCTGATGCTGCCGGGCCCGAGCTTTTGCACCACCGAGGTGTAGTACCCGTTGCGCGTCAGGTCACCCGTGGCGGTGCGGTAGTGCAGCCGCTCATACAGGGCGGAGACCTTGGTGCTGGCGAACTGGTAGGACACGCCCACCTTGATGGCATCGTCGTTGCGGCCCGCCGTCTGGTAGTGCTGGTGTATCTCGTAGGCCAGCGCCACGTTGAGCGGCCCGCGGTCATAGGTGGTGGCGAACGAGTAGAGCGCCGGGTTGCGCGGCGTGGTGAGCTTTTCCTCGGGCACGCCCCAGCCCACCCCCGCGCGCAAGCCTCTCCATTCCGGGCTGCGGTATTGCACGATGTTCTGCTCGCGGCGATCGAAGGAGTGCGTGTCCTGGATGTTGTTGGTGCTCGATGCCGAGCCGTTGCTGATCAGCGCCATATACCCGGCGGTGGTCGGGTAATAGGGGTCGTATTCCATGGTGGCTTCGGTGTAGGGCGTGGTCCAGTGCCCCATGAAAAACGTACCGTAGTCACCGCTCAAACCAATGCGAGAGTTTCGTCCCGCAATCTGCCCGGCCCCGTTATCGATCGACAGGTTGCTCTCGATCTGCCAGATTGCCTTGAGAGAGCCGCCAAGGCCCTCTTCGCCCCGCAAGCCGAAGACCGACCGGTTATTGGTCAGCCGTCCGGTGCCGCCCAGCACGGCGCCGTCGGTGGCGGTGCTGGCGCGCGAATACTCGATGCTGGTGTTGAGCCGCCCATAGACCGTTACCGTGGATTGCGCATGAGCGGGCCCGCACACCGCCACCACGGCGAGCGCCCCGGCGCCAGCCATCAGGCCCGGCCACCGGTGCCGAGGCGCGGGGCTCGCCGCGCTGTCCTTTGTTGTCTCCTGCCACCCATGCAACCGGTGCCTCCTATGCCTCCAGGCATTTCCCATATCTCTCTTCCCCTATTGCGGATTCGCGGCGTGGCGCGTCCGTCTGGTCAATTTGAAGCATTTGCAAACGTTTGCAAGCAAAGTAAAAGTTCAAGGCGGATACGGCATGGCCAGCAGCAGCATGGCGGGACGGTTGCCGGGATTCTCCACCTTGCGGGCTTCACCCGGCGCCAGGCAGACCGAGTCGTACTGCGACAGACGCGCGACCTGCTCCCCGTTGCTGATGGTGACTTCCCCCTCCAGCACCACATAGTGCTTTTCCATGGGCGAGGCATCCAGCCCGGTATGGCCGCCCGGCAGGATCACCGAGACACCGAGCCAGAGCGACGCCGACGGCCCGGCCTCAAACCCCTGCAGGCGCAGGCAGCCCATGCCCTCGTGGCCGGGCGGGAAATAGGCCGGCGCGGCGGCGAACCGGGTCGTGTTCATGGCATCAGCACCACACGTTCCGGGGCGCCTTGCAGCACCGCGCGGTAAGCCTCGGCGGCGCGCGCCAGCGCGAAGGTGTAGTCCGCGTGCACCGGGAAGGGCCTGAGCTGCCCGGCCGCGAACATGGGGCCGAGCTGATCGAAGACCGCCGCGCAAGCGATGCTGTCCATGGCTAGTGTGTCGATGCCCACATACGTATGCTGCCCGCGGTAGAAGGCGAAGATGTCGAACGGCACGGCGCGGTCGATGGTCGAGATGAAGATCTGCGCGGCACCGATCGCCATGGCCTTGTTGGCTTGCTCGAAGTATGGGCTGCCGACCGTGTTGTAGACGATATCCGCGCCGTGCCCGTCGGTCTCGTTGCGCACCACTTCGGCGATGTTGTCGCGGCTGGCGTCCAGCATGCGCACGGTGCTGCTGGCGTGGCCGCGAAACGGCCCGGCCTCGCGTTCCACGGCGAAGACGCGCGCGCCCAGCGCGGTGGCAATCTGGATGGTAGCCTGGCCAACCTTGCCGTTGCCGCCGCACACCAGCACCACGCTGCCGGCCTTCGGCAGGCCAGCGCGGCGCAGGCCCTCATAGGCGGTGACAAACGGCACGCCAACCGCGCCGGCTTCTTGCAAAGTCACATTGGCGGGCTTCTCGCGCACCGCGGCAACGTCGAGCGTCAGATAGCGGCTGTGCGTGCCATCGCGGCGAATGCCAAGCTCGCCGCCGCTGCCCCAGACTTCCTTGCCCAGCAGGTGCGCGGGGCCGTCCACCACCACGCCGGCGTAGTCGCGGCCGGGGACACGCGGCCATACGGCGTGCGGCATCAAACCCAGCGTGGCCTTGACATCGCTCGGGTTGACGCCCGCGCTGGCGACTTCGATGACGCATTGGCCGGAGCCGGGCACGGGCTTGGGAATGCCGACGAACTCGAGTTGCAGCGCGTCGATGTTCGCTGCCTTCTGGGAGACGCGGATAGTGTTCATGATGATGTGATGTATGTGTATGTGTATGTGTATGTGCTTGTGTATGTGCTGGCCTGTTCGTTCATGCCGCCCGCAGGCCGAGCGTGGCCCGGGCCTCGTGTGGCGACGCCAGCGCGCCGCCCAGCGATTTGATGATGTCGCGCGCCTTGGCGACCAGCGCTGCGTTATCCGGCGCGAGCACGCCCTTTTCCAAGTAGATGTTGTCCTCCAGGCCAACCCGGACATGCCCGCCCGCCAGCCACGCCTGCGCCACGATCGGGAACTCCGCCCGGCCAACGCCGAAGGCGGACCAGTGCGCGCCCGGCGGCAGCATATTGCGCGCGTAGAACAAGGTCTCCGGCGTGGCCGCGAAACCGTATTTCACGCCGAGCACGAAGGTCCACAGGCCGGGGCCGTCCAGCACGCCTTCCTGGATGAAGTCGCGCGCCATGTGGAGGTCGCCGGAGTCGAAGATTTCAAGCTCCGGCATGACGCCCGCCTCGCGGATGATGGCCGCCATCTTGCGCACGTTCCGGGGCGTGTTGATGACCACGTCCGCACCGGAATTCATGGTGTTGAGGTCCAGTGAACACACATCGGGGCGCAGCGCGGCGATATGCGCGACGCGCACTTCCGGGCGGACCAGCGTGGTGCCCGGGCCGGCGTTGCGGGGTTCGTCCTCGCCCGGCACGAAGCGCCCGCCCGGGCCGGTGGTCAGGTTGATGATGAGTGCCTTGTTGCGCTTGCGGATCAGCTCGATCACCTCGGCGTAGTACTCGAGCGCCATCGATGGGCGCCCGGTCTCGGGGTCGCGCACATGGATGTGGGCTGCGGCCGCGCCCGCCTCGGCCGCCTCCAGCGCCGCCGTGGCGATCTGCGCCGGCGTCACCGGCAGGCCGGGATGTTGCGCCGGGGTAACGATATTGCCGGTGACGGCGCAGGTAATGATGGTCTTTCTGCTATGCATGGTGAACGTGTTGGTGTCTTGCTGCCTGGAACAATGTGTGGGAGGCGGGATCAGCCAAGCTGGCGCCCGCCGTCGACCACGATGGTGGTGCCGGTGGAAAAGCGCAGCGACGTGGCACAGGCCACGATGGCATCGGCGACGTCATCCGGCTTGCCGATGCGCTTGAGCGGCGTGGTCCTGGCCGCGCGCTCGTTGAAGGCGCTGTCGCGCCCGGGCACGAAATCGGTGTCAACCACGCCGGGCGATACGTTGAGCACGCGGATCTCCGGCGCCAGCGCCCGGCCCAGCGATACGGCCATCATGTCGAGCCCTGCCTTCACCGCGCAGTACGCCACGTTGCTGCCCATGCCGGTGCGCCCCGCGATGGACCCCACGTTGACCACCAGCCCCTCGCCCGTTGCCTTCAGGTGCGGCGCCATGGCGCGGATCGCGGCGAACTGGCCGCGCCAGTTCACGGCGAACATCTCATCGATCAGCGCATCGTCCAGCGCGTCGAGGTCGGCATGCGCTATCGCCTTGGTGAAGCCCGCGCTGTTGACCAGCATGTCGATGCGGCCGTACTTGCGCTGCACGTCATCGGCCAGGCGCACGAGCGAGGCGGTGTCGCTGATCTGTGCCACGGCCGCATGGTGGTTGCCCGGCGGCAATTCAGCCACCGCCCGCGCGGCAGTCTGCGCGTCGCGGCTGACCAGCACCACGCTGGCCCCCAGGGCGGCGAGCTTGCGCGCCGTCGCCATGCCGATGCCGCCGGTGCCGCCGAGGATCACGGCAACCTTGCCGGCAAGTTGCGGGGTCGAGCCTTGTTGTTGAATGGTCATCGTCAGTTCGTCCGTGTTCGGTAATCAGTCGATCGGCGGCGTCGGGAAGGTCTGCTCGCCCGGCTCCAGCACAAAATTGAAATCCAGCGTGTAGAACGGCGCCGGGAAGCCGCCCCAAGGGCTGGTGCCTTCGTCCACACGCCGGAAATGGCCCACCAGTTCGCGGTGCACGCCAAAGGTCACGTCCGACTCCAGATGCTCGGAATCGTCGGCGAACACCTGCGTGACAAGCGTGCGATAACCCGGTGCCGCGGCGATGAAATGAATGTGCGCCGGGCGGTACGGATGGCGGTTCTGTTCGGCCAGCAGCTGGCCGACGGGGCCGCCCGTCGGCACGGGATAGCCCGCCGGGCGCACCGTGCGGAAATGGAAGCGGCCTTGCGCATCGGCCCGAAAGGCGCCGCGCAGGTTCTTGTCCGGTTGCGAGGGGTCCTGGTTGTCGTAGAGGCCAACCGGCGAAGCCTGCCACGCTTCCACCAGCGCGCCGGCCAGGGGCTCGCCGGCGGTGTTGCGCACTTGCCCCCTCACAAACAATGGCAGCCCCGGCGTCTCGCCTTGCACCACGCAATCCCCGCACGCGTAAGACGGCGCGCCGCCGCGATAGAACGGGCCCAGCAGGGCGCCCGGCGTGCGGCCATCGGTGATGCCGTTGTTCATCAGCGTCACCAGCGTTGACAAGCCGAGTACATCGGCCGCCAGCACGACCTCGTTGTTGGTTGCGTTGGTCGCATGGCCCAGCGCCGCGACAAAGCGCAGCCCGAACTCGAACTCCTCGTCACTGGGCCGCACCTGCCGCAGGAATGCGTGCAGATGATCGACCAGCGCGTCGACGATCTCCCGCAGGCGCGGGTTGGTGGTATCGCGCATCGCCTCCTTGACCAGTTGGCTCAGCGTGTGTTCGTCGTCCACCACGGCCAGGCCACGGCCGAGCCTCGGGGCAAGTGTCGTCTCCATATTCATCTCTGGTTTCCGTTTTTTGCAAACGTTTGCATTATGGGCCGGGTTCAGGAAAAATCAAGAAAATTTGCAATTGGACGGGCACGCACGTCCTATGCTGTACTACGGGCGAGCGCCCTCCTCTTCACAAACATGAACCCCGCCATGCCGACCACGCCACAGTCCTCGCCACAGTCCTCGGCACAGTCCTCGCCGCCCACGCAACCGCAGGCAATCGCCAGCCAGGTGTTCAAGGGGGCCATGCTCAGCCTGGTTGCGGGCTACGTCGATGTGGTCGGCTTTATCGCCTTGTTCGGCCTGTTCACCGCGCACGTCACCGGCAACTTTGTCATGCTCGGGGTGGCGCTCGCGCACGCGACCGGTGGCGTGCTGGCCAAGCTGCTGGCGCTGCCGGTGTTCGCGCTATCGGTGGCGGCGACGAAGATCGCCGTCGATGCCATGCAGGCGCGCGGCAGGCCACCGCTGCCGCCGCTGCTGGTCACGCAAGGCTTGTTGCTTGCCGCCTTCATGCTGGCGGGCTGCTTGGCCTCGCCCATGGCCTCGCCCGACATGCCATCGGCCATTGCAACCGGGATGCTGGGGGTAGCCGCCATGGCGATCCAGAACGCGCAATCCCGGATCGTGCTGACCGACCATGTGCCGACCACCATCATGACGGGCAACAGCACGCAGGTCATCATCGACCTGGTCGAGCTGCGCAGCGCCTCGGCCGACAAGGTGGCCGCGGCGAAGAACCGGCTGCGCAAGATGGTCCCCGCCATCGCCGCATTCGCGGCCGGCGCCGTGTCGGGCGCGTATGCCTATGTGCAGGCGTCGTACTGGTGCCTTGCCGTGCCGATCCTCATCCTGCTGGCGCTGGCGTATAGCTACCGGGCCGGCCCCGCCGCGTCCCTGGCCGGCAGACAGGCGTAGTGCCCGGGTGCAACCATGGATGCGTGCCTGAGCCGGCGCCAGACATCCGACGTCCGCCGCCATGTGTCCTATAGTTCAAAGCCAGTGGCGGCGCAAGGAGATGCACCATGGCGACCTGGAAGCCCGATCCGAGCTTTTACCCCTCCCCGCGCCTGGCAGCAAAGGCGCCGCCCGAAGCACTCGCCTATGTGGCGATGTTCGATCCCACGCGTACCCAGCCTGACGGCATTGCCGTAGTCGACGTCGATCCCGCCTCCAAGGCCTACGGCACCATCGTCGGCCAGGTCATGGTGCCCAACGCGGGCGACGAACTGCATCACTTCGGCTGGAACGCCTGCTCGTCCTGCCTGTGCCCGAACGCCCCGCACCCGCATATGGAGCGGCGCTACCTGGTGGTGCCGGGCCTGCGCTCGTCGCGCATCTACATCATCGACACCAAGCCCGATCCGCTGCGGCCTGCCATTACCAAGATCATCGAGCCGGGCGAGCTGGCCGAGCGCACCGGTTACTCGCGCCCGCATACCGTGCATTGCGGCCCCGGCGGCATCTACGTGACCGCACTGGGTAACGCAGAGGGCAAGGGGCCGGGCGGCATCATGCTGCTGGACCAGCAGGGCTTCGACCCGCTCGGGCAATGGGAAGTGGAGCGCGGCCCGCAGCATTTTGCCTATGACGGCTGGTGGCACCTTGGCTTTGACACCCTGGTGACCAGCGAATGGGGCACGCCGGACATGATCGAGGATGGCCTGGTGCCGGAGATCCTGCTCGGCTCGCGCTACGGCAGGCGGCTGCATTTCTGGGACATGACCAAGCGCAAGCACCTGCAGGAGATCGACTTCGGCGAGGAATACCAGCTCGTGTTCGAGCTGCGTCCCGCGCACGACCCCACCAAGGCGTACGGTTTCGTCAACTGCGTGATCAGCCTGAAGGACCTGTCCTCATCCATCTGGGTCTGGTATCGGGACGAAGGCAAATGGGCGATCCGCAAGATCATCGATATTCCAGCCGAGGCTGCGGACCCCGACCTGCTGCCACCCATCCTCAAGGGCTTCAAGGCGGTGCCGCCGCTGGTCAGCGATATCGACCTGTCGATGGACGACCGCTTCCTCTACGTGTCCTGCTGGGGCACCGGCGACCTGCTGCAGTACGACGTCTCCGACCCGTTCGCGCCCAGGCAGACCGGCTGCGTGCGCATCGGCGGCATCGTCTCGCACGCCACGCATCCGGGCGCAGGTGGCGCCGCGCTCAACGGCGGCCCGCAAATGGTGGAGGTCAGCCGCGACGGGCGGCGCATCTACTTCACCAACTCGCTTTATGGCGCGGTCGATGCGCAGTTCTACCCGGAGGGCATCGAGGGCTGGATGGTCAAGCTCGACGCCGCACCCGAAGGCGGCATCCGCTTCGACCCACGGTTCTTCCTGCGCTGGCCGGCGGGCCATCGCCCGCACCAGGTCAGGCTGGAAGGCGGGGATTGCTCGTCGGATTCGTATTGCTTCCCATAGCCGCATAACGCCATTGCGCCCCTGCCATGTTCGCCACCACAGGCGTGCCGCTGGGCACGCAGTTCGCCACGCAGTGGTCCGCCCTGTGGCCGCTCTGGTGGCCGTGGCTGGCCATTGCCGCGCTGGGCCTGTTCCACGGCATCAATCCTGCCATGGGCTGGCTGTTTGCCGTGGCGCTAGGGCTGCATCGCGGGCGGCGCAAGGTGGTGCTGCTAGCACTGCTGCCGATCGCGCTCGGCCACGCCATTGCGGTGGCCCTGGTGCTGGCCGCCACGCTCACGCTTGGCAGCCTGCTAGATCCCCAATGGCTGGCGCGCGCCGGCGGCGCGGTGCTGATCGGCTGGGCTGCCTGGCATGCGCTGCGCGGCCATCGCCAGCGCCCCCGCGTCGGCATGCAGGCCGGCATGGCCGGGCTGGCGCTATGGTCGTTCCTGATGGCGGGCACGCACGGCGCGGGGCTGATGCTGGTGCCGGTGCTGCTGCCGTTGTGCCGCGCCGCCGGCGCACCGGCGGCAGGCGGACCGCTCATGCCGGCGCTGCTGGCGCTCGGGCTGCACACGCTGGCCATGCTGCTTGCCATCGGCACCGTGGCGCTGCTGGTGTACGACCGCATCGGCGTGGGTTTCCTGCGCACCGGCTGGATCAACCTGGACCGGGTGTGGGCGGTGGCGCTGGTGGGCTGTGGCGCGGCATTGCTGTTGATGGCGTAGGCCGACGGCAACCCGATAGAATCGTGGGCCTATCGATTTAGCGCAGGTTTTAGCGCGGGTTTTAGCGCCTATGCAAGCTATGCAGTCTCTGACTCCGGTGCGATTGGCCCGGCTGGTGTTCGCCGGCCTGGCGTTGGCGTTGTCGCTCCCGGCAAGCCCGGCATCGCAACAGTGCGACAGGAGCCGCTTCGTGATTGCCATTGATGCGGGACATACAGCCAGCCACCCGGGCGCAACGAGCGCGCGCGGCGTGCCCGAGTTCGAGTTCAACACGCGCCTCGCGGCAGCGCTGGTGCCGGTGCTGGCGGGCATGGGGTTCACCAACGTCATCCTGACCAACGAGCGCGGCGCGGATATCTCGCTGACAGACCGCTCCGAGCTGGCGAATCGCCGCGGGGCGGATCTGTTCCTGTCGCTCCATCACGACTCGGTCCAGCCGCGTTATCTATCCGCATGGACCCATGAGGCCAAGCCGCAGCGTTACAGCGACGACTTCAGCGGCTACTCGATCTTTTACTCCGGCCAAAACCAGCAGCCAGACGAAAGCCTGCGGTTCGCGCGCGTGCTGGGGTCCGAGCTGCACAAGCGGTGCCTGCGTCCCACCCTGCACCATGCCGAACAGATTGAAGGCGAGAACAGGGAACTGGTCGACCCGGACCTGGGCATCTACAGGTTCGATGCACTCAAGGTCCTGGCTACCACGAAGATGCCGGCGGTGCTGTTCGAAGCCGGGGTGATCGTCAACCGCGCCGAGGAAACCCGGCTTGGCGATCCGGCGTACCGGCAGATGATGGCCGAGTCGATCGGCGCGGCGGTCGCCCGGTTCTGTGCCGGCGACAACGGTGCGGCAACAGCGAGTGCTCAATCATGCCTACCTCCCTGATGGCGCCGGGCGGCGGCGCACGAACACGACCGCCCGGCCGGCGCTCGCAACTTGCGCGGCATGCCGCACGGGCGACAGTCATCGCCTTGCTTGCCCTGTGCGCCGTGGCACCGGTGGCACATGCCGCGCCCTCGGGGCGGGTCGTGGGCACGCTGCTGCGCACCGGCGAATGGCTGGTGCATCAGTTGCGGGAATACGCGGTCCACGAAGCCATCGGCTTCGGGCTCGACGCGCTCGGCATCACCGAAGCCAAGGCCAATGAGCAAGAACTGAAGACACTCGAAAAGCAGCTGGAGGCCAGCCTGGCCGCCAGCGCCGAGAACAGCGCGGCAAAGCAGGCGGAGCTGCGCGAGCAACTCCATGCCGCCGACGTACAGCTGGCGGCGCTGCGCCAATTGCAGACCCAGCGCCTGAGCGCGGCCGACACGAAGCAATTGCGCGACCAGGTCGAGGACAGCATGCAGCGGATCCTGACCGTGATCAACGAACACGAGCGCAGGCTGGACGCCCTGGAGCGCGACCTGAACGCCTTGAAGACGCGCGTGGCGCAGATCGATACGGCGCCCCCGCGCGCGGCGGCGCCGTACAACGCGGGGGCGGGGACGTACAACGCCGGAGCGGCGATGCTGCCGCCGAGCTTCAATTGCGGCAACGCCAGGACCGGGCCGGAGAAACTGATCTGCAATGACCGCCGGCTTGGCGACGCGGATGGACGGCTGGGGATCATCTACGAAAATCTGCGTTTCTTCCTGAACAGCGCCGAATTCATCCAGGTGAGGGACGACGAGCGGCGCTGGATCCGCTGGCGGGATGACCGCCTGGCAACGGATTGCGCGCGAGGCGGGCAGGTCGACATGAACTGCGCCATCGGCCTGTGGGAGACCCGCATCGTGCAGCTGCAGGGCAAGCTGAAGCGCATCCAGCAGGCGCGCGGCGAGCCTGACAGGGCAAGCGGGCGGTAGAGGCAAGGGCGACGTCGCACGGCATGCGCCGCGCCCCCATCCCCTTAGAACTGCACGGTGGCATTCGCCAGGAATGTGCGCGCCGCACTCGGCAACACAAAGCCGCCGTAGGTGGTAGTCCAGTAGCGACGATCGAACACATTGTTGACCGCGGCCCGCAACGTCACCGTCTTGCCGGCATAGCGCGTGGTGTACCTGGCGCTCAAGTCCGCGGTGGTGTACGACGGCACGTACTGGGTATTGGCCGCATTCACCCACATGGCGCCGGTGACCTTGGCGCCGGCCGCCAGCGTCAGGCCGCGCAGGAAGGGCGCGTCGTACTCCACGCGGCCGCTGACGATGTAGCTGGGGGTGGCATAGATGCGCTTGCCGTTGACCGCGGGATCGTCGATGCCGGTGGCCTTGGTGTCGAGCCACAGCACGCCGCCCATCACCCGCCAGTCGCGCGCCACGCGCAGCCAGCCGCTGGTGTCCAGGCCGGTGTAGCGCTGGGTGCCGTCCTGCACGAAGACGTTGGCCGTGTTGGTGTACTCGTAGCCGCGGTCGACGCGGAACAGCGCTACGTTGGCACCCCAGTCGCGGCGCTCGGTCTTGTAGCCAACCTCATACTGCTTGCTCTTGAGCGGGCCATAGGTCTGCGGGAAGTTGGCGTTGGTGTTGCTGGCCGAGCCGCCTTGCTCAAGCGACTCCACATAGCTGACGTAAGCGGTGGAATCATTGTCGGTCTTGAACATCAGGGCCACGGTGGGAGTGACCGGCTTGGCGCCGTAGCTCGCCGTGACATTGGCCGAACTGTCGAAATTGTCCTGGCTGAAATCGGTGTAGCGCAGGCCGGCCAAGACCGAGAAGCGCTGGGTGAGCTGGATGGTGTCGCTGGCGTAGACGGCTTTCTGCGTGATCTTGTAGTCGCGGTACGGCTGGTACACCAGGCCGGAAGCCTGGTTGGCCAGCAGCGTGGGATTGTAGAGATTGTTCTCGCCCAGGAAGATGCCATCGTTGGCGCCAACGCCTGCATCGTTGACGCGCACCTGGGACTGGTAGCCCACGCCGAACACCACGTCGTGCTGGATGCTGCCGGTGGAAAACCTGCCCTGCACCATGCCGTCATAGGCCTGGTAGTAAAACGCCGACTTCCAGTTGTACTGGGTGTCGGAGAAGTTGCCGGCGGCATCGTTGACAAAGATGTAGCTGTCCCCGCTGAAGCGGCTCTCGCGCGCGAAGCGGTACTTGAAGCTGGCCTTCCACTTGTCGTTGATGCGGTAGTCCACGCCGGTGCCCACCGTGGTGGTCTCGGTCTCGTGGAAACTGTAGGGCTGGACGAAGCGGCGCGAGACCTTGCTGGCATCGGCGACCGGCAGGCTGGCGTCGAACCCCAGGCCAAACAGGGTGCCGTTGGTCTTGCGCTTCCAGTACATCACGTCGGCGCTCCATGTCAGGTCCGGCGTAACGCGGAAATCCGTGGCCAGCGATACCACCTCGCGACGCAGCTGCACGCCCGGATCGGCCGTGCGGCCTTCTTCATGGGCCGCGTTGAGGCGATAGCCAAAGCGCTGGTCCGGCCCGAAGCGCCCGCCCAGGTCGATCTTCTCGCTCCACACGTTGTTGGCCTGGTAGCCCACGGTGAACTGGCGCAATGGCTCGTCGGTGGGGCGCTTGACCACATAGTTGATGATGCCGCCGGGGCTGCCAAAGCCGTACATGAAGCCCGACAAGCCCTTGAGCAGTTCTACCTGCTCGAACGGTTCCAGCGGCAGGTCGGTGTTCCAGGAAACGAAGTTCTGGCCGTCCACCTTGGTGCCGTTGAGCAGGTCGATGGCCATGCCACGCACGGCGAAATAGGAGTTTTCGGTACGGCCGTTCTCGCCCAGGATGGACACCGCGGGATCGTACTTGAACACGTCACTGGCGGTCTGCGCCATGCGGTCCTGGATCTCTTCGCTGCTTGCCGCCACCACCGAGAACGGCGTGTCGACAGGCTTGCGCTCGCCCAGCGCTCCACCACCAATCCTCTCCACCTTGGCCGGCTCGGTCAGCCGCTCGGCCATGACGGTGGCCACGGGCAAGGTGGTATCGGCTTGCGTGGCCGCCGGCGTGGCGGTCTGCGCGAGGCTGGCGGCCGGCAGCGTGGCGAACGCGACGGTCAGGCCAAAGACAGCGCTGGCAGTGGGCGAAAGGCGGGGCATTGCCTGGCATGCGGCGGCGCGCAGCGGCAAGCGGCGGTGATTGAACATCGGCGGAAACGTCCTTGGGAAGGTTGGGTCTGGCGGAAACCTGGGCTGCAGTGTGGTGCGAAGCGCCAAGTCATTCTCAAATAATAATGCTAATGAAAATGAGAATGATTCGCTTTTTATCACAAAGCAGGATGCCAACTCAACGACAGTCAGAAATTTCCCAAGGATTTGTACTCTGTACGCAACATAGGCCGGCAAGCCGGCCTATGGACTGTCATCAGCCCGCCAGTGCCTGCATGGCGCGATACAGGTCGGCCTTGCCTTCGAAGCCGATGCCCGGCAAGTCCGGCATGGTGATGTAGCCGTTATCGACCTTCACGCCATCGGGAAAGCCGCCGTAGGGCTGGAACAGGTCCGGATAGGACTCGTTGCCGCCAAGGCCAAGCCCGGCCGCGATATTGAGCGACATCTGGTGGCCGCCATGCGGAATGCAGCGCGTGCGCGACCAGCCGTGCCCAGACAACATGTCCAGCGTGCGCAGGTACTCCACCAGGCCGTAGCTCAGCGCGCAGTCGAACTGCAGCCAGTCCCGGTCGGGACGCATGCCGCCATAGCGGATCAGGTTGCGCGCGTCCTGCATGGAGAACAGGTCCTCGCCCGTTGCCATCGGCTTGTCGTAGTAGTTGCGCAGCGTGGCCTGCAGCTCGAAATCGAGCGGATCGCCCGGCTCCTCGTACCAGAACAGATCGTATTGCGAGAGGGCTTTCGCATACCGTATCGCGGTGTCCAGGTCGAAGCGCCCGTTGGCATCCACGGCGAGTTTCTGGCCATCCTGCAGCACGCTGAGAATCGAGTCGATGCGGCGCAGGTCCTCGTCGAGCGAGGCGCCGCCGATCTTCTTCTTGACCACCGTATAGCCGCGATCAATATAGCTGCGCATCTCATCCTTGAGCTTGCCGTGGTCCTGGCCCGGGTAATAGTAGCCGCCCGCCGCGTAGACGAAGATCTTGCGCTGCGGCTTGCCGTCGCCGTAGCGCTCGGCCAGCAACTGGAACAGCGGCTTGCCCTCGATCTTTGCCACCGCATCCCACACCGCCATGTCGATGGTGCCGATCGCCACCGAGCGCTCGCCGTGGCCGCCCGGTTTCTCGTTGGTAAACATTGCCGCCCAGATCTTGTGGGGATCGAGGTTGGTGCCGTTGTCGTCGATGAGGGTTGCGGGGTCCGCCTCGAGCACGCGCGGGATGAACCGCTCGCGCATCAGCAGCCCCTGCCCATAACGGCCATTGGAATTGAAGCCATAGCCGATGACGGGCTTGCCATCGCGGATGACGTCGGTCACCACGGCGACGAGGCTCAGCGTCATCTTGCTGAAGTCGATATAGGCGTTGCGGATCGGCGAGCTGATGGGCACCGTCTTCTCGCGAATTTCCACGATGTTCATTGGAGCGTCTCCTGGAGCGTGGCACGCGGTGCGTGCGCTGAGTGGTAGGAAGGCTCCAGCGTAGCGAGGCGGCGCATGGCTGAGTTTCGCCAGAACGCATTTCACTATTCACTTATGGTTAATACTGGTGCGGCTCCTGGCGGCAAAAACCGGCTTAGAATCCACCGGGATACCCATCACTCTTCTCCATCAGTGAAAACCGATATCACCTCGGACCTGGAGTTCTTTGTGCTGATTGCGAGACACGGCAATCTCTCGGCCGCCGCGCGGGCGCTGAACCTGACGCCACCGGCAGCCACCAAGCGGCTCGCGCTAATGGAAGAACGGCTTGGCGCGCGGCTGGTGAACCGCACCACCCGCAGCACCAGCCTGACGCGCGAGGGCGAGATTTACCTTGCGCATGCCACGCAGATCCTTGCCCATCTGCGCGAGATGGAGGATGCCATTTCCAGCAGCCGTGCCGAGCCGCGCGGGCTGCTTCGCATCAACGCCACGCTCGGCTTCGGCCGGACGACCATCGCCCCGCTCGTCTCCGAATTTGCCAGGCGCTACCCGTTCGTGGAGGTGCAGTTCGAAGTCACCGACAAGGCAATCGATCTCGTGGAGAGCGGCTTCGACCTGGCAATACGCTTCGGCGCCCTGCCGGATGGCCGCCTCAACGCGCGCCGCATCATGTCGAACCGGCGCTTCCTGTGCGCGTCACCCGCCTACCTTGAGCGGCATGGCACCCCGGCGAGCCTGGCCGAGTTGGCCAATCACCGCTGCATCATCCATCGCCAGAACGACGACGCACATGGCATATGGCGCTTCATAGCAGGAAGCCAAGGCGAGATGGTCA
Source organism: Cupriavidus basilensis (assembly GCF_008801925.2). Taxonomy (NCBI): domain Bacteria; kingdom Pseudomonadati; phylum Pseudomonadota; class Betaproteobacteria; order Burkholderiales; family Burkholderiaceae; genus Cupriavidus; species Cupriavidus basilensis. The sequence continues at coordinate 590,530 of NZ_CP062804.1, read as the reverse complement.
GGGTACATGGCACGCTGTCGAGCAACGATGGCGACATCGTCCTGGGCTGGGCGCTGGACGGGCATGGGATCCTGATGCGCTCCGAGTGGGATCTGGCCAAGTACCTGGAGAGCGGGCGCTTGCGGCTGGTGCTGCCCGGCGCCGCCCTGCCTCCGGCCGACCTGTTCGTCTACTATCCGGGCCAGCGCGACCAGACCGCGCGGGCGCGCGCGTTCATCGATTTCCTGGTCGATCATTTCCGCGCCCCTTTCACGCCGGTGGCCCCGCTGGCCCCAGACAGTGGCGCATAGCCGGGCAGGTCAGGCGCCTTGCTCGCGCACCAGCGCCGTCATGCGCTGCGCGAGCGGCGAGAGATAAGCGCCGGCCCGGGTGATCACGCCCACGCGGCGGCGCAGGTCCAGCTCTTCAAGCCCCAGGTCAAGCGGGCGCAGCCCGGTCATCATCGCATTGGAGTTCGTGCCCGATATGCTCAGCATCCGCGTGCCGCGCATCAGGTCGAAGAGCGAGGCGCTGCCAAAATCGGTCTCGATGCGCAGGTTCGGGGCGGCCAGCCCCTGCTTGCGGAACGCCGCGTCAACCTGCTGGCGCAAGATGATATGCGGCCCGGGCAGCAGCCAGTCCTGGCCCACCAGATCCGCAAGGGTCAGCTTGCGGCGGCGCTGCAGCGGGTGCGCTTCATCGGCCACCACCACCAGCCGGTCGTCGAACAGTTCTTCCACCGCGAACTCGCTGGCGCGCTCCCTCGGCGTGGGGGCAATGGCAAGGTCCAGCTCGCCCGCCAGCAGCAACTCCATGAGGTCCCGCGCCAGCAGCCGGCGCAGCCGCAAGCGGGCAACGGGCCGCTCCCGCAGCAACTGACGGCAGGCGTCCAGCACCAGGGCATTGGGGATCGAAGGCGAATAGCCCAGGCGCAACATGCCCTGCTCGCCCGTGCGGATGCCTTGCATCTCCTTGAGCGCGTCGTCGAACTCCAGCCGCATGCGGCGCGCCCGCACCATGAATTGCATGCCCGCCTGCGTCGGGGTCATGCCGTGGGCCGTGCGTTCGAACAAGGGCAGGCCGATCTGCGCTTCCACGCGCTGCACCGCCTTGGTCAGGGCCGGCTGGCTGATGCCCAGCGACTCCGCGGCGCGGCCGATGCCGCCGTGCGCATCCACGGCCAGCACGTATTCAAGATCTCTCGTCTCCATCGCGACATTCCCGTTGGTTATGTCTTTATAGCCGGTACAGCATTGTAGTGATGCCCTGCATCTTACAGACTACGGCGAAGAACCATCAAGGAGACAACCCATGGGATTCGCTTTCTTCCTGCGCCGCGCGGCGCGCTATTGGGGGGATCACGCCGCCGTGCTTTACAACGACCGCGTGCTGACCTATCGCGAACTGGACGAGCGCTCGAACCGCCTCGCCAATGCGCTGCTGGCCCTGGGCCTCACCCGGGGCGATCGCGTGGCGATTCAGTCGCGCAACCGACCCGAGCTGGTCGAGATCGAGTGCGCCCTGTACAAGGCCGGGCTGGTCAAGGCCGCGCTCAATCCGCGCTTCACGGCGGCGGAGGCATCGGATGTGGCCGAGAACTGCACGCCGCGCATCCTGTTTGCCGGACCGGGCTATAGCAGCTACTCGCCGCAAACCGCTGGCTTTGCCTCAGTGGAAACGTTCATCGCGATCGGCAAACCCGCCGACGGCTACGGCGACTACGAGGCCCTGCTCGCAGGCGCGAGTCCGGCGCCGCTCGACATCACGCCGCAGCCCGACGACCTCGCCGTCCTGCATTTTTCCTCGGGTTCCACGGGCAAGATCAAGGCCGCCATGCAGAGCTACGGCAACCGCCTGGCTGCGCTGCGCAAGATGCTGCTGAGCATGGACAACCCGGCACGGCCCGGTGACCGCCTGGCGCTGATCGGGCCCATCACCCACGCCTCCGGCATGCTGATGCAGCCGTATCTGTACACCGGCGCAACGCTGGTGCTGTTCGACAAGTTCGAGCCCGCGCATTTCCTGGCGGAGGTGGCCAGGCTGCGGCTCACCCATGTGTTCATGGTGCCGGCCATGATCAATATGCTGCTGACCGAGCCAAGCCTGGCCAGCGCGGACCTGAGCAGCCTCAAGACCCTGGCCTACGGCGCCGCGCCGATGGCGCCCGCGCGCATCCGCGAGGCGTGGGAGCGCATCGGCCCCATCCTGTCGCAAGGCTATGGCGCGAGCGAGTCCACCTCGGGCGTGACCCGCCTGTCCACCGCCGATCATGCCCACGCATTGGCGCACCGGCCCGAGCGGCTGGCGTCGTGCGGACGGGCGCTTGGCGAAACGGAGGTGCGCGTGGTCGACGAGCAGGGCCGCGAAGTGGCCGGCGACGACATCGGCGAACTGGTGATCCGCGGCGAGGATGTCTTCCACGGGTACTGGGGCGAGCCGGAACTGACGCGTGAAGTGCTGGTGGACGGATGGCTGCGCACCGGCGACCTGGCCCGGGTGGATGAAGAAGGCTACATCTACCTGGTCGACCGCAAGAAAGACATGATCATCTCCGGCGGCTTCAATGTGTATCCGACCGAGGTCGAGGCCGCGCTTTACCAGCATCCAGACGTGATGGAAGCCTGCGTGATCAGCGTGCCCGACGACACCTGGGGCGAAAGCGTCAAGGCCGTCGTTGCCCTGCGGCCCGGCCGGCAAGGCACCGCGGAAGACCTCATCGCGCACTGCCGCGCGCGCATTGCCGATTACAAGTCGCCGCGAACCATCGACTTCGTCACCGAGCTGCCTAAGAACGCGAGCGGGAAGCTCGCTCGCAAACTGGTGCGCGAGCCTTACTGGCAAGGCGTATCCCGTCGCGTGAATTAAGGAGAACCACCATGTTCGACAACCTGACCAATCCCGTGCTGGTCGAGACCCGCGACAGCATTCAGCGCTACATCCATGAGGAACTGCTGCCGCTGGAGCGCGAGCTCGGCCTGGGGTCCGAAGATGCCTGGCCGCGCGATGTGCTGCGCGGCGTGTGGCGCCGCTCCAGCGAGCTGGGGCTCTATGCCGCCTGCCTGCCCGTGGAGCTCGGCGGCAAGGGGCTGAACATCGCCGAGCAATGCGCGCTGAAGGCGGACCTTGCCGCCAGCGGCGCGGTGCTGGCGCCGCACGTGCTGGGCGACCTGGGCGGCCCGCCGCGTGTGGGCAACATGCTCAAGTACGCCACGCCGGACCAGCTTGCGCGCTACTTCCAGCCGGTCATCCGGGGCGAGAAATCCACGTGCTTCGCCCTGACCGAGCCGCATTCCGGCTCGGATGCCCAGAGCATCTCCACCACGGCCGTGGTGGACGGCGATGACCTCGTCATCAACGGCCGCAAGCACTACATCAGCGGCGCGCCGTTTGCCGACTTTGGCATCGTCATGTGCGTCACCGATGCCACCGCTTCGCCGCCGGCCATCACGGCCGTGCTGATCGACCTGGACCTGCCCGGCGTCAAGGTCAGCACCGAGTACGTGCCGATGTCGGGCCAGCATATCGATGGGGACATCGAGTTCGTCAATGTGCGGGTGCCGCGCGCCAATATCTTTGGCGGCTTAGGCAACGGCTTCAAGCTCGGCATGTCGCGCATCAACGTCAACCGGCTGCTGCACTGCCCCACCATGCTGGGCCTGGCTACCAAGGCCTACGCGTCCTCGCTGGAGTACGCCGGCCAGCGCCGCCAGTTCGGCGGGCCCATTGCGCGCTTCCAGGCTATCCAGCACATGCTGGCGGACATGGCCGCCGCGCTGTGGGCTTGCGAGAGCATGATCGCGCAAACCGCCGCGCTGGCGGACAGTGGCGCGGATCTTCGGGTGAAGGCCGCGGCATGCAAGCTGTTCATCTCCGAGCGCTGTTTCGAGGTAGCCGATAAAGCCGTACAGATCCACGGCAATGTGGGCGTGACGCGAGGACATCCGGTCGAGCAGGCTTTCCGCAAGCTGCGCATGTTCCGGATTTTCACCGGCACCAGCGAGATCCAGCGCAATACCATCGCCCGCGCGATTCTCGAACCCATGCAGGCGAAAGCCTGAGCCGGCAGCGGCTGGTCAGACTGACGCAGGCAAACTGCGCAGAACAAGAACTGGAGACACCCCTATGAAACGCCGAACCTGGCTCGCCACCGCGGGCGCTGCCGCACTTAGCAGCATGCTCACGCCGGTGCGCGCCGCCGCGCCCTATCCCAATCGTCCCGTGCGCCTGATCGTCCCGTTCCTGGCGGGCAGCGCGCCGGATAACATCGCACGCACGCTGTCAGCCGAACTGGGCCGCAAGCTTGGCCAGCCACTGGTGGTGGAGAACATGCCCGGCGCGGGCGGCGTGATCGGCGCGAGCGCCTTGAAGCGCGCCGCCGCTGACGGCTACACGCTGGGCATTCTCGCGAACACGCATGTGATCAACGTGCATCTGTACCGGAACATGCCGTACGATCCCGCGCACGATTTCACCGCCATCGCGGCGATTTCCGGCGGCCCCACCGCGCTCATCGTGCCTGCCGATGCGCCATACAAGACCGCCGGTGACCTGATCGCCGCGCTCAAGCGCGCGCCCGGCAAGCTCAACTACGGCTCGGGCGGCAAAGGCAGCATCGCGCATCTGGCGGTGGAGGCCTTGCTGCATCAGACGGGCACCGATGCCGTGCACATCCCCTACAAGGGCGCGACGGAAATCATCACCTCCATGCTCAGCGGCCAGACCCAGTTCGGCATGCCTGTGCTGGGCACCGCGACCCAGTACCTGCGCAATGGCCAGGTGCGGGCACTGGCAGTGTCGTCATCCACACGCTCCGTCTATTTCCCTGAGGTGCCAACGCTTGCCGAGGTCCTGCCCCCCGGCCTGGTGCTGGACAACTGGAGCGGCCTGTTCGCGCCCGCGCACCTGCCCGCCGAACTCACCCAGCGGCTCTTTGCCGCGGTCACGGAGTTGCAGGCCAGCGGGCGCCTGGATGCGCAGTTGAAGGCCAACGCGGGGGAATTGCGCCGCAGTGCTTCGCCGTCGCAGTTCAACGGCATGGTGGCCGCGGATACCGCCCGATACGGCAAGCTGATCCAGTCGATCGGCATGAACGGCGACTTCAGCTAAAGCACCGGGAGCCGGCAATGAAGCCAGAGTGGTCCTGCCTGAAGGACGTCAAGATCATTGATCTCAGCCAGCTCCTGCCCGGCCCGCACGCCACGACCCTGCTCATGCAGCTGGGCGCGGAGGTGATCAAGGTGGAACAGCCCGGCACGGGCGACACCGCCCGCCAGCTCGGGCCTGCCGTGTTCGCGCAGTTCAATCGCGGCAAGCAATCCGTCGCTCTCGACCTGAAATCCGGCGAGGGCCGCGCGGCATTCCTGCACCTGGTGACCGAGGCGGACGCCGTGGTCGAAGGCTTCCGGCCCGGCGTGATGCAGCGCCTCGGCCTGGGCTATGACGCCCTTGCGCAAGTGAACCCGGCCATCGTGCTGTGTTCCGTGTCCGGGTTCGGCCAGACCGGCCCGTATGCAGACCATGCCGGCCATGACCTGAACTATCTCGCGCTGGCAGGTTACTGGTCCGTGCCGGTGCAGGTGGACGACAAGGTGTCCCGGCCGCGCGTGCGCGTTTCCGACTACGCGGCCTCGGGCTATGCGGCGCTGGCGCTGGCCGTGGCGGTCATGAGCGCGCGGCAGCATGGACGCGGCCAGCATCTGGATGTGTCGATCCATGACGCCATCCTGTCGTGGACCGCGCATGGCGCCTGGGCCGCGCGCGGGTACGAGGATCGCCCGCACGAATCGCCAACCGTCATGCCGGACAACGATCTCTTCGAGACCAGCGATGGCCGCCATCTCGCCATGGGCATCCTGGAAAACAAGTTCTGGCTCAACCTGTGCGAGGCAATCGGTGCGGATTATCCAGCGCTGCGCGATGCCCGGTTCACGTCGCGGCCCGGCCGCCAGCAGCACAAGCCGGAAGTAAACGGCCTGCTCAAGGGGATCTTCCGGTCGCGGTCCCTCGCGCAATGGGCGGAAGTCTTCGCGCCCTTCGACCTGCCATTCTCTCCCGCGCTCAGCGCGCGGGAGCTTTTCGCTGACCCGCACGTCAAGGCGCGAAACATGGTGCGCGAAGTGCCCGCGGAGAACGCCATCGCGCTGAACTTCCCGGTCAGGTTTTCGCTCGGGCTACCCGCAAGCGACGATCACGTTCCCGCGCTTGGCGAACACAACGGGTAGCACTTCAGGCCAAACGATAAAACGATAGAACATGGAGACAGGCATGCATCCTGGAAGCAGGCATGGCGCCAGCGCGGCGCGTTACGGCGCATCGATCGCCATCGCCGCGATACTCGCATCCGCATCCCCCCTGGCTGGCGCGCAAACGCCAAACCCGGCCGAGACCACCGACCCGGTCAGGCTTGGCATCATGCAGGGCTTTCCACCCGCGCCGGACAAGCGCGTGACCAAGGCGAACGCGTTCCAGCTCCCCAACCTGCGATGGGCGTTCCGCCATGCGCGGGAGACCTCGCCCACCGCCGGCATCACGCGCGCCGCGTCGCCGCACGCGTTGCCGGCTGCGCCGGTTGCGCGCCTTGACGATGTGACGTTCGACCTCGAGGGGCAACAGGTCAAATTGTCGAGCTACCTGCACGATACGTACACCGACGGCTTTATCGTCCTGCACAAGGGACAAGTCATCTACGAGCGCTACTTCGATTCCTTTGGTCCCCGGCAGCCTCATATCTGGGCTTCGATGACCAAGTCGATCACCGGCTTGCTTGCCGCCATGCTGATCGACGAAGGCAAGCTGGATCCCGATGCGAAACTGGCCAGCTACGTGCCGGAGCTGGCCGGCAACCCGTTCGGCGAAGCCACGATCCAGAAGAACCTGGACATGGAGGTAGCCGTCAGCTACCCGGCAAGCCTGCCGCCCGATCTGGGCCTGTTTGGCGCCGTTGGCCTGATTGCGCGCCGCGACGGCGCGCCCGACAATATCTACGACTTCCTGAAGGCCGCCCAGGTCCCGCAGCCAGCTGCCGGGACCAATGTCTGGTACTACCAGAACGGTTCCCCGGAGGCACTTGCCTGGGCGCTGCGCAGGATCACCGGCCAATCGTGGAGCGAGCTGGTTGCGCAGCGCATCTGGTCCCGCTTTGCCGAGGACGATGCCTATATCCAGGTCGACCAGCTCGGCACGGAAATGGCCAGTGGCGGCATGAACAGCACGCTGCGCGATGCCGCCCGCTTTGCCGAAGCGATTCGCAAGGCCAGCTCAGGCGAGAACCCGGGCGCCATCGCCGGCAAAGCCGTTCGCCTCGCGCTGAAGCCCAATGACAACCAGGCGCTGTTTGCCACCGGGAACCTGGCAGCCGGCAGAGCCAACTACGCCTACCGCGACTACTGGTACCAGGTCAACGATGGCGACGGATCGATCGAGGCAAGCGGGCGCTTTGGCCAGAAGATCTACATCAACCCGAAGAAGGCGCTGACCATCGTCAAGTTCTCGTCGAGCCCCGACACCGCGCCGCGGCCCACCAGCGCCAACGCCGCGTCTGCCGGCTCGACCCAGCGCCGGCCGGCCGAATCTCCGGCGGCATTCGCCAACGCCGTCAAGGCACTCTATGCGGCGATCCCGCATTAGGCGCCGCTGAAGCGTTCAAGCCTGTGACCGCCAGCGCGACGGCGGCACGGCCTCTTCCTGCCGCCACGCGGCGCGCAACGCCTGCGGGCTGGCAAAGCCGCAGCGCTGCGCAACCATCTCGACTGCCCAGTCGCTGTCCTTCAGCAACCTGCGTGCCAGATCCAGCCGCAATTGCTGCTGGTACTGCTTGAGCGTGACGCCGCACTCCTGCTGGAACAGCCGCGCCAGATGCCGATAGCTCAGCGCGAAGCGGCCGGCCAGCTCGCTGTACGACAATTCGCAGGCTGGCTGCCTGGTCAGGAAATCCTGCACGGCGTGGATGACCGGATGATGATGATCGCGGTAGCGCAGCTGCGCACCGAGCGCCGGATCCTGGCCCAGCCTGCGGAACGGCACGACGTTCTCGCGCGCGACCTGGATCGCGGCCGGGGCACCGAACGCGTGCCGGATGAGGTGCAGCGCGAGGTCGATGCCCGCCGACACACCGGCCGAGGTGATCAGCGCGCCATCTTCGACCAGCACCCGGCCGGCCAGCACCCGGGCGTGCGGATGGCGTTGCTGCAACCGCGCCAGGTGCTCATGGTGGGTCGTGCAGCTGCGCCCATCGAGCAGGCCGGCCGCGCCAAGCAGGAATGCCCCGGTGCAGACGCTGGCCAGCGTCACCTCGCCAAGGCGGGGCTGCACCACGGCCTGGAGCCAGTCAACGATCTTCCGGTGCTCCGGCGTGGACAGCGCGCTGAGCACGAGCTTGAAACCAACCACGATCACCACATCGCCGGGCGCCAGCCGTGCCGGCAAGGCCTGTATCCCGCTCAAGGCCAGGCCTTGAAAGCTTGTCAGCGCCTGCAGCGGCCCGACACAGTGAAGCGCCAGTGGCGAGATCCCGAGCGCGGCCACGGCGCCCAGCACCTGCATCGGCCCGCCAAGATCCAGCATGTGCACCTGCGGCGGCAGCACAAGGAAGATGCGCTTCATCGTTGCCCCCGATCGTTTCTCTTCGGATGGCACGATTTTTACCATACCTGTCATATTTTCGAATTGCTGCGATATTCCCTTGTAATTAGTATGGCAGGGAATTTACTGATATGACATGCCAGAGCGGAGGAGACTGAACATGCTGGAACTCAGGCCAAGCTGCGAGCACTGCAACAAGGCGCTCCCGCCAGCGTCGCTGGAAGCGCGCATCTGTAGCTATGAATGCACATTCTGTGCGTCATGCGTGGACGATGTCCTGGGCAATGTCTGCCCAAATTGTGGGGGCGGCTTCATGCCAAGGCCGATCCGGCCGTCGCGCGACTGGAAGGACAACAACTTCCTGGGCAACGATCCGGCGAGCACGAAAACCAAGCACCGGCCAGTGGACCCGGCCACGCATGCGCAGTTCTCAGCCGCCATTCGCGGGCTTCCTCCCGAGCAACGATAGTCGGCCCGATTGCAAAAATCCGTCCGCACCCTTCTGGTGGCACTGCCACGGGATGTAAACTCTGCCTCCTCGGTCAATGCACCCATGACCATGAAAAAAGAGCAGCGGATGAGCAACGAACTACAGGTTGAGGACATGCAACTCGGCGACGGCAAGGCCGTGGTCAAAGGCGCCTTGATCACCACCCAGTACAGCGGCTACCTGGAGGACGGCACCAGGTTCGACTCCTCCTACGATCGCGGCAAGCCCTTCCAGTGCGTGATCGGCACCGGGCGCGTGATCAAAGGCTGGGACCTGGGGCTGATGGGCATGAAAGTCGGCGGCAAGCGCAAGCTCCATGTCCCCGCCCACCTTGCCTATGGCGAGCGGCAGGTCGGCGCCCATATCAAGCCAAACTCGAACCTGGTCTTCGAGATCGAGCTGCTGGAAGTGCTGACGCGAGACGATTGATACTGACGCCCATACAAGCTGGCGCATGCCGAAGGCCGGGGTTCCACCGGGGTTCCATTACAATCCACCAAAATTGCAAGGAACCACCATGATCATCGGACCCCGCGTGCGCGGCTTTATGTGTGTCACCGCCCACCCCGCCGGCTGCGAAGCCAACGTCAACCAGCAGATCGCCTACGTGAAGGCAAATGGCCCGGTCGCCAACGGACCCAAGAAGGTCCTGGTCATCGGCGCCTCCACGGGCTATGGGCTTGCCGCTCGCATCACGGCGACGTTCGGCTGCGACGCCGACACGCTCGGCGTGTTCTTCGAGCGCGCCGGCACCGAGAGCAAGCCTGGCACCGCGGGCTGGTACAACACGGCGGCGTTTCACAAGGCGGCAATGGCCGCGGGCCGCTATGCCATGAGCATCAATGGCGACGGCTTCTCCGACGAGATCAAGCAGCACACCATTGACATCATCAAGCGCGATCTTGGCCAGGTCGACCTGGTCGTCTACAGCCTTGCTGCGCCGCGGCGAAAGCACCCTAAGACGGGGGAAATCTTCAATTCCACGCTCAAGCCCATTGGCAAGGAAATCCGGCAGCGCGGCCTGGACACCGACAAAGAGGTCATCAAGGAAATCAACCTGCAGCCAGCAACGCAGGAAGAGATCGATCACACGGTCGCCGTGATGGGCGGCGAAGACTGGCAAATGTGGATCGACGCCCTGCTCGCGGCCGGCGTGCTCGCCGATAATGCAAAGACCACCGCATTCACCTACCTGGGCGAGAAGGTCACCCACGACATCTACTGGAACGGCTCCATCGGCGCCGCCAAGAAAGACCTGGACCAGAAGGTGCTGGACCTGCGCGCCAAGCTGGCCGCCACCGGCGGCGACGCCCGCGTCGCGGTGCTCAAGGCCGTGGTGACCCAGGCCAGCTCCGCCATCCCGGTGATGCCCCTGTACCTGTCGCTGCTGTTCAAGGTCATGAAGGAAACCGGCACCCACGAAGGCTGCATCGAGCAGGTCTACTCACTCTACCAGGACTGCCTGTACAGCCAGTCGCCACGCCAGGATACCGAAGGCCGCCTGCGCACGGACGAGAAGGAACTCAGCCCGGATGTCCAGGCCCGCGTGACGCAGTTGTGGGACCAGGTCACCGACGACAATATCTACGCGCTCACCGATTTTGCAGGCTACAAGGCGGAGTTCCTGCGCCTGTTCGGGTTCGGCATCGACGGCGTGGACTATGCGGCCGACGTCAATCCTGCCGTGGAGATTCCCAACCTGGTCGAAGCGTAAGCCGCAGGCATAACGCCATGAACCTGTCCCCCGCCATCCCCATCTTCCGGATCTTCTCGGTCGAGAAGGCCAAGGAATTCTATCTGGACTATCTTGGCTTTTCCCTCGATTGGGAGCATCGTTTCGGTGAGGAATTTCCGCTCTACGCCCAGGTGAGGCGATCCGGCCTGACGCTGCACCTGAGCGAGCACCATGGCGACGCCACGCCGGGTTCGACGGTGTTCGTCCCCGTGGAGGACATCGATGCCCTGCATCGCGAACTGGATGCCAGACAGTATCGCTATGCAAAACCGGGCATCGACGTGGTGGGCTGGGGACGGCAGTTGCAAGTCGCGGATCCGTTTGGCAACCGCCTGCGGTTCTGCGAGCTATCCAAGGACTAGGTTTTGTTTGGCGACACGCGGCTTGAAGGGAGACCCCGATGGAATACATCGACGTCATCTGGCGGCACGAGCTACCCTCTGAGCCGGTTCGGCTCGTGTCGGAGCTTGACGGCGCACGCTTCGAGACCAGGAAGCTGGAGTTCTTCCGGGATGGAACCGTAGGCTTTGCGAGCACCGGCGCGGCAACGGGCAGCACCAATCTCGGGCTGGTGCCGGTTCCCGGCCTTGCCGAGATCAACGCCGACCCGGAGTTCGACGGCACGGCGATGACACCGGAGGAATTTGAAGTCCTCTGGCTATTGCACGCGCGCCCGGCAAAGCACTGAGCCGTTCCTGGCGGCGCCAGCTACGGCACGTGCTACAGCAGCACCAGTGTCACCAGCAGCGATGCGTTGCTGATCGCCGTCACATCGTGCATCACGTTGGACTCCAGATAGATCAGGTCGCCCTGGCGCAACAGCCGGTGCGCGCCCTCCACGCCGATATCGACCTCCCCTTCCAGGCACTGCACCGTGATTGGCCCGGCTACCGCATGGGCCGGCATATGCTTGCCTGCGGTCAGCACCAGGCGCATGACCTCCAGGCGGCTTTCCTTGAAGAAGGCGGTAGTGGGGGTCTTCGCGAGACGCTCGCCTAGCGGCAGCACGCTGGCCACCTGGCCGGAAGCTAGATGAGGCAGGGACATGGGCGGCTCCTCTGGTGTGAACGGTATGGGCAATGCGAGCAACGCGAGCGATGTGGGGCGTGGCGGGCACTTCAGTGCGAAGCGCCTCGGTCCGGACAATCCATTCTAGTCGTGCCCGCCAGCGATCCGGAAATTGGCAGACACGGAAAAACCCCGATACCTGGCCGTCGCGCCGCCACAACACACCCTCCTTGGTGGCGATAGCAGTTTGCCGGGGCGGTGCTAACGTCTGGCGCACGCTGGGATTCCCGCGGGCAAGCCGGCGCGCAACGCACAACGCAAACCGCGCCGACGTCCGATAAGCCATGCCGTTGCACAGACAAGGACCCCGCACCATGCTCAGTGATTTCGATGATCTCGTTCAGGCGTCGATGCAAGAATGGAAGGTGCCGGGCCTTGCGATCGCTATGATCCGGGATGGCGAAACGGTGCTGGTAAAAGGCTATGGCGTGCGCGACACCGAAGCGCCGGCGCCCGTGACGGCGGACACCCAGTTCCTGCTGTGCTCGCTCACCAAGTCCTTCACCGCCGCCGGGCTTGGCCTGCTGGTGGACGAGCGCAAGCTCGACTGGACCCGGCCCGTGCGCGATTACATACCGGAGTTTCGGCTGCACGATGCGGTTGCGACCGAGCGCGTGACCGTGCGGGACTTGCTTTGCCATCACAGCGGCATGCCGCGCCACGACTGGATCCACTCGCCGGGAGACCTGTCCATGGTGCAGATCCTGGCGGCCTTGCGCCATCTGGAGCCGAGCCGGGACGTGCGCGAGGCCTACCAGTACCAGAACCTGGGGTATCTCGTGGCCGGGCATATCGCGGAGCGCATCAGCGGGCAGCGCTGGGAGGATTTCACCACCGAGCGCCTGCTCCGTCCGCTGGGCTTCGCGCACTTCGGGCTATCCATCGAAGCGCTCGCCGCCGCGCCGAACCATGCGCATCCGCACATCATGCAGGGCGACGAAAGCCAGCGTGCGATGCTGACGCCTATCCGTGCTCTGCCCGCCGGCGGGCTCAATGCCTGCGTGTCGGACCTGGCGAAATGGATGCGCTTGCTGATCGATGAAGGCTCCGTGGACGGCAAGCCGCTGGTGTCGGAAGCTATCATCCGGCAAATGATGACCCCGCGCGTGCACGTGGGCCGCTCCGTGTTCAAAGAAGTGGGTGAGTTCCACTACGGGCTCGGCCTGTCGCTGGAACACTATCGCGGCGAACGGAAGGTCTCCCACACCGGCAGCTGGGTCGGCTGGGCCCACTCGATGGCGATGCTGCCGGAACGCCGGATCGGCGTCGCGGTGCTGACCAATCGCGCCCCAAGTGCCGTCACCGAACTGCTGACCTACACCGCGCTCGATCAGCTTTGCGGCCACAAGCCGATCGACTGGTTCGACCGGTTCCTCGCCATGCGCCGCCAGGCGCTTGCTCAGCAGAAGATCGACCAACAGGCGCGCAGCGAATGGCGCCGGACCGGCACCACGCCGAGCCATCCGCTTGACGACTATGCGGGCGAGTACGAACACCCGGCTTACGGGCGGATCGGCATCACCAAAGAGAACAACGCTCTGGCATGGCGCTGGCGCGGCATGTCGGGCCAGCTCGAACACCGCCACTACGATGTGTTCACTACCCCCGACAAGCCAGCTGAGATCCATCCCGATAACCTTCCACTGAGCTTCGGCTATGACCGGGAAGGCAACATCGACCGGATCTGCGCGCCTTTGGAGCCGATGGTGGCGGATATCGTGTTTCGCCGCGCGGCGGGCGGCGACGTGCTCGACCCGGCATTCCGCGCCCTCTGCGCTGGCAGCTTCCTGCACGGCGCGCAGGAGATCAGCGTCACGCTCGACGCGGCGGGCCAGCTATCGCTGCGCATCGGCGGGCAGCAAAGTTGGCCACTGCGGCCATTTGACGGTCGGACCTTTGACCTCGAAGGCCTCCAGGGGTATCGGGTCGCGTTTCGCCGTCCCTCCCCAGACATCGTGGACGCGGTCATCTTCTACCAGCCGGATGGCACCTTCCTGGCACTGCGGCAGGCTATGTCAGCGTAAAACAGTCCAGGCGATAACGCGGGCCTGGCGCAGACGCAGCGGCAAGACAAAGGCCCGCTGCGGCGAGCGCATATGGATTGCACCAAAGCTTCGTTGCGCGGCCCGCGCCAGTTGGCTACTGTCATTCGATCATTCGATCTGCCAATCGCCACTGCCGGGAGGAATCGCCGCATGCCATCCATCGGGACCGAGTACCACGCCAGGACGCCCGCGCCACAGACCGATGTGCTGGTCATCGGCGGCGGCCCTGCCGGCACCTGGGCAGCCATTGCCGCTGCCGAAAGCGGCGCGCGCGTCGTGCTGGCCGACAAAGGTTACTGCGGCACCTCGGGCGCAACGGCGGCAGCCGGCACCGCTATCTGGCACGTTGCACCCGACCCTGCCGCGCGCGCGGCGGCCAAGGCCAGCCGCTACACACTTGGCGGCGAACTGGCCGAGCCGGCCTGGATGGACCGGGTGCTGGACCGCACCTACGCGGGGCTCGAACAGCTTGCGCAATGGGGCTACCCTTTTCCGCAGGACGCCTCCGGCCAGGCGCAGCGCATCTCCCTGCAAGGGCCGGAGTACATGCGGCTGATGCGCCGGCGCGCCAAGGCGGCGGGCGTCCGCATTCTCGACCACAGCCCGGCGCTGGCCCTGCTGGTGGATGCCGGCGGTGCGGTGCGCGGCGCACGGGGCCTGCACCGCCAGCCCCGCGCGGGCCAGCCGGGCGAGTGGACGCTGCGCGCAAGCGCGGTGGTGATCGCCACCGGGGGCTGCGCCTTCCTCAGCCGCGCACTGGGCTGCAACGTGCTGACCGGCGACGGTTACCTGATGGCGGCCCAGGCCGGCGCCGACCTGTCCGGCATGGAGTTCTCCAATGCGTATGGCCTTGGGCCCGCGTTCTCGTCGGTCACCAAATCGCTGTTCTACCAATGGGCAACCTTCTATGACGCGCGGGGCCAGGTGCTGGAAGGCGCGGGTTCCGCGCAGGGCCGCAGCGTGATTGCCCGCGCGCTGCAAACGCAAGCGGTGTACGCACGGCTGGACCGCGCGGACGCCAAGGTGCGTGCGTGGATGCGCAGCGCCCAGCCAAACTATTTCCTGCCCTTCGACCGCCTTGGCATCGATCCCTTCACGCAACGCTTCCCGGTGACCTTGCGGCTGGAAGGCACGGTGCGCGGCACCGGCGGCCTGCGCATCCTGGACGCGCAATGCGCCACCAGCGTGCCCGGCCTGTACGCAGCCGGCGACGCCGCCACGCGCGAACTGATCTGCGGCGGCTTTACCGGCGGCGGCAGCCACAACGCCGCATGGGCGATGTCGTCCGGCTGGTGGGCCGGCCAGGGCGCGGCCGCCTTCGCGCAGGATGCGCGCCTCACGACCGGGCAAACCCTGTACAGCGCCGGCTACGGAAACCCAGCGCAGGCGACCCCGGATGAGCCTGACGTATCGGCACTCGTCAGCGCCGTGCAAGCCGAAGTGTTTCCCTACGCGCGCAACTGGTTCCGCCATGGCGAGGCGCTCACCGATTCACTGGCGCGGCTCGATGCGCTTTGGCGGCAATGGGGCGACGCCGCTGCGCCACCCGGCGCAGCGCATGCCTTGCGCACACGCGAGGCCACCGCCATGCTCGCCACCGCGCGCTGGATGTACCGCAGCGCGCTGGCGCGCACCGAGACGCGCGGCATGCACCGGCGCATCGATCATCCGGCCCAGGACACAAGCCAGCGCCACCGGGTGATCAGCGGCGGGCTGGACGAAGTCTGGACCGCACGCGAGAACATCGCCGGCACCACCTGGAAGGCAGCCGCATGATCGAACTGCTCAACAGCGCGCGCTGCACCGGCTGCAATATTTGCGTGCGCGTATGCCCCACCAATGTCTTCGCCATCGTGCCCGGACAGCCGCCGGCGATCGCGCGCCAGCAGGACTGCCAAACCTGCTTCATGTGCGAGCTGTACTGCCCCGAAGACGCGCTCTTCGTGGCGCCGCTGGCCGACGCCTGCCAGCCGGCGGACGGCGCAGCCTCCATGCAGCCCCGCCACGCCGGGAGCTACCGCGCGGCAGTAGGCTGGGGCAGCGGCCGCACATCCACCGCCGCGCAGGACGGCAGCCACGCGCTGCTTGGACTGGTCCGGCGCTAGCAAACCAGGGATGTAACAGGGAATCCATGAAAGACCTGATCGACTGGATCACCGCCATCGCCACCGTCGCGCTGGTGTACGCGGCGCTGCGCTACCCGCTCTATCCGCCACGCTTTGGCGCCACGGATGAGAAGCGTGACAGCTGACCAGCCCTGCGCCACATCGACCCACTGCCGCCTTGGCCAGTTGCGCCAGGTGCTTGGGCGAAATGCGGATCGCGGCATGGGTTGCATCGGGCGGGCCGGGTTCCTCCAGGAGCATCTTGATGCGTTTCGTGTACCCAGGTCATGATCGACCTGCCTGAGCCGGCCTCAAAGCGGGACAATGCGGCTTGAGACTTCAACCGCTCCCACCGGGAATCGCATGCGGAAAACGATGGGGACACCAACTCGCCAAAGGAAATGAACATGCTGCACAACGCCGCCGAATCCGTTCTAGTGCTGGTGGATTTCCAGGGGCGCCTGATGCCGGCGATCCACGAAGGCGATCGCGTGGCAAAGGAGGCCGTCCGTCTCGCCAACATCGCGCGCGTGCTGGGCGTGCCTGTGATTGGCACCGAACAAAGCCCTGGCAGCCTGGGCGGGAATATCGATGACATCAAGCGCCTGTGCGATCGGACCCTGGCCAAGGATTACTTCGACGGCTGCCGGGACGGTTTGCTCGACATGCTTCCTGAAGGCCGGAGGAACGTGGTGGTAGCCGGCTGCGAAGCCCACGTCTGCGTGCTCCAGACCGTTGCCGGGCTGCTCGGGCACGGCTTGAAAGTCACCGTGGTGCTGGATGCCATTGGCTCGCGGCAAGCCTCCAGCCGGGAGGCGGCAATCGACAGGATGCGCAACGGCGGGGCAATCGCGGCCACGGTCGAGATGGTTGCCTTTGAATGGATGCGTACGAGCCAGCATGAACGGTTCCGGGAGGTGCTTGGCTTTGTGAAGTAGTGGGCAGCGGTGCGCCCGTGCCGCCTGCCTACATATTCAAAAATTCTGAATAACCTATCCGGATAAGACTGGTCTTACG
This sequence comes from Cupriavidus basilensis, assembly GCF_008801925.2. Lineage (NCBI taxonomy): Bacteria > Pseudomonadati > Pseudomonadota > Betaproteobacteria > Burkholderiales > Burkholderiaceae > Cupriavidus > Cupriavidus basilensis. Next base: position 573,511 of record NZ_CP062804.1, on the reverse strand, counting down.
CACCGATGATTCTCCTATAGTTCGTTACATGGACGGCGCGCACAAACAAAGCAACGTTCTGGCAGTCGCAGCGAACAATCAACGAAATTCAACGAATTTTAAGATACTGGAGAACATCATGACCAAGACCTTCGCCCTCAAGCTCGCTTCCACCCTCGTGCTGTCGCTCGCCGCCATCGGCGCCGCCCAGGCCGCTTCCGCCAGGGACACCCTCGCCGGCGACAAGTACGGCTATGAATTCCGCACCTCGGTCCCCGCCGACAAGTACGGCTACGACTTCCGCTCCACCGACACCTTCACCGACGGCGCACGCAGCGGCAAGCTGGATACCTTCACCGAAGGCGCCCGCATCGCCGGCCTGGACCGCTCCGGGGTTTCGGCTACACCGGCCCGCAGCTTCGATGCCTACACCGACGGTGCACGTGCCGGCAAGTTTGACCCGTACACCGATGGCGCGCTGGTTGCCGGCCTGGATCGCACCGGCGTATCGGCTACGCCGGCCCGCAGCTTCGATGCCTACACCGATGGCGCTCGCAGCGGCAAGGTCGATGTCTTCACCGAAGGCGCCAACGCCTGATGCATCCGTTAGCAAGAGGTTTCACCGCGCGCGGTGCCGGCTGACAGCCGCGCCGCGCGCTTTGCTTTGAAGCGAGATGGAACATGTGAGCTAACAGCTAACGGCTAATGGATAGATTGCATTTCGCCGTCCACCCGCACCGCAAGACCCAGCGGATTGCCCGCGCGCAACGCTTGCGGCAGTAAAGCCGCGGGCATGTCCTGGTAGCAGACCGGACGCAGGAAGCGCGCGATCGCCAGCGAGCCAACGGAGGTTGAACGCCCGTCCGACGTGGACGGATATGGGCCGCCGTGCACCATGGCGTGGCTGACTTCCACACCCGTGGCGAAACCGTTCACCAAGATCCGGCCCACGCGCCGCTCCAAGGCTGGCAGGAAGCTGCGCGCAGTCTCGTAGTCGGCTTCATCGATGTGGATGGCGGCGGTCAGTTGCCCTTCGAGGGATTCCACCACGCACTGCATGCTGGCCAGGTCCGGGCAACGCACCACCAGCGACGCCGCGCCGAATATCTCCGCGCGCAGGGCCTCGTGTTCGAGGAACGCTTGCGCGGTGGTGGAGAACAATGCGGCCTGCCCCTGGTATTGCACACCCGCCTGGCCACGCGCCACCGTGCTCACCTGCGGATGGCGGCCGATGGTTTCCACCCCCGCGCCGTAAGCGCGGTGAATGCCGGGAGTGAGCATGGTTGAAGCCGGGATCTGCGCGATCGCCGCTTCGGCCGCTGCCAGGAAGCGCTCCAGATCCGGGCCGTCCACGGCAAGGATCAGGCCGGGATTGGTGCAGAACTGGCCGGCGCCCAGCGTCAGCGAGGCAGCGAACGCCTTGCCGATGGCATCAGCGCGGTTGCCCAGCGCGTTGGGGAACAGCAGGACCGGGTTGATGCTGCTCATTTCCGCGTAGACGGGAATCGGCTCGCTGCGGGCCGCGGCGAGCTGCATCAGCGCGGTGCCGCCGGCGCGCGAGCCGGTGAAGCCGACCGCCTTGATGCGATGATCGCTGACCAGCCCCTGCGCGATCTCCAGCCCGGAGTCGAACAGCAGCGAGAACGTGCCCTCAGGCAAGCCAAGTTCTTCCACCGCCCTCTGGATCGCACGGCCGACCAGCTCCGAGGTACCGGGATGCGCCGGATGCGCCTTGACGACGACCGGGCAGCCGGCGGCGAGCGCCGACGCCGTGTCGCCTCCCGCCACCGAGAACGCCAGCGGGAAATTGCTGGCGCCGAACACGGCCACCGGGCCCAGCGCGATGTGGCGCAGGCGCAGGTCCACGCGCGGCAGCGGCATGCGCTCCGGCTGCGCGGGATCGATGCGCAGACCGAGGAAGTCGCCCTTGCGCACCACGCCGGCAAACAGCCGCAACTGGCCCACGGTGCGCCCCCGTTCGCCTTCGATGCGGGCGCGCGGCAGTCCGCTCTCGCTGACGCAGCGCGCGATCAGCGCGTCGCCGAGCTCCAGGATATTGGCGGCGATCTTCTCGAGGAACGCGGCGCGTTGCTCGAGCGGCGTTTCGCGATACGCATCGAACGCCTGCGCGGCCAGCGCGCAAGCCTGGTCCAGCTGCGAGCGCGTGGCGCCGCCAAAAGCCGGCGCCAGGGTCTCGCCGGATGCGGGATCGATGGCCCGGATCTCGCCATGGGTGCCGCGCACGGACTGGCGGCCAATAAGCAGTTCGCCTGTGAGTTTCATCTTGGGTCCTTGAAATGAAAAGGCGGCGCGCCTCACTTGCCCCAGCGCAGCACTATCGGATCCAGCCGGCGCGCGATCTGCAGTAAGCCGGCACGCGTGGCCGGGTGCATGGGCTGCAAGGGATGGCGCAGCGCGTCGCAGGCAATCACGCCGCCCTCCTTCATCAGCGCCTTGGCGGTTGCCAGCCAGCCTTGCCGGTTCTCATAGTTGATCAGCGGCAGCCATTGCTGGTAATGCTGCGCGGCCAGCTCCGTGTCGCCGGCCTGGTAGGCATCGACGATCTTGCGGATGCCATCGGGGAAGCCCGCGCCGGTCATCGCGCCGGTGGCGCCGGCATCCAGGTCGGCCATCAACGTGATGGCTTCCTCACCATCCCACGGGCCGACGATGGCGTCGCCGCCAAGCGCGATCAGCTCGCGCAGCTTTACCGCGGCTTGCGGCACCTCGATCTTGAAGTAAGAGACGTTGGCAATCTCCTTGGCCATGCGCGCCAGGAACGGCGCCGACAGCGTGGTGCCGCTGACAGGCGCGTCCTGGATCATGATGGGGATATCGATCGCCGCCGAGACGGTCGCGAAGAAGTCGTAGATGGCGTGCTCGGGCACGCGGATGGTGGCGCCGTGGTATGGCGGCATCACCATCACCATGGCGGCGCCGGCATCCTGCGCGGCACGGCTGCGCTCGGCGCAGATGCGCGAGCTGAAATGCGTGGTGGTGACGATCACCGGAACGCGGCCGGCCACGTGCTCAAGCACCGTGGTCATCAGCAGGCTGCGCTCATCGTCGGTGAGGACGAACTGCTCGGAGAAGTTCGCCAGGATGCAGATGCCGTTGGAGCCGGCGTCGATCATGAAATCGATGCAGCGGCGCTGGCCGTCGAGGTCAAGGCCACCTTGCTCGTCGAAGATGGTGGGGGCCACCGGGAATACGCCACGGTAGGCGGGATGGATATCGGGCATGGTGTCTCTCTCCTTGTTATGGCTGGGCGACTTGCGGCAGGGAATGAATATACGGCGCGCCATGCCACGCTGTATATTGAAACCTTTCCATCTCGTGATCGCTTTTACGACTCACATGGCCGCTCACATGACCGTCATCCTTCCGGAACCCGAACGCACATGAAAGCCACGCTGGACGTGCTGATGTCCCGCCTGCGCATGAAGCAGCTGCAATTGCTGATCGCGCTGGACGACCACAAATCGCTGCACCAGGCCGCGTCGGCCATGTCCATGACGCAGTCCGCGGCCAGCAAGGCCTTGCAGGAACTGGAAGGCATGCTCGATGCGCCGCTGTTCGAGCGTTCCAAGACCGGCATGCGGCCGAACCAGTTCGGCCACTGCGTGATCCGCTATGCCCGCCTGCTGGCAACGGACCTGACGTCGCTGTGCCAGGACATGGCCGAGATCCGCTCGGGCCGCGGCGGGCACCTGGCCGTGGGCACCATCATGGGCGCGGTGCCGCAGGTGCTGGTGCCGGCGCTCGATGCCATGCAGGCCGACCAGCCGAACCTGTCCATCGAGATCGTCGAGGACACCAGCCTGCGCATGCTGACGCTGCTCGACGATGGCCGGCTGGACCTTGTCATCGGTCGCGCGCTGGTCAGCGAGCAGCCCGCCAGTTATCACTACGAGCCGCTGGGCGACGAGCCGATCTCCGTGGTGGTGGGCTATGCCCACGCGGCGCCGCGCGGCCGGGAACTGGACTTTGCCGACCTTGCCGGCTACCGCTGGATCGTTTATCCCGGCCAGATGCCCATGCATGCCCTGCTGCAGCGGGAGCTGGACATGGCGGGACTGGGCATGCCGCCCAATGCGATCTCTACCTCATCCACCTTTGTCACGGTGACCATGCTGCAGCGCAGGGCCAAGCTGGTATCGCTGTTGCCGACCAGCGTGGCGGAGCTGTTTGCCCGGCAAAAGCTGCTGCGGATCCTGCCGGTGCGGATGCAGTCCCGGCAACAGACCTTCGGCATCGTGACCCGGCGCGGGGGCACGCTGTCCGCCGCGGCCGGCCAGTTGATCAAGCTGCTGCGTGCCGGGTGTTCGCCAGCCTGAAAGGGCGTTCCGGCCCGGCCGCAGGGCTTGCAAGACACGCCAGAGGGCGTCCCGATGTATTCCCACAGGTAATCACCCATTCAATAAACATCATTAGTCAGATATCACTCCGATCCTTATAGTCTGGCTATCCGCGCATCTGCACATCAGCGCAGGCCCATAACAAGGATGGAGACAACGATGAAACGATGGATGTCCGGCGCCCTCGCCGGCTTGCTGGGAATTGCCACCGCCATGACCGGCGCCTACGCGCAAGACACCCGCCCGGTACGGTTGATGGTGGGTGCCGCGCCCGGCGGCGGCACCGACGTCATGGCCCGCATCGTCTCCGACAAGCTCGCCGCCATCCTCAAGCAACCCGTGGTGGTGGACAACCGGCCCGGCGCTTCCAACACCATTGCCGCCGACATCACGGCCAAGTCCGCGCCCGATGGCAACACGCTGCTGATGGGTGTGGTCACCTCGCAAGCTATCGCGCCGCACCTGCTCAAGCTGCAATTCAATCCGCTCAAGGACCTGGTGCCGGTGGCGCTGGTGTCGTCGGTGCCCAATGTACTGGTGGTCAACAACCAGGTGACGGCGCGCGACGTCAAGTCGCTGGTGGCGCAGATCCAGGCCAATCCCGACAAATTCCGCTATAGCTCCTCCGGCGTCGGCAGCACCCAGCACCTGGCCGGCGCGGCGTTTGCGCACCAGATCCACGGCAAGCTGCTGCACGTGCCCTACAAGAGCAGCAGCAGCGCGCTGGTGGACCTGATGGGCGGGCAGGTCGACATGAGCTTCGAGACCATGCCGTCCGTCATCAACCATATCAAGGCCGGCAAGCTGCGCGCGCTGGCGGTCACCGCCGACCAGCGCTCGGCGCTGTTGCAGAGCGTGCCCACGCTGGCCGAAGCCGGCGTGCCGGGCATCCAGACCAATGCCTGGTACGGCGTCTACGCCCCCGCCGGCACGCCACCCGCCACGCTGCAAAAGCTGGGTGCCGCGCTGGCCACCGTACTCAAGGACCCCGACACCGTGCGCCGCCTCAACGACGTAGGCGCGCTGCCGGGCACGCTCAATGCTGCCCAGTTCGATGCCTTCTCGCGCGCCGAATATGCGCGCTACGGCAAGATGATCGCCGAGCTCGGCGTCAAGCTGGACTGAACCAACATCTCCCGATCACTCTGAGAACCCCATGACCCAACGACCCAGAATCGCCATGGTGCTCGGCGACCCCGCCGGCATCGGCCCCGAACTGATCGCCAAGCTGCTTGCGGACCCCGATACCGCGGCGCGCGCCGATATCCTGCTGATTGCCGATCGCGACGAATGGCGTCACGGCATGCAGGTGGCCGGTGTTGACATCGCGCTGCGCGAAACCGATTCGCTGGTGTTCGCCGGCAATGACAGCGACAACGCGGCGCGCCTGTTCCACTGGCAACTCGACGGCAAGCCCGCCTACCAGCGCGGCGTGGCCAGCGCCGAAGGCGGGCGCTACAGCCTCGGCACGCTGGCACTGGCGCTGGAACTGGCCGACGCCGGCAAGGCCGATGCCATCCTGTTCGGCCCGCTCAACAAGAGCGCGCTGCACGCCGCCGGCATGGGGCATAACGACGAGCTGCACTGGTTCGCCGAGAAGCTCGGCTACCACGGCGCGTTCTGCGAGTTCAATGTGCTCGATGGCCTGTGGACCTCCCGCGTGACGTCGCACGTGGCGCTCAAGGACGTGCCCGCCATGATCAGCCGCGCCAGCGTTGGCGACGCCATCGACCTGATCGACCAGGCCCTGCGCGGCGCCGGCATGGCCCGCCCGCGCATTGCCGTGTGTGGCCTGAACCCGCACAACGGCGACAACGGCGCCTTCGGACGCGAGGAGATCGACATCATCGCGCCGGCCGTGGCCGACGCACAGGCGCGCGGCGTGGCGGCCGATGGCCCGTTCCCCGCCGACACCATCTTCCTCAAGGTGCAGGGCGGCCCGGCGCAGCGGCAGTTCGACGCCATCGTCACGATGTATCACGACCAGGGCCAGATCGGCATCAAGCTGATGGGCTTCTCGCGCGGGGTCACCGTGCAGGGCGGCCTGCCGGTGCCGATCACCACGCCGGCCCACGGCACCGCCTTCGATATCACGCAGCAAGGCCGCGCCGACCTCGGCGCCACGCTGCAGGCTTTCCGCATTGCCTGCCAGATGGGCAGCAGCCGCGCAGCCCGCAGAGCCGCCTAAGCCAACCAAGCCCACCAAGCCCGCCGCCCATTCGCCACTGGCAACCAAACCCACGGAGACTCTCTTGAAAATCACCAACATCCGCACCCGCGTCTTTGAATGGAAGGGCAAGACCGTGCCCCCGCAGGCCCACTTCTGCACCAACGCCACCGACATCCTGTTCGAGCGCGGCGACGCCATGGGCTCCTTCCGCTTCCACGGCTGGCTGGTGGTGGAAGTCGAGACCGACACGGGCCACGTCGGCATTGGCAACTGCGCGCTGGCGCCGCGCGTGGCCAAGGAAATCATCGACCAGTACCTGGCCCCGATCGTGATCGGCCAGGACCCCTTCGACAATGAATACCTGTGGCAGAAAATGTATCGCCGCACCCACGCCTGGGGCCGCAAGGGCATCGGCATGGCAGCGATCTCGGCGGTGGACATCGCGCTGTGGGACCTGATGGGCAAGGCCGTGGGCAAGCCGGTGTTCAAGCTGCTGGGCGGGCGCACCAAGGAAAAGATCTGGTGCTACGCCTCCAAGCTCTACAACAACGATGACCGCGACGCCTTCCTGGCCGAGGCGCAGAGCTATCTTGACCAGGGCTTCACCGCGATGAAGATGCGCTTCGGCTACGGCCCGAAGGATGGCCCCGCCGGCATGCAGAAGAACATCGAGCAAGTGCGCCTGCTGCGCGAGCTGGTGGGCGACAGCATCGACATCATGCTGGAGTGCTATATGGGCTGGACGCTGGAGTACGCCCGCCGCATGATTCCGCGCCTGGCCGAGTTCAACCCGCGCTGGCTGGAAGAACCGGTGATCGCCGACGACATCGAAGGCTACGCCGAACTCAAGAAGATGAGCCCCTTCCCCATCTCCGGCGGCGAGCACGAGTTCACCTCCTACGGCTTCAAGGACCTGCTGGAGCGCCGCGCGGTGGACGTGATCCAGTACGACACCAACCGGGTTGGCGGCATCACCGCCGCGCAGAAGATCAACGCCATGGCCGAGGCCTGGTCCGTGCCGGTCATCCCGCACGCGGGCCAGATGCACAACTACCACCTCACCATGGCCTCGACCGCATCGCCGATGTCCGAGTTCTTCCCGGTGCACGACGTGGAAGTGGGCAATGAGCTGTTCTATTACATCTTCAAGGGCGAGCCGGCGCCGGACAGGGGGTATCTGCAACTGGACGATAACTTGCCGGGGTTGGGGCTGACGTTGAACGAGGAGTATTTCGGGGAGTTCGAGATTATTGAGTGAGGACGAAGCCGTCTGAACGGCGCCTGATCGCATCGGACAAACGGCTTGCGCGCTCCGGCAAGCCGCTGTTGCCAACGATGCGTCAGAAGACATGCCGAAGCCCGACCATCGCACCCACCTTGCCACCCACCGTTCCTTGCGACTTGATCAGCGCGTATCCGCCAGTGATGCGGTTGTAGTCGGCCTCGATATAGACATCCGTGCGCTTGGAGAAGCGGTAGCCGGCGAGAAGATAGACGGCCGAGCGCCGGCCGCCCGGGTCCTTCTGCTCATCATGGAATGCGCCCAGGCCGACCAGCCACGCGGGTGACCACTGATAGCTGACGCCGCCGATGATGACTTCGTTTCGCGTGCCAGTGGCGCTGTAGCGGTTGGAGAGGTATCCGGCAGTCGCTTTCAGGCGGCCGCTCGCGTATCCGGCCGTCGCGCCCACGGTCTTTCTTGCCTGCGCGCCATTGGCACTTCGGGCCTGCTGGTAAGACGCACTCGCCTGGAATTTCTTGTCATCGTAGCCGAGGCTGATCCCGGTACTGGCATTGGCGCGCGTGTTGCCGGGCACTTCACCAAAGGCGTGGTGCGCGGCCAGCTTCCAGCTGCCGGCCTTTCCTTCGTATTTGAGCGCATTGTCTTGCCGGCTACCGGTATAGACGCGAGCGATCGCCAGCGTGTCCAGGTTAGGGTTGCCGAAGATCTGCGCGCCGGCCATCGCCTGATAAGCCACGCCGTACTGACGGCCCAGGGTGATCGCACCAAAACGGCTTTGCATGCCGACAAACGCCTGCCGGCCGAACAAGCGGCCCGTGCCACCAGATGACGCTTGACCATAGCCCGCGACGGATGACTGCAGGGCAGTTCCCGTGCCGAGGTCAAAGCCCCCTTCCAGCACATAGACCACTGCAGTCCCTGCGCCGAGATCCTCTCTACCCCGCAGTCCGAAGCGCGACCCGTTCAGCGCGCCCTCCGATAGTTCGAGCTTGCCGTCCCTGGCGGTATTGGCGTTGGTCGCATACCGGATGCCGGCGTCGACGACGCCGTACAGCGTCGCGCTGGATTGGGCATGCGCGGCGCACGCCAGCAGTGTCGAGATCGCGCCGAACGACGTGTGTTTTGCGACGCGCATGGCGAGCCGGTATTGGTTCATTTGTCCCCCGTGGTCAGGTTCTGTGAGGCCATGTTGCAAGGCCATGCCGTGAGGCAAGGAGGTGCGCGAACGCGCGATGCACCGAGCTTGACAGGGCTGGCGCCGCACACCGGGAATTGCCGGATTCAGTCCGTCGTCATGCCGGCCGCCTGGACCACCCGCTTCCATTTGGCGACCTCGGCGCTCACGAGCGCGCCGAGTTCCTGTGGCGTGCTGGTCTGCACGTAGGCGCCCTGCTCCGCGATCTTGTCCGCGACCGCCTGGTCGCGCAGCGCCGCATTGAGCTCGGCATTCAGCCGGGCGACGATTTCCGGGGGCGTGCCAGCGGGGGAGAACATGGCATACCATTGATCGACGGCAACATCGATCCCCAGTTCGTTCAGTGTCGGCGTGTCCCTCAGCAGCGGCGTGCGCTTGCTGCTGGCCACGGCGAGAACGCGTACCTTGCCGTTGCGGATCTGTGGGTAGGCGGTGAACAAGCTCGGGAACATGATCTGCGTATTGCCGGCGATCGTGTCGACCAGCGCAGGCGCCGAGCCCTTGTAAGGCACGTGCACCATCTGCGTCTGCGTGGCGAGCCTGAATAGTTCCGCGGCGGCATGGGGCGCGGTGCCGCTGCCCGCGGAGGCATAGTTCAGGTTGGCATCCTTGGTGCGCGCCAGGTCGATCAGTTGCTGCATATCGCCGGCTTTCACCATGGGGTTGACGACAACCAAGGTGGGGGAATTGGCGACCATGCCGATCGGCGCGAAATCCTTGACGGGGTCGTATCGCAGCTTCTGAAGAGCCGGGTTGATCCCATGCGTCGCGATGTATCCGAACAGGATGGTATGCCCGTCCGGCTTGGCCCGCGCAACATACTCGGATGCGATCGCGCCGTTGGCGCCGGCACGGTTTTCCACCACCACCGGCTTGCCGAGCGACACGCTCATGCGCTGGGCGATCACGCGCGCCATGGCATCGTTGCCGCCACCCGCCGAGGTTGGAACGACAATCGTCAAGTTCTTGTCGGGGAACGCGTGCGCCACGCCGACGGTGAGGGCCAGCGCGATGGCACAGGCATGCCTGAAGGTACAAATCATGATGGTCTCCTGGTGTTTTTTGTCGTGATGCGAAGCAGGTCGAAGCGCCCTGGACATCAGCCCAGCACTTCGTCGGGAACGGACAGCATGCCTTTCATGATGCGTCTGGCGGTGCGCACGAGCCCGATGCGCCGGAAGCGCGGCGGGCCGCCATCACGCTCCAGCTCGACGTGGACTTCGATGCAGCCGGCAGGGTGATGCACCACGATGCGGCCTTCCGGCGAGGGCGTCGAAGCGAGCCCGTTGGCTACGGTCCCTGGCACGCAATAGGCCGCCGCAATGCCGACGGCACCTGTCACGGCGTGTGCCGCGTGGCAATGCAAAGGGGTGAAATAGCGCGACGTGATCTCATTCGCCCTGCCGTGGCGGCTAACGAGAACGGGCTTCGGAATGACGCTGTTGCTGACGTCGCCCAAGCCCATGCGGCGACCCGCCTCCCTGCGCAGCGACTCCAGCCGCGCGAGCATCGCCTTGTTGGCATCGAGCGCCATGGGTGTTTCGTCTCCACGCACGCCGAGCGAGGCCGCATGAACGACAACGAGAGGCATGGCGGCATCGATGCAGGTAACCAGGACCTCGTCGATCACGTCGATCGTGTTCCCGGTGGGGAACATGGCGCCGGTCACGCGCCCCCATGCATCCAGGAAGTTCAGCATGATCGGGGCCGCGGTCCCGGCAACCCCGTCGATCCGCGTATCGCCGGCATAGGTCACCTGGCCGCCCGGGGTCTGGACCACGGCTTCGACGACTGACGCGGTATTGACGTTGAAGATGCGGATGGTGGTCGCGCGCTGGCCAGCCTGCACCAAGCCTTCCTCGATGGCGAATGGCGCCACGGCGGCTAGCATGTTTCCACAGTTGGGACGGGTGTCGACCCGATTCCTGTCGACCGCAACCTGCGCAAACAGATAATCTATGTCGCATCCTGGCCGATGCGAGCGCGACACGATCGCCGCCTTGCTGGTCAGCGAACTGCCACCCCCAAGCCCATCGACCTGCAACGCATGGGGGGAGCCCATCGCCGATAGCAATACCTGATCCCGCCTGGCCGGGTCATCGGGCAGCCAGTCCGCACGGAACAAGGGTCCGCGGGAAGTACCGCCACGCATCAATACACAGGGAATGTCTTTGCTCATGCATTTATGATGTCCCCCAGGTAATAATTTGTATATTGCAATCCCGGGAGACATCGTTGCATGGCACGCATCAATTTCGATTTGCAGGAACTGCAGGCATTCGTGGCCGTAGCGGACCGGCTGTCATTCCGTGCGGCTGCGGACGACCTCCACCTTTCGCCGCCGGCACTGAGCCGGCGCATTGAAAAGCTCGAAGGCATCCTGGGGGTCAAGCTATTCGAACGCAGCACGCGTCACGTTGCATTGACGAACGTCGGACGCCTGTTCCTGGATCACGCACGGGCGGCACTCGAGGAGCTTGAGGGAGGGGTGCTGAACATCACGGACCTTGCCGCGCAGCGCAGCGGCCTGGTGACGGTGGCCTGCGTGCCGTCCGCCGCCTACTACTTCCTGCCATCGGTCATCCTGCGATTCGCGCAGCGCTACCCGCGCATCCGGGTCCGTGTACTGGATGAGAGCGCCAACACCGTGCTGAATGCCGTCATCACCGGGCGCGCGGACTTCGGCATCAACTTCATCGGAACGCAGGAGCCGGACGTCGCCTTCGAAGGGATCTTCAGCGAGAAGTTTGTGCTGGCTGTTTGCCATACGCATCCGCTTGCGCGCCGCAAAAGCGTAAGGTGGTCGGAGCTGGCCGACGAGCGGTTCATGACTGTCGATCGCTCCAGCGGCAATCGCGTACTGATTGACTCTGCCTTGGCAAACTGCGAACGCAGGCCGACAAGCTTTTTCGAGGTGGCGCATGTGTCGACGCTGCTCGGGCTGGTCGAAGCCGGGCTGGGCGTCGCCGCGGTGCCGCGCCTGGCCCTGCCCGTGAAGGCGCATGCCACATTGCGCGGCATCCCGCTGGTCGAGCCCGAGGTATCGCGGACCCTGGGCCTGATCACCCGGCACAGCGTACCGCTCTCGCCCACGGCCAAGGTGTTTCGCGACATGGTGCAGCAAACCGCCAGGCGAGCGCTATAGGGCGGCAGGCCATCCATACGATGGCCCGCCGGCTCATCCCTCAGCTGACATTGCCCCCAGCAACGCCCGCACCAGCGCCTGCAGCGGCTCGCTATGCTCCGTGCGCCGCAACCACATCGCGCCCACCGCGGGCAGGTCCCACGTGAGCGTATGCGGCAACACAGCTGCGCTGCCGGTGGCCGCGAGTTCGGCCGCCACCGCGCGCGGCACGATGGTGATGGCGCGTGGCTGGTTGCGCATCAGCGTGGCGATGGTCTTGATCGAATAGGTTTCCACCATTGGCGTGGGCGGCACCGCGCCGGCGGTGGCGAACAGCGTGTTGATGGTGCGCCGGATCGGCGTGTGCGCGGGCGGCAAGACCCAGTCCAGCGCCGCCAGGCGCTGCCAGTCCAGCTTGCCGCGCGCTAGCCGCGCAGCGGCGTCCACAGGTACCACCAGCGCCGGTTCCTCGCGGTAGAGCGGCGTCTGCGCGATGTCGTCGCCCGGCGCGTAAAAGGACCGCGCGATCACGCAATCGAGCTCGTGCGCGCGCAGCGCCGCCACCAGTTCATCCGTGGTGCCCTCGCGCACCAGCACCGCCACGCGCGGCTGCTGCTGCAGGCCGTGCGAGCAGGCCGCGTCCAGCACCACCGGCGCCACATAGGGAATCACACCGATACGCAGCCGCCCATGCAGTCCGGCGCCGATCACCGCCAGCTCCCGCCCCAGCGCCTCCGTATCCGCCATGGCCAGCCGCGCATGCGCCAATACCGCCGCGCCGGTGCCCGTTGGCTCCAGCCCCCGGCGCGAACGCACGAACAGCGGCACCATGAAGATCTCCTCGATCTCCCGCAGCGCCTTGGTCACGGCGGGCTGGGTCAGGTCCATCTCGGCCGCCACGCGCGAGACCGAGCGCTGGCGGTCCAGCGCCAGGAGCAGCGCGAGGTGCTTCAGGCGCAGGCGCGAGATAAGGTTGTGCTGGAGTTTGTCGACTGGTGAGGGCAATGAAAGTCCTGTGCCTGTGCGCGTTGCAAGCCTTTGATTCTACTAGGGCACATTTGAACCACCGGCGCTAGCAGCATACGTGCGGTAACGCGCGGACCGCGGTCGTGACGTTGTAGCACAATGTCTGGCGGATCCCGGCTGGGCCTTAAGCGCCAAAATCGTCACTTCTATGAGAAGACACGATGAACAGGGTCACAGGCCACCTGGCCGTCCTCCTCGCATTGAGCCTGTTTGTCATTCCTGGTGCGCAGGCGTCCGACATCGTCTGTCAAACAGCGCCCCGTGCGGCCCCTGCCGGCTGCCAAGGCCCGGCAGCAAGCCACCAGGCATGCGCGCGGCAAACAGGCAAACGCCCACGCGCGGCGCGGCTCATCTGCGATTACGCCCTTCTGTCGATTGGCTATGAGCGCATCTATGCCGAGCAGCAACGGCTGCTACGCGCGGGTGCAATTCGCAAAGCGGACATCGTCGCCTGGCGCAGGAAGCGGGACGCTTGCGACTCCGTGCACTGTCTTGACGGTGTCTTCGCGCAATGGCCGCAGCATGATGCCAGGCCGAAGTCAGCCCGGGACGCCAATCGCTCCGGCACGCAGCACGAGAAGCTGGAAGCGCATAACAGCCCACGACGCGGCGAAGCAGCCAGGCCAATGCCGCTCAGACAGAATCCGCCAGCACCGGCGCAACCGATGGCCGCTCTGCACAACGCGCCACCGGCCATGGCCGCCACCACCACGCACGCATCGTTCCTTGCTTCGCCTGCGGTCGCCGCTGCGCCCCCACTCGCCAATAGGCCGGCTCCCGGCCCCAGGGGCACGCTTGGCAACCTGGCCTGGTTTGGCGCGTTCGGCATGGGCCTGGCCTACCTGCTCAACCGCGGACGGGACGGGCGCTTGCGCAAAGTGGTTGCGCAGTGCCGGAGCACGCCGGCGCCCATGCTGGTGTTGTACGCGTTGATTGTTGTGAATGTCCTGCTTCTGCTCTTCGCGTTGGCAAAGGGCTAGTCTGAGTGCGACCATGACCCGCGCAATGCATAACCAATCCGTTATGCAACAATAATTTTTTGACCAAAAACAGTTATCCGGTGACCTTATACTCCCAGGCACCAACCCCATTCGGCTTGCGTTGCGTGCTTTGGCGCCAGCGCGTTTCGCCACCCTGCCCGATCCGCCACGGAGTCTCCATGTTCACCACCCGCCCGGAAATCGTCGGTACCTTTGGCGTGGCCTCGTCCACCCACTGGCTGGCCTCGCAAACCGCCATGAGCGTGCTGGAGCGCGGCGGCAACGCGTTCGACGCGGCCGTTGCCGGCGGCTTTGTGCTGCAGGTGGTGGAGCCGCACCTGAACGGACCGGGCGGAGAGGTGCCCATCCTGCTGTGGAGCGAGCGCGAGCGCGCGGTGCGCGCCATCTGCGGGCAAGGCCCGGCGCCCGCGCTGGCCGACCCGGCCGCGATGCGCGCCATGGGACTGGACCTGGTGCCCGGCATCGGCCTGCTGCCCGCCACGGTGCCCGGCGCCTTCGGCGCGTGGCTGACCATGCTGCGCGACCATGGCACCTGGACGCTGGCGGATGTGCTGGCCCCCGCCATCGGCTATGCGCGCGACGGCTTCCCGCTGGTGCCGCGCATCTCGCAAGCGATCCTGGCGGTGCGCGAACTGTTCCAGAACGAATGGCACAGCTCGGCGGCCGTCTGGCTGCCTGATGGCCGCGTGCCCCGCCCGGGCAGCCTGCATACGGTGCCCGGCGTGGCACGCACCTATACCCGCATCGTCGAGACGGCCGAAGCCGCCGGCGGCACGCGCGAGCAGCAGATCGACGCCGCGCTGGATGGCTGGTACCGGGGCTTTGTCGCCAAGGAAATCGACAGCTTCTGCCGTACCCAGGCGGTGCGCGACACCACTGGCGAGCGGCATAAAGGACTGCTGCGCCTTGAAGACATGGCGCACTGGACGCCCACCGTGGAGGCGCCCGCCACGCTGGATTTTGGCCGCTATACGGTGGCCAAGTGCGGCATCTGGAGCCAGGGCCCGGCGTTCCTGCAGCAACTCGGCATGCTGCGCCACGCCGATCTCGCCGCGCACGCCCCCACCTCGCCCGAATTCGTGCACCGCATTGCCGAGGCAGCCAAGCTGGCCATGGCCGACCGCCTGGCGTGGTACGGCGACCCCGATTTTGGCGATGCGCCGCTGGCAGGCCTGCTCGATCCCGGCTACCTCGCCGCGCGCGCGCGCCAGATCGGCGAACACGCCTCGCTCGACATCCTGCCGGGCACGGTCGGCGGCCGCGCGCCACGCCTGCCCGACCTCGGCGCGGCGGCGCGCACGCTGCGCCACGCCGATGTGCGCTTCGGCGTGGGCGAACCCACCTTTGCGGCCATGCCGCCGGTGGCGGAATGGGCCGAGCGCGAGATCTTCGTCGGCGACACCTGCCACATCGACGTGATCGACCGCGAGGGCAATATGGTCGCGGCCACGCCATCGGGCGGCTGGCTGTCGTCCAGCCCGGTGATTCCCGAGCTGGGCTTCGCGCTCAATACCCGCCTGCAGATGACCTGGCTGGAGCCGGGCCTGCCCAACACGCTAGCGCCGGGCAAGCGCCCGTGCACCACGCTGTCGCCCTCGCTCGCGCTACGCGACGGCGAGCCTTATATGGTCTTCGGCACCCCCGGCGGCGACCAGCAGGATCAATGGTCCGTCGCGTTCTTCCTGCGCCACGCCGTGCATGGCATGAACCTGCAGGAAGCCATCGATGCGCCGGCCTGGCATGTCGATCATTTCCCCGGCTCGTTCTGGCCGCGCTCGGTGGTGCTCAACCGGCTCAGCGTGGAGTCCCGGCTGCCCGAGGACACCATCGCGGCGCTGCGCGCGCGCGGCCACGAGGTCAAGGTGGGCGAGCCGTGGTCGGAGGGGCGGATGTCCGCGTGCACGCGGGCGCGCGATGCGCAGGGGCGGCTGGTGCTGCGCGCCGGCGCCAATGCCCGCGGCATGCAGGGCTATGCCGTGGGCCGCTGACGGTGCATTGGTGCATTGGTGCATTGGTGCATTGGTGCATTGGTGCATTGGTCAGCTGGACCTGACTTGCAGGATCGAATCAAACCGGATCGCACCGTGCGGTTCGCATAGCCATCGGAGAAGGAAAGAGATGAAAGCCGTTTTGAAGCGCTGCCTGCTGGGCCTTGCCACGTTCGCGCTGTTTGCCGCCGCCTCGGGTGCCGGCGCCGCCGATCCCTTCCCGCAAAAGCCCATCACGCTGATCGTGCCGTGGGCCGCCGGCGGCTCCACCGACATCCTTGCCCGCGTGCTGTCCGAGCACCTGACCCGCTCGCTCGGCCAGCCGGTGATCGTCGACAACAAGCCCGGCGCCTCCGGCAACATCGGCTCTGCCATGGTGGCGCGCGCCAAGCCCGACGGCTACACGCTGCTGGTCGGCTCCATGAGCACGCACGCGATGAACCCCGCGCTGATGCCCAACATGCCCTTTCGCGGCGTGGAGGACTTCACCCCGCTGGGCCTGCTGGCCTTTGTCACCAACACCATGGTGGTCAACCCATCGGTGCCCGCGCACAACGTCAAGGAGCTGATCGCCTACGCGCGCGCCAACCCCGGCAAGCTGGCCTATGCCAGCGCCGGCCCTGGCTCCACCAACCACCTGAGCGCGGTGCTGTTCGAAAAGATGGCCGGCGTGCAGATGCTGCATGTGCCCTACAAGGGCGGCGCGCCCGCCGTGGTCGACACCGTGGCCGGGCAAACGCAATTGCTGTTCTCCGCCGGCACGCAGACCCTGCCCCACGTCAAGGCCAACAAGCTGCGCCTGCTCGCCGTGACCGAAGCCAAGCGCTCACCGCTGCTGCCCAACGTGCCCACCGTGGCCGAGACCGTGCCCGGCTATGAACTGTCCGTGTGGTATGGCGCCTTCGGCCCGGCCGGCATGCCGCCAGCGCTGGTGGCACGGCTGAACCAGGAGATCAACCGCATCATGTCGCTGCCGGACGTGAAGGAAAAGATGAACGCCATCGGCGTGGAAACCGCCACCTCCACGCCCCAGCAATTCGCCACCATCCTGCGCCGCGACGCGGACCGCTATGGCAAGTTGATCCGGGACCTGGGCATCAAGGGGGAGTGAAGCCGTGACCGATATCGCGAATGATGCCGCGCCCTCCGTCGTGACCTTGCCTGTGGCGTTGCTAGCCTCGCTATGCGACACGCTGGCGCGCGCAGCCAAGCCCGCCATCGCCTTCGATGCGATCGGCAGCGCCACTGCCGCGCTGCTGGGCCCGGGGCTGCTCACCATCAACGCCTACCGGCGCGCCAGCTCTGAAGTGGTACGGCTATGGTCCTCCGACACCGCCGCCTACCCCGTGGGCGGCCGCAAGTACAAGGCTGACACGCCGTGGACACGCTGGGTGCTGCAGCAGGGCGAGGTCTTCGTGGGCGAAGGGGACGCGGCGCTTGAGGCCGTGTTCGACGATATCTCGACGATTCGCGGGCTGTCGCTTTCGGCAGTGGTCAATGTGCCGGTATGCGAGCGCGGACAATGCGTGGGGACGTTCAACTTCCTTGCGGCGCGCAGCGCGTGGACGCCCGGCGAAGTGGCCGTGTTGCGCTTGTTCGCACAGATGGTGGCGCCGGCGGTGATGGCGGCCAGCGGCTGCCTGATGCCAGCGACAAATATTCAAAAATTCTGAACGATCTATCCGGATAAGGCTAATCTAACGCACCGATGATTCTCCTATAGTTCGTTACATGGACGGCGCGCATAAACAAAGCAACGTTCTGGCAGTCGCAGCGAACAATCAACGAAATTCAACGAATTTTAAGATACTGGAGAACATCATGACCAAGACCTTCGCCCTCAAGCTCGCTTCCACCCTCGTGCTGTCGCTCGCCGCCATTGGCGCCGCCCAGGCCGCTTCCGCCAAGGACACCCTCGCCGGCGACAAGTACGGCTACGAATTCCGCACCTCGGTCCCCGCCGACAAGTACGGCTACGACTTCCGGTCCACCGACACCTTCACCGACGGCGCCCGCAGCGGCAAGCTGGATGCCTTCACCGAAGGCGCCCGCATCGCCGGCCTAGACCGCTCCGGGGTTTCGGCTACACCGGCCCGCAGCTTCGATGCCTACACCGACGGCGCTCGCAGCGGCAAGGTCGATGTCTTCACCGAAGGCGCCAACGCCTGATGCCGTACCCGCAACTGGCCACCCGCCGCGACACCGCCTGAAATGCGGTGTCGCAACTGCGACAATGCCAGTCGCGTAAAAGACCGCCTCCCTCGTTCGCACTTGAAGAGGGCTCCCGGCCTGTCGTCACCGCTGCGCTACCGCACTGGCTTCGGCGGCAGCCTGAACGGCGACGTGCGAGCGTTGAGGGTTCTGCTCAGCCAGAGTCGGTTCTCGATCATATAGAAGCGCTTAGCCTTGATCGAAGCGTGGGTCAAAGTGTCGACTGTGGTGTCATGCGAGTGCTGGAAATCCCCGAACCCGATGAATCTCCTGCGAAAGTGCTGGACGCCCCGAGCCGCCACGCTGAACATCCCGCCCCACCTCAAAACGAGCGCGGCATGCCCAGGATATGCCCCCCCCCAACGTAGGACAAGATCGGGTTCGTCAAGATCGGTGCCACCTGATACTGACGCGTTTCGCGGAACTTCCGTTCAACGTCGTACTCAGCGGCAAATCCAAAGCCACCGTGGCAACGCGGCTCCAACGAGAACACGAATGGCCTGTTGAGACAGTACTTCCCGAAAGGCACCGATCTCTCGGGCTACTCGCAAGCCAAGCTCAACGCCATAGCCAGAAGACTCAACGAACGCCCACGCAAAACACTAGACTTCGATACACCGGCTGAACGATTCCATCAAGCCGTTGCGTTGACCGGTTGAATCCGCAAGCCCTTACGGACATGGCTCGGCGAGGTCGACCGACGGACCTAGACGAAGCAGCGCGGAGCCTGGAAATCGATTGCGCCACGAACAACCTCCCGCATCGCCAGAATCAACGGTCGGGTGTCATCGCGGCGCCATTGCACAGCATAGTGAAGTGGCTCCAGTGCGTCGCTATCCGGCAAGATTCGCAGCGCGCCGCGTTCGACGAGCGAGTCAGCCCACAGTCTGGGCATGAATCCGAAGCCAAGCCCTTCCACCACCATACCAACGACGGCCCCCCAGCTGTTGCACATCAGGCGTCGGCCGACCATCACCCCTCGGCGGGCCAGCCATTGGTCGAGCACCCGAGTCCCGCCCGCACCGACCGGGAGTGTCAGCAGCGTCTGTTCGCCCATAAGCACCCGTGGGTCATCAGTGCCGGCCAACTCGAGGAACGACTGACTTGCGACCCACGCAAAGTCGACCTGGCCGATTCGCTCGGCCGCCAAGCTGCTGCGGGTGGACGGTCCTGCCAGGACCCCGATGTCCAGCTCCCCGTCATGGAGGCGCTGCTCCAACACCTGCCCGATATCCACGTGAGGCTCCAAAAGCAGACCCGGATGGAGTGACGACACCTCACGCACAAGCTTTGGCAACCAGGTCAGCCCGCTCAGTTCTCCCAGTCCGATGCGGCATCGCCCAATCAGACCAGGACGTTGCCCAGCCGACTGCCGCAGGTCCGCAGCGGCATGCAGCATCGCGCGAATCTGCGGCAACATCTGCTCACCCTGCGCAGTCAGTTCGGCACTTCGACCACTGCGGTCGAACAGTTCCACGTCCAGCGACGCTTCCAGTTCTGCAATCCGTTTAGACAGCGATGAAACCGACAGGTGGACACGCTCCGCCGCCACAGTGAAGTTGACGCATGTTGCCGCCCAGTAGAAGGCCTCGAGTTGCTTGAGAGTCATAGTGCGCCCCATCGGCCGATGCCTGAAATTTTCCTAAAAGCGAAATATTATCTTCGTTATTTTTCGCTTTTGTCGTCGCTTACAGGTTGTTACATTGGCGCCAACTCCTCGCCATTGCGCCTATGTCAGCCGCTCCCATCGACGACGCCTCACAGACTTCCGCACTTCAACCCGCTCATAGGAAGGAGTCGGCTTACGTGCCTCAATCGGCGCACAACGAGAAGCAGGCGAATTGGCTCAAGCAGCGAGTGTTGGCACTGAAGGACTTCGAGCCAATGGCCCGGAAGCGTCTTCCCAAGCCGCTGTACGCCTACGTTAGCGGTGCGGTCGAGGACAACATCACCCTTGCTCAAAATCGACAGTCGTTTGAGAACATTGCCCTGCGACCACGCGTGCTGGTCGGCGTCTCGACGCGCGACCTGACCTTTAGGCTGTTCGGCCGTGAGTACGCCGCGCCGTTCGGCCTGGCCCCAATGGGGATATCCGCGCTATTTGCATACCGCGGCGATGTCGTCATGGCACAGGCAGCTTCCCGGGCTGCCGTACCGGCCATCATGAGCGGCTCGTCGCTGATTCGGCTAGAAGAGGTCATGGAAGCGGCTCCTGGAACGTGGTTCCAGGCCTACCTTCCCGGTGACATGCACCACATCGAAGGCTTGCTGGCGCGCATTGAAGCGGCCAAGGTCGAGACGCTTGTCATCACCGTGGACACGCCAGTCGCGGGCAATCGCGAAAACAACGTGCGCGCCGGGTTTTCGACGCCACTGCGCCCAAGCGCCGCGCTTGCCTGGCAAGGCATCACCCATCCTCGCTGGTTGCTCGGCACCTTCGCGCGGACGCTGCTACGCCACGGCGTGCCGCACTTCGAGAACGCGTACGCCCACCGCGGCACCCCCATCGTCTCGCGCAATGTGGAGCGGGATTTCTCGGACCGTGCGCATTTCACATGGAACCACCTGGCCACCATCCGCCGCCGCTGGAGGGGGCAGCTCGTGGTCAAGGGCATCCTAACTGCGGAAGATGCTCGTCTCGCTCATCAGCACGGTGTCGACGGAATCATCGTCTCGAACCACGGTGGCCGGCAGCTTGATGGTGTCATCGCTTCCATGCGCGCTCTGCCAGAAGTCGTCGAAGCCGTCCCGCAACTGCCTGTGATGCTCGACAGCGGCGTGCGTCGCGGGACTGATGTCATCAAGGCGTTGGCCCTGGGTGCCCGCTGTGTCTTCATCGGGCGACCGTTCGCGTATGCGGCGGCAGTTGGCTCCTGCCGCGGTGTTGCGCACGGCATCAGCCTGATGCAGGCCGAGATTTCTCGTGACCTCGCCATGCTGGGTATCACCCGGGCAACGGATGTGGATGCGCAGTGCATCAAGCGTCCGTATCCGAACTGAATAACTTTTTCAAACTAACTTTTTCAAACGATTCCAACAGACCCTTCAAGGTCGACACCGGAGACAGAACAAAATGACCTCGCCGCACGGTTTTCGCATTCATCCGCGTCCCGCACAGCTTGTCAGCGCCTCGCTGCTGGCGCGGTACCGCAACTTCCCCGTCGCCAATGTCAGCGACTCAATGAGCCGCACGACCGGAACCAGCCAGCTCCGTGCATTCCACCGCCGCGACGGCAACCTGGTCGGTCGCGCGCTTACCGTTCGCACCCGCCCTGGCGACAACCTCATGGTCCACAAGGCCATCGACATCTCGGGTCCGGGCGACGTCATCGTGGTAGACGCCGGCGGCGTGGGACCTAATGCAATCATCGGCGAGATTATGCTGGCGCTCGCCATCGCACGCGGAGCCGCTGGCTTTGTCATTGATGGTCTGATTCGCGACAGCGACACGATTGGCAAGGAGCCACTTCCGGTCTACGCCCGCGGTGTCTCGCACCGTGGCCCATACAAGGATGGCCCCGGTGAACTTCACGTGCCGGTCTCTATCGACGGCATGGTGGTCCGGCCTGGAGACCTGATTATCGGCGACGGCGACGGGCTACTGGTCGTTCCCGCTGAGGATGCTGAAGCAATTGCTGTCCGCGTGGAAGAAGTGCAGCGCATGGAAGCGGGCATTCTGGAATCGATTGCGCAAGGCCGTGCAGACCGTACATGGGTGGACCGCTCGCTGGCTGACAAGGGGGTACTGTGAGCCAGTCTCTCCCAACAAGGCGCAAGGTCGTTCGATTCGACTACTGGCTGGACCCCGCCTTTAACCGCATTGTGGGCGAAGCACCCGAGGTCAGCCTGCACACATGCCAGCGCGAAGGTGCAGACGAAGAGGCATGGGCAAGCCTCTCCGAAGCACACGTGTACCAGATTACGGCCGCCAAGGACGAACTGCCTCGGCGCTGGTTCGTCACCGCAGAGCTTCTCGCTCGTTGCCCGAATCTTCTGGCCGTGTCCTCAAGCGGCTCGGGGTGCGACACGATTGATATCGATGCCTGCACGGTAGCGGGCGTTGCCGTGATGAACCAGGCCGGCGGCAACGCCGATTCCGTGGCCGAAATGGCGGTCGGATTGATGCTGTCTGTGATGCGGCGCATCCCGGAATCGGACCGCCGCATGAAGACACACACCACCGGAAGCCGCGAAGACTTGATGGGCCACGAACTCCGTGGACGCACGCTTGGCCTGGTCGGCGTCGGGCATGCGGGGAGTCGCGCCGCGGCTCTTGGCCGTGCCTTCGGAATGCGCGTGATTGGCTACGACCCCTATCTCGATCGCGCGGAGATGGCGAAGCGAGGCGCCGAGCTTGTCTCGTTCGACGAATTGCTGCGCACGGCCGATATCGTTTCCCTGCACTGCCCACGCGATGCCAGCACGTTGGGGATGATGAATGCAAACGCCTTCGCGTCGATGCGTCCTGGCAGCACCTTCATCAGCACCGCGCGAGGCGGCGTCCACGACGAAGCGGCCCTCTATGAGGCGTTGGCCAGCGGACACCTCGCTGGTGCTGGCCTCGACGTCTGGGACCAGGAACCGCCTGCGCAAGGCCATCCGCTTCTGACGCTTGAGAACGTCGTCGCCACTTTCCACACGGCGGGTGTTACCCATGACGCCCGTCGCAGGAACGCGACGTTGGCAGCCACGCAAATTCTGGAACTGCTCGCAACGGGCGAGAGGCCCGAACGCTTGGTGAATCCCGATGTTTGGCCCAGAGCGAGGCAACGAATAGAGGCGGTCTTGCTCGCCGCCGCAACCTGATTCAGAGATAGCCACAACAATACGCCTGCCACACGAAGGTTGGCGAGGAGACAAAATCATGCAACGCAATCCCGACTCTCGTCGTCGGCGTCTTTCCCTTTGCCTTGCCGCGTGTTCGCTCGTTGGCATGGTCGGCGCTCTGGCGCCCGCCACAGCCGAAGCGCAACCCGCAGCCTGGCCGAATCGCCCAATCGAGATGATTGTCGCGTACGCGCCGGGCGGCGGCACTGACTTGATCGCCCGCCTGCTCGCGCGCCATCTAGAGAAGGAACTGGGTGCAACCATCGTCGTGCAGAACAAGCCGGGCGCGGGCGGCGCCATAGGCTTTGCCGAACTGGCACGCGCCACGCCGGACGGCTACACCATCGGCTTCATCAACACGCCAAATCTGCTGACGATTCCGATTGAGCGCAAAACGACGTTCACTTGGAAGAGCTACGACCTCATCGGCAATCTGGTGGACGACCCTGGCGCATTCACCGTCAATCAAGCCAGCAACATCGATTCGCTGGCGACGCTTGTGAAATATGCCAGGGCGAACCCAGGCGCGGTCACGGTAGGGACCACCGGCGTTGGTTCGGATGACCATCTCGCGATGCTGCTGTTTGAAAAAGCTTCAGGCGTAAAGATGACACACGTCGGCTATAAGGGCGCCGGTGAAGTCCGTGGCGCACTGGCTGGTCAGCAAATTACGATTGGTGCCATCAACGTCGGCGAGGCATTGGCCTACCAGAAAGGTGGCACTCCGCTGAAGTTCCTGGGCCAGATGGGACTCTCGCGTGCGGTACTTGCGCCGAACGTCTCAACCTTCCGTGAGCAGGGCTACAACATTGAGCTTGCATCCTTGCGCGGCCTGGCCGCGCCCAAGGGTCTGCCAGAGCCAGTCAAGAAGAAACTTGTCGATGCCATGGCAAAGGTTGCCGCGGACCCGCAATTCAAGCAGCAGGCTGACGCAATGTTTGCGCCGCTGCGCTACCTCTCCCCTGCTGCGTACGCCGCAGAACTTGAACGTGGCGAGGCGAGCTTCCGTCAACTTTGGAAGGAGATGCCATGGCAGGAAAAATAAGCCAATTTCTTCGGATTGCAACTGGCTCCGTGATACTCGCGAGCTCGACGGCGTTCTCAGCCCAGCCGGCGTTGCCACCTGGCGCCATTACCATGGTCGTCGGATGGCCTGCGGGGGGTCCCTCTGACGCTGTCGCGCGGCTGGTGTCAGCTCAAATGTCCAAGACGTTGGGGCAGTCCATCATCATCGACAACCGTGCCGGGGCAGGCGGCAATATTGGGTCGGATATCGCGGCCCGCGCGAAACCTGATGGCAGCACCATCATGCTTGCCACGGCGACCTCGCACGGGCTCAATTCCGCGCTATACAGCCGCCTCAACTACGACCCGATTAAGGACTTTGCACCGATTGGCCTGATTACCACCTCACCAGGCGTGATGCTCGTTCCTAAGGATTCCCCGTATCGTTCGGTTGGAGATCTGGTTGCAAAGGCACGTTCCCAGCCTGGTCAGCTGAACTACGGCTCGGGTGGTGTCGGCTCCAGTCAGCATCTCGCCGGCGCGGTGTTCAGGAAGCGGGCAAATGTGGACATAGCCCATATCCCGTTCAAGGGGACTGCACCCGCAATGACCGACCTGATGGCCGGCCGAGTAGACTTCGTCATCACGACGGGCGCGCTGCCATTCATCCGTTCTGGCAAAGTGCGTCCGCTGGCCGTGGCCGCGCATCAGCGCCTGCCCGCGCTTCCCGATGTGCCGACGTTCGACGAAGCCGGAGTAAAGGGGTTCTATACCGACTCGTGGTATGGGCTGGTAGCGCCGGCGAACACACCACGTCCAGCGCTGGAGAAATTGAACGTCGCGCTAAACCAAGCCTTGCGAGACCCCGAACTGCAAAAGCAGCTGTCGGAGCAAGGTTCGCTACCGGTCAAGCCGATGGTCGTGGATGAATTCTGGACGTTCGTGAAGAAGCAGATGCCAATCGCGGCGGAACAGGTTCGAATTTCCGGTGCAAAGGCGGACTAGCGCGAAGTGAATACGAGAGACGCGCATTGAAGCGTCTCTCGGCAGTTCAGCCAATCTCGAAGGGAAAGGGAGGCGGCCAATAGAGGATCGTTTCTCGATCTTCGCCTGGCTCTCATGATCCGGCCCAATGTGTTCGCTGCGCTTTCCCAACACCTGCATACCAAGGTCTTTCAAGACCATGCCCTCCATCCTGAATGTCCCGCTGCTTTCACCCGTCATCGCAAGCTCACCCTGCCTCCCTGATCGCCTTCATGCTTGGCCACGTCCGCCTCGCCACAAACCTCATCGACGGGCCCCCTACAAGGCATGCTGAGGCTTAACTTGGATGGATTGGGTCAAGCCCCCCTCACTCAGAAGGCCGTGGTCACTTTCTCGGAAACGCTGGACTAGGAGCATGTCTGCCTCCACGAAGGCAGCACTATCTATGCGTTCCTGGAAGACGTTGCAAGGCAGCAAAGAAGGAAGTTGCCGATACGGATACAGATCCGTAGCTTCGAGGCGATGTGTCGCATTCCAGAGCGTGTCAACGGAATGCTAGTCGGATTCTACCGTCGGATTGCCGGTCCATAGGCTCTGGCAGCCGCATTCTGATTGTTGACAATCGCCGTATGGATGGCGCGAGGGTGTTCTCCGCAGCACCATCATTCCAATTTGTGGAATTAACAAATCCCGCCAACGCCATTCCCCAGTACCAGCCGCCGGCATCACAATGCGCTTTGCGCAAAGCAGCGCAGGCACCTGGCTCGTCCGCCAGCCCTCGTCCCCGTTGCACCATCCCCACAAAAAACATGAGAACCATCACGATCAACGGTAAGCCGCAAAAGATCGACCTGCCCGATGACGCCCCGCTGCTATGGGCGGTGCGCGATCACCTCGGCCTGACCGGCACCAAGTTTGGCTGCGGCATGGCCCTGTGCGGCGCCTGCACCATGCATCTGGACGGCCAGCCGATCCGCTCCTGCGTGACCCCGATCTCGGCGGTGGCCGGCAAGAAGATCACCACCATCGAGGGCTTGTCGGCCGACAAGATCGGGCAGGCCTTGCAGGCCGCGTGGGAGGAATTCGGCGTGCCGCAGTGCGGCTACTGCCAGGCGGGGCAGTTGATGTCCGCCACCGCGCTGCTGCACACCAACCCGCACCCGAGCGAAGAAGACATCGACGGGGCCATGAGCGGCAACATCTGCCGCTGTGGCACCTATACGCGCATCCGCGCCGCCATCCAGCACGTTGCCAAATCGA
Organism: Cupriavidus basilensis; assembly: GCF_008801925.2. Taxonomy (NCBI): domain Bacteria; kingdom Pseudomonadati; phylum Pseudomonadota; class Betaproteobacteria; order Burkholderiales; family Burkholderiaceae; genus Cupriavidus; species Cupriavidus basilensis. The sequence goes on along the minus strand of NZ_CP062804.1, from coordinate 547,140 downwards.
ACGTGGCGGCAAAGCCGTCCGTCCAGCCGACGGGAAAGAGGAGCGCCAAATGAGCACGCTGCAATCTGCCGGGCGCCGCACCTGGCTCAAGAGCATGGGTGCGCTCGCCGGCCTGACGTTGACTGTTGGCCTGGACGGCATCGTGCTGGCAGCGGATGAGCCCAAGAAGTACGGCCGCGACGGCATGCCTGGCGGCGCCGTGGATAGCCCGCTGGTATTCCTCTCCATTGCCGAAGATGGCAAGGTAAGCATCGTCTGCCACCGCTCCGAGATGGGGCAAGGCGTGCGCACCAGCCTGCCGATGGTGGTGGCCGACGAGCTCGAAGCCGACTGGGCGCAGGTGCTGGTGGTGCAGGCGCCCGGCGACGAAATCCGCTACGGCAACCAGAACACCGACGGCTCGCGCAGCGTGCGGCATTTCTTCGAGCCTATGCGGCGCGTAGGCGCAAGTGCGCGGATGATGCTGGAAGCTGCCGCCGCTGCCCGCTGGAATGTGCCGGCAAGCGAAGTCCAGGCGCGCAACCACGCGGTGGTCCACGTGCCGAGCGGCAAGAGCCTTGGCTTTGGTGCGCTGGCAAAAGACGCCGCGCGCCTGCCCGTGCCGGCGGCCGCCAGCCTCAGGCTGAAAGATCCGGCCCAATTCCGCTATATCGGCAAGGACAGCACGCGCAGCATCGATGGCCACGACATCGCCACTGGCCGTGCACAGTACGGCATCGACGTGCGGCTCGACGGCATGCTGTACGCCGTCATCGCGCGCCCGCCGGTGTTCGGCGGCAAGCTCGCCGGCGTTGACTCCACGCAGGCGATGAAGGTGCCTGGCGTGATCAAGGTGGTGGAACTGGCCGGCAGCCCCGCGCCCGCCATGTTCAACCCACTGGGCGGCGTGGCCGTGATCGCCACCAATACCTGGTCGGCCATCAAGGGCCGCGAGGCGCTGAAGCTGCGCTGGGACGATGGCCCCAACGCCAGCTACGAGTCCGGTGCGTTCCGCGCCACGATGGAAAAGGCCGCAAGCCAGCCCGGCAAGGTGGTGCGCAACCAGGGTGACACGATGGCCGCCCTGTCCGGCCCCGGCAAGCGCGTCACCGCGCAGTATTACCTGCCACATATCGCGCACGCCACGATGGAGCCGCCGGTTGCCACGGCGCGCATCGCCGATGGCAAGTGCGAAGTCTGGACGTCGGTCCAGGCGCCGCAGGCCACGAGCGAAACCGTGGCCGGGCATCTCGGCCTGAAGCCGGAGGACGTCACGGTGCACGTGACGCTGCTGGGCGGCGGCTTTGGCCGCAAGTCCAAGCCGGACTTCGCGGCCGAGGCCGCGCTGCTGTCCAAGGCCATGGGTGGCAAGCCGGTCAAGGTAACGTGGACGCGCGACGACGATCTGCATCACGACTACTTCCACACCGTCTCCGTCGAGCACATGGAAGCCATGCTCGGCGCCGACGGCAAGACGCAGGCATGGCTGCACCGCACCGCCGCCTCCACCATCACGTCGACCTTTGTGGCCGGCGCGAAGAACGAAGCCGCGTTCGAGCTTGGCATGTCGGCGGTGAACATGCCATTCGACATCCCCAACGTGCGCGTGGAAAACCCCGAAGTGGAGGCGCACACCCGCATCGGCTGGTTCCGCTCGGTGTCCAACATCCCCCACGCCTTCGCCGTGCAATCGTTCGCGGCCGAACTGGCGACGGCAGCCGGGCGCGATCATCGCGACTACCTGCTGGCGCTGCTTGGCCCGGATCGCCGCATCGACCCGGCGCAGCTGTCCGATACCTGGAACTACGGCGAGTCGCCGCAGCAGTATCCGCTTGATATCGGCCGCCTGCGCGGCGTGATTGAACTGGCCACGCGCGAAGCTGGCTGGGGCAAGACGCTGCCGAAGGGACGCGGGCTGGGGCTGGCTGTCTGCTACAGCTTTGTGACCTACGTGGCGGCAGTGGTCGAAGTGGTAGTGGCCGATGACGGCAGCATCAGCGTGCCGCGCATCGACATGGCCGTGGATTGCGGCGCCCAGGTCAACCCGGACCGCATCCGCTCACAGGTGGAAGGCGCCTGCATCATGGGCATCAGCCTGGCCACCACGGGCGAGATCACCTTCAAGGACGGGCGCGCCCAGCAGGACAACTTCCACCAGTACGAGGTGATGCGCGCGCCCTCGGCGCCGCGCCAGATCCATGTGCACCTGGTGCCGGGCAGGTTCGACGCACCGCTTGGCGGCGTCGGCGAGCCAGCCGTGCCGACCATTGCGCCGGCGCTGTGCAATGCGATCTTTGCGGCTACCGGCAAGCGCATCCGCGCGTTGCCGATCCGGGAGCAGTTGAAGAAGGCTTGAGGCCGGACTTGAATCGCAGGGCGCTGGGTTTCGCGCTCCGCGATTCACATTTGCTCCGCGATTCACATTTCATTTGGCAAACGTGATCGCGGCAAATCACAGCCACGAATCCGCAGCCGTAAAAGCAAAACCCCCCAGTACTTTCGTACTGGGGGGTTTCAAGGGAGAGCCTGGCGATTACCTACTTTCACACGGGTATCCGCACTATCATCGGCGTGGAGTCGTTTCACGGTCCTGTTCGGGATGGGAAGGGGTGGTTCCAACTCGCTATGGTCACCAGGCATAAACGGTGGCCGCGTTGAGATGTGCTCAACGCAGCGAATAGGGATGTAGTAGGGGTTGTGCGTATCGGCCAAGCTGCTCGTTTGCTGCGGCAGCGGCACGCGACACTCACACCAGGTAGAAACACACTGGTTATAGGATCAAGCCTTACGGGCAATTAGTACTGGTTAGCTTAACGCATTACTGCGCTTCCACACCCAGCCTATCAACGTCCTGGTCTCGAACGACCCTTCAAGGAGCTCAAGGCTCCAGGGAATCCTCATCTTCAGGCGAGTTTCCCGCTTAGATGCTTTCAGCGGTTATCTCTTCCGTACATAGCTACCCTGCGATGCCTCTGGCGAGACAACAGGTACACCAGCGGTACGTCCACTCCGGTCCTCTCGTACTAGGAGCAGCCCCCGTCAAGATTCCAACGCCCACGGCAGATAGGGACCAAACTGTCTCACGACGTTTTAAACCCAGCTCACGTACCTCTTTAAATGGCGAACAGCCATACCCTTGGGACCGGCTACAGCCCCAGGATGAGATGAGCCGACATCGAGGTGCCAAACACCGCCGTCGATATGAACTCTTGGGCGGTATCAGCCTGTTATCCCCAGAGTACCTTTTATCCGTTGAGCGATGGCCCTTCCATTCAGAACCACCGGATCACTATGTCCTGCTTTCGCACCTGCTCGACTTGTCGGTCTCGCAGTTAAGCACGCTTTTGCCATTGCACTTTAGGTACGATGTCCGACCGTACCAAGCGTACCTTCGAACTCCTCCGTTACACTTTGGGAGGAGACCGCCCCAGTCAAACTGCCTACCATGCACTGTCCCCGACCCGGATTCACGGGCCAAGGTTAGAACCTCAAACAAACCAGGGTGGTATTTCAAGGACGGCTCCACGCAGACTAGCGTCCACGCTTCAAAGCCTCCCACCTATCCTACACAGATCGGTTCAAAGTCCAATGCAAAGCTACAGTAAAGGTTCATGGGGTCTTTCCGTCTAGCCGCGGGGAGATTGCATCATCACAAACACTTCAACTTCGCTGAGTCTCGGGAGGAGACAGTGTGGCCATCGTTACGCCATTCGTGCAGGTCGGAACTTACCCGACAAGGAATTTCGCTACCTTAGGACCGTTATAGTTACGGCCGCCGTTTACCGGGACTTCAATCAAGAGCTTGCACCCCATCATTTAATCTTCCGGCACCGGGCAGGCGTCACACCCTATACGTCCACTTTCGTGTTTGCAGAGTGCTGTGTTTTTATTAAACAGTCGCAGCCACCATTTTATTGCAACCCCTTCACCCTCCTGGCGCAGGCCAGTCAAGCTACAAGGGCGTACCTTATCCCGAAGTTACGGTACCAATTTGCCGAGTTCCTTCTCCCGAGTTCTCTCAAGCGCCTTAGAATACTCATCTCGCCCACCTGTGTCGGTTTGCGGTACGGTCTCGTATGACTGAAGCTTAGAGGCTTTTCTTGGAACCACTTCCAATTGCTTCGCAGCACTAGGCCGCTCGCCCCACATCCTTGAATTCCGCGCCCGGATTTGCCTAAGCGCCTTCTCCAATGCAGGGACCGGGACTTCCAACACCCGGACAACCTTCCGCGATCCGTCCCCCCATCGCATCATACGACGGTGCAGGAATATTAACCTGCTTCCCATCAGCTACGCATCTCTGCCTCGCCTTAGGGGCCGACTCACCCTACGCCGATGAACGTTGCGTAGGAAACCTTGGGCTTACGGCGAGGGGGCTTTTCACCCCCTTTATCGCTACTCATGTCAGCATTCGCACTTCTGATACCTCCAGCATCCTTTACAAGACACCTTCACAGGCTTACAGAACGCTCTCCTACCATGCGTGCACTCCTTTAAATCCACTTCACTTGCCTCCCAACGATCTCTGTTGGGCGCTTTGTCGATGCTGCGCATCGACAAGCAAGGTGCACTTAAAGGAATGCACGCATCCGCAGCTTCGGTGACTGGCTTAGCCCCGTTACATCTTCCGCGCAGGACGACTCGATCAGTGAGCTATTACGCTTTCTTTAAAGGATGGCTGCTTCTAAGCCAACCTCCTGACTGTTTTAGCCTTCCCACTTCGTTTCCCACTTAGCCAATCTTAGGGACCTTAGCTGGCGGTCTGGGTTGTTTCCCTCTTGACACCGGACGTTAGCACCCGATGTCTGTCTCCCGTGATTGCACTCTTCGGTATTCGGAGTTTGCTATGGCGGGGTAATCAGCAATAGACCCCCCAACCATGACAGTGCTCTACCCCCGAAGGTGAGACACGAGGCACTACCTAAATAGTTTTCGGAGAGAACCAGCTATTTCCAGACTTGTTTAGCCTTTCACCCCTATCCACAGCTCATCCCCTAACTTTTCAACGTTAGTGGGTTCGGTCCTCCAGTACGTGTTACCGCACCTTCAACCTGGCCATGGATAGATCGTCTGGTTTCGGGTCTACACCCAGCGACTGAACGCCCTATTCGGACTCGCTTTCGCTACGCCTTCCCTAATCGGTTAAGCTTGCCACTGAATGTAAGTCGCTGACCCATTATACAAAAGGTACGCCGTCACCCGTTTCCAGGCTCCGACTGTTTGTATGCATGCGGTTTCAGGATCTATTTCACTCCCCTCCCGGGGTTCTTTTCGCCTTTCCCTCACGGTACTGGTTCACTATCGGTCGATCACGAGTATTTAGCCTTGGAGGATGGTCCCCCCATCTTCAGACAGGATTTCACGTGTCCCGCCCTACTTGTCGTACACCTAGTTCCACAACGCTGTTTTCGCATACAGGGCTATCACCTGCTATGGCCGGGCTTTCCATCCCGTTCTGCTAACAATGCTGCTAAAGAGTACAAGGCTCTTCCCATTTCGTTCGCCACTACTCTGGGAATCTCGGTTGATTTCTGTTCCTGCAGCTACTTAGATGTTTCAGTTCGCCGCGTTCGCTTCCCTGACCTATGTATTCAGTCAGGGATGACCCATTCGGGCCGGGTTTCCCCATTCGGACATCTCCGGATCAAAGCTTGTTTGCCAGCTCCCCGAAGCTTTTCGCAGGCTACCGCGTCCTTCATCGCCTGTGATCGCCAAGGCATCCACCACATGCACTTGTTCGCTTGACCCTATAACGAGTGTGTCTCAAACTTGCGTTCAAGCCGTGCTCGCTACAGGATGAGTTCTCGCATTTGTGCCGTATTCCAAGTCATCTTTCGATCACTTAAATACATTTTGGTTGATACAATCACAACCCGGTATCGTGTTTTACTGCAGCGTCTCATCAACGCTCACGACACCTTTACTACATCCCATATTTTTAAAGAACAGCCGACTGAGACTGGGTCTCCGGTCGTCTTGGCAAAGCCAAATGCAAGCGCTCAATGCTAAGCGCTTGCATTTGACCATGCTACGCAAGACACGCACTGCGCATCCTGGCTCTAACAACTAACAAACCGATAAGTGTGAACGCTCGACTTGAGATGCACGCTCTGAAAGGAGGTGATCCAGCCGCACCTTCCGATACGGCTACCTTGTTACGACTTCACCCCAGTCATGAACCCTGCCGTGGTAATCGCCCTCCTTGCGGTTAGGCTAACTACTTCTGGCAAAACCCACTCCCATGGTGTGACGGGCGGTGTGTACAAGACCCGGGAACGTATTCACCGCGGCATGCTGATCCGCGATTACTAGCGATTCCAGCTTCACGTAGTCGAGTTGCAGACTACGATCCGGACTACGATGCGTTTTCTGGGATTAGCTCCCCCTCGCGGGTTGGCAACCCTCTGTACGCACCATTGTATGACGTGTGAAGCCCTACCCATAAGGGCCATGAGGACTTGACGTCATCCCCACCTTCCTCCGGTTTGTCACCGGCAGTCTCTCTAGAGTGCTCTTGCGTAGCAACTAAAGACAAGGGTTGCGCTCGTTGCGGGACTTAACCCAACATCTCACGACACGAGCTGACGACAGCCATGCAGCACCTGTGTCCACTTTCCCTTTCGGGCACCTGATGCATCTCTGCTTCGTTAGTGGCATGTCAAGGGTAGGTAAGGTTTTTCGCGTTGCATCGAATTAATCCACATCATCCACCGCTTGTGCGGGTCCCCGTCAATTCCTTTGAGTTTTAATCTTGCGACCGTACTCCCCAGGCGGTCAACTTCACGCGTTAGCTACGTTACTGAAGAAATGAATCCCCAACAACTAGTTGACATCGTTTAGGGCGTGGACTACCAGGGTATCTAATCCTGTTTGCTCCCCACGCTTTCGTGCATGAGCGTCAGTGACGTCCCAGGGGGCTGCCTTCGCCATCGGTATTCCTCCACATCTCTACGCATTTCACTGCTACACGTGGAATTCTACCCCCCTCTGACATACTCTAGCCTTGCAGTCACAAGCGCCATTCCCAAGTTGAGCTCGGGGATTTCACGCCTGTCTTACAAAACCGCCTGCGCACGCTTTACGCCCAGTAATTCCGATTAACGCTCGCACCCTACGTATTACCGCGGCTGCTGGCACGTAGTTAGCCGGTGCTTATTCTTCCGGTACCGTCATCCCCCCGCCGTATTAGGGCAAGGGATTTCTTTCCGGACAAAAGTGCTTTACAACCCGAAGGCCTTCTTCACACACGCGGCATTGCTGGATCAGGGTTGCCCCCATTGTCCAAAATTCCCCACTGCTGCCTCCCGTAGGAGTCTGGGCCGTGTCTCAGTCCCAGTGTGGCTGATCGTCCTCTCAGACCAGCTACTGATCGTCGCCTTGGTGGGCCTTTACCCCACCAACTAGCTAATCAGACATCGGCCGCTCCTATCGCGCGAGGCCTTACGGTCCCCCGCTTTCACCCTCAGGTCGTATGCGGTATTAGCTAATCTTTCGACTAGTTATCCCCCACGACAGGGCACGTTCCGATGTATTACTCACCCGTTCGCCACTCGCCACCAGGATTGCTCCCGTGCTGCCGTTCGACTTGCATGTGTAAGGCATGCCGCCAGCGTTCAATCTGAGCCAGGATCAAACTCTTCAGTTTAATACCTGTGTGGTTCCGCGCAGTTACCTGCTGAAACCTCGCTCTTTCGAGCGGTCGCTCACTCTCAGAAAACTGACTGGCTACATCCGCGATTTGCACCCCGGACATAACCAACATGTTTTACTGTGCGAGCACTTTATAACTTGTAAGCTAAAAGACCGAAGTCTTCCGCATCCGCTATCAAGCGCCCACACTTATCGGTTGTTTGTTTGTTAAAGAACTGGTCGCGGTTCGCTTTGCTTACCGCGTCGCTGCGTTTGCTGCAGCAGAGAAACGAGACTATAAAGAATTATCTGCGTTTCATCAATACTTTTTTAATCTTTTCTTGCTCAGGCTGGATTCGCTACGCGCTCTTCTCACCTTTCCTGCCAGCCCGCAACCTTCACCCGTCTGCCTTGTAGCTGAGTGTTGTACTGCGGAAGGGGGCGAATACTAAGCTGTCGGCACGGTGCTGGCAAGTCTTTTCTGGAAAATTTAGCTAACACGGAAAAAGAGCTTCACGACGCACAATTGAGTATCAAACCTCGGGGCTGACCGGCTTCCGCTAAAATTCGCGTTCACTCCTCACCTCTTCACAACAGAACACTATGGGATTCGAACAACTTGCTGCGCTGAAAGCGCAGCTGGCGCAACAGGCCAAACCCAAGCCGGCGGCCAAGCCCACACGCGCCCGCCCATCCGCGCAAGCGGCCCAGTCGAAACCGGTGGATCCTGTTGTACGGAACATCGGGCGGCTTCAAAAGCGCTTCCCCCTCGCCTTCCCTAAGAACCCCGCGCCGAAGAGAGCGTTGAAGGTCGGCATCTTTGACGATCTGCTTGGCTACGCTAGCGAGCTGGGCTTGCAAGAGGCGGAGTTGCGCGAAGCCATCAAGACCTGGTGCCGTGGGGCCCGTTACAAGGCATGTCTCACGGAAGGCGCTGCGCGAGTCGACCTCAACGGGGCCGATGCAGGCTCTGTCACGCAAGCGGAAGCAACGCGCTTCAAGAAATAATCGGCGGCGGTGGCGCGGCAGATACGGACAGGCATAAGGCTATAAGGCTATAAGGCCATAAGGATTACCGCACGATTGCCTCTGGCGGCCGCCCTGCCCCCTTCGCCTCGCGGCAGCGCTCGATCAGCCTCAGCACGGTGGGCGAGCGCTCGTTCTTGCGATGGACCACGGCAAGTTGCGACGCCACGTCGTTGCGGGCCAGCGGCTTGAATACCACGTCTGGCGGGGCGAACGCGCGCATCGAGGCGGGGATCAGCGCCACGCCAAACCCGGCCGCCACCATGCTGATGATGGTGGCCATCTGGGTCGACAGAGCCTCCACGCGCGGCTGGAAGCCAGCATTGCCACAGATGGCGAGCGTGATGGCATAGAAGCCAGTGCCGTGCTCGGTATGCGTGCAGATAAAGGTCTCGTCGCGCAGCATGGCTACGTCGACGCGAGCGCGGCCAGCCAGCGCATGGGTGGCATGCAAGGCCGCCACGACGGCTTCTGACGCGATGCCGAACAAGGCCAGCCCTTCCGGCAGGGACCGCAACGGTGGCCGGATAAAGCCGATATCGAGTTCGCCGCGTGCCACCGCTTCGAGCTGGGCCGGCATGTCCATCTCCCGCATGGCAAGCCGCACGGCCGGATGGTCCTGGCGAAAACGATAGACGAGCCGTGGCAATAATCCTGACAGCGCGGCCGATGCCACATACCCGATGGCAGCGCCGCCGACATCACCCCGGCTGGCGCTGGCCGTGACCAGCCCGGCATGCTGGACCTGGCGCAGCACACCCATCGCTTCCTCGTAAAAAACCGCACCCACATCGGTCAGCGCAATCCGGCGCTTGCTGCGCGAGAGCAGCGGCGCGCCCGCCTCTTGCTCGATCCACCGGAACTGCTGGCTCAGCGCCGGCTGCGATATGCCCAGGCGCTCCGCCGCGCGGCCAAAGTGCAGTTCCTCGGCCAGCGCGGCGAAGTATCGGTAGTGTCGGAGTTCGAGGTTCATCGCGATGGCCCGCTTTCAATATAAGCGCAGCTTATCAACAATTAACCTTTGCGCACTTGAACCTATCGACGCCTGCGCCGCATGATGCACGACTTGGCGGCGGCGACGCCGCGGCACGCATCGGGAGCAAGTCGGGCATGGGATTGGTCAACAAACGGGTAGCAAGCTGCGCAGAGGCTATCGCCGACCTGCGCGACGGCGCCACCGTGATGGTGGGCGGCTTCGGCAGCGCGGGCCTGCCCGACGGCCTGATCGCAGCGGTGCTGGCACATGGCGCGCGGGATCTCACGGTGATCTCCAACAACGCCGGCTACGACGGCGAAGGCGTGGCGAGCCTGATCGAAGCCGGGCGCATGCGCAAGCTGGTCTGCTCCTATCCGCTGACAGCAGGCGCCACGGCGTTCCGCGACGCTTACCGGCGCGGCGAGGTCGAGCTGGAACTGGTGGCGCAGGGCACGCTGGTAGAGCGCATTCGTTGCGCCGGAGCCGGGCTGGGCGGGTTCTACTGCCCCATCACTGCCGGGACCATCCTTGCCCAAGGCAAGGACACGCGGGAGATCAACGGTGTGCTGCACGTGCTGGAGCTGCCGCTGCATGCGGACTTTGCGCTGATTCGCGGACGTCATGCGGATCGCCTTGGCAACCTGGACTATCACCTGGCGGGCCGCAACTTCAACCCCATCATGGCCACGGCCGCGCGCGTGGTGGTGGCGGAGGTGGAGGCGATGGTCGAGGCCGGCGCGATGAACCCCGAACATATCGTGACGCCCGGCATCTTTGTCCACCGTGTCGTCACCGCTAACGCCAGCCAACAGCAAGCCGGGAGCCAGCCATGAAGCGATGGAGCAGGGAACAGATCGCCCGGCGCGCGGCGCAGGACATCCGGCCAGGTGCCTACGTCAACCTGGGCATCGGCCTGCCGACGCTGGTCGGCGACATGATCCCGCGGGAGCGCGAGGTCTTCCTGCATAGCGAGAACGGCATCCTGCATCTCGGGCCACGCCCGCCGCTGGGCCAGGAGAACCCGGACCTGATCAATGCCAGCAAGCAGCCGGTGACGCTGCAGCCTGGCGCGGCCATCTTCGATTCCGCGCTGAGCTTCGCGATGATGCGCGGCGGCCACCTGGACCTCGCCATCCTTGGCGCCTATGAAGTGGCGGAGAACGGCGACCTGGCCAACTGGAGCCGCGGCGACCCGAACACGCCGCCCGCTGTGGGCGGCGCCATGGAGCTGGCCTTCGGCGCGCGCGAGGTCTGGGTGCTGATGGAACACACCACGCGCGACGCTCGCCCGCGCCTGTTGCACCGCTGCAGGCTGCCGTTGACGGCAAGCGGCGTCGTCAGCCGCATCTATACCGACCTGGCGGTGATGCGCGTGACGCCCGACGGCTTGCTGGTGGAGGCCATGGCCGAGGGCATGACCCTCGGCGAGTTGCAGGTGCTGACCGAGGCGCGGCTGCTAGCCTAGCGCCATCGGCGAATCAGCGGATCAGCGGATCGGCATTTCAGCGGCTTGACACCACCCGCTCGATCCACGCGATGAACACCGCGACCACTTCCTCGCGGTTGGTCTCGTTCAACGTCTCATGCCGCGCCCCGCCGAACACGTGGGATGACACGTCGGCCTGCCCTGCCGCCCGGTAGCGGCTGACCAGCGGCTCGAACCATGCCAGGTGATTGTTGACCGGATCGGAATCGCCGGTGAACAGGTACATCGGCAACGCGGGACGGATGCGGCGCAGCGTCTCCGGCTCGGCCAGGCGCGCGCATTCGGTGAACATCGAGGCGCGCGAAGCCGGCGTCACGGTGAACCCGCACAAAGGATCGGCGATATACGCATCCACCTGGGCGGGGTCACGGCTGAGCCAGTCGAATGGCGTGCGGCTATCCGGCACCCCGGCATTCATGTCTTCCAGCTTGAATCCCGCCTGCGCGGCTGCCAGCATCAGGTCCACCGCGGTGGTGCCCGACAGCGACACGCCGTCGAGCAGCGCGCTGTGCTCAACCAGGTAGCACTGCGCCGCGAACGAGCCCATGCTGTGGCCAAACAGGATCAGCGGCACCCCGGGATGCTGCGCGCGTGCGTGCCGGCTGAGCACGGCCATATCGTCCGCCAGCGCGGCGAAGCCACGCGGGCCGAAGTCGCCAAGCTTGTCCTGCGCGGCTGCATCGGCGCCGTGTCCGCGATGCTCGCTGGCGTAGACCACATAGCCCGCACGCACCAGCGCGTCAGCCAGGGGCCGGTAACGCCGCGCGTGCTCGCCCATGCCATGCGCGATCTGGACTATGGCACGCGGCGCGGCGCCGCCCTGCCAGCGGTGGACCTCGATCTTGTGATCGTCATTCGAATTGAGACGAAAGTGGACGTAGGGTTCCGATGTCTGCATGCCAAGCCCTCGGTTAACGCCGGCCGTGTCGGGAGTGACGGTTGCGGCGCAGACATGGTACGCAAGTGGGCGCGTTCAGGCTATCGGGGTTGCTCCGCCCTGCCGCCGCGGGGGATGGCAGGGGTAGCAGTACGCTGCCCGGCGCAGGCCGGGACGCCCGCCGCGCGGTTATCCCAGCCGCTTGATCACCGCCTCGGCAAACTGCAAGGTCGAGGCCGAGCCCTTAAGGTCGCCGGTTTTCACCTGATCCTGGTTGAGCGCCAGGTCGATCGCCTGGCGCAGCCGCACCGCCAGGTCCTGGCGGCCCACATGCTCGAGCATCAGGCCGGCGGCCAGCATCAGCGAGATCGGGTTGGCGATGCCCTTGCCGGCGATGTCCGGCGCGGAGCCGTGCACGGCTTCGAAGATGGCCGCCGTCTCGCCGATATTGGCGCCCGGCGCCATGCCCAGCCCGCCGACAAGGCCAGCGATCTGATCGGACAGGATGTCGCCGAACAGGTTGGTACAGAGCAACATGTCGAACTGCCAGGGATTGAGCACGAGCTGCATGGCGCAGGCATCGACGATGCGATCATCCATCTCCACGCGGCCCGCATAGTCCTGCGCCACCTCGCGCGCGGCCTCCAGGAAAATGCCGGTCAGCGCCTTCAGGATATTGGCCTTGTGCACCACGGTGATCTTCTTGCGCTGGTTCTTGACCGCATACTCGAACGCAAAACGGGCGATGCGCCGACAGGCGTCGCGCGTATTGGTCCCGGTGGACACAGCCACCGCGTGCGGGTCATCGCCCACGGCGATGTAGTAATCGTGCGCGACATAGAAGCCGCCCACGTTCTCGCGCACCAGCACCAAGTCGATATCCTCGAAGCGGCCCGGCACCAGCGTGCGCGCGGGCCGTACGTTGGCAAAGAGGTTGAAGGCTTCGCGCAGCCGCACGTTGACAGAGCGGAAGCCCCCGCCCACCGGCGTGGTCAGCGGGCCCTTGAGCGCCAGGCCCGTGCGGCGGATGCTCTCGAGGGTGGCCTCCGGCAGCGGATCGCCGCCCTGGTCGATGCCCGCCATGCCAGCCTGCTGCACATCCCAGGAAAACGGCGCGCCCAGCGCATCCAGCACCTTGACGGTGGCTTGCACCACTTCCGGGCCAATGCCGTCGCCCGGGATCAGGGTGGCGGGGATCTGATTGCGTGCTGGTTGTTCCATATGCGATTCCTCTCGACAGGTTGAATGTCCGCGTTCGCAGAGCATGCAACGCGGGCGCATTTCTGTCTAGCGCGGAACATGTCAGCCCAGCGGGATCGCGCTGCCGGAAAGGAATCTTGTGGAACGCGCTATAGCCTGGGGCCGCTTATGGTCACGCAGCGCGCTGCAGCGGTAGCCGGCTCGCGCCGAACAGCGGCGCCGCGCGGTCCGCTGCCAGCCGGATGCGCTCCGCCAGCGCCGGGCTGCTGACCTGGTAGTTCTGGAAGTCCCCCGGGCTGCCATACACGCCGATCGGCAGCGTCAGCGCCTGCAGGAAACCGAACAGCGGCCGTAGCTGATGCTCCAGCACCAGCGCATGCCGGTCGCTGCCGCCGGTGGCCGCCAGCAGCACCGGCTTGTCGATCAGCGCGTCCTGCCCGACCAGGTCGAAGAGGTGCTTGAAATGGCCGGGATAAGACCCGCGGTAGACGGGCGCCGCCACCACCAGCAGATCGGCGGACTCGATCGCGGCGATCTCGCTTTCAATCTCCGCGGGCAGTTCAGCGCGCGACAGCGCCGCGCCTAGCGGGCGGGCGATATCGCCCAGGTTGACGATCCGGGTCTGCAACAGCAGCCTGCCCGCCAGTTCATCAAGCAACGCCTGCACCAGCGCCAGCGTGCGCGAAGGCTGCTGCGCGCTGCCGTTGACGGCAACCACGTTCAGCGGTCTAGCCATGGGGGAGAACCTCCTTTGGATTGAAGGCCGCCCTCGCCATTGTTCACGGCGGCCGCTTGCAAGTGCCTCACCATAGCGCAGCCGCGCTGTCCGCTGAACGACGAATTTCAACTATGCATAAACGGTCGGCCGCCATGGCACGCGTGGCGAAATTGCCAGTCGCTCGATCATGCCGGGCTGCGCGCCGCCTTGGCGTCCTGATACGCGGCGTACAGCTTCTTGAACACCGGACCGGGCACGCCGTCGCCGATGGTCTTGCCGTCGATGGTGACCACCGGCAGGATCTCCTTGCTGGCCGAGGTCAGCAACACCTCATCCGCGCCCATCACCTCGTCCTGCGAAATGCGGCGCGCGTCCAGCGAGATATCCAGCGCCGCGCACAGCTCCTCCATCCAGCCGTAGCGGATCCCTTCCAGGATCAGGTTGTCCTTCGGCGGCGCCGAGACCCGGCCCTTGCTGACCACCCAGACGTTGGACGCGGAGGCCTCGGTCAGCATCCCGTCGCGGAACTGGATGGTTTCGGTGGCGTCGTTCTCCACCGCGTTCTGCGCTGCCAGCACATTGCCCAGCAGCGAGGTGGATTTCACCTGGCAGTGCAGCCAGCGTTTGTCCTGCGCTGTCACGCAGGCCACGCCCTTCTCGCGCATGGCCGCCGAGGGCAGCGACATCGGGTTGGTCATGATGAGCACCGTCGGCGTCACCGTCTTGGGGAAGGCATGGGTGCGCCGCGCCACGCCGCGCGTGACCTGGATGTACACCATCTGGTCGGCAAGGCCGTTGGCCTGCACCACGCGGTCGATCAGCGCCATCCACTGCGCGTCGGTGTGCGGGTTGGGGATGCCGATGGTGTCCAGGCTGCGCGCCAGCCGCGCCAGGTGCTGCGGCAGGCGGAACGGCTTGCCGGCATAGATGGGGACCACTTCATACACGCCATCGCCAAAGATAAAGCCGCGATCCAGCACGGGGACGCGGGCTTCGGACAAAGGCGTGAGCTCGCCGTTGAGATAGACGATTTCTTCGTTCATGGTGGGTAGGGTAAGGCTGGCGGGCGCCGGGGCCTGGGTTGCAGTACGGGTGCGCACTGGAAGAATGCATGCATTCTTCCACAAGGCACGGGGGCAGCCTATGCAAAATCGGCATGACATTGGCCTGCTCCCCACCCGGCCCCGCCGCCATGGCGTTCAGCTTGCGCCCCCGGCCCTCACGCCGAGGCCGGCAGCCATCCGTGCGCCCGATACCAGGCAATGACATCGCGAACCGTGTGATCCACGGGCCGGAAGCCCAGGCCTAGCTCGCCCTCGCTTTTGGCATGGCTAAAGCGGGTCCGGTCCGCTTCCTTCACCATCAGCCGCACGGTTGCCAGGCTGAGCAGGATCGGCTTGCCGGTGATCCGGGCGTAGATTTCCTGCACGCAGGCCAGCGCAAACAACAACGGCACGGGCAGCGCGCGCTTGGGCGTTGCCACCCCCGCGGTGTGTCCGATCAGCGGGATCAGTTCGCGCATGGTCATATGCCGGCCCGCCGCGAGATAGCGCTCGCCACGCCGCCCGCGCAGCGCCGCAGCGATATGCGCCTGCGCGACATCGCGGGCGTCGACCACGGAAAAGCTCCCTGGCACCAGGCCCGGCAATCGGCGCATTGCCGTATCGAGCGCGACTTGTCCGGCTGACGTCGGCCCGATATCGCCCGGCCCCCACATCCAGCCGGGCAGCACGAACGTGGCATGCATCTCAGGGGCCTTCTCGAGGAAAGCCAGGACGGCGCGATCGCCCAGGATCTTGCTGCGATAGTAGTCATCGGCGTCGCCAGGTTCGCGCACGTGCGTTTCATCGATCACCGAACCCGGCGCGCCGTTGAGCACGGCGATGGACGAGGTCTGCACGAAGCGGCGCACGCCTGCCGCGTAGGCCTGCGCGATCAGGGCAGCCGTGCCGTCGACATTGATGCGCCTGAGCGTTTCCCAGTGACTCCCGCCCTTGTAGTTGTCGCGGAAGAATGCGGCGGTATGGAACACCACATCGCAGCCGTGCATGGCCGGGGCGAACGCCTTGACATCGGCCATGTCGCCAACCACGAACTCCACACCCGCGAGATCGCCGAATTGCTGCCTGGCCTTCTGCTCCGAGCGCACCAGCGCCTTGACCGCGACACCGCGGCCCTGCAGTTCGCGGACAAGGTTGTTGCCGAGCAGACCGGTGGCACCGGTCACGAAAGCGGTTTGCAAGTTCATGGACAGGCCTTTATCTCGAAGATCATTTGAAATTCAGATATCAATTGATATCCGTTATGATAGCAGGTGAAATCCCAAATGCAATCGATACGGCAATCCCTCTCGCTATGCCCAATGCCACGCCAACGAAGCCACCCGCCCCGCGCAAGCGCCTGAGCCGCGAGCAAAGCCAGGCGCAGACCCGCGAGCGCCTGCTTGAGGCCGCGCGCAGTTTGTTGATGCAGCGCGGCTTTGGCGGCACGTCGATCCGGGATATCGCGGAGGAAGCGGGCTATTCGCAGGGGGCGTTCTATTCGAACTTCCCGGACAAGGAGGCGCTGCTGCTAGATCTGCTGCGCGGCCATATGGAGGCCGAGGCAAAGCAGCTGGCAGCGGTGTTCGACACGGCGGAGCACACCGGCGCAGAGGTGCTCGCGGGCCTGGATGCCTGGGCCGCGGCGCTCCATGCGGATGCCGACTGGGCCATGCTATCGATCGAGTTGCAGATGCACGCCAATCGCAGCCCCTCGTTTGCCAGCGTTTACCGTGCGGTCTGCGAGACGCATCGCGGCGAACTCGGCGGCCTGATCGAGCGCCTGTTCCGCCATCTGGGCCGCGTGCCGCCGGCCCAGCCGGAAGAGCTGGCCGCGGGATTCATGGCGCTCGCCCATGGCCTCGCGCTGCAACGGGGCACGACGAGCGCCGACCCGACCGGCCGGATGCTGATGCTGTTCCTGCGCGGCCTGCTGGCGAGCGCGCAGGTGGCTGGCGAGGCAGCCGATGCCGCGCATCCGGTCAAACGGGCCGGCCGCGCAAGCCGGTAGCCCGCTGCCCGGGCGCAACGCACCCGGGCAGCCACTGGCTCAATCGTCGAAATCCCACATCCGGTGCAGGTCCAGCCGCAACCGGCTGTCCGCCTCCAGCGCATCGACCAGCGCCACGCGTTCGGCCAGCGTGGTATCGGCCAAGGCACGCCGGACCATCAGCAGCTCACTCAGGCCGGTTTCCCCCGCCTTGTAGGCCCGGCCGGTGCGTGCCGCGGCACTGCGCTGCAGCGCGAGCGCTTCGGCCTGCGCCACGGCTGCGGCGCGCTTGCCTTCCAGGCCGCGGTACAGCACCTCGAACTCGGCGCCAATCCTGCGCTCCACCGCCACCCGGCTGCGGGCGGCGGCCTCCGCGTCGGCCGCTGCGGCCACCGCCGCCGAACGCCGGTGCGCGGAGCCAAGCGGCATGCTGATGCTCACGCCCGCAATCCGCTCCGCGCCGCCGCGCTCCACCGTGAAGAACACGCCCACGGTCGGGTCCGGTTTGCGCTCCAGGTCGGTGCGCCGGGCCTGCCGCTGGGCTTGCGTCTCCTGGGACTGGGCGAGGCGAAACTCGTGGCTATCCTCCACATAGCGGCTGCGCAGCGCATCGGCGGGGTCGTCCGGCAACGCCTGCAGGCGCACATCCGCCGGCAGGCCGCCGGGCACGCCCAGGCCCGGGAAGCGCGCCCGCAGCTCGGCCGCCGCCGCTGCTTCTGCCGCGCGCGCGCTGGCCAGCGCGGCAGCGGTGCGGGCGCGCTCGGCCAGCAGAAGCTCATGGTCCATGGGCGCCGCATCGCCAGCCTGCACCCGGCGTGCGGTCACGGCCGCCAGCTCGCCCGCCAGGCTGTCGTTGCCCTGCGCCGCCAGCCGCGCCTGTTGCGCGCGCAGCGCCCCGAACCACAGCGACAGGATTTGCCGCGAAACTTCATGACGCGCATCCATCACGGCGAGCTGGCCTGACTGCGCCGTGGCATCGGCCAGTTCGCCATCGGCGTCGGCCTTGCCCCAAAGCCGCAGCGGGCGCTCCAGTGCCAGTTGCCCTTCGGGAAACCGGTCGGTGGGCTCACGCACCTGGCGGCGCTGCCCGATGGCCCGCACCACGGCCTCGGCGGTGCCTGCACGGATACCGTCCGCCCGGGCCAGCACCGCATCGCGGCGAGCCTCGGCCATCTGCACGTCCGGCGACTGGCCAACGGCGTCGCGCACGGCGGACTCAAGGGGCAGCACGCCGGCCTGCGCCAGCATGGCTGCTTGCGCCCACACGGCACCCGGCATCCCGGTGGCCGCGATCATGGCAGCCGCGGCTGCCATCTTGCTCATTGCGCCTCTCATTGCGCCTCTCCTTGTGCTTCTCCTTGCGCGATGCGGCCTGGCTTGTTCTCGCGCGACCGCGCCACGCCAAAGCGCTCGAACAACAGCGGCAACAACAGCAAAGTCAGCGCGGTTGAGCTGACCAGGCCACCCGAGACAACGATGGCCAGCGGGCGCTGGATCTCAGAGCCGGGCCCGGTGGCGAGCAGCAGAGGGATCATCCCCAGCGCCGTGATGCAGGCGGTCATCAGGACCGGCCGCAAGCGGTCGCGCACGCCGGTGCGCACCGCCTCGGCCATTGGCAGCCCTTCCTCCAGCAAGGTATTGAAATGCGAAACCAGCACCACGCCGTTGAGCACGGCAATGCCCAGCAGCGCGATAAAGCCCACCGAGGCCGGCACCGACAGGTACTCGCCCGCCACCCGCAGCGCGGCGATGCCGCCCACCAGCGCGAACGGAATATTGGCGATGACGAGCACCGCCTGGCGGATCGAGCGGAAGGTCAGCATCAGCAGCAGGAAGATGGCACCCAGCGCCAGCGGCACCACCAGCGCAAGGCGCGCGGCGGCGCGCTGCTGGTTTTCGAACTGGCCGCCCCAGGCCACGCGCAATCCCTTGGGCAGTCCGGACAGGCCCGCCACGGCCGTTTGTGCCTCCTGCACGAAGCCGGTCAGGTCGCGTCCTTCCACGCTGACCTGGATCACCGCAAAGCGCCCGCCGTCTTCGTGATTGATGCGCACCGGACCTTCCACGCGCCGCACCTGTGCCAGGGAGGTGAGCGGCCAGGACGTGCCGTCCGGCGCCGTCACCTGCAGGCTGGTGAAGCTCTCCGGCGTCTGCCGCAGGCTATCGCTGCCACGCAGGATCAGCGGTGTGCGCACCGTGCCCTCCGGCACGATGCCGATCCGGTCGCCCTCCACCTGGGCGCGCAGCAACGCTTGCAGCGCATCGCCGGAGAGCCCCGCGCGGCCGACGGCGGCGCGGTCCAGCGCGAGCGTGAGGTACTGCACGCCCTCGTTGCTGGGCGCGATCACTTCGGCCGCGCCGGGGATCTTGCGCACGCGCGCGGCAATGGCCTGCGCCGCCGTGTCGATGGCGCCCAGATCCGAGCCGAACACTTTGATGGCCACGTCGCCGCGCGTGCCGGTCAGCATCTCCGAGACGCGCATCTCGATCGGCTGCGTGAAGCCATACACCACGCCCGGGAAACGCTCCATGACGCGGCGGATGGCGATGGCGATGTCCTCCTTGCTGCCGCGCCACTGGTCCTTTGGCTGCAGCACGAGGAAGGTGTCGGTCTCGTTCAGCCCCATCGGATCGAGGCCAAGATCGTCCGAGCCGGAGCGCGCCACGATCGAGCGGATCTCCGGCACCTCGGCCAGCAGCGCCTGCTGCACCCGCAGGTCCAGGTCCACCGAGGTGGCCAGCGAGACCGAAGGGGCCTTCTGCAGCTGCACGATCATGTCGCCCTCATCCATGGTGGGCATGAAGGTCTTGCCCACCGACAGGTATAGCGCCACCGCCACGGCCAGCGCCACGCCCGCAGAGGCAAAGACCGCGCGCGGATGCCGCCCGCTCCAGTCCTGCAGCCGGGCAAAGCCGCGTGCCACCTTGCGCATCAGGTACGGCGTCTCGTCCGCATGCGCGCGCAGCAGCAGCGACGCCAGCGCCGGCACCACCGTGAACGCGATCGCCACCGACGACGCCAGCGCCAGCACGATGGTCAGCGCCACCGGGCCAAACAGCTTGCCTTCCAGGCCTTGCAGCGACAGCAGCGGCAGGAACACGATCGCGATGATCGACACCCCGGCCAGCATCGGCACCGCTACGCTGGCGACAGCATGGCGGATCACCGCGCCGCGCAGCGATGGGTCGGACTTGCGTTCGTGCGCCTTCGCCAAGGCGGATTCGATGTTCTCCACCACTACCACCGCCGCGTCCACCAGCATGCCCAGCGCAATCGCCAGGCCGCCCAGGCTCATCAGGTTGGCGGTCAGCCCCACATAGCGCATCAGCAGGAAGGTCGCCAGCATCGACAGCGGCAGGGTTGCCGCCACCACCAGCGCCGCGCGCAGGCCGCCGAGAAACAGGTACAGCGTCACCACCACCAGCAGGCTGGCCTCGATCAGGGCCCGCACCACGGTATTGGCGGCACGCGTGACCAGTTCACCCCGGTTGTAGAACACGTGCGTGGACATGCCCTTGGGCAGCTGCGGCGCCAGCGCATCCAGCCTGGCCTGCACGTCGGCGACCAGCTGGCGGGCATCGGCGCCGCGCAGGGCCAGCACCAGCCCCTGCACCGCTTCGCCACGCCCGTCCTTGCTGACCGCGCCGTTGCGCGTGGCCACGCCGAGCCTGACGGTGGCCACGTCGCCCACCGTCACCAGCGGCATGCCGTTGCGCCCGCCCGGCGCGGCAACGGCCACCTGGCGCAAGTCTTCGACGCCGCGCACGCCGCCTTCCACGCGCACCACCCAGTTCTCGTCGCCCTGCTCCACCCGGCCCGCGCCGTCATTGCGGTTGTTGGCGTCGAGCGCCTGGCGCAGTTGTTCCAGCGTGACGCCGCGGGCGCGCAGCCGCGCCGGGTCAGGGATGACCTCGTAGCTGCGCACCTCGCCGCCCAGCGCGTTGACGTCCGCCACACCGGGCACCGTGCGCAAGGCCGGGCGCAGCACCCAGTCCAGCACGCGGCGCCGCTCGGCCAGCGAGAAGGCATCGCCCTCCACCGTGAACATGAACATCTCGCCCAGCGGCGTGGTGATCGGCGCCAGCCCACCGATGGCGTTGGCCGGCAGGTCGCGCAGCAGGCCGGCGAGCCGCTCGGACACCTGCTGGCGGGCCCAGTAGCTGTCCACGCCTTCCTCGAAATCGACCGTCACGTCGCTGATGCCGTACTTGGACACCGAGCGGACGATGGTCTTGTGCGGGATGCCCAGCAGCTCCTGCTCGATCGGCGTGGAGACGCGCTGCTCGACTTCCTCCGGCGTCATGCCGGGGATCTTCAGGATGACCTTGACCTGGGTGGGCGAGATGTCCGGAAAGGCATCGATGGGCAACTTCAAGTAAGCCCACGCTCCGGCCACGGCCAGCACGCAGGCGGCAATCAGCACCAGCGCGCGCTGGCGCAGGGAGAAGTCAATCAGGCCGGCAAGCATCACTGGCCTCCCGCGAGCATGCCCTTGAGCGCGCCCACGCCGGCCACCGCCACGCGCGTGCCGGCGGGCAGCGGGCCGCGCACGGTCGCGGCGGCATCGTCCATGGCTTCGACCACCACGGTCTGGTAGCGCACGCCGGTCTTGGTCGCCACGAACACGCCCGGCGTGCCGCGCCAATACGTCAGCGCCATGGCCGGCACCCGCACGCGGCCCGCGCCGCTGGCGTCGGGTGTGCTACGCAAGTGCACGATCACATTCACGCTCTCGCCAGCCTGCAGGCTACCGCGCTTGTCCAGCACCGCGCGCACGCGCACGGCGGCGGTGCCGTCGCTTGCCGGGACCACGCCGGCCACCGTGCCGGTGGCGCCGCGCTGGCGCACTTCCACACGTTCGCCGCCGGTGGGAGCCGGCACATCGCGGCCGACCAGCAGGTCAAGTTCCAGCGCGGTGGGGTCCACGATGCGGAACAACGGCGCGGCGCCTTCCACGCGCGTGCCAGGCACGGCGTTGACCTCGGCAATCAGCCCGGCACGGCCGGCCACCAGTTGCGGCTCACCCGAGCCGGCCGCGAACACGATGCCCGCGGCAGCCATCTCGGCCTCGCGGGCGCGCACCATCGCAGCGCCCTCGGCAGCGCGTGCCTGCGTAGCTTGCCAGCGGCTGCCCGGGATGATGCCGTCATCGTGCAAGCCACGGTCCCGCGCCAGCGCCAGGCGGGCCAGGTTGGCCTGCGAGCGCGCTTCCGACAGCGCACGCCCGGCCTCGAACAGTTGCGGGCTGGCAAAGGTGGCCAGCGGCTGGCCGGCGCGCACCGCCTGGCCGATCGACACCAGCACGCGCGAGACCATGCCCGCATAAGGCGCGGCAACCACGTACTGCGCATCGGGCTTGAGCACCACGCGCGCGCTGGCGCCGGTCTCAAGCTGCGCGGCAGCGGCGACCGGATCAAACCGCACGCCGAGCGCGCGGGCCTGGGCATCGGACAGCGTCAGTACCTGCGCGCGGGCCATGCCAATGGGAAACAGCGTCGACGCGACCAGCGCGCCGACGAAAACAACTCGACGGGAAAACATGCCTGACTCCAAAGCAGGATGGAAGCGCCCGGCACGCCGTGATCAGCCTCGATCAGGCGCGCGAGCGTGCACCGCCGGCGTGGCCGGCAGGGGAATCAGCAAGAGAGGGGAGGGGCGTGCGCGGGAGGTGGCCTGCTGTCGCTGCCACGCCATCGGGGCGGCGTGCGCTGGCGCCACGGCAGGCGCCGGAACACCGGCAGCGGCCGCGCGGCAAACAGCAGGAACGCGAAGACCAGACCGATCAGCACGTCGGCGGCCTGCACGTGGAGGGAAAAGGCAATGGGCCCGATGGCGGTCTGCACATCGACCTCAAGCGGCTCGACCGCGATCAGCGCGGCGGAACCCGCAGGCAAAGCGGAGGAAGGGGATGAAGCGGAAGGAGAATAAGAATTAACCGCACCATGGAGCGCCGTGTGCACATGCAGGCCATGGAGTTTCGGGGTTCCGAGATGGCCGTGCAGAAGCGGGGTGAGGAGCTGCATTGCAAACAGCAACAACAGCAGGACTCCCCGGCAGAAGGAGGGGCGGTCTGCGCGAAACATGGCGCGATTGTAGCCGAGTTTGAGACGGCGGCGCAGCTTGTGAACGGACCATCCGCGCGGCGGTGACGCGCGGCATATGCCTCGCGCCCGGCCCGCTTTCGCCATACCATGAAGACTGGAACGCAACGCGGATGCGGCAGCGCAACAAGATGGCTCCCGCCACGCCACCATCCACCAGCCCAGGGGACTACCCATGCGCGACCGCTATCTCTCCCACCTTCGCGACACCTTAAACACCATCCGCGCCGACGGCTTCCACAAATCCGAGCGCGTCATCGCCAGCCCGCAGGCGGCCGATATCCGGCTGGCGGGCGGCGAGCATGTACTGAACTTCTGCGCCAACAACTACCTGGGCCTGGCAGATGACCACCGCCTGATCGAAGCCGCCCGGCGCGGCCTGGAGCAAGACGGTTTCGGCATGGCCTCGGTCCGCTTCATCTGCGGCACCCAGTCCGTGCACAAGACGCTCGAAGCCGTACTCGCCAAGTTCCTCCACACCGGCGACAGCATCCTCTACTCCAGTTGCTTCGACGCCAACGGCGGCCTGTTCGAGACCTTGCTCGACGACCAGGACGCCGTCATCAGCGATGAGCTCAACCACGCCAGCATCATCGACGGCGTGCGCCTGTGCAAGGCCAGGCGCTATCGCTACCGCAACAACGACATGGCCGACCTGGAGACCCGGCTGCAGGAGGCGGACGCCGCCGGCGCGCGCTTCAAGCTGATCGCCACCGATGGCGTGTTCTCGATGGATGGCATCATCGCGGACCTCAAATCCATCTGCGACCTGGCGGACCGCTACGGCGCGCTGGTGATGGTCGACGATTCGCACGCGGTGGGTTTCGTGGGAGAGCACGGGCGTGGCACGCCGGAGCTGTGTGGCGTGGAGGGCCGCGTGGATATCATCACCGGCACGCTGGGCAAGGCGCTGGGCGGCGCCTCCGGTGGCTATGTGGCGGCGCACCGGGAAATCGTGGAGTTGCTGCGGCAGCGCTCGCGGCCCTATCTTTTTTCCAACTCGCTGGCGCCGAGCATCTGCGCTGCCACGCTGAAAGTGCTGGAGTTGCTGGCCAGCGAAGAAGGCGCGGCATTGCGGGCGCGCGTGCGGCAGAACGGTGAGCATTTCCGCCGCGAGATGACGGCGCTGGGCTTTACGCTGGTACCGGGCCAGCATCCCATCATCCCGGTGATGCTGGGCGACGCCGCGCTGGCTTCCGGCATGGCGGATGCGTTGCTGGCAGAGCATGTGTACGTGGTGGGTTTCTCCTTCCCGGTGGTGCCCAAGGGCCGGGCAAGGATCCGCACGCAGATGAGCGCAGCGCATACGGCCGGGCAGATCGAGCGGGCCGTGGCCGCGTTTGCCAAGGTAGGCCGCAGGTTCGGCGCCATCGCCTGAGCGGCACTAGAGCATCACCCAAGCGCTTCATCCACGCTCCAAGCAGGAGGCTCCCCCATGAAAGCCCTCGCCAAACTCGAACGCGCGCCCGGCCTGACGCTGACCGACATTGCCGAGCCGGAAGTCGGCCACAACGATGTGATGATCCGCATCCGCCAGACGGCCATCTGCGGCACCGACATCCATATCTGGAAATGGGACGAGTGGGCGCAGAACACCATCCCCGTGCCGATGCAGGTGGGGCACGAGTATGTAGGCGAGATCGTCGCCATCGGGCAGGAAGTGCGCGGGCTGGCCATTGGCGACCGCGTTTCCGGCGAGGGGCACATCACCTGCGGCTTCTGCCGCAACTGCCGCGCCGGGCGCCGCCACCTGTGCCGCAATTCGGTGGGCGTGGGCGTGAACCGCGCCGGCGCCTTTGCCGAGTACCTGGTGATTCCGGCCTTCAACGCGTTCCGCATTCCCGACGACATCCCGGACGAGATCGCCGCCATCTTCGACCCCTTTGGCAACGCCACGCACACCGCGCTGTCCTTCAACCTGGTGGGCGAGGACGTGCTGATCACCGGCGCCGGCCCCATCGGCATCATGGCCGCCGCCATCGCTCGGCACGTGGGCGCGCGCAATGTGGTGATCACCGACGTCAACGAGTACCGGCTCGCGCTGGCGCGCAAGATGGGCGCCACGCGCGCCGTCAACGTGCAGCACGAAAACCTGAAAGACGTGGCCGCCGAATTGCACATGACGGAAGGCTTCGACGTGGGCATGGAAATGTCCGGTGTGCCAACCGCCTTTGCAACCATGCTCGAGCACATGAACCACGGCGGCAAGATTGCCATGCTCGGCATACCGCCATCGAAGATGGCGATAGACTGGAACCAGGTGATTTTCAAGGGGCTGGAGATCAAGGGCATCTACGGCCGCGAGATGTTCGAGACCTGGTACAAGATGGTTGCCATGCTGCAAAGCGGGCTGGACCTGACGCCGATGATCACGCATCGCTTCAGCGTGGGCGACTTCGAGGCCGGCTTTGCCGCCATGCTGTCGGGCAACAGCGGCAAGGTGGTGCTGGACTGGACGCAGCCGGACAAGGCGACCGCAAGCCGCTTGCGATGAGCCGCTAGCGATACACCAGTACAGGGATACTGCTATGCGTCAGTACCTTGTTGGTTTCGCTGCCGATCAGCACGCCCTGCAAGCCGCGCCGCCCGTGCGAGGCCATCACGATCAGGTCGCACTCCCTTTCCTGGGCGGCCTGGATGATGGCCTCATACGGGTGGTCATGTATGACGCAAAGGGTCTCGCACGTCACGTCCGCCGCCTCGGCTTCGGCGGCCAGGGTTTTCAGGTAGTCCGCCGAACTGCGGGTGGCTTCCTGCACGAATCGCTTACGGGTGTCGGCCAGCAACTCCACCTGGTAGGTGTAGACATGGAAGTCCGGGATCACCCGGATCACCGTGACCCGGGCCCGCGCCTCGCGGGCGAACACCAGGGCCTTGCGCAAAGCGGCTTCGGACAGGGGCGAGCCGTCGACGGGCAGCAGCAGATGCTGGAACATGGTGCCCTCCTGGCACGCGAAGGGCGCAGGCCACCGCACGGGCTCCCTCTCACGCTTCGCTCGGGTTGAGGATGACCTCGCTCCAAGTATAGATGTGCCGGTGCCGCACACACAGCGCGCGCACACCGCGCGCGCTTCATCTCCCCGCGATTTGCCGGTAAGATCCAGCACCGGTTGCCGCGCCACGACGCGGCGCCCAGCGTTTACCCGAGGCCGGGCAGCCACACAATGGCAGCCCGGCCTTATCGAGACGGCAGCCCCGACGGCTGCCGTTGCAACTGCACCGCCTTGCAACCCAATGCAGTGCACACGGAAAGCGAAGGTATCCCTTTGCGCTCCCAATCTTCATGGAGAAGACGCTTTGACTGAACGCATCAACGCAGAGGCCGCCGGCCGCCTGTTCGGCACTGGCGAAGGCCCATCCCACGAGCGCGTCACGCTCGCCACCGATCCCGAGTCCGGCCTGCAGGCCATCATCGCCATCTACAGCACCAGCCTTGGCCCCGCGTTTGGCGGCTGCCGCTACTGGGCCTATCCCACCGAGAGCGACGCCCTGACCGACGCCCTGCGCCTGTCGCAAGGCATGGCCTACAAGAACGCGCTGGCCGACCTGCCCTTCGGCGGCGGCAAGGCCGTGATCCTGCGTACCCCGGCGCAAACCGATCGCACCAAGCTGTTTCGCGCCTTTGGCCGCATGGTCGAATCGCTGGGTGGCCGCTACATCACCGCCGAAGATGTCGGCACCACGGTGGAAGACATGGTCGCCGCCCGCACGCAGACCCGCTACATCAGCGGGATGCCGCGCGAGGGCACCTTTGGCGGCAACCCGTCGCCCAAGACCGCTTATGGCGTGTTCGTCGGCATCGAGGCCGCCGTGCGCTACGTGCTGGACCATAGCAGCCTGCAAGGCGTGTCCGTTGCCGTCCAGGGCCTTGGCTCGGTGGGCTGGGACCTGTGCCGCCAGCTGCACGCGGCCGGCGCGCGGCTGATCGTGGCCGATATCCACGGCGCCAAGGCAGAGCAGGCGCGCGAGCAATTCGGCGCGCAGGTGGTCTCCACCACGGCCATCACCAGCGTGGCCGCCGATGTGTTTGCGCCCTGCGCGCTCGGCGCGGTGATCACCCCGGCGGTAGCCGAGGGCTGCCAGTTCAAGATCGTCGCGGGCGGCGCCAATAACCAGCTCGCGTCGCTGGACGAGGGCGACACGCTGCAACGCCGCGGCATCTTCTATGCGCCGGATTTCCTGATCAACGCGGGCGGCATCATCAGCTGCGCCCGCGAGTACCTGGGCGGCGCCGAGGAAGCGGCGGTGCTGGCCGAAGTGGCGCGGATCCGCGAGCGCGTGTTCGCGCTGGCCCAACGCGTGGACAAGAGCGGGCTGGCGCCCGCGCGCGAGGCGGTCAACTGGGCACAGGAGAAACTGGCGCCGCTGGCACCCTGACTTGCCTGCCTGAGAAAGCACACGACCCGATGCAAGCTCTCGCGCACGGCGGGAGAGCTTGCGCAGCTTACGGGAAATCCTGTGGCCACAGGGCAGCCCATTTCTCGGCCCAGCAGCAGGTGTGCGTGGCGCCGTCCACCATGCTGATGGCGGGCTGCCGGTCAGCCGGGAAGCGCGACACATAGGCAGCCACCACGTCGCGCGTGATGTTGGTATCGCGGCTGCCCACGAAATGCAGCTGCGGGATGTCCTGCAGGGCGCGCCACGCGTCGGCGGGATTGAGCGAGCCGGCCAGCGGCGGCACGCCGTGCAGCTTGGCCCATGCCACCGGGTCGAGATTGCCCGCCACCGTTACCAGCCGGACGACATCCGAGCGCCGCGCCGCCACCAGCGCCGCCACGGCGCCTCCGCCCGAATACCCCACCAGTACCAGTTGCCGCGCACGGTAGCGCTGCTTGAGCGCGTCGATGGCCCGGTTGCTGGCGTCGATCACCTCGGCAGAGAAGCGCCGGTCCGTCCAATAGGCCGTCTCGCAGCCCCGGAAATCCTCCCCTTGCACAAACTGGCATGGCCGCGCCAGGTACGCCGCCGCGCCACGCTCCTGGCGCAGCGCGAGCTCGAGCGCCACCGGGCGCAACGGCGTCGGATCGTCGGAGGGTTGCGCGGCGCTAAGCCAGGCCAGGCCATCGCCTTCGATATAGATGGCCAGGGTATTCGCGGGCACCACGCTGGCCGGCGCGTACGCGCTCAGCACGAACTCCCGCGCGGGCAGGCGCAACGGCTGCCATCCCCGCGCCGCCGCCAGCGTATCGGCGTTCTCCCGGCGGGCCGCGGGCGAGAAATGGGTGCAGGCGCCAAGCAGCATTGCCGCCAGCAGGATCAGGATTCTTCTCGGCACGAAGGGAAGCGTATTGGCGCAGCCTGGGGAGGACTTGTCACAGGAAATCTGGATCCGTGGGCTTGGTCTGAGGCCACGTAAAACCAGAACGGGCCAGCAACAAGCGGCAAGTCTATCGCAACAACTTGCCCAATTGGGCCACGCCCAGCTTGACCAACGGCCGATGTCAGCATTTGTCAGCTTTGCGGCAATGCGTTTGGATAGGATCAATGCGCAAAAGGACACGCGAAGCTCGCGCGATCCGGACAGGAACAGGAAAGGAATAGAAAAGGAACAGCAACGGGAGAGATCAATTGAAACGAGTCCTTTTTTTGCCAGTCCTTGTTTGCCAGTCCCTCAATCGGGAATAAAAAAACCAAGCCAACAACAAGCGGCAAGCCGACAACGGCCACTTGCCCAACAGGGTCCACGTAAAGCATGAAACACCATCGCAGCTCTCTCCGGCAAGAAGACGTTGCCACCGGCATCGCCCACGCAGGCCAGCCGCACCGCAAGGCGTTGCCGCCTTCCGTACCCCGCGCCATCACGACCGCGGCCGTGATGGCATTCGGCTCGCTGGCTTTTCTGCCCGCCACGGCGGCAGCCGTGACGGGATGCCAGTTCTATTCGCCCAACACAATCTCCAACACGCTTTCATCGACTTGCGTTCTGGGTTCGGGCAGCAGCCTGAATGTCACAGCGTCCAGCGGCGTGATCAGCGTGGTTGGCGGTCCTGGTGTGTCGGTTGGCCCGGCGATCTTCACCCCTGTCGGCAACATCACGAATTTTGGCAGCATCTCGAGCAGGGGTTCGGATGGCAGCGCCGGCACGCCCATGAGTCCCAACGGCAACGACGGCAGTGCCGGCACGGGCATCAGCGTGTCTGCAGCGGCTCCCGGCGCGCCTATCGTCAACCTGATTGCCAACCAGGGCACGATCTCCGGCGTGGGCGGGAACGGTGGCAGTCCCGCTCAAGGGCCCTATTCTGCAGTCAGTGGCGGTGCGGGTGCGGCGGGCATCGGCATCAGCGTGTCGAATGCGGGCGTCGCGACCATCTCCAATAATGGCTCGATTACCGGCACCGGTGGCAACAGCGGCCCCAAGGTGGTTATTTCTGATTTTCCCGGGCGCCCCGGCATGGGCATCGGCATCAGCGTCTCGTCGGGCACGCTGGGTTCACTAGAAAACAACGCGAACGCGACCATCTCCGGCATCGGCGGCTCGGCGGACGCCTCTGTGGCTTTCACCGACGCTGGTGGCGCGGCTACCGGCGTCAGCATCGAGTCAAGCAGCGTCCAGTCCATTCAGAATGCCGGGACCATTTCCGCCACTGGCGGTTCCCGCCCCGGCATACGCCCCAACACCGTTGTGGGAGGCATGGCAATCGCTATCGGCATTTCCGGGAGTACGGTTGGCACCCTTAGCAATACCGGGACCCTCACGGCATCCTCTCCTGGCGGCTTCAGCGCCGGTATCAATGTGCAGAACAGTACGGTAGACCGGATTGACAACTTCGGCACGATCTCGGCCGGGACCGCCATCAGTATCAGCGCCGACAGCACGATCACCAACGGCATCCATAACGCCGGCCGCCTGGACGGCGCCGTCCAGCTGGGCAAGGCGACGCTGGAACTCGATGGCGCCACCGCCACCGTGACCGGTCCGGTCTCTGGACAAGCCGGGTCCGTTGTCAATGTCAACGGCACATTCACGTCGGGCAACACGTTCCAGGTGGACACGTTCAATGTGGCCAACAGCGCCCAGTTCAACATGGGGCATGACGTCACTGTGGCCTCGGGCTTGAACAATGCCGGTACATTGGCCGTTGCGGCCGGCAAGACCGCAACCATCTATGGCAACTACACCCAAGCCGCAAGCGGTGTGTTCCAGACCGGCCTGGGCGCCAATGGCGCCTATGGCAAGCTGGTGGTGAACGGCACTGCCGACCTGTCCGCCAGCAACAAGATCAATGTGAACGTGGCCGGTGCGCCGTCGCTCGTTGCCGGCACCAGCGTGCAGCCCGGCGTGATCTTGGCCACCAAGCTGGTGGCCGGCCCGACCTTCACGGTGACCGACAACAGTGCGCTGTTCGATTTCATCGCCACCCGCAACGGCAATGCCGTCGACCTGTGCGTGGCCAGGGCCGGCGCTACGTCCTGCTCCGCGGCGCCCGTGACACCGACGCCGGACCCGGCGTCGCCGACCTCGCCACTTCCTGCGCCAACCCCGGCGCCGGTGATCACCGTGGTCAGCAGCGTGACCGGCGCGCAGAACACACCGGGACTGGGCGCCGCGCGCGTGCTCGACGCCCTGATCTCGCAAGGCGCGGGCGCGCCCGCCGCCATGGCGCCGGTCATCACCGCCCTGGGCACCTTGCCGACCGAGCAAGCGGTGTCCGATGCGGTCAAGCAGACCCTGCCGCTGATGGTCGCCGGCATGACGGATGTGAACTCCGCCGCCATGCACGCCACCAACCGCGTGATCCAGTCCCGCCAGGAAGCCAACCGCGGCCTGTCCTCCGGCGACGAGTTCATCAGCGACCGCCAGGTCTGGTTCAAGCCCGTGGGCTCGTGGGCCAAGCAGAATGACCGCGATGGCGTGGCAGGCTACAAGGCCAACACCTACGGCATGGTGCTGGGTGCCGACACCGTGGTCTCCGACAATGCGCGCGTGGGCGGTGCATTCTCCTACATGCACAGCCGCATCGACGGCAACTCGCCGGTGGCCGCGCAAAGCGCCAGCGTCGACGGCTACCGCCTGATCAGCTACGGCAGCTACAGCCTGGACCCGCGCACCGACATCAGCGTGCAGGCCGACCTGGGCGCGGGCCGCAACGAGGGCCAGCGCAACATCAACTTCGGCGGCCTGAACAGCCGTGCCTCGTCGAGCTACAACAGCTGGAACGCGCACGTCGGCGCCGGCATCGGCCGCGTCTTCAACCTGCAGCCGACCACCACCTTCACGCCGTCGCTGCGGGCCGACTACACCTTCATCCAGGATGCGGCCTACACCGAGACCGGCGCCGATGCGCTGAGCCTGGCGGTCGCGAAGAACTCGGCGCGCGAGCTGATCCTGTCCACGGAGGCCCGCCTGAACCAGGCGCTGACCGAGCACGCCATGTTCAGCGCCAACCTTGGCGTGGGGTATGACGCGCTGGCGCAGCAGTCGGCCATCACCGCGGCCTACGTGGGTGGCGGCGCCCAGTTCGTCACGCGCGGCATGGCGCCGTCGCGCTGGCTGATGCGCGCAGGCCTGGGCTTTGTCGTCACCAGCAGCAAGGCGATGGAAGTCAGCGTGCGCTATGACGCGGAAGTGCGCGAGAGCTTTACCAACCAGACCGCTTCGGTGAAGGTCCGCCTGCCGTTCTGATTGGATTGTCATTGCAGTGAGGCGGGGCGCCGCTCGGCGCCCTGCCTTCGCCTGCCATGCTCGGGACGCCACCCGTGCGCGGCATTCGCTTCGCTGCGGCCCGTCTTCCCCCTTTATTCCCCGGATTACCGCCGCGCCTGAGGCACTATCATGGCGGGCGACGCCGGCACCGGCCCCCTTGCCGACACCCGAGGCAACTTCAACCCCCATGGCTTTCTACTCGATGACCGACGAACGTCCTCACGCCAGCGGCGCCGCCGCCGACCCGGCCCGGCCGCTGCCCGCGCGCGGCCTGGCCGTGGGCGTATTCGACCTGTTTCATGTCGGCCACCTGCGCTACCTGCAATTTGCACGGGCGCGCTGCCAGACCCTGGTCGTCGCGGTGACGCGCGACGCCACCGTACTGGCAAAGAAGCAACGCGCCCCCGCCATGCCGGAAACCGAGCGCATGGAAATCGTGCGCGGCCTGGGCTGGGTGGATCAGGCCCTGCCCCAGCTCGGCAGCCTGGACGACACCGAGACCGCGCAACGCTGGCTGGCCAGGCTGGCGATCAACCATGTCTTCATTGGCGAGGACTGGCGCGGCAGCGCGCGCTGGGAGCGCCTGGAGCCGCGCCTGGCCGCACAGGGCATCGGGCTGACCTGGACGCCGCGCGCCAACGAGGTATCGACCACGGCGCTGCGCGAGCGCATCCTGAACAGCCTGCCGGCGTGAGGCCTGGGTGATGCCAACCATCACAGCCGGCCTGAACGGCCTGGGCCGCTTCGGCCTGCATCTATTGCGAGCCTGGCTGGACCTGCCCGATCCCCCCCTGCGCATCACGGCCATCAACGACGCGCATCACACGCTGGCCTCGGCAGTGCGCGTGCTGTCCGAAGACCCCAAGGTTTCCTTCTCCGACTGCCAGATCCGCGCCGATGGCGATGCCCTGCTCATCGCCAGGCATGGACAGGCCACGCTGCGTATTGCCTATAGCCACGGCCCGGCGGCGCACGCTCCCTGGCTCGGCCAGACCGACTGGTGGCTGGAATGCTCGGGGGCGCACCCGGGCGCGCTGCAATGCCGCCGCTTCCTCGCCGGGCAAACCCGGCGCGTGCTGGTCTCGGCCACCTGCCACGATGCGGACCAGACGCTGGTGTTCGGCTATAACCATGAGTCCTTCGACCCTGCGGCCGAGGTGATTTCCTATGGCTCCTGCACGGTCAACGCGTTCGTGCCGCTGGCGCACTGGCTGCAGCGGCACTACGGCGTGGACAATGCCGAGGTGAGCGTGATCCACAACGTCCCCGCGCACCGGCTGGCGAACCACCCGCATCCCGAGCGCCGCGCTTGCACGCTGGAAACCGAAGGCCCCCGGCTGCTGCCCTTCCTCGCGCCGGCAGCGTTCCGGGTGGACTATGTGCTGATTCCCTATACCGGCGTGTCGCTGATCGACTTTCGCTTCGGGCTCGCCATGCCGCCATCGGAGGCCGTGCTGCTGGACGCGCTGGACACCGCGTGCGCCAGCGGCGAGCTCAAGGGACTGGTCCGGCTCTCGCCCGTCAACGCCGGGCCGCAGGCCTTTGCCCTGAGCCCGGAGTCCGTCGTGCTGCTGCGGCCGCGCGCACGGCTGACGGGCAAGCGGCTGGTATTGCCGGCCTGCTTCGACAACGAGAACTCAGCCACCCGCTACCTGGACCTGCTCGCCTTCATGGCGCGGCGCGGCGGCTGACGCGTCAATCACCCGGCCGGACGCGCGCCGGCGATGTGGCCGCCCAGTATGCTGGCAATCCGCAGCAGCAAGCCATCCTCCGGCGTATGCCGCTCCAGCACGAGATGCGTCAGGCGCAGTGCCTTTTCCCAGTAGCCGTTGAGGCAGGCGTTGGTAATGCGCGAATACGCATACCACTGCGTCAACGCGGAGAATCCGACCAGGTTGTGGGCCCCGATGATGGTATCGAAGGCCGGGTCCGGGAGACGCCACGCCTTGCCGTAGAAGGCTTCCAGCCACGTTACGGGATCCTGCAGGCGCCAGACTTCGCCAGCCGGCCCGGCATGGCGCTCCAGCCGCAGCGGGCCGGGAAAACGCGTGACGCGCTGATGGCTGGCGGGCATGCCGTGGTTGATCCAGAAGCCACCCAGCAAGCTCGCGCCATCCGCTTGCGGCGCCAGCCCGCAAAGATCGAGGACCACGTCCCGCGCCGGGTGGTGATAGGTCGCCATGTTGTCGATGGGAAAGACCTGCGGCGGGCGCTGCCAGCCATGGCGCGTCAGGATCTGGTGCGCGGCAGGCAGTTCTTCCACCAGCAGTCCCAGGTCGAGATCCTTGTCGAAGGGCAGCAGACGGTTCTCGCGCACCAGGCCAAGCAAGGTGCCCGCATGGGCGAACGCGCGCACGCCGCCGGCCGCGAGCTGCGCCAAGGCTTGCCATAGCAGCGCCTCGATCTGCGGATCGGCCAGGTGGCGCATGACGGGCTGCGGGTTGTAGATCAGCGGGGCTACGCAAAGGGCTTCGAGCGCCTCGCGCAAGGCAAGCACGCCGTCCTCTACGCGCCGCTGATGGAGCAGTGCCCCACCCAGGAAAAACAGCCAGTACGGACGCAGCGCCGGGTGCACGTCGGGCGCTGCCAGCAGGTTCTGGCAGACGGTCTGGACGAGGCCGGGCTGCCCCAGTTCCAGCCCAAGGTGGCACCACCGGCGAATGTCGTCAGGGGGAATCACGCCGCCTGCCTGCAAGCGTTGTGACAGCGCGTTGAACTCGGCAGCAGCGCACGGGCCGGATGTTGATTGCTGGGCCGCCATGACTACTCAATCGTGATCACGATGGCCACGCGCCGGTTCTCCGCGCGGCCCGTGGCGGTGCGGTTGTCCGCCACCGGCTTGCTCTTGCCCAGTCCGCGCACCTGGATGTTCTCCGCCTGGAACCCCGTGGTGGCGAGCACCTTCGCCACCGCCTCCGCGCGCCGGACCGACAGTTGCTGGTTGTAGTCGGCCGAGCCGGAGTCGTCCGTATGCCCGTCCAGCCGCACATTGTCGATGCCCGCGCCCAATAGCGCCAGGCCGATCCGCTGCACCGCCCCTTGCCGCTCGGCACTGATCACATCCTCGTTCAGGCCGAACAGCACCTTCTCGGACAAGCCAAGCTCCCAGCCGTTTTCGGTGAGCTGGAACCCTTGCGACTGCAACGCTTCGACTTGCGCGGGCGTGAGCTTCGGGGCCGGCACCGTCTGGCAGGCAGCAAGCGCAAGGGTGATGGCGATCATGGCGGCAGCGATGCACCGGCTGCCAGTGGCTTGCAAGTTCGATAGCATGAAAGGGGCTCCTATTCTTGTTCTTGTTCTTTTTTTCGTTCTTGTTTCATTTCTCGTTGTCTTCGCATTCGGACACCGAAGCGGGCCCGGAACCCGCCAGCCGCGGCTCCGCGCTCTCCCAGCCGCCTCCCGACCTGCGCTTGGCCCGGTACATGGCCTCGTCCGCCGTGTGCATCAAGGTGGCGGCAGTCTGGGCATGAAGCGGAAACACGGACAACCCGATGCTCAGCGAGGCCCCGATGCTGGTGCCGCTCGACAGCCGCACCGGATCCTTCATGCGAAGCAGGATATGCTCCGCGACCTGAACGATGTCGGCAGGCTTGCGCAGCGAGGCGAGCAGTACCGCAAACTCATCGCCGCCGAGCCTGGCGACCAGGTCGCCCTCGCGCACGCAGGAACGGATGCGCCGGGCGATGTCGGACAACACCTCGTCCCCGGCGGCGTGTCCAAAGTTGTCGTTGATCTCCTTGAACGCGTCGCTGTCCAGGTAGAGGACGCCCGCATATCCCCTGGAGGTGCCGGCGAAGCGCACGGCCCGATGCAGCGCATCCTCGAACGCCGCCCGATTGAGCAGGCCGGTCAGGCTGTCGTGGCTGGCGCGGTGCGCCAGCGACCTGTTCTCGTGCTGGAGCTGGTTCTGCCAGGTCTCCAGTTCGTCGAGCAGGCCGTTGAAATCCTCCCCGAGCGCGTTGAGCTCGGCAATATGCGCTGGCGGCGTGCGCTGGTCGAATGCGCGCTCCGAGCGCACGGCATGGGCCACGCGCATGAGGTTGCGCACCGGCTCGATGATATGGACCAGCATGCGGCTCGACATGTAGTGCGCGCTGACCGCGGTGAGCAGCAGGCAGGCCAGCAGCCCCAGCAGCCCGCTGAGCACAAAGCGCAAGAGGTTGCCGGTGTCGGCGGTCAGGCGGACGGTGCCCACCGCCTGCGTTTCATGCAGGATCTCCTGCTCCACCGGGCCGAGCGCTATCACGCGGCTGGCCAGGCGCTGCAGGCCGGGAAACCGCTCGCCGGCCGGGCGCTGCCACTCGGCCAGCAGGTGGTTGTCCTTGTCATAGACGCGGGCCTGGGCCACCTCCGTCGCGGCGATTGCCACCAGCGCCTCGTTGGCGGCCGCCTGGTCGCGGAACACCACTGGTGCTTCCAGCGTGTACGCCACGGAGCGGGCAACCAGGTGCAGGTTATGGTCGGCATAGACGCGCAGCGCGGCCAGCCCGAGCGCGGTCAGCGAGATGCCCGCCGTGCACACGGCGATCAACGCCACGCTGAGATGCATGCGGCGCAGCGTGTTGTACAGCGTCGGACGCGATCTCGTCGCGTCGGGCCGCAATGACAGCTTCATGGCGATGGCCCCCGGCGGCGGCCAAGCTGCAATACGGCCGGATGGATATGGATGCCGCTGCGGGCAACGGAATCCAGGTTGACGCGGAACGAGACGTGGCCATCGACCACGTTGAGGCAGAACATGCTGCCGATCTCGCACTCGTAGTCTTCTTCCGTGATGACAAGGACCGGGCGCCCGATCAGCTCCGTCGACAGTTTCTTGCGCCGGGCATCCGTCATGGGCCCGAGGTAGACGGAATCGCAGCCCGCGGTGGACACGCCATCCTGCAGGTCGATGCGCCTGGATTGCACGGAGCGGCCGGTTGCCAGCACGCCGCCTTCCGCGAGCTTGGCGCCGTAGCGGGCCGAGCCGTCCACGCACAGGCGCAGGACTTCCCGCTCGGTTGGCCAGCGCGCATAGCCGAGCAGGCTGAACACTACCCGCGCCACCGCCTCGGAACGCGGGGGTGGCGTGTCGGCCGTGGTGCCCTGCGACTGCACGCAGAGCATGGCGGCGAGGAAGGCCGGCAGCAAGCGCGGCAGGCGCAAGTGCTTGCGGCCGTGGCTCGGACTGGCTGGGGCGCTAGCCGTTTGAAGAGGCAAGTGGTGAGGCCTACCAAGTGATGCAATTGGGGAACGTCGCGGCGCACAACAAGCGATGCGACCTGACCTGGCTAGCACGATCAAGCGCGGATTGCGGCCCGGCGCGAACGCCGCCGGACAACCTTGCTAGCCCAAACCCATTAACGGCGCTCCTGCTTTTATATTTACCCCTTATTTCCGGCCCATCGATGCCTGTGACGACAACGGCGGGCCCGCGACCTGCCGCAGCATTGCCATGGGGCCGAGCCGCTCGATGGCATGCATCTGTGCCTCGTCCCGCACAAAGAACGATCCTGCAAACCCGAGCGTATTGACCGAGATGCCCTCGACGGACTCCGCTGACCTGGGCACGAGCAGCATCCCAAGCGGCGTGACAAGCAGGTTGTATGGCGTGCATGCTTGCGACGCTCCATCCACATCGATCACCCGCACGGCGGCCGCGGCCAGCAGCGCGCGGTAGCGCTCAAGTGCGGTGCGCGCCAGATCCGGCCCGCGGGCCGCCGGCAAAGCCAGCGGCGCGAACGCATGCGAAAACGCTAGCCCCGGCACTGTGCCGACGGCGCCATCGATGCGCGCGGCCGCAAGCAGCGGCGCGATGGGCAACGCCGGGCCTTCGCTGGCAAGCGGCAGCGGCACAAGTTGCAGGTGCTTGTGGCGCTGGCTGGCGCCGGCCGCCGCGCCGCCGTTATAGAAGCCAAGGCCATCGAACTCGGCCATGCAGGCCAGCAGTGCCTCGAAGTCCGCCAGGTTAAGCAGCGCGTCCTGCGGCTCGAAGCGGCGGGTAACAATCAGCAGGTGATGGTCCAGGACGTTGAACTTGTTCAGCAGCGCAAGATGGGTCTCGGAGATATCGGCGACAAACAGGTCCGGGTCGTAGGGAAGGAACAGGTCGGCGCCCGCCTGGCTGCCGGCAGCGGCGTTGTCGTTCTGGCGCGCGTGGCCCTGGTCCCTGTAGCGGTCCTTGCGCGCAAGGCTGGAAACCTGGCGCACCAGGAAGCGCACGCCGCCATCGTCGATGCCCACCTGGAAGGTCTCGATCGGACGCAGCGCGCCGCATTGCAAGGCGTGCTCCGTCTGGCGCAGGATGGCCGGCCACAGCGTGCCGGGCTGGAGAGATCGATGTGGCATGGTCTGGCCCAAGGGGTGAATGACTGTAGCCGGAGGAGTCTGATCGATCTTATCCCTCGGAGGCAGGGCAGGCTGGAAGTGACGCGCCCTTTATTACAATACGTGGGCGCCACCTTGGAAACCTAAGGCACCACGGAACACACTACAGAGGACACCAATGACCAACGCGGAACAACGGCAGGCACCGGGCAAGCGCTGGCCCCTGCCCGCTCGCATTTACCTGCTGGGCGCCGTGATCCTCGCTGCAGGCTGGATCGCAGGCGTCCTGATCTACCTGTCCGCCGCGCGCGACGAGGCCGGCGACCTGGCCTACGGCCCCGGGTGGCAGCGGCAATATGATTTCCAGCTCGAACGTATTGGCGGCAAGGCGGCGGTGCTGGCTGCCGAGTTCTCGCAGTGGTTTTCGGATCTGTGGCACGGGCGGCAACTGGCCGTCACCGTGGCGATCCTGTGCACGGGCATCGCGCTGCTGTGCTTCTTTGTCGCGCGTGAAATGTCCCTGGCCGCGAATCGCGACGACTGAAGCGGGATGCGGCGCCCAGCCTTGCAACGCCACCCCGCCACCCCGTCATCGCGTCATCGCTTCATAGCAACGGCAAGCCGGCATTGCGCTTGACCTCGCCCAGCGACAGCATGGACTCCACCGCCGTCACGCCGGGCAATGTGCGCAGCACGTCGCGCATGAAGATGCCGTAATCCTCCAGGTCCCGCGCAACCACTAGTAGCAGGTAATCGGCGCTGCCCGAGACGTTATGGCAGGACACGATGCGCGGGATTGCCTGGATCTCGCGCTCGAAGCGGTCGGAAAGCTCACGGCTGTGCACGCCAAAGCGGACCTGCGTGAACGCCATCAGGCCAAGCCCCAAGGCCTGGCGGGACAGCACCGCGCGATAGCCCTCGATATAGCCGTCGGCCTCCAGCCGCTTGAGCCGGCGCGCGCACGGCGTCTCGCTCAGCCCCACGGATTCCGCCACGCTGGCGTTGGTGGCGCGTCCGTCCGCCTGCAGCGCCATCAGGATGGCGCGATCGGTTTTATCGAGATCCAAAAGACATCCTCCATTCAATCAGCATAAATTAGCGGATTCCACCAAATTATATGGGTTCACCCCATAAAATCGCCAGAATCCCCTCCACCCCCTGGGTCATGATGTTGCCCTCGCCACCGCATGCATCATGGTCTCCCCACATTTGCTCCTTACCTTCATCGGCGCCCTGGCCGTGGTCTACGCCTTACCCGGGCCGGACATGGCACTGGTGCTGCAAACCAGCACCGGCCGGGGCGTCCGCCACGGCCTGGCCACCGTCGCCGGACTGGCCATGGCACGCGCCGCGCATGTCACGCTCTCGGCATGCGGCGTGGCCGCGCTGCTGCGCGCGGCGCCCTGGCTCTACCAGGGCATTCGCGTCGCGGGCGGCCTTTACCTGGCCTATGTGGCCGTCCAGATCTTCCGTAGCCCGGCCTTCGGGATGCACGCCGGCACCGGCACGGCAGCTTCGCCGGTGCGGCTGCGCGCCTCCGTTGCCAAGGGCGCGCTCAGCAGCATCCTGAATCCCAAGGCCCTGCTCTTTTGTTCCGTGCTGTTGCCGCAGTTCGTGGATCCGCATGGCGCGCCGGTGTGGTCGCAAGTGCTTGAGCTGGGCGTGGTGCTGGTGCTGACCGGCGTGGCCTTCGACCTGGCGTGCGTGTTCGGCGCGCTGCGCCTGACCGGCTGGCTACGCCGGAGCCCGCGCGCGCAGACGGTCCAGCGCTGGTCCTTCTCGGCCGCGCTGCTGGCCTTTGCCGCGCGGATCTCGTTCGAGTAAGGGGAAGCGCAGGACGACAGAACCTTCAAGCGAGTGACGCCTTTTGCCCACCGGCAACACGGTTCTGGCAAGAACAGCGCGAGGTGCTAGCCTTACTAAGCGGCCAGGCCCCCTGAGCGCGATCCCTTGTTCCTGGAAACCAGCGTGCCCGGCAACTTTGACCAGACCGTGGTGAACCGGCATGGCGGCGCAATGCTCGTCAAGTCGCGTCCTGGCGAGACCACGTTCCAGGTCCGGCGCCCGCCCATGCCGCGAACACCGGCAAACGCGGCCGCCCCCTGACAACCCGGGAGCCGGAACACCATGGATAGCAAGACGCGACCCGCCGCAGCCCCGACCGACGCGCCTGGCGCGGCCAGTCGGCCCATCGATCAGCAAGTGGTGTTCGTCCTGCAGGGCGGAGGCGCGCTGGGCGCCTTCCAGGCCGGTGTCTACCAGGCGCTGCACGAGGCAGGGGTCGAGCCCGACTGGGCCATCGGCACCTCCATCGGCGCCATCAACGCCTCGATCGTGGCTGGCAACCGGCCTGCGGATCGCTTGCCGCGCCTGCGGCAGTTCTGGGAGCAGGTGGGCCGCCACGGGCCGCTCGAACTGGCCCGACTGCTCTCGGGCGGCGACAGCACGATGTCGAACCTTGCCACCCTCACCCAGGGCATCCCCGGCTTCTTCACGCCCAACCCGGCTGCCTGGTTCGGCACGCGCATGCCGCTCGGGGTGGAGCGCGCCGGCTTTTATTCGGTCTCGCCACTGCGCGACACCCTGCTCTCGCTGGTGGATTTCGCTTACCTCGGCGAGAAACACACGCGGCTCACCGTCGGCATGGTCAATGTCCGCAGCGGCAGGATGTGCTACTACACCAACCGGGACACCGCGCTGAGCGTGGAACATCTGCTGGCATCCGCGGCGCTGCCGCCGGGCTTCCCGGCGATCCGGATCGACGGCGAAGCATTTTGGGACGGCGGCATCTGCTCC
Source organism: Cupriavidus basilensis (assembly GCF_008801925.2). Lineage (NCBI taxonomy): Bacteria > Pseudomonadati > Pseudomonadota > Betaproteobacteria > Burkholderiales > Burkholderiaceae > Cupriavidus > Cupriavidus basilensis. Next base: position 506,371 of record NZ_CP062804.1, on the reverse strand, counting down.
AACACGCCGATCGAAGCCGTGCTCGACGACTACCCGCGCCGCAGCTCGGTGATCTTCGCCGTGCAGCTGTGGCCCCTGCAAGGCCCTGAGCCCGACACCATCTGGCAAGCCATGGGACGGCAGCGGGACATCCAGTACTCAAGCCGCGCCGAGACCCAGCTGGAGCACCAGAGGCAATTGCACCGGCTGCGGCATGTGATCCGCGAACTGGCCAAGCACATTCCCCAGGCGGAGCGCAGCACGCCCGCGGTCGAGGCGTTGCTGGGCTGGGGCTGCCACACCACCATGCACGTGGTCGAGCTCAATGCGCCGTCGCTCGGCGGCGAAGACCTGACCAAGGATATCGACTTCAGCGCCGCCGGCATCGACGCGCGCTGGAACGCCGGCTATGTCCACGGCAAGCGGGCCATCGCAGCCGCGCCCTGGCGCGGTGCGCTCGATCCGATCGAGGGCATCGCGGTGCACGCGGCGCTGACACCGGCGTAGGCGCGTTGACGCCGCGCTGGCACGGCGTCCCGGGATTGAGCGCTCACCAGCAAGGCTGGCGCGGGCGCGCTAAGATGGCAGCCCTGTCGTCTCACCGGCCTGACGGCCGCCCCGCCACGCACGCGGATCCGCCATTGATTGATCGATCGACGCCCGCGCGCTCCCCGACCAGCCAGGACACATCACCATGGATCTCGAACTTCGCAATCAACGCGTGCTCATCACCGGCGGCAGCCGCGGCATTGGCCTGGCCTGCGCGGCCGGCTTCCTGCGCGAGGGTGCGCGCGTAGCCATCGTTTCGCGCAGCGCCGAGAACCTGGCCAAGGCCTGCGCCAGCCTGGCCGAAGGCGAAGGCGAATACGCCAAGGACGTGGTCGCGATATCCGCCGACCTGACCGATATCGCCGCGGCCGCGCGCGCGGTGGAGCAGGCAGTGGCAGCGCTTGGCGCCATCGACATCCTGGTGACCTCCGCCGGCGCGGCCAAGCGCCGTCCGCCGGACGAGCTGACTCCGCAGCTGTGGCAGGACGCCATGGCCGCCAAGTACTTCAGCTACATCAACGTGATCGACCCCGTGGTCAAGCGCATGGCACAGCAGGGGCGCGGCGCCATCGTCAATATCGTGGGCATGGGCGGCAAGCTGGCCAACCCCGCCCACCTGGCGGGCGGCGCGGCCAACGCAGCGCTGATGCTAGCCAGCGCCGGGCTGGCCAATGCCTACGGCAAGCAGGGCGTGCGCGTGAACGCGGTCAACCCGTCGGCCACGCACACCGAACGCCTGCAGCAAGGCATGGAAGTCGATGCGCGCATCAGCGGCACGACCGTGGAGCAGGCATTGGCACGCGCCAACGCACGCACCGGCCTGGGCCGCCTGGCCACGCCGGAGGAGGTAGCAAACGCCGTGCTGTTCCTCGCCTCGCCCCGCGCCAGCTATATTTCGGGCGCCATCCTGTCGGTCGATGGCGCCACCACGCCCATGGTGGTCTGACGCCGCTGAACGCTACCGTACAGACGCGCCCCGCCACGTGTGCGATTGTCAGGCTACAGTCTGCGCAAGGAGCGTGTCATGAACAGCATCGTCTGGTTGGTAGGCGCGGTGGTCATTGTCCTGTTTGTACTCGGCTTTTTCGGCCTGAGGTAACCGCGGGCCGCGACACCAGTTCGATATAACGTCGAATGGTCGCGGCCTTCTCGTACTGGCGCGACATCAGCGACAGATACGACGTCACCTCCAGGCCCGCGATATCCCGGTAGACAAGGCTGGGCAGGCTGATGTGGCCGGCCACGGCGTTCGGGACAATCGCCACGCCTTCGCCCAGCGACACCAGCGTCAGCACCGCCACCAGCCCGCCCGGCTGCGGGCCCAGCCTGGGCACGAAGCCGCCCTGCTCTGCGGTGGACAACGTGCCCGAAACCTGTTCGGGAAGAATGAATGTCTCCGCCTTGAGATGCGCGGGCTGGATCTCGGCCAGGCCGCACAGCCATGAGTCGCTGTGCAGCGCGAGGATGAACCCTTCCGGCGCCAGCGGCAGCGCGTCCACGCCCTCTGGCAGGTTCATCGGGGAGCGGATATAGGCGATGTCGACCTGCCCATCCCTGACCTGCTCGGGCAACGTGCCCATGGGCGCCTCGCGCACCAGCAGCTGCACATCGGGGCAGGCCTTGCGGAATGCCGCGACCTGCCGCTGGAGCACCCCCGAGTAGGCCGCCGAGGCGACATAACCCACATGGATCTTGCCCGTCTCGCCACGCGCCTCGCGCTGCGCGCGCAGTTGCGCGGCCTCGAACTGCGCCACCACGGCTTGCGCCTCCGCCAGCAGTACCTCGCCGGCCGGCGTCAACACCACCGAGCGCTGGTTGCGCTCAAACAGGCGAATGCCAAGGCTGGCTTCCATCTCCTGGATCTGGCGGGTCAGCGTCGGCGTGGAAATGCCGAGCCGCGCGGCGGCGCGGGTGAAGTGCAAGTCCTGGGCTACCGCGATGAAGTAGCGAAAGTGGCGCAGTTCCATCGGTTTGCTGTTTTCCTTCCTGGTACCGTCTGATTGTTAGCTAGCAGGCAACAAAATAGCACGGCCGGCGCAACAACGCCCGGCCCTGCCCGCCGTATCCTGACCCGCATCCCATCAAGGAATGCGACAGGAAGCGACGACATGCGGCACAAGACGAATCGGCACCCACAGCCAGCCAGGTACGGTACATCCGGATTTATTTCATTTCAGGCAATATCGCCGGCAGGGCAGTATGAACGGGAGCCGGCATGGGCGGCATGAACTCGCGCGCCGCGCTGCTGACCGCCTCGGGCGCCTGCGCGCTGATCGTCCTGGACACCAATATCGTGGCTGTCACGCTGCCGCGTATCGCGAGCGACCTGCATGCCACGTTCTCCGACATCGAGTGGGTGGTCAGCGCCTACATGCTGACCTTTGCCGGTGGCCTGCTGCCCGCGGGCAGCCTGGCCGACAAGTTCGGCCGCAAGCGCATGCTGCTGACCGGCCTGGCGGTCTTCATGCTGGCCTCGCTGGGCTGCGGCCTGGCGGGGAGCAGCCTGGCGCTCAACCTGGCGCGCGCCGTCAAGGGCGTGGGCGCGGCCATGCTGCTGACCTCCGCGCTGGCGACCATCGCGCACGCCTTTCACGACGAGCGCGAGCGCGCCCGGGCGTGGGCCTTTTGGGGCGCGTGCATGGGTGTGGCCATGCTGGTAGCCCCCGTCCTTGGCGGCGTCATCAGCCAGGCGCTGGGATGGCGCTGGGTGTTCCTGCTGAACCTGCCGGTCGGCATCCTGCTGGGTGCCATGGTGCTGCGGCATATCGCGGAGTCGCGCGACACGGGCGCGGCGCGCATCGACCTGTGGGGCGGGCTGTGCTTTTGCGGCAGCCTGTGCCTGATGATCTGGGCCCTGATCGAGGCCAACCGCATTGGCTGGGGCAATACGCACACGCAGATGCGGCTGGCCGGCGGGGCCGTGCTCTTCGCGCTGTTTATCGGCGTGGAGCGCATCCAGCGCCGGCCCATGGTGGATCTCACGCTATTGCGCAATCCGCGCCTGATCGGCGCATTGCTCGGCATGGCCGCCTATGCCGCCTGCGCCCAGGTGATGATGACCCTGATCCCGCTATACCTGCAGACAGGCCTCGGGTTCTCGGCAATCGCCTCAGGTGCCGCCATGCTGCCATTTGCGCTGACCATGCTGATCTTTCCGCGCATCGGCGTGCGCCTGTCGGGACGGCTGGACGCGCCATCGATGCTGGTGTTCGGGCTCGTGCTGGTCGGCCTCGGCAACCTGCTCAGCGCGTGGGCGGCCGTCACCATGTCCTACCTGCCTTTCGCGCTGGCCATTGCCGTCACCGGTAGCGGCGCGGGCCTGCTCAACGGCGATACGCAGAAGAACATCATGGCCTGCATGCCGCGCGAGCGCTCCGGCATGGCGTCCGGCATCAGCACCACCACGCGGTTCAGCGCGATCGTGCTGTCTTTCGGCTTGCTCGGCGGCCTGCTCGCCTACCGCACCCAGGCCGCGTTCGGCACGGCGCTGCATGCGCATGAGGAAAGCGCGGGGATAGCGCCCGGCCTGGCCGCGCACATCATCGCGCGCGTGGTGGCCGGCGACCTGCACGGCGCGATGGCCGATGTGCAAGCACCGCTGCGCAGCGTGCTGGAGCCGCTTGCGCGCACCGCCTTCGCGGATGGCTTCGCCTGGATTCTTTGCGTGGCCGCCGGGGTTGCACTACTCAGCGCCGTCCTGGTGCGCCTGCTGATGCGAGACGAAGCGCCGGCGCACCAGGCGGTGCGTGTGGAAGTGCCGGCGCGGCGCTAAAGCGCGCCGTGCCAACCACTCAATCGATCGTCATGTGCGCGTCGTGCACGATCTTGCCAAGGCGCTGCTTCTCGTCCTGCACAAAACGCGTGAACTCCACCCGCGTGCCCGACACGGGACGGTAGCCGTAGGTCTCGAACTGCGCGCGCAGGCCGGCATCGCTCTGGAACGCGGCCTGCGTGGCTTGCGCGATGCGGTCCAGGATCGGCGCCGGCGTGCCCTTGGGCGCATAGATGCCGCCCCAGTGCTCCATGCGGATGCCTGCAAAGCCTTGCTCCGCCGTGGTGGGCACGTCCGGCAACGCCTGCGCGCGCTTGTCGTCGGTCACCGCCAGCGCGCGCAGCTTGCCGCCGCGCAGGAAGCCGAGCACGCCAACCGGGGCTTCGGACGCCAGGTCGATCTGGCCGCCAATGACCGCGTTAAGCGTTTCCGAGCCGCTCTTGTAGTGCACCAGTGTCACTGGCACGCCGAGCGCGGTCTGCACCATCTCCGCCACGAAATGCCCGGTGCTGCCGGCGCCGGCGGTGCCGAACGTGATGCCACCGTTGGCCTTGCCGTAGGCCTGCAGCGCCTTCAGGTCCTTGATTTCCTTGCGCGCAGCACCGGCGCCCACCACCATCACCGACGGCGCCGCATTGGTGCTGACCACAGGAACGAGGTCGCTGTCGGCGTAGGGCATCTTCGCGCGCAACAACGCGTTGGCGACCGCGCCATTGCCGGCGATCAAGAGCGTATAGCCATCGGGCGGGCTCTTGGCGACAAACTCGGCGCCGATGATGCCGCCGGCGCCCGGCTTGTTGTCCACGATCACGGTCTGGCCGAGTTGCCGGCCGAGCGCCTGCGCGATCAGCCGCGTGGTGATGTCGCCCGGGCCGCCGGCCGAGAACGGCAGCACCAGGCGGATCGGCTTGTCCGGCCAGTGCGCCTGGGCAGCGGCCGGCAGGCTGGATAGGGCCAGCATCGCGCAAGCTGCCATCCGGGCCAGCACGGCACGCCGGGGGATTCGTTGGGTCATGTCTCACTCCTGGTGTTCTTCGTTGTCGGCAGGCACTCAGTCGAACGCGCAGCCCACCGGCGGCGCAAGCAGGGCGAGCAAGTCGCGCACATCGTCGAGCTGCTCAAGATCCCGCACCATGCGCTCGATGGCTTGCTGCCGCTCGGGCGCAATCAGCCCGTGCGTCAGGGCCCTGTACTTCGCGGCCACTTCGTCGCTCGATTGCGGCGCTTCGATGGCGCGCGACGCCGTACGATTGACCTCGATGCGCTGCCCGTCGTTGAAGGTCACGGCCAGACGCACACGCCCGCGTGCCCGTTGCCCGCCTGCGTCGAAGGCGGGATCGTGCCGCACGGCGATACGCGGCAGCAACGCCCAGACGTCGTCGGCATCGATGCGCGCCGGCGCGAACTGGGGCACCAGCGCCGCGCCGTCCAGCACCGCCACCGCAAGCGCGTAGCCGATGTTCATCTGCGCGCCGATTGGCGTCAGCGGCCGCTGCGGCACCCACCAGCCATGGTGATAGACGGCATGCGACACATCCACCTCGATCGCGGCGATCTCCCCGGCCTTGAGCGTGCGCTGCGCGCCGACGTCGAACAGCGCATCGAGCGGCGCGTGGATGCCACCCATGGCCGCGTAGGGCTTGATGACGATGCGCTCGACTTCCCAACGCTCGCCCAGGCCATCGGTGATCTGCGCGGCGTCCGGCGCATGCCCTTCGCCGAACGTCGAGAGAAAGCCGCCGTACTCGCGCTCGAACACGCGCTTGATGCCGGTGTAGCCGCCCGCCGCCAACACCGCCGCATAGAGCCCATTGCGCGCGGCGAAGCCGTGGTGCATGCGCTTGCACATGGCCTCGTACTGCGCCGCCATCAGCCCGGCCGACTGCGTGCCGGCCAACCCCAGCGCATCCTCAAAACGCGCGGCATCGAGCCCCAGCAGCTTGCCCACCGCGGCGGCGGCCGCGTGCGTGCCGAACACCGATCCGGAATGCCAGCCGCGCGACAACATCTGCGCACCGTGCAGGGCCATGCCCACGCGCGGGCCCACCTCATAGCCGGCCATGGCCGCCTCCAGGAAGCGCCGCCCGCTGACGCGGCTCTCGCCTTCGGATGCTGCCCACAGCGCGGGCAGCACGAGCGAGGCGCTGTGCAGCGGCCCGAGCGGATGGTAGTCGTCGAGCTCAAACCCCTGGATAAAAGTGCCATTGAGCAGCGCGGCGCCCGGCGCGCTGGTGCGCGCCCCCCAGCCGACGATGGTCCGGTCCCCCTGCCCCTCCATCTGCCGGACGATGTTGGCGGCGGTGCGCGACCACGGCAATTGCGCACCGACGATGGCGCAGCCGATGCCGTCCAGCGTGAGCGCCTTGGCGCGCTCGCGCGCGGTGGCGCTGGCTTGCTCCAGCCGGAAGGCGGCCAGCCATTGGGCGAGCCTGCCGGTGGGCCCGTCGGGATCGGTTGGCGGCATGGGTGTGGCGTTCTGATTCAGGTTTTGCATGGTGTGTCCGTATTTATTAGTGATAACCCGTGTTGTTTCCGGCTAGCCGTGCGAGCTCTCAAGCCGGTGCGGCGTTCGCTGGAGTCAGCGGCCGGCCACGCCAGTCACGCTGGAACACGCCATCGAGCCGGCCCCGCGCGATGGCATGCACGCGCAGCCACGCCAACAGCGCTTCGCGCGCAAGACCGGCTGGCGGTTCGGCGGCAAGCGCGAACAGCTGGAACACGTAGCGATGTGGCCCGTGCCCCGGCAGGGGCCGGGGGCCGTCGTAGGCTGCATCGCCCAGCCCGTTGGTGGCCAGGGTCACGCCGGCCGGCAACGGCGCGCGCGACAGTGCGCCTTCGGCCAGCGCGCCGACCGAGGCCGGGCCCCAGGCAAGCGCGTGCACGATGGCGTAAGCCAGCGGCACATCCGGATCCTCGACCAGCAACAGCCAGTGCGTGGCCGTTGCCGGCAATCCCGTCCAGGCCAGCGCGGGCGAGCAGTTGGCGCCCACGCCGGCGCCCGCGTGGCGCACGGGCATCGCGCCGCGATCGGCAAACGACGCGCTACGCAGCGCCAGCGTCTGGGGCAATGCGGCGAGCACGGCGTCGCTGCTCGCCAGGCTGCCATCGCCCGCGTGGCGTCCGCGCAGCAGCAGGCCGGCTGCGCGCAGCAACAGTGGATGCTGCAAGCGGGCGTTCATGCCGCGTCTTGCCGGCGCACCGCCCAGGCCCAGGGCCGGCGGGTGCGATCGGCTTGTTGCCAGGCACGGATCAGCGCATCGTCCTTGAGCGTAAGGCCGATATCGTCCAGCCCGTGCAGCAGGGCTTCACGACGCAGCGCGTCGACGGGAAACGCGACGGTCGCGCCATCGGGCGCGGTCAGCGTGGCGCTCACCAGGTCCACGCGCACCGGCGCGCCGCTTGCGCATTGCGCGGCCAGCGCATGCACCGTTTCGGCGGGGAGCTGGATCGGCAGCACGCCATTCTGGAAACAGTTGTTGTAGAAGATATCCCCATAGCTCGGCGCGATCACGCAGCGCACGCCCAGGCCCATCAGCGCCCACACCGCGCCCTCGCGCGAGGATCCGCAGCCAAAGTTGGCGCCGGCCAGCAGTACCGGTGCGCCGCGAAACGCCGGCTGGTTGAACACGCAGCCCGGGTCCTCGCTGCCATCGGCGCGGTAGCGCAGCGCTTCCAGCGCGTAGGGGCCGAGTTGCTCGCGCGGCAACGTGGTGAGCCGCTCGATGCGGATGATCACGTCAGTGTCGACGTTGGCGCGCAGCAGCGGCACGGCAGCGCCCGTTACGACCGTAAAGGGTTGCATGGTCATGTGAGTTTCCTTACGTCGGCAATGTAGCCTGTGACCGCGGCGGCGGCGGCCATCGCGGGGCTGGCAAGATGGGTGCGGGCACCTGGCCCCTGACGCCCGACAAAATTGCGGTTGGAGGTGGAGACCGAGCGCTGGCCGGGCGGCACCTGCTCGCCGTTGGCGGCCACGCACATGCTGCAGCCGGGCTCGCGCCAGGCAAAGCCCGCCTCCTCGAACACGGCGCGCAACCCTTCGGCCTCGGCCGCGCGCTTGACGTTCTCCGAGCCCGGCACCACCCAGGCGGTCACGCCCGGGGCCACGCGCCGCCCGCGCGCCACGGCGGCCGCTGCGCGCAGGTCGGACAGGCGCGAGTTCGCGCAGGAGCCGATAAAGACCCAGTCCACCGGCGTACCGGCGATGGGGGCATTGGGTGCCAGGCCCATGTAGTCCAGCGCGGCGCCAATGGCGGCGCTGGCCGCCTGGTCGCTGGCGGCGGCCGGATCGGGGATCTGCCCGTCGATCGCCATCGCGTGCTCGGGGCTGGTGCCCCACGTGATGGTGGGCGCCACGGCGGCGGCGTCGATCACCTCTTCGCGATCGAACACGGCACCGGCATCGGTGGCGAGCGTGCGCCAGTACTCGGCCGCGACGTCGAACTGCGCGCCGGTGGGCGCATACGGGCGGCCGCGCAGCCATTCGATGGTGCGCGCGTCGGGCGCCACCATGCCAAAGCGCGCGCCCAGCTCCACGCTCAGGTTGCACAGCGTCAGGCGCCCTTCCACTTCCAGCGCTTCGATGGCCGTGCCGGCAAACTCGATGGCATAGCCGCCGCCAGCCGCCGCGCCGAGGCGGCCGATGATATGCAGCGCCAGATCCTTGGCGGTGACACCCTCGGCCAGCACGCCATCGCATCGGATGCGCATGCGCCGCGGCTTTTGCTGGCGCAGCGTCTGCGTGGCAAGCGCGTGCGTGCTCTCGGACGAGCCCACGCCGAAGGCCATCGCACCCAGGCCGCCATTGGTACAGGTATGGCTGTCGCCGCAGATGACCGTCAGGCCGGGCAGCACGATGCCAAGCTCCGGGCCCATCACGTGGACGATGCCCTGCCCCGGCTGGCCAAGGTCGAACAACGTCACACCCGCCGCGGCCGAGCGATCGCGCAGCGCAGACCATAGGCGCCCGCCCGGCACATAGGTATTGCCATCGCGCCCGGGCTGGCTGGAGACGGCGTGGTCCGGCGTAGAGAACACCAGCGCCGGATCATGTAGCGGCAAGCCGCGCGCCGCCACCTCGGCCAGCGCCGGTGGGCCGGAAAGATCGTGCAGCAAGTGACGGTCGATGTGCAGCAGCGCCCAGCCATCGCCGAGCTCGCGCACCACATGCGCGTCCCAGAGCTTGTCAAAGAGAGTGCGCGCCATCGTCAAGCCTTTGCGCTTGCCGGCGCGTCGGGGTTGGTGGCGCGCTCGCCGGCATTGAAGCGCTGGCGCAGGCTGTCCCATTCATCGGCGCCGAAGCGGCGGAAAGTCTGCCCCACGCTGGCCGACACGCCCGGCGCGATAAAGGTGGCCTTGAGTTCGGCCAGCGCTTCGTCGCCTGCCTGGATCGCGGCCTTGAGCATCAGGCCCGGCAGGATGGCCAGCTTATAGCCCATGGCCTCGGCTTCGCGCAGGTCGAAGATCGGCGTGCGGCCGCCGGGCACCACGTTCAGCAGGCAAGGGCCGCGCACCAGCCGCGGCACTGCCGCGACTTCCTCGATGGTTTGCGCGGCTTCCACGAAGGCCAGGTCCGCGCCAGCTTCCAGCGCGGCGTTGGCGCGCCAGATGGCCTCTTCCAGCCCGAGCATGGCGCGCGCATCGGTGCGCGCGATGATGACGAAATCCGGCGTGCGGCGCGCCTGCACCGCTGCGCGGATCTTGGAGACGAACTCCGCGCGCGAGACCACCTCCTTGCCATCCAGGTGGCCACAACGCTTGGGCGCAACCTGATCCTCGATATGGATCGCCGCCACGCCACGGGCCTCGTACTCGCGCACGGTGCGGGTAACGTTGAGCTGATTGCCGTAACCGGTGTCGGCGTCGGCAATCAGCGGGATCGACACGGAGCGCGCCATCACCGCGGCGTTTTCAACCATCTCGCTCATCGTCAGCAGGCCGAAATCAGGGAAGCCGCGCGCCGCCGACGTGCCAGCGCCAGTCATGTAGCAGGCGGAGAAGCCGGCCTGCTCGATCAGGCGCGCGCCGATGGCGTCGTAAGCGCCGGGCGCGATGATCATGCCGGGCGCCTGCAGGCACTGGCGAAGGATAGTTGCGAGGGTCATGGATGTGTCCTGTGTGCTTGCGGTAAGTGACGGAATGCGTACGGAGTGGGCATCGGCGCGGCGGGGAACGGGTTGTCTACCGTTACATAGTGTTTATGTGTTTATATTCTAGATACAACTTACCGGTTCCGTCAAGAATCGGAAAATTCGCCGCTGGACCATTGTGCTATGCTGCCCACGCCACTAAACCGTCACCTCATGCCGCGCACGACCGACTCCCCTTCGACGCTGGGCCATATGCCCGGCACCTCGCTGCACCGACAGCTCTTTCTCGTGCTGCGCGATGAAATCACGCGCGGCGTCTATGCGGAAACGGGGGCTTTGCCGAAAGAAGAAGCGTTGTGCGAGCGCTTTGGCGTCTCGCGCATCACGGTGCGCAGGGCGCTAGCCGAACTGGCGGCGCTGGGGCTGGTGGAGCGGCGCCATGGACTTGGCACCTTTGTGCGGGCGGACATGCCGGCGGGGCGCAGCAGCCCGAGCCTTAGCGTGATCGACGGCCTGCGCAAGACCGCGCTGGAGACGGACGTCGAGGTCCTTGAGGTGACCACGGCCGTGCCGCCGGCGGACATTGCCCAACTGCTGCAACTCGCCCCGGGCGAACAAGCCGTGCACGCGCTGCGCCTGCGCAGCATCAAGGGCACGCCGGTGATGCTGACGGATGCATGGGTGCCCGCCGCGCTGGGCAAGCGCGTGTCGGCAGCGGCGCTGCGCAAGCACGCGCTCTACGAGATCCTGATGGCGCAGGGGGTGAAGTTTGGCCGCGTGGTGCAGGAAATCACGGCCCAGGCGGCCGACCCCGCCTATGCGGGCTGGCTGCGCACGGAGGTTGGCGCGCCGCTGCTCAAGCTGGTGCGCCTGCTGCATGACCCGGAGTCGCGGCCGGTCCAGTACATCACGGTGTATATGTCCCCGGAACGCAGCCGCATCCTGATGGATATCCCTGGCGACAAGGTCAACACGCTAAGCGCCGGGCAGTTCGTCCACGACGTGCCGCGCGGCTAAGCGCATGGCCCGGGCGTTCACCGGCTAGCCCTGCTGCCGTTCCTCGATGGCATCGACGCGGCTGGGATAGAAGGCCACGTGGTCCTTGATGGCCTCCACGGCAGCATACGGCGCCTCGTAGGTCCACACCGCATTGACCGATCGCTCACCGCCCGCAGGGATGCTGTAGTAAGCGCAATCGCCTTTGTACGGGCAGTAGGTGGCGTGGTCCGTGCGGGCCAGCAGCGACATATCGACATCCTTGCGCGGAATGTACTGCACCGCCGGGTAGGATGCCTCGCGCAGCGTGAGCGCGCTGCGGGTGTCGGCAACGACGGCGCCGCCGAGCGTCACGACGACGCGCGCGGGGTTCGCCTCGATCACGATCGGATGATCGGGCCCCGGGATCTTGATGGGCTTGCTGGTCATGGCTGGGCTTCCTGATGGATTGCAGGGCCCACCAATACTACGCGTGAACGCGCCAGCTTGCCCGGCATCAAGATGCGCCTTGCACCGCCCTGCGCAGCGCCGCCTGCGCCAGCAGCCGCGTGGAATCCAGCGTCGGCAGTGGCGAGTTGGCGTCGTTCACGATCAGCGGGATTTCCGTGCAGCCGAGCACAACAGCATCGCAACCTTGCGACTTCATCCGCCCGATAACCCGCTGGAAGTAAGTGAGTGCTTCCGGGGTGGCGATGCCGCCCACCAGTTCGTCCATGATGATGCGATTGATTTCATCGCGCTCGGCGGGCTCTGGCCGCATAAAGCCGAGCCCGCGCGCGGCAAGCTTTTCGGGGTAGACCTCGCTGTCGACAAGCCAGCGCGTTCCCGTCAGGCCCAGGCGGGTGAAACCGCGCGCCGCCGCGCTCTCGGCGACCACCTCGGCGATATGCAGCCAGGGCCGCGGCGAACGCGCCGCCACGTACGGCAGTGCCTGGTGAATGGTGTTGTCGGGACAGATCAGGAAATCCGCGCCCATGCCAGCGAGCTTGCTGGCAGAGGTGAGCATCAAATCACCTACGGCCTGCCAGTCCCCGCGATCCAGGTGCTTGACGTACTCGGCAAGCGACGGGGTGTGCATGGATATCTCGGGATGCGCATGCGGCCCGAGCAGCCGCGCGCCCTCCATGCAGATGGTCCGGTAGCAAAGCGCAGCGCCTTCGGCGGAACAGGCAACAATGCCGATATGCAGGGTCATGACGGTTGGCTCCATGGGATGTGATTGGGGAATGCAGTGTCTGAACGAATTCGGCTGGTAGAGGCCAATCAATAGGCATCATAAATCACTAATCGCTATTGAACGCCTCGGCACTCCGGCATATACTTTTGGCATATCTCACTCAACAGGAGTGCGGCATGGATACCGCGAAAATCTTCTGGTCTGGGCGATCACAAGCCGTACGCTTGCCGAAAGACTTCCGTTTCGAGGCAAGCGAGGTGCGCATTCGCCGCCATGGCAACGCCGTCATCCTGGAGCCTATTGCCAGCGATTGGGCGTGGCTGGATCCCATCGTCGGCCCGCTGGACGAAGACTTCGCGCAGGCGGCAAGCGAACAGCCCGCAGATCAGAGCCGGCCAGAACTGGATTTTTTTAAGTGAAATTCCTGCTCGACAGCAATGCCGTCATTGCACTCCTGAGAGGTCACGCAGGCTTTCTGAATCGATTGCGGCAACACCAGCCGCAAGATTTCGGCATCCCGGCCATTGTGGCGCACGAGCTATTCTATGGCGCGTTCAAGAGCCAACGCGCCACGGAAAACCTCGCTCGGGTCGAAGGGTTGCAATTCGAGGTGCTGGATTTCGACCGCGAAGATGCGCGTCACGCCGGTGAGTTGCGAGCGGCGCTAGCCACAGCCGGCACACCAATTGGCCCTTACGATGTACTGATTGCGGGCCAGGCCCGCGCCCGAGCCCTGACACTTGTCACCCACAACACCCGCGAGTTTCAACGCGTACCTGGCCTGCGCGTCGAGGATTGGGAGGGCTGATACCGAGCGCGCGCGCGGGCTCTCTCCCTCCTCGCGCAATACGCTCAGCCTGCCACGCGCGGCTTCACACGTCCGGCCGCATCCTTGGCGCGCACGCGGGCCGCTTCCACGTCGGCGTCGTACGCCAGCGCCACGCCCATGCGGCGCTTGGTGAAGCTCTCCGGCTTGCCGAACAGGCGCAGCTCGGTCTGCGGCACGCGCAGCGCCTCGTCCACGCCGTCGAACACCACGCCCTTGGCATCCACGCCGCCGTAGATCACCGCACTGGCGCCCGGGCTCTTGAGCGCGGTGCTGACCGGCAGGCCGAGAATGGCGCGCGCGTGCAGCTCGAACTCGTTCTGCCACTGGGTGATCATGGTCACCATGCCGGTGTCATGCGGACGCGGGCTGACTTCGCTGAACCAGACCTGCTCGCCCTTGACGAACAGTTCCACGCCGAACAGTCCTTGCCCGCCCAGGTTGGCGGTGACCGCCTGCGCAATCTGCTGGGATTTTTGCAGCGCGGCCGGATGCATCGGATGCGGCTGCCAGCTTTCCACGTAATCCCCGCTGACCTGCACGTGGCCGATCGGCTCGCAGAACTGCGTTTGCACCTGGCCGTCGGCGCCGATCGCGCGCACCGTCAGCAGCGTGATTTCGTAGTCGAAGTCGATGAAGCCTTCCACGATCACGCGGCCGTGGCTGACACGGCCACCAGCCATGGCGTAGTCCCATGCGGCCTTGACGTCGGCGGGGCCGTCGATCTTGCTCTGGCCCTTGCCGGAACTGCTCATCACCGGCTTGACCACGCACGGGTAGCCGATGCCGCCATCGATGGCCGCCTGCAGCTCTTCCAGCGAGTCGCAGAACTTGTAGGGGCTGGTGGGCACGCCGAGCGTCTCCGCGGCCAGGCGGCGGATGCCTTCACGGTCCATGGTCAGGCGCGCCGCGCGCGCCGTGGGGATGACGCGCACCACGCCGGCGGCTTCCAGCGTCTCCAGCATCTGCGTGGCAATGGCCTCGATCTCCGGCACCACCAGGTCCGGCTTCTCGGCCTCGATCAGCGCCTTGAGCTGGTCCGGGTCGCTCATGGAAATCGTGCGCGCATGGTGCGCCACCTGCTGGCCTGGCGCATCGGCATAGCGGTCCACCGCAATCGTTTCAACGCCGAGGCGTTGCAGCGCGATCAGGACTTCCTTGCCGAGCTCGCCGGCGCCCAGCAGCATGACTTTGGTCGCGCCAGGCGAGAGTGGGGTGCCGATAGTGGTCATGTGGGACCCTTGGGATCAAGTAAAAACAGCGATTGTACGTGGACCGAAAGAGCGCGCCCAGGCGGGCCGGCAAGCCGGCCCGGAAGGCATGCGAGCCCGGTGAGGCTTTCGCCACATCGACGCGGCTTTGACACCAAACCCGCGTAGAATCCAGCTCTGCGAATTTACCAACGGGTCGGGTTTCATCGACCTGAAAACACACAGGGATCGGACAATATGCAAGCATGGTTGAAAGTCGGCTGTACCGTTGCACTCGTCGGCGTACTCGCGCTGTCGGGCTGCAAGAAAAAACATGACGCGGCTGCGCCGGCCAGCGACCAGGCCGCGGCTCCCGCAGCCGCATCACCAGCTCCTGCCGCCGCATCGGCCGCAGCCCCGGCCGCCGCCAGGTTCGATATCGCGAGCGTGCCGATGTCCACTGCCGATCTGCCGCCCTTCCCCTATATCGACTGGCCAAGCGGGCTGATCGACGGCCACAAGTTCGTTAAAAGCTCCGAATTCGACCGCATCTATGTGATCGCCGGCAGCCAGCTCCTGCCGGTCGAAGGACGCTACGAAAACCGGCATTTCATGAACTCGGACGCGAAGCTGTCCGACCTCGCCGCGCAACGCAATTACGAAGCGGTCATCAAGGCGCTGGGCGGCGTCAAGGTCAGCACCATGCTGCCGACCAACCCCGCCATGCTGGCCCAGAACAACAACGACCTGGGCGACCTGGTCGTCAACAAGTTGCGCGCGGCGATGAGCCCCGACAGCTATGACTACTACCTGATCCGCAAGCCGGAAGGCAACGTCTGGATCGGCCTGCTTGTCGGTGGCGGCTACACCCAGATCATCACGGTCACGGAAGGCCAGATGAAGACCGTGGTGGGCCTGGTCAAGGCCGACGACATGCAAAAGGCACTCGATGAAAAGGGCCATATCGCGCTGTACCTGAATTTCGATACCGACAAGGCGGCCATCCGCCAGGACGACCAGCCGGTCATCGACGAAATCGGCAAGCTCCTGGACAAGGCGCCTACGCTTAAGCTGTCGATCGATGGGCACACCGATAATGTCGGCGATGAAAAACACAATCAGCAATTGTCCAAGAAGCGCGCCGAAGCCGTAGCCGCCGCACTGATTGCCAAGGGTGTCGACAAGTCCCGCGTGCGTGCCGAGGGCTTTGGCGCCAGCAAGCCGATTGCCGACAATGCCAGCGAGGAAGGCCGCGGCAAGAACCGGCGGGTGGAACTGGTGCGCGTGGCTGCCTGAGAGGCACCCCTTTCAAGGTGATGAAAATTAGGACACCCTCCGTGTTCTCGAACAGAAACCAGAGTCAATGTGGAGACTTTGCTCGCATCGGCCCAGCCGGCCGAACATCCCCCTGCGGGGTTGGTCGTTGTTTCCTTTAGCGGCGTTGGTTTTTGGACCCTTGGGTCCAAAAACCAACATCGCCCCCTTACCTCAAGGCCAAGGCCGCGCAACGACGCCAGCATCTTTTGGAAATGGCCTCTAAGGGACGGGCCTTGCCGAATTCCATGGAGCCCATACACTAGGTCAGTCGGCCTGCGCTCGGCAGGCCTCCCAAGGAATAGCCATGAAGATTGATCTCACGGGCAAGATCGCCCTTGTTTCAGGATCCACCGCCGGCATCGGCTTCGCAACGGCCAAGGGACTCGCTGGCGCGGGCGCCAGCGTCATCCTCAACGGGCGCAGCGAGGCCACGGTGGACAAGGCCCTGCAAGCGCTGCGCGCCGCCGTTGCCGGCGCTGACGTGACGGGCTTCGTCGGCGACCTAACCGACCCCGAGGTCTGCGCCCGGCTGGTGGCGGCCCATCCCCGGGTGGATGTGCTGGTCAATAACCTTGGCATCTTCCAGCAGCAGGACTTCTTTGAGACGCCCGACAGCGAGTGGACCCGCTTCTTCGAAACCAACGTCATGTCGGGCGTGCGGCTGTCACGGGCCTATGCGCCATCCATGGCCGGGCGCAAATGGGGACGAATCGTGTTCGTCTCGTCGGAATCGGCACTGAATATCCCCGTCGACATGATCCACTACGGCTTTTCCAAGACCGCGCAACTGGCAGTCTCGCGCGGGCTGGCCAAGCGGCTTGCCGGTACCGGCGTGACCGTCAACGCGGTACTGCCCGGCCCCACGCTGTCGGAGGGCGTCACCGACATGCTCAAGGATGCCATGGCAAGCTCGGGGCAATCCGCCGAAGCCGTGGCAGCGGACTTCGTCAAGACACACCGTTCCACCTCGATCATCCAGCGTGCCGCCAGCGTCGAAGAAGTCGCCAACATGATCGTCTATGCCTGCTCCCCGCAAGCCTCGGCCACAACCGGCGCCGCATTGCGCGTGGACGGCGGAGTCGTGGATACGATCGCCTGAGCCCCGCATGCAGCGTTCCTCGCGCGGCCATGTGGCCGCGCCTGCTGGCCGTTCCCGACGCTTGCGCTTCGCACCGGATCTGTATAGGCCATTCGGAGTGAATCCGGCCCTTCAGCGCCTTGGCGTCCGCGCCAACGAGCTTGACTTCCGCTCCCAGCCCTCGGTGTAGACCGCGCCCCACGGGCCCAGGTCCAGGCAAGTGACGTACCTCCGCTGGCGATAGGGAATCGGTGCGAGGCCGAGCAGGTCCGCAGCAACGTTGTGCCCCGCCGAGCGGCCAAGGTTCATCGCCTACTGGCACGACATCGCGGCATAGTTGCCGTCATCGTCCGTGGCGGCATAAGCGACATCACCGGTGGCGAACACGGCATCCACGCCCTTGACGCTCAGGTTGCTGTCCACATGCAGGCGACCGAATGCATCGCGCTGCGCAGGGATCTGCTGCGTGAGCGCGCTGGCGCGCACGCCCGCTGTCCAGGTCACCGTCTTGCCGTCATGCAACTCCCCTCAATTCGTAGCGAGGGGATCGAGCGCGCCAGGCAGCATTGCGTGATATTCGGCATCACGTTGGCGCGTCAGTGGTGGCGGTGTGGGTCGCAACCCAGCGATGGCTGGCGGTTACTTTCGAGGGCTATTTATTGCTGATGGCGGCTTAGTGCCTTTCGTTTTTTTCATTTTTCTTTAGCCTCTTGCTCCCGAACGATGCGCTCAAAAAGATACGCGCCGCTTAGCGCGCATATTTTCCGACGACGCTTTGGCCGCTCAGCGCATGGCCTTTCAGCGCCTGCATCAGTTCGTCCCTGTTCAAGCCGGGCGGCAACGCGGTTGGCGCAAGGTCTGTGGCGATGACGGTCAACACATAATGGTGCGGCGCATCACCAACCGGCGGACAAGGGCCTCGATAAATCGGCTCGCCCCGGACATTCTTGCCAACGGTGACACCATGGACATCGGCCTGGCCCTCGCCTTCCTTCAACTGACCGCGATCGGCGGCGATGTTGTAGGCGACCCAGTGCGAAGTGCCTAGCCCCATATTGCCGTCGGGATCCAGTAGCAGCACCGCGACGGACCTGGTGCCTGCGGGAAGATTCGACCACGACACCTGCGGCGACACGCCTTTGCCGCCGCAATCGGACGTATTGTTGCCATACAGCGTAGGGATCGTCGCCCCATCCGCGAACGATGCGGACGACACTTGCATGGCTGCCGCATATGCCGTGCCAATGCAGCCCAGAACCAGTGCGCCAGCCAGCGACGCGAAGCGCGTTCTCATGCAATTCATTTGTGTCTCGCTCCAATGGAATGAGTGGAATGTATTCGGCACACGCAAAGGAAGGTGCGCGTATACCCTCTGGCATTCACGATTGACCAGACTTAATATGGGCTTGATCGTGCTCAAGGCTGTTACTTAGTACGGACGATGTCATTGGATATAACGTTAAAAAATATAACGACTAACGGAGACGTCCATGCAAGATTATCAAAGCCTTGTGTTCATGTGCGCAATTGGCTTGGTGTGCCTCTATGTCTTGCTCGGCACACTCTCCCAATCGCTCGCGATCAAATACGGTGCGCCCGCCATCGTTTCCGTCCTGATGGTGGCGTTCTCGGTCTCGCCGTGGCACGTGGCGGGGTAAACCTGAACCACAACCACAATCGCCAGCGGCCGCGGAGGCCTTGATGCGCCGAGTGGCCGTTAAGTGCGTTCTGGCGGGAATCACCGCATTGCTGGCCGCGCCCGGTGTGGCGCTTGCGCAGCCTGCCCAAGCCTTTACCACCGGCCCCGTCAACCTGCGTGCCGGACCCGCACCGGATTACCCGGTGGTGGCGCAGCTGTCCGGCGGCGTGCCGCTCACCGTGATGGGGTGCGTCAGCCAGTACACATGGTGCGACGTGGCGCTGCCCAACCTGCGTGGCTGGGTCTATGCCGGGCAGCTTGGTTATCCCTATCAGGGCCGCAGTGTTCCGGTGCTGAACTACGGTACCGTGATCGGCCTTCCCATCATCACGTTCTCCATCGGCTCCTACTGGGGTAACTACTATCGCGGGCGGCCTTGGTACCACGACCAGGGACGCTGGGCGCATCGCCCGCCATATGGGCCGGGGCCGGGCCATCCGCCAGCACATGTGCGCCCGCCTGGTGGTTATCCGCCTGGCCGCCCGCCTGTTCATGGAGGCGGCGGCAGCCATGGTGGCGGTCACGGTGGCGGCGGTGGTCACGGGGGAGGGGGCAGCGGCGGTCACGGAGGTGGCGGTCACGGAGGTGGCAGCGGCCATGGTGGCCACGGCGGCCGATAGCAGCGCGCCCAAACGGCCCTTGCGGCGCACACTGGCAAACGGGTTCAGCCAGCCTGGAAATTTTGGCCATTGCCGGGCACGCCGGCGTGGCCCAGAATTTCGCGCACCCCCTGTCCATGCGGACGGCTGCGATTCGTACAAGAAAACCAGGAGACCACCATGCGCGACTACGCCGAGGCCATCGCCGGCTTTTCCTATGAGGCATCGATCTCGGAGCGCCTGAGCGGCAAGCTCGATGCCATCAATGCCTGCGTCGAATGCTGCGACCGCCATGCACTGCCAGGGCGCATCGCGCTGTTCTGGGAGAGCCGAGATGGCACCAGCGAGACTTATACCTTCAGCCAGTTGCAGAAGCTCTCCGCGCAGTTCGCCAGCTTTCTCGCGGCGCAGGGCATCGGCCCCGGCGACCGCGTGGCTGGCCTGCTGCCGCGCACGCCCGAGCTGCTTGTCACCATCCTCGGCACCTGGCGCGCGGGCGCGGTCTACCAGCCGTTGTTCACAGCCTTTGGCCCCAAGGCCATCGAGCATCGGCTGCAAACCTCCGGCGCCCGGCTCGTGGTCACCGACGGCGCCAATCGCGGCAAGCTCGATGAAGTGGAGAACTGCCCCCAGGTACTCACCGTTGGCGGCACCAAAGGCCGCGGCATTGCGCGTGGAGACTTCAGTTTCTGGGCCGAGCTTGACCGCCAGCCGGCCCGGTTCGATCCGGTCATGCGCACCGGCGACGATCCGTTCCTGATGATGTTCACCTCCGGCACCACCGGCCCCGCCAAGCCGCTGCTGGTGCCGCTCAAGGCCGTGGCTGCGTTCGCGGGCTATATGCGCGACGCGGTCGACCTGCGCCCCGAGGATGCCTTCTGGAACCTCGCCGATCCTGGCTGGGCCTATGGCTTGTATTATGCGGTGACCGGGCCTCTGGCCCTGGGGCATCCCACCACGTTCTACGACGGCCCATTCAGCATCGAGAGCACATGCCGGATGATTGACAAGTACGGCATCACCAACCTGGCCGGCTCACCCACCGCCTATCGCCTGCTGATCGCGGCGGGGCAGGCCGTGGCCGGCCCGCTGCGCGGCAAGCTGCGCGCGGTCAGCAGCGCGGGCGAGCCACTCAACCCGGAAGTGATCCGCTGGTTCGCCGACCAGCTCGGCGTCACCATCCACGATCACTACGGCCAGACCGAGCTCGGCATGGTGCTGTGCAATCACCACGCGCTGCGCCATCCCGTGCATCTGGGCGCGGCAGGCTTCGCCAGCCCGGGCCATCGCGTGGTGGTGCTGGGCGACGACGCACGCGAGTTGCCGGCCGGCCAGCCTGGCACGCTCGCGCTGGATATGTCGAAATCGCCGATGGCCTGGTTCGCCGGCTACCATGGCACGCCCACCGGCGCCTTCGTTGGCCAGTACTACCTGAGCGGCGACACCGCAGAGCTGAACCCCGATGGCAGCATCAGCTTTATCGGCCGCGCCGACGATGTCATCACCACCTCTGGCTACCGCGTCGGCCCGTTCGATGTGGAGAGCGCGCTGATCGAGCATCCGGCGGTGGTCGAGACCGCGGTCATCGGCAAGCCCGATCCGGAACGCACCGAACTGATCAAGGCCTTTGTCGTTCTCGGCCCGCAATACAGGGCGAGCCCGGAGCTGGCCGAAGAACTGCGCCTGCACGTGCGCAATCGCCTCGCGGCCCACGCCTATCCCCGCGAAATCGAGTTCGTGCCCGAGTTGCCGAAGACACCGAGCGGCAAGGTCCAGCGCTTTATCCTGCGCAGCCAGGAAGTGGCGCGCCAGCGCGAGGCGCAGGCGTAGCGTTGCCGGCACGGCTGCTGGCGCGGCAACAATGGGGCGCTGCCTGGCAGCGCCCCTTTTTCCTTTCTCCCGAGCCCAAGTGTGACCGGAAGCGTTTTTGACGGGCCGCTAAAGATGTCCAATCTTATCGAACAAGATTGCCAACTCTTTCATACGGCTTATTGCCCTGCGCTGTCCATACTCCATTCACACCACCACAACACGTTCTCAGGAGAACACCATGAATCGCTTCGAAGGCAAAACCGTACTGGTCACTGGCGGCAACAGTGGCATGGGCCTGGCTACCGCGCAGGCATTCGCCGCCGAGGGCGCGCGCGTCATCGTCACGGGCCGGGATACCGCGACGCTGGAGGCCGCCAAGCCCACGCTGGGTGCCAACGCGCTAGCCATCCAGAATGACGCCGGCACCGTGGCCGCAGCCCGCGCGCTGGCAAAACGCCTCACCGATGAAGGCATCAAGCTCGACGCCGTGTTCATCAACGCGGGCGTCGCCAGGTTCGCACCGCTGTCGGATGTCGAGGAATCGATGTGGGACCAGACCTTCAATACCAACGTGAAGGGTCCCTTCTTCCAGATCCAGGCACTGACGCCGCTGTTCAATCCAGGCGCATCGATCGTGCTCAACGGGTCCATCAATGCGCACATCGGCATGCCGTCATCTGCCGTCTATGCGGCCAGCAAGGCCGCCCTCATCTCGCTGGCCAAGACGCTCTCGGCCGAACTGCTGCCGCGCGGCGTACGCGTCAATGTGCTCAGCCCGGGCCCGGTGACCACGCCGCTCTACGGCAAGCTCGGCCTGGACGCCGACGCCCTCGCCAACACCGCCGCCCAGATCAAGAGCCAGATTCCGCTCGGCCGCTTTGGCGAGGCGAAGGAAATCGCGGCAACGGTGCTGCATCTCTCGGCCACCGAGTCGGCGTTCATCGTCGGCACGGAGATCATTGTCGACGGCGGCATGAGCCAGCTGTGAGGCTTGAGCGGGCTCAACCGACTTAGCTGACTTAACTGACCTGCCATCAGCAAGGAGCACTGAACACCATGAGCGAGAACATCGCCTTTGTCGTCCACCTGCCGGGTAAGCCTGAGCATCGCGACGAACTCGAATCCAGCTTGCTGCAAGTGCTGGAGCAAATGGCCAAGGAGCCGGATTTCGTCAACACCTACCTGCATCGCTCGGTCGAAGACCCCGATACGCTGGTACTCTACGAGACCTGGGCTTGCAGCCCCGCGTATTTCCAGACGCATCACTTGAGCCGGCCCTATCGGCAAGCGTATGAGCAGGCATTGCCGCGGCTGCTCAAGCGCGAACGCACGCTGGAATTCCTCAAGCCGCTGCGCGCGTTCGAAAAGCCGGCGGCATAGGGCCGCGGCGTAGCTTATGCCGCATGGCGGGGCGGGCAGGAAGACGGTTATCCGGCGGCGGAGGACTCCGCCGGCTTGCCCGCCGTGTCGCTGGCGCGTTCCCGCAGCCAGGCTACGCGCTCTCGGGCCCAGAGCGCGCCTTGGTTGAGCCGGTAGCCCGCCAGACCCCATTGCGTATGGGCCAAGTGGAGGCTCTGCGTCGCATAGGCCACGCCGTTGCTCCAGTACTGCTTATAGCTCTGCCCGCCCGCGCCGAAATCGAAATCGAGATGGTTGTCGAAGGCCCAGTTCACGCACGCATCGATCAGTACCGTGCCGGGCGAAAGCCGCGCATAGGCCGCGTCGTAGGTGTTCATGATCAGGTCGACGCAATGACTGCGCACAGCAAGCAGGTTGATGGCCACCGGCGCGCCATCGAGCATCAGCACGAACAAGCGAAACAGCCGTGATTGCCCGTCGCCTTGCGTCATCAGCCGGATCAGGAACTGTCGGCTGTCATCCGAGAACAGCCACGCACTCTCCACATCGCCACGCTGCGCCCACCGCCGCTTGTGCAGCAGCAACCAGTCCACGAAGGACGCCGCGCGGCTGTCTGTATGGTCGACGATGGCAATGGTGATAGTGCCCTGGGCCGCGATCCGCCGCTGCAGGTAAGCCGGTGGATTGCGTGAGCGCCCGACGCGAGAGCGGCAGAACGCCGGCCATTCGGCGTGCTCGCGCAGCAGCGCCACGGGCGTGGACTCATCCAGCCTGTGAGCCACCCGCGCGTCACTGGTGACGCAGCGGTGCAGCAGGGAGCCGCTGCGCACGCGTGGCAGGTAGACCAGATCGGGCCTGACCGAGGCTAGCATCGCCCGCCAGGTGGCGGCGACCAAGTTGGCCGCGTCCGGCCCCGGCTCGACCAGCATGTCGTGGGGCGGGTTGTATGCCGGCGCCAATGGCTGCACGAAACGCCAGCACAGCTTGCGATAGCTCACCAGCGGCCAGAGCACTTTGAGCGCGCCGCGCCGGCGCCCGACCACGCAATGCAGCTTGTGGCCTGCCGCGGCAGCGACAACTTCCAGGCTGCTGGCGCAGTAGGCAAAGGCCTGAAAATGCTCGCCCTGCGCCGTGTGCCATAGCGCATCCCATTCCGGCTGCAATGCACGAAACGCAGCGATGTCGCTAATCACCTTGTGCTGCAAGGCATCGTTCGTCATCTGGATTCCATACGGAGCACGTCGGGAGGATAGACAGGCGCATGTTAGCCGCCGCATGTGGTGCAAAAACGTGCGATTGCCAACAGAGGGGAGAACAGTCCCTGGAACGGCGGCGGCGGGGTGCTACCGAAAACACCCCCACACGGTTGGGTATGCGCATGTCGACCTTGCTGCACAGCAGCAAGCGAGATACTCCGTTTGTTCGGGTATCTCCCTAGGGGCTATCCAAATAGAGGGCTCTAGAATCTGCCCTTGGATGGTGCACTGCGCAAATCGGTGATGCCGCCGCCTTTCCGAATCTCATATTCGACCCGCTTGCCGCGACGGCACATCCCGTGCATGTCGACCTGGCTGCCGGGCGATACACAGGAGAACACGCATGTTCGTTTTTTCGTCCGACCAGTTCGCTGAAGCCCAGAAAGCCCATTTCGCCAACTTGTTCGCGCTGACGAATACGGCTTTCGACGGTTTCCAGAAACTGGCCGAGCTGAACCTGCAAGCCGTGAAGTCGAACCTGGCGGAGAGCCAGGAGAGCGTGCAGGCGGCCTTGTCCGGTGGCGACCTGAAGGATGTCTTCAGCGCACAGGGTAAGTTCGCGCAGCCGGCAGCCGACAAGGCGCTTGCGTATGCCCGCCATGTGTACGAGATTGCCTCGGCCACGCAGGCCGAGCTCACCAAGACGGTGGAGGCGCAATACGAACAGCACAACCGCAGCGTGCAGAACTTCGTCGATACGTTCGTGAAGAATGCGCCGGCCGGATCGGAGGCGATCACCGCCCTGCTGCAGCAGACGGTTGCAGCCGCCAACAACACCTACGAATCGGTGCAGAAGGCCTCGAAGCAAGCGGCTGAAACGGTGAAGTCCAACATCGAAGCATCGACTGCGGCCGCGACTGGCGCAGTCCAGCAAAGCGCACGCCGCGCTGTCAAGGCATCTTGAAGTAAAGCACGCCTGCGCAGCGCGGCCTTCCCGTGCTGCGCGGGAGATTCGCGCATTGCCTTCGGCTACGCCGGGCGCCTTCGAGGCCGTTTCAAAATGAAGCGAAGCGGTTCTGGCTAGGCGCGTGGCCGCAGAAAGTACAAGTAGTACGGCAAGGCCGCGCAACGACGCCAGAATCTTTTGGAAACGGCCTCTTAGTGCAGGTGCCCGCCGAACAGCCCTAGCAAGCCGATGATGATCAGGTAGATTGCCACGATGTAGTTCAGCAATCGCGGCATGACCAGGATCAGGATGCCCGCGATCAGCGAGATCAGCGGGCTGGCGTTCGTGATGGCGATCATGATGGATCCCTTTCACAGCAGTGCGATCCATGCACTGCGATGGACGCGCTGGCACGATGCCGCAGCGCGGCCCGCCAAGCCAGGATCTGGAGCGATCCGGGCTTGGCGAGGTTGTCCGCAACAGGCTTGTCGTTTGCGCGGACTTGCGCTTGCTCGCGCTTACTTGCCCTTCGGCTTCATCAGGTTTTTCGCCTCTTCGATATTCTGCTCCGCGCGCTTGGTAATCACGGCGAGCGCCTCGGCCTGCGATTTCTGCGCCATTTCCGCCAGTTCACGCATATTGTTGAACGCCTTCTGCAGGCCCTGCTGAACGAACTCGCCCTGCTTGGCCATGGCTTCGGCCGGGTTGCCGCCGGTGGTCATCTTTTGCGCCGCCGACTGGATCTCCTGCATGGTCTTGCTCAGGATCTCCGTTTGCTTCTGCACCAGTGCCTGCATGCCTTCGTAGGCCACCTTGTTGGCCTCCGTGATGGCTTCGATATCCTTGCGCCGCGCTTCGATTACCGAGGTCATATCGACCCCGGGGAGCTTGTACTGCTCGAGCAACTTGCTGAAATCGGTGAACGGATTGGACGGTGTCGACATGATGCATCTCCTCGCTGGGGGTAGGTGAAGCAGGAAACTGGCCGCGCCGGGATTCGTATGCTTCTGCCCGATCCACTTCTCGATCGCGGGCGCGGTAGCTCAAGTGTAGCGCGTACCGCACGCCGCTAGGAGGGGAATGCGCCACCGTTTGCAGCCGAGCGCTGCGGAATTCACTTCAGGCCGCCCCGGCCCTCACCATGCCTGCACCGGGCCGTTCGAATTCGGCGAACGCTTCCTTGAAAACTATGAACTGGCCCGCCCCGGGGGCCGCCGATACACTCGCCCGCACCATAACGAATTGTCTTGCGGAGACTCCATGCTTCATCAAGCCCTGGCCGGCATCAAGGTGCTGGATTTGTCCCGGATACTGGCCGGCCCATGGTGCACGCAGAACCTGGCAGACCTGGGCGCCGAAGTCACCAAGGTGGAACGCCCCGGTCACGGCGACGATACGCGCGGCTGGGGCCCGCCCTACCTGCACGCGCCCGAAGGCAGCGCGGGCGGCGATGGCGAGGCTGGCCTCTCCGCCTACTTCATCTGCTGCAACCGCGGCAAGCAATCCGTGGCCATCGACTACGCCACCCCGGAAGGCGCCGCGCAGATCCGGAAACTTGCGCTGCAGGCCGACGTGCTGGTGGAGAACTACAAGGTTGGGACGCTGCGCCGCTACGGCCTGGACTATGCATCGCTCAAGGCGCTCAACCCGCGGCTGGTCTACCTGTCGATCACCGGCTTTGGCCAGAGCGGCCCGATGGCCGACAAGCCCGGCTACGACTATGTGTTCCAGGGCATGGGCGGCCTGATGAGCTACACCGGGCACCCCGACGGCGAGCCTGGCGCCGGCCCGCTGCGCACGGGTGTGGCGGTGGTGGACCTGACTACCGGCATGTATGCCACCTCGGCGGTGCTGGCGGCCTTGGTGCGCCGTCACGCCACCGGCGAAGGCCAATACCTGGATATCGCCCTGCTCGACGTGGCTGTCGCGCTCAATGCCAACCAGGCCTCCAACTACCTGGTGTCCGGCAAGGCGCCGCAACGCAGCGGCAATGCGCATCCCAACTGCGCGCCGTACGAAGTCTTCCGCTGCGCGGATGGCCACCTGATCCTTGCCATCGGCAATGACGCGCAGTTCGCGCGCTTCTGCGAAGTGGCCGGCCTCGGCGCGCTGGCAACGGACCCACGCTACGCCAGCAACTCCGGGCGCATCGCCAACCTGCCGGCGCTGCGCAAGCTGCTCACCGACGTGTTCCCCACCCGCGACCGGCAGAGCTGGACGCAAGCCTTCGACGCGGCCGGCGTGCCATGGGGCCCGATCCACTCCATGGCAGAAGTGTTCGCGCATCCGCAGGTCGCGCACCGCCAACTGGTGCAGCAAGCCGAGCACCCGGTGCTTGGCCGCGTGCCGATGATCCGCAACCCCATGCTGGCCGGCAGCGGCGCGCAAGCACTGGCGCCGCCGCCGCTGCTCGATGAGCACGGCCGGCGCAACGGCGGCTAGTGCCAGCGCGCACCAACACATAAGCAAACCCATCCGGAGACATCGCTTGAACAATCACATCATCGCCACCACCCTGCTCGCCGGCCTGAGCCTAGCCAGCGGCGCGCAGGCCACGGCCTACCCCGACAAGCCTATCAAGCTGATCGTGCCCTACGCGGCCGGCGGCACCACCGACATCATCGCGCGCATCGTCGGCACCCGGCTAGGCGCCGTGCTCAAGCAGCCCGTCGTGGTGGAAAACCGCCCTGGCGCGGGCGGCGCTGTGGGCAGCGCCTATGCGGCCAAGCAGTCTGCGGACGGCTACACGCTGGTCATGGAAGTAGAAAGCTCGCACGCGGTCAACCCCAACGTGTACGCCAAGACGGCCTACGACCCTGTCAGGGATTTCGACCCCATCAGCAACCTCGCCGACGTGCCCAATGTGCTGGTGGTCAACCCTGCCTTCCCGGCCAGCGACCTGCCCGCCTTCATCAAGCTGCTCAAGGCCAACCCGGGCAAGTACTCGTTCGGATCTTCGGGCAATGGCGGCCTGAGCCATATGAATGGCGAGCTGTTCATGAACGAGACTGGCACCAGGATGCTCCACGTGCCCTACAAGGGCCTGGGTCCCGCGCTCAACGATGCGGTGGCGGGCCAGATCCAGGTGGTGTTCGACAACATCCCCTCCTCCTCCAGCCTGATCCAGGGCAACCGCCTGCGCCCGCTGGCGGTGGCGGCCAGGCAGCGGCTGAAAGTACTGCCCAATGTGCCAACCTATGCCGAGGCCGGCCTGCCGGCCATGAACAATCCCTCCTGGTTCGGCCTGGGCGCGCCCGCCGGCACACCGGCGGCTATCCTGGACAAGCTCAACGACGCAGTGCGGCAAGTGCTGTCCGATCCCGAGGTCGTCACCGCCATCGAGAAGCAAGGCGCCATTCCGGCACCGATGACGCGCAAGGCATTCGCCGAGCTGATCCGCAGCCAGAACGCGCACTGGAAGAAGGTCGTCGAAGATATCCATTTCGCAAAACTGCAGTGAGACCACGCCATGAGCCAAGCAGATAACAAGCAATACGCCGGCATCGAGATCAATGCGCTCGGCATCGCCACCCTCACCATCCGCGAGGCGGGCTCGCTCAATATCCTTAGCACGCCAGTCATCGCCGCACTGACCCAGGCCGTGGCCGAGCTCGCGGCCCGGGACGAGATCCGCGTGCTGATCGTGCAAGGCGCCGGAGAGAAGGGCTTTATCGGTGGCGCCGACAT
The DNA here is from genome assembly GCF_008801925.2 of Cupriavidus basilensis. Lineage (NCBI taxonomy): Bacteria > Pseudomonadati > Pseudomonadota > Betaproteobacteria > Burkholderiales > Burkholderiaceae > Cupriavidus > Cupriavidus basilensis. The sequence goes on along the minus strand of NZ_CP062804.1, from coordinate 478,100 downwards.
CAAGGAGATGGCCGCCCTGACCCGTGACAGCGCGCAGCGCTTCATCAGTGGCCTGCGCGGCCTGTGCGATGCGCTGCGCCACTTCCCCGTGCCGGTGATCGCGCGCATGCCCGGCTGGTGCCTGGGCGGCGGCCTGGAACTCGCGCTGGCCTGCGACATCCGCGTCGCCGCGGATAACACCCACGTCGGCATGCCCGAGGTCAAGGTCGGCATTCCGTCGGTCATCCACGCCGCGCTGATGCCACGCCTGATCGGCAACGCCCGCGCCGCATGGATGCTGCTGACCGGCGAGATCTCCGACGCGCGCGAAGCGCTGGCCTGGGGCCTGGTAAGCAAGGTGGTGCCGCTAGCCGAACTGGATGCCGAGATCGAACGCCTCGCCACGCTGCTGGCCGGCTTCGGCCCTGCCGTGGTACGCCAGCAGAAGCGGCTGTTGCGCGAGTGGGAAGAGGCGCCGCTGGAGGTGTCCATCAACAACAGCGTGGCGGAGTTTGGCAGTGCCTTCGAGACCGGGGAGCCGCAGCGGTACATGAACGAGTTCTTGCAGCGCAAGCGGTAAGCGGTACGCGCTACGCGGGAAAAGGGGGCCTGGGGAGCCAGGATGGACTGTTCGCCGGCAGGAACAGTTTGTTCCGGAAACGCCCTTTCTTGCATTGTCCTTATGAAGCTACATTGACGCCGCTGCGAAGCCCGAGCCCTTGGGGCGTCGCAAATCATAAGGAAATCAACGCAATGAAATCTCGTGCATGGCTGGCACTGTTGCCGCTCATCCCCGGCGCCGCAATGGCGCAAGGCAGTATCACGCTTTACGGCGTGGTCGATGCCGGCATCGAATACCTGAGCCACGTGCCCAACGCCACCGGCGGCAGCGACTCCACGGTGCGCATGTCCACCGGCAATCTCTCCACCTCGCGCTTCGGCCTGCGTGGCACGGAAGACCTGGGCAACGGCCTCAAGGGCGTATTCGTACTGGAGAACGGCTTCGACCTGGACACTGGCAAGGTCAACCAGGGCGGCCGCCTGTTCGGCCGCCAGGCCTTCGCCGGCCTTCAGGCCCGGTACGGCACACTGACCCTCGGCCGCCAACAGACGCTGCTGTACGATCTCTCGTCGGCGTTCGACCCCATGGTCATCTCGACCCGCTACTCCCTGTTGATGCACGACAAATGGATGTCCGGCCGCGCAGACAACGCCATCAAATTTACCGGCACCACTGGCGGCATCTACTACGGCCTGCTCTACAGCACCGGCTACGACAGCACCGCCGGCGGCGAGATCGCCGGCGCATCCAAGGCGGGACGGGAATGGAGCGCCAGCCTGGGCTACGCCAACGGCCCCCTGTCCACGCGCGTGGCCTACGACGAGGTCCGCGGCAGCACGGTCACGCTGCAGGACAACCGCGAGCGCCGCGCCGCCGTGGCCGCGGCCTATGCCATCTCGTCCGTCAAGGTGCTGGCGGGCTACCGCTACTACCGTGGCGACTTCACCACCAGCTCCCTGCGCACCAATCTCTACTGGGCCGGCGTGCAGTACCAGGCCACGCCAGCCATTTCGCTGACCGGCGCTGCGTACTATACCGACGTGCGCAATTCGTCAGCCGATCCGCTGAGCTTTGTGTTATCCGGCACCTACGCGCTGTCCAAGCGGACCGATCTCTATACGATCCTCGCTTACGCGAAGAACCGCGATGGGTCTGCGATGGGATTGTCCGGGTTCGGGCCGTCGCTGAATGCCAATGCGACCACGCTGGTAAATACCACGGAACAAGTCGGCGCCGGGCAGAGCCAGGTGGGTGCGATTGTGGGCATGCGGCATCGGTTCTGAGCCGTTTTTCCTCGGTTGTGAGCTACCTCTTGTCTTGATCAAGCACATACCCGACCTTTGGCACGGTGCGGATGATGTGTGGCTGCCCGCCGGCGTGGCCCAGCTTCTTGCGCAGGCTGGCGATGGCGACGCGCAGATAATGCGCGTCGCCATGATGCGAAGGGCCCCAGACCTCGCTGAGCAGGCGCCCATGTGGCACGACCTTGCCCTGGCTCGATGACAGCAGCCAGAGCAGGCGAAATTCGCGCGGCGTGACCGCGATGGTCTTTTCGTCGATGCTGGCGACACATGCGAACGGATCGAGATGGAGCCGGCTCTTCTTGCGCATCGGCGCCGCGTCCAGCTCCGGAAAGCGTCGCCGCAGCAATGCGCGGATGCGCGAGGCGAGTTCACCCATGCCGAAGGGCTTGGTCAGGTAGCCATCGGCGCCGGCATCGAGCAGGCGGATCTTGTCGTCCTCCGTGTCCGATCCAGAGATTGCCAGGATTGGCACGCTCGACCATTTTCGGACTTCATCGATCACGCGCATGGCGCTCACATCCGGAAGACTGACATCGAGCAGAACCACATCAGGCCGCCGGGCGCTGGCCAGCTTGATGCCCTCCTTGCCGCTCTCGGCCACGAAGACCTGATAGCCCTCTCCTGCGAGGAAGCGCCGCAGGATGAACTGCATCGAACGTTCATCGTCGATCACGATTACACAGTGCATTGCCTTAGAAAGAATTACCTACCTAAATCAATTAGGCCTAAATACAGATAAAAAAATAATAAAAAATCACGCGAAACAACATCGAAAAAATAAAAAACCTGTTGCGATTTCATGCACCAATGCAAAGCTTTGCACCACTTGTGTGCTGGGTTGTACGCATTGTTGAATCTTCTATATCGCGGCGCAACATCTTTAACTAAAACTTTATGTTTCGCATGGCTAAATCGCCGGCAACGTAAAGCAGACCAGGGGAGTCTCATCAAGCCTTACGTTCGGGAGAATTCATAAACCGTACCCCACTCCAGTGAACCTAGACTATGCTGTCGCTCAAAGTAAAAAAACTACCAGGACTGCCAAAGCTCATGCCGGCCTTGCTTGGTGTCCTCAGCCTGGCGCTCGGCCAGAGCGCCTTCGCCGACGATGCGCCAGCCTCAGCGGCCGCGCCAAAGCCGGAATCCGGCAGCGCCATCGGCACGTTCATCAGCGCGTACGTGGATGGTTCGCAGGCGATGCCTGATACACCCTGGCCCTACACGGGCGACGGCGGCAGTGGTGGGGACGCGCCTGAGCTGCGCAAGTTTCCCGCTCCGCAGAACTCCCCGCCCTTTCCCTATGGGGAATACCAGATGGGCGGCACGCCGACCATCGGCGACCGCAACAACGCGCCGGTTTATCCGTTGATGAAGGCACTGAGCGAGTCCACCGACTTCTGGAAGGACTCGCGCACGCAAATCAGCGGCTGGGTGGAAATCGGCGGCAATATGAGCACCTCGCAGCGGCAGCCGGGCAACCGCTACACAAACGCGCCGGCCGCCTACGACCAGATCCCCAACTCGGTGCAACTACACCAGGCGGACCTGCGTGTGACGCGCCTGCCCGACACGTACCAGACCGATCACGTCGACTTCGGCTTCCGCTTCGACTTGTTGTACGGCATGGACTACCGCTTCACCACCATGAAGGGGTTCTGGAGCAACCAGTTGCTCAGCAAGAACAAGCAATACGGCTTCGACATGCCGATGGCGTATGTCGACACCTACGTTCCTGGCGTTGCGCAGGGCATGAACATTCGTGTGGGCCGCTTTATCTCGCTGCCAGACATCGAGGCCCAGCTCGCGCCCGACAACTACATGTTCAGTCACTCCCTGCTCTATGCGTATGACCCGTACACGCAGATCGGCGTGGTCGACTCCATCAAGCTGAACAAGAACTGGACGGTGCAGTTTGGCCTGACCGGTGGCAACGACACCATGCCCGGCACCCAGGGGTCGAAGCTGTCGCCGCTGGTTTGCGCGCAGTGGATCAACAATGCCAATTCCGACTCGATCTACGGCTGCGCGAATACGATCAACGGCGCTAACTACGCATACAACAACGTCAACCAGTGGGTGGCAACCTGGAGCCACCGCTTCACCCAGACGTTGAACAACGCGGTCGAGGCCTGGTACATGAAGGAGAACAATGTTCCCGTTTGTACCGGCCAGGTTGGCAGCGACGGCCCTGCAACCCCCAATGGATGCTTGAACAGTGCCTTCTTCACCGACCCGAGCAAGCGCTTCAAAACCAGCGAAATCGCCGTCGTGGATTACCTGAACTGGCAGTTCAGCTCCAAGGACAGCGTCTCGTTCCGCCTCGAATACATGGACGACCGCCAGGGCCAGCGCACGGGCACTCCCGCCAGATACTGGGGCGAGGCGGTGAGCTGGACGCACTTCTTCAACCAGTCACTCATCTTCCGGCCAGAGATCAATCGCTATACGGCCAGCAGTCCCGCCTTCAACGGTGGCACGAAACGGATCCAGACCATGGTAGCGGCGGACCTGATCGTCCGGTTCTGAGCGGCGAAGGCAAGAACGTGATCTACCCCGTGATCTACCCCGACATGAAATCTGAAGACTCCCACTCGTCAAGAAGGAATCCCGCAATGAAGAAGCTTGTGTTTGCCCTGCTCACCCTGGTTCCCGTCCTGTTACTTCCCCTTCGTGCCCACGCGTTTCACGACCTGGCGCAGCAGAAGGTGATCGACAAGGCCATGGCCGACAAGAGAAAGGCAAAGCTCGGGCCGGCCAGCGGCGCGCAGCCAATGTTGCCGCTGGCGAAGGGACACAGCGGCCATCCCTGAATCCTGGCGGGTGGCGAGCGCATCGGCATGACGAGGCCAGATCGATCGCATCGCCACCGGGTCCGGCACCGGCGCTCAGCCTGAGGCCGCCAGCCACGAACTATCGCGGTGCGACCGTGACCCTTTCCTCGCTGCGCGTATGGCGCGCAACCTCGCCCGCCTCCAGGCGCAGCGGCTTGCGGCCAAAGCTCGTATAGAGGGCGAGCTGGTCGCTGTAGTGCGGTGAGCGGGTGCCATCCGGCGCGACGAACCCGCTCTGCCCCGGCGCCACCACATCCCATGCCTGCGTCTTGCCGGCGGCGGCGGCACTGCCGAACACGATCAGGTCATTCTCCGTCCCGCGATTCTGGTACTCCGGCACGCGAATGGCTTCGGCCGCATCCGCCTGCGGAATGCCGAAGAAGTTGTTCGCGCGGAAGGTGAGCATCACGGCTGGCGGTTGCCAGCGGGCGATATCGTCCCCGTACCTGGCGGACAGCGATGTCCAGGTGTCGCCCAGTGCGGCGCGAATGACATCGTCTGGCGCAGCGCCGCCAAACAGGTCCACGCGCTGGGCAATGGTCGAGCGGGATCCCAGCAACGCCTCGTAAAGAACCTTGCTGCCCGTGCTGAGGTTCAGCGAGCCGGTGGGCCCATCCTGCGTCGTCTCGTAGCCGCTGGCCATGTACCACTTGTCGAACGGCGCGGGAACCGCCTTGACGACGGTCCTTGCCAGCATCGACGTGAGCCAGGCGTTCATGATGGCTGAGCCGGGCTGGGCATACTTTCCGGTGTCGCGCGGGTCGTCGTTGATGCCGTTCCAGCCCGCCAGCGTATCGGCAAGGCGGCGGCGCGGATCATCGGCAGGCAGCGCCGCCGCGGCATTGCGGATGAACGGCAGGAAGTGCCGCACGTTCAGGTCCGAGCGGCTGGTGTCCTTCAGGATCTGCCAGGCATCGTCGCTGTCGAGCGTCGCGTGCGCCTCGATGCGATGCTGGATCTCGACATTGCGGTCCGCCGCGCCCCACAGGAAGGCAAACAGATCCGAGGCCGGGTAGCCCTGCTCAGGCGAGTTGTTCCAGTTGGCGATATACCCGGAGCGCGGGTTGTAGACCTGCGGGTTGGTGGAGAACGGCAGCACGCCGCGCCAGTCCCATTCCCCGGTACCGGGCACGGGCAGGCGCGGGTCATGGCCCGTGCGGCGATGTGGATAGGCGCCGGTGTGTGCATAACCGATATTGCCCTGGCGGTCCGCGTAGTACCAATTGATGGTCAGGGCCTGTCGTGCGGCCTGGGCTGTCCAGCTCTTCCAGTCATGCGCCTGTGCCTGATGGGTCCACGCCAGGAGCGACTGCACTTCCTTTCCGCTCCACGCGCGTGCCTTGGCATAGGCAGTGTGCGTGGCGTCGTCCCGCTGCATGACGATGCCGTGCACGGTACGGTAGACGTCGAGTGTCACGGGCGCGCCATCCTTGACGTGGATGATCTCGGCGCGCTTTTGCATCTGCACCCACTTGCCGTTGTGCCAATAGAAGTCAGGCCGAGCGGGGTCGATGCGCTCGGCGAACATGTCGATGTCGTCGCCAAAGCCAGCGGTCGATCCCCATGAGATCTTGCCGTTGTGGCCAAACAGGATGCAAGGGTAGGCAAACGGCGTATTGCCCACGATATCGAAGCCCGCGCCATGCAGGCCGATACCGTAGGTGTAGCCCGGGTTGAACCAGCCGAACTGTGGCCCGTTGAGCATGATCGCCTTGGCGCCGCGCGCACGCTGCTTGCCGATCACCCACATATTGCTGGTGGTCGGGAAGCCGGCAGGGCCGTTGGCGCCGCTCTGCGCATACTGGGCGAACACGGTGTCGCGGTTGGCCTGCGTGTCGAGCGCGAGCAGCATGCCGTCGTCGCCGCGCGCGGGTCGCTCCGCCATCGGCGGTGGTCCGTCGTAGCGTGGCAATGCGTAGGCAAGTTCGCCGGTGCCTGCCGGAGCGCCGAGCCGTATCGGGTAAGTGCGCTCGCCGGCCGCGATGGTGGTGACCGCCTTTGGATTGACGAGCCACTTCAACTGCGTAAACAGATCCATGCCACGCGCTTCGCCATACCGGTCTTTCAGGGCGGTCAACAACGCCAGGTTGTCCACCTCGCTGGTGCTGTCGGAGAAGCGGTTCGCCATGGTACCGACGAACACCATCGCCACGTCGAATGCGCTCCAGTCTGACGGCTTGAAGCCCGCATCGTTGAACTGCTTTGGCATCAAGGTGTCAGGCCGCGCACGGACCTGCGCGATCCACGCATTCATCCCGGCGGCATAGCCATCGAGGATGTCACGCTCCCTCTGCGGCAAGGCCGCGATTTGTTGCTCGATCGCCGCGGGCCAGTAGTTGCCGCGCGTTGCCAGGTCGAACTTGACGAACTTCTCGCCCAGCACCTCGGCCACCGTTCCTTGCGTGCTGCGCTTTGCCATCTCCATCTGGAACAGCCGGTCTTGTGCGACGGCATAGGCATAGCCATAGAAAAGCTTGTAGGCGGTATCCGCGTAGATGTGCGGCACGCCATACTCGTCACGCTTGATCACGACCTGCTGCGCGGCACGGGACGAGGCCGCATGCGCCGTCGCAAGACCAATGGGAATATCCGCGATGCTGCCAAGGGCGAGGATGACGGCAGTCGATGCAATGCGGGCAAGGCGGGGGCGCAGGGTCATGATGTCTCCGGGGTCTTTTTTCTTTATGGCGCCGGCACATCCTAAAATAAACCGACCGGGCGGTCAATTAATAAAGGCGCATATGTCCCTGCAACAACGCCTGCCGCGTGCCACGTTAGCTCAGAGGATTGTGCCAACCAAGACTCTTTCGATCAGGGTTTACTCGGAATACGATCTAGCGGAGTCTCGGCGCCCTGTGGAGGGGAAAATGTTCGCCCAAGAATCGAGTGCTCGCTGTGGCGAGGAGCGGAAGGTACCCGAGGCTACTACCGAAGCAATGTAGAAGATGTGGCTGGCCTTGGGCGAGCGCATGGCATGGGTATCCGAGGAATAAGCTACCGCCCTGGGAAGCGGTGTACCAGCAAACACAGCGCTGGCTCAAGGCGGACTGATTCGAGGCGATGGCCCATGACTTGCGCTCGGTATTCCATCAAGCCGTTGCATCGACCAGTTGAATCTGCAACTCAACAATGGCCACTCGCGCGTCGGCGGCACTCGTCGGTTCGTCGACCATTCCGGCCGGTCGGGTCGCGTAAAAACGCGGTCCACGGCGGACCTTGAAATTATCACGCTTGCAGTTCGAGCGAGATTCGTAACTCGGGCTGGGCGGATCAGCCTCTTGACCGCCCCCGCCTTCCAGGGAACGTTCCGCCAATTTGATACAACATTGGCAGCCTTCAAAACGCGGAAGTGTAAACAGCAAGCGAGGGGGGCGCGTGGTGGGTGTTCTGCTTTCCTGGCTCCGGCATCGGGGCGGCCGGACCACGGTTTGATTTGACCAGAGTCACTGGTATGCCGGCCCGCCGCAGCACCTTGCCGGCCATTCCGCCGCCAAACAAAACGTTCAGACGCGACCATGCCGTGGTGCCCATGAGGATGCCATCGCACTGGTTTGCCGCAGCGGCACGGACGATGGATTTGGCTATGCCACCCAGGCCGATCTGCGACACATAGTTGACACCAGAGTCGTCGAGTATCTCGCAGGCCTGCTGCAGCGCCTCTTCTCCCTTTTCCCGCTCCAGCTTGCGCAGCTCCGAGAGAGAATGGAAGACGGCAGCACGACCCAGTTCCAGGGGTTCCTGGACGTTGAGCAGGACCACCTTGGCGACGCTATGCTCCCGGAATAGGAAGGCGGCGTGACGAACGGCCCACAGGGAACACTCGGAACCGTCGACGGGAACGAGAATTGTCAGCATCTGAAATACCCTGCCTCTGCGCACAAGACCTGTCTGTTTAGATATAGGAGCCCGCGCGCAAAGACGGCATAAAAAAACGCCCCTTTGTTTCGTCAATGCCCGTGTGCGAGGACAAAAGGCCAACTTATCTGGCGCCGTATTCGCTTCAGTTGAGTGTCTCCAATACCACTTTCGATGAGAAAAAGAGTCCGCTCGGATCGCAGCGTGACGGTCGAAAACGGCACTTTCCATTGAAAATCTATACACGTTTTTTACGTTCATCGCGGCGTTTTCGACACATATTTTGTGGCGGCTCTCCTATATTTAGTCAGTCTCCCTTTGCAAGACGGAGCCATCTCATGGAAATGCTGGTGGTACTGCTGATTGCAGTCTTCGGTGCGGCACTGTGGGCACTGATTGCAGGCTTTCGCCGTCTGGAGCGTCGCACCCATGAACGCTGACCTGCTTTACTGGCTTGCGGGCGGCGTGACCGTCGGCCTGTTCATCTACCTCCTCTATGCACTGTTTAACGCGGAGGACGTGGCATGAACGCCTCTCCCTTCGTCCAGCTCGGACTCTACCTGGTTGTGCTGTTCACGCTGGCCTGGCCGCTGGGCCGTTACCTGACCGCTGTCATGGACGGCCACCTGAGCGCCCGCTATCGCTGGCTCGGCACCTTCGAGCGCGGTATCTGCAGGTTGATCGGCACCCGTGCCGATGAAGACATGCCGTGGTGGCGCTATGCCACTGCCATCGTGCTATTCAACCTGCTTGGGGTGATCGCCGTCTATGCACTGCAACGCCTGCAAGGCTGGCTGCCGCTCAACCCGGCCGGCATGGCCAATGTCGAGGCGGGCTCCGCTTTCAATACCGCCGTCTCCTTCGTCACCAATACCAACTGGCAGGGCTATAGCGGCGAAAGCACGATGAGCTACCTGACCCAGATGCTGGTATTGACGGTGCAGAATTTCTTTTCGGCCGCCACCGCGATGGCAGTGGTGGTAGCGTTGGTCCGTGGCTTTGCCCGCCGCTCGGCCGCCGGTATCGGCAATGCCTGGCTCGATCTCGGCCGCGCCACCTGCTACGTATTGCTGCCACTGGCCTTCCTGATGGCTCTCTTTCTGGCCTGGCAGGGTGCGATCCAGAACTTCGGCGCCTATCAGGACGCGAAGCTGATCGAGCCGATTGCCTATCAGCAGCAAAAGAACGATGCCAATGGCCAGCCCATGGTCGATGCCGCCGGCAAGCCGGTGATGGAGGACCTGAAGACGGATAAGCAGACCATTCCCATGGGTCCGGTTGCCTCGCAGGAAGCCATCAAGATGCTGGGCACCAATGGAGGTGGCTTCTTCAATGCCAACTCTGCCCACCCGTATGAAAACCCGACGGGGGTGTCCAACTTTGTGCAGATGTTGTCGATCTTCCTGATACCGGCCGCGCTGTGCTTCATGTTTGGCGCCATGGTCGGCGATATGCGCCAGGGCGTCGCGGTGGTCGCGGCCATGACAGTGATCTTCATCGCCATGTTTGCCGTGGTGCAGTGGTCCGAGATGCATGCCAACCCGCTGCTGACGCAACTTGGCGTGGACGGCACTGCCGGCAACATGGAAGGCAAGGAGACCCGCTTCGGCATCACCGCCTCTAGCCTGTTCGTTACGATTACCACCGCGGCAAGCTGCGGTGCCGTGAATGCGATGCACGACAGCCTGTTGCCTCTCGGTGGCCTTGTGCCGATGTTGCAGATGCAGCTTGGCGAAGTGGTATTTGGCGGGATTGGGTCGGGCCTGTATGGCATGCTGGTGTTCGCCATCCTGGCGGTGTTCCTGGCCGGCCTGATGATCGGCCGAACGCCGGAATACCTCGGCAAGAAGATCGAGTCCTATGAAATGAAGATGGTCTCGGCCGCGATCCTGATCACCCCATTCCTGGTGCTGGGCGGGACAGCGGTTTCGGTACTGGCCAAGGACGGCCTGGCGGGCATCCTGAATCCAGGGGCGCATGGCTTCTCGGAAATCCTGTACGCCTTTTCCTCCGCCGCCAACAACAATGGCTCGGCCTTTGCGGGGCTCAGCGCCAACACACCCTACTACAACCTCCTGCTGGCGCCGGCGATGTGGTTTGGCCGCTTCGTGCCAATCGTGGCCGTGCTTGCCATTGCCGGTAACCTGGCGAGAAAGCCGCGCCTGGCGGTATCGAGCGGCACCATGCCCACCCATGGCGTGCTGTTCGTATTGCTGCTGGTCGGCACAGTGATCATGGTTGGCGCGCTCACCTACATCCCGGCCCTGGCCCTGGGTCCCGTGGTCGAACACCTGCAACTGTTTGCGCACTAGGACGGCAGTCATGAACGATACGACAAGGCCTGAGCCACCCTCGCAGGGGGGCCACGCTGCCGACGACCGCGCTTTGCGTTCGCTGCCTCTGTTCGACCCGGTGCTGGTCAAGCCAGCCATCGCGGAATCCTTCCGCAAGCTGTCGCCGCGCGCGCAGCTGCGTAATCCGGTCATGTTCGTCGTCTGGGTCGGCAGCGTGCTCACCACCTTGCTCGGCATCCAGGCCGCATACGGTCGCGGTGAGGCGCCCGCCGGCTTTATCTTTGCCATTTCCGCCTGGTTGTGGTTTACCGTGCTGTTCGCCAACTTCGCCGAGGCATTGGCCGAGGGCCGTGGCAAAGCCCAGGCGGCGGCTTTGCGCGGTAGCCGCAGGAACGTGATGAGCAAGAAGCTTGAGCAAGCCAGGCGGGATGCAGAGATCACGGTGATGGATTCCGCCAGCCTGCGCCGCGGCGACCTCGTGCTGATCGAGGCCGGCGACATCGTACCAGCCGATGCCGAAGTGCTGGAGGGCGTCGCCTCGGTGGACGAATCGGCCATTACCGGCGAATCGGCCCCGGTGATCCGCGAGTCCGGCGGCGATTTTTCCGCCATCACCGGGGGCACCCGCGTGCTGAGCGACTGGCTCGTCGCCCGCGTGACCGCCAATCCCGGCGAGGCCTTTCTCGACCGGATGATCGCCATGGTGGAAGGCGCCAAGCGCAAGAAGACGCCAAATGAAATCGCTCTGACCATTCTCCTGGTGGCACTGACCCTGGTCTTCCTGATGGCCACCGTGACCCTGTTGCCGTTCTCCCTCTATGGCGTCACCGCTGCCGGCAGCGGGAGCCCGGTCAGCATCACCGTCCTGATCGCGCTGCTGGTCTGCCTGATCCCGACCACAATCGGCGGCCTGCTTTCCGCCATCGGCGTGGCCGGCATGAGCCGCATGCTGCAGGCCAATGTGATCGCCACCTCAGGGCGCGCGGTGGAGGCCGCCGGCGATGTCGACGTCCTGCTGCTGGACAAGACCGGCACCATTACCCTTGGCAACCGCCAGGCCAGCGCCTTCCTGCCGGCACCGGGTGTCTCGGACCGGGAACTGGCCGATGTCGCCCAGTTGGCCTCCCTGTCGGATGAAACACCGGAAGGCCGCTCGATTGTCGTGCTCGCGAAGGAAAAGTTCGGTATGCGCGGTCGCGAACTGCATGACGCTCATTTCCTCCCCTTCACCGCGCAGAGCCGGATGTCCGGGGTCAACATCGGCGAACGGCATATCCGAAAAGGTTCGTCCGATGCGGTGCGGGCGCATGTGGAGGCCGCAGGTGGCCTCTACCCGCAGGGTGTCGCCGATCAAGTCGACCAGGTCAGCCGCCGTGGAAGCACACCTCTGGTGGTGATCGACGGCGAGCGCGTCATGGGCGTGGTGGAACTGAAGGATATCGTTAAGGGCGGCATCAAGGAGCGCTTCGCTGAACTGCGCGTGATGGGCATCAAGACGGTCATGATCACCGGCGACAATCGTCTGACCGCGGCCGCCATCGCCGCCGAGGCCGGCGTGGACGACTTCCTCGCCGAGGCCAGGCCGGAAGACAAGCTCAAGCTGATTCGCGACCAACAGGCCGGCGGCAAACTAGTGGCGATGACCGGCGACGGTACCAATGACGCGCCGGCGTTGGCCCAGGCAGACGTGGCGGTGGCCATGAACAGCGGCACGCAGGCGGCAAAGGAAGCCGGCAATATGGTCGATCTCGACAGCAACCCGACCAAGCTCATCGAGATCGTCGAGACAGGCAAGCAGATGCTGATGACGCGCGGCGCGCTAACGACCTTCTCGGTGGCCAACGATGTGGCCAAGTACTTCGCCATCATCCCGGCTGCCTTCGCGGTCACCTACCCGCCACTGAAGGTGCTGGACGTGATGCACCTCTATAGTCCGGCCTCGGCCATCCTGTCGGCGGTGATCTTCAACGCCGTCGTCATCATTGCCCTGATCCCGCTGGCCTTGAAGGGTGTGAAATACCGGCCGCTCGGCGCCGATGCGCTGTTGCGCCGCAACCTGTTGATATATGGCGTAGGTGGTTTGATCGTCCCGTTCGTCGGCATCAAACTGATCGATCTCGTGCTTGGACTGATCGGCGTCGCTTAGGCGCCGGGAACCCTGCCCAAGCAGGTAGCAGAGGAGTGTTGGACATGAAATCGCTGATACGCCCGGCCGTGACGCTGTTCCTGCTGCTGAGCGTCGTGACAGGCCTGCTCTATCCGGCAGCGGTCGCTGGCGTGGCGAAACTGCTCTTCCCCCATCAGGCTGCGGGTAGCCTGATCAAACATGGCGACGAGGTAGTCGGCAGCGAACTGATCGGCCAATCGTTCAGTGGCATGCGCTACTTCTGGAGCCGGCCTTCGGCCACCACGCCGATGCCGGACAACGCGACAGGCTCCAGCGGCTCAAACCTTGGCCCTACCAACCCGGCCCTGGTCGATGCGGTGAAGGCACGCGTCGAGGCAGTCCGTGCCGCGCATCCGGATCGGACGGGCCCGGTGCCGATCGATCTGGTAACGGCGTCCGCGTCCGGCCTCGACCCGCATATCTCGCCGTCGGCGGCTTACTATCAGGTCGAACGGGTCGCCAAGGCGCGCGGTCTGCCGCCTGCCAGAATCAAGCAGTTGGTGGACCAATACGTGGAGAACCCCAGTTGGGGCATCTTTGGCGACAGCACCGTGAATGTGCTCAAACTGAACCTGGCACTCGACAAGGGCTGATCCGCCTATCCGAAAGGCCCGTGTCCGTGTGGTTCGGCCTTACACCATTGGGGTCTCCGTTTCTGGACCGAAGAGGTGGACCGTGGACGCCGACCGTCCCAATCCTGACCGGCTGCTGGAATCCCTCAAGGAGGAAGAACTGGCCGCCGCGCGCGGCAAGCTGAAGATCTTCTTCGGCGCCTGCGCCGGTGTCGGAAAAACGTACGCCATGCTGCAGGCCTGCCGGCAGAAGCAGGCCGAAGGCGTGAACGTTGTCATCGGCTTGGTGGAAACGCATGGCCGGGCCGAGACCGCCATCCTGCTCGATGGCATGCACGTGTTGCCGCCGCGCAAAGTCCCCTACCGGGACCGGATACTGGCCGAGTTTGATCTTGACGCCGCGTTGGCGCTGAAGCCCGCGCTCGTCGTCGTAGACGAACTGGCGCACTCCAACGTCGAGGGCAGCCGCCACCAGAAGCGCTGGCAGGATGTGGAGGAACTGCTGTCCGCCGGCATCGACGTCCATACCACGCTCAATGTGCAGCACATCGAAAGTCTCAACGATGTGGTCGGATCGATCACTGGCATCCGCGTGCGCGAGACGGTACCCGACCGGGTGTTCGACGCCGCCGACGAGGTGACGCTTGTTGATCTGCCGCCTGACGAACTCCTGAGCCGGCTCGAAGCCGGCAAGGTCTACCTGGCCGACGAGGCAGCGCGCGCCGCAAGGAATTTCTTCCGCAAGGGCAACCTGATCGCATTGCGCGAACTGGCGCTGCGCCGTACCGCCGATCGGGTCGATGCGCAAATGCGGGCCTACCGGGCCGACCGCGCCATCGTCAGCGTCTGGCAGGCGAAGGAACGCCTGGTTGTCTGCATTGGCCCTGGGCAGAGCGGCGAAAAGCTCGTCCACGCCGCCGCCAGACTGGCCGCGAAGCTCCAGGCCGACTGGATCGCCGTCTATGTCGAAACACCCGCACTGCAACGACTACCGCCCGCCGGTCGCGCGCGTGTGCTGAGCGTGCTCAAGCTGGCCGAGGATATGGGCGCCGAGACTGCCACGCTAGCCGGCAGCGACGCCGCTACCACGCTGGCGGCCTATGCCAAGAGCCGCAATGCCAGCAAGCTCGTGATCGGTCACCGGCTGATGCCCGGCTGGCGCCGTAAGCTGCTGCCAGGCCTGGCCGACCGGCTGGCAGAACGCGCAGCCGAGTTGGACCTCTACCTGGTCGGCATTGATGAAACCGCGCCGCCGGCCGACGAGCGGCGCAGCCAGCCCGGCAAACCGGACTGGCGCGGCTATGGCGCGGCCACCGCCATTGTGGCGGCCACCACAGTGGCGACGGCGGCCCTGCTTTCGGTATTTGAGCTCGCCAATGTGGTGATGGTATTCCTGCTCGCAGTGGTGGGGGTTGCCATCCGCTACGGACGTGGCCCGGGTGCGCTGGCGGCCATGCTGTCGGTGCTGGGACTTGATTTCTTCTTCGTCCCGCCCAGGTTTGCCTTCACCGTCAATGACACCCAATACGTCTTCACCTTTGCCCTGATGCTTGTGGTGGCTTTGGTAATCGGACAATTGGCCGCCCAGTTGCGCTTCGAGGCTACGATTGCTCGCCTGCGCGAACGGCGGGCCAGTGAACTGGCAGGCCTGGCACAACAGCTCTCGGCGGCATTGATCACAGAGCAGATTGTCGGCATCGCAATCGACAGGATTGACTCCATCTTCAGCGCCAACTCGGCGGTGCTGCTGCCAGACAGCCGCGAGCGCATACATGAGCCGTCGACACCATCCGATGCGGCCACGTTGGCGCAGACCGATAACAGCGTGGCGCAGTGGGTTTACGACCATCAGCAGCCGGCCGGTCAAGGTACCAGCACACTGCCATCGACGCCGGCCAGATACTTGCCGCTGAAGGCGCCGATCCGAACGCGGGGCGTGCTGGCCATCCAGCCGGCTGACAGGGCGCTCTTCGAGACCCCGGAAGACATGCGCCTGCTCGACGCCTGTGCCGCACAGATCGCGCTTGCACTGGAGCGCGTGCATTTCGTGGAAGTCGCACAGGACGCCCTGGTCCACATGGAAGGTGAGCGGCTGCGCAATGGTTTGCTTGCAGCCGTTTCCCACGACTTGCGTACCCCGCTGACGGCACTGGTCGGCCTGGCCGATACATTGAGCCAGAATGAATTGCCGCCGGTGACCCGAAAGGAGCTCACCCTGGCCGTGGGCCAGAAGGCCAGGGGAATCGCAGAACTCGTGGGAAAGCTGCTGGATATGGCGCGCTTGCAAGCCGGCGCAGTCAAAGTCAAGCGCGACTGGCAATCGCTGGAGGAGGTGATTGGCTCCGCCCGGCGCCAGCTCGAACCGGTGCTGTCCGGGCACAAGGTAAGCGCCCGCCTGCCCGCCAATCTGCCACTGTGCGAATTCGATCCGGTGTTGATCGAGCGAGTATTGGTGAATCTGTTGGAAAACGCTGCCAAGTACACGCCACCGGGAAGCGAGATCGTGGTGTCTGCCAGCGTCGGTGACGGCATGCTCCGAGTTTGCGTGGACGACAATGGCCCCGGGTTGCCGGCTGGGCGCGAGGAATCGCTGTTTGCCAAGTTCGAGCGAGGTGAGAGCGAATCCGCGCTGCCTGGCGTCGGACTCGGCCTCGCCATTTGCCGCGCGATCGTCGAAGCACACGGCGGCCGCATATATGCTGAAAACCGCAACGAAGGCGGAGCCCGCTTCGTCTTCCTGCTGCCCTTCAGCGCTTCTCCCTCCATTGACGAAACGAGGACCCAGGCGCACTCATCGGATCTGCCCATCTAGCCGCATGCGCATCATGAAAACCGCAATCCGTATCCTGGTCGTTGAAGACGATGCGCAGATCCGCCGCTTTGTCTGCGCCTCACTGGCCGCCGATGGCTATAGCGTATTCGAAGCCGACACCGTGGCACGCGGGCTGATCGAAGCCGCGAGCAGGCAGCCAGAGTTGTTCATCGTCGATCTCGGGCTACCTGACCGCGACGGCCGCGAACTCATCTCAGAACTCCGCGCGTGGACCGGTGCCCCCGTGATTGTGCTGTCGGCTCGTGACCGCGAAGAGGATAAGGTGGCAGCATTGGATGCCGGCGCCGATGACTACCTGATGAAACCCTTTGGCGTTCCGGAACTGCTGGCAAGGGTCCGGGCGCAATTACGCCGTAGCACCCTGATGGCCAGCGGTGAGCCCGCCGGGATCGTGACCTTCGGCGAAGTATCGGTGGACCTGGCATGCCGCGAAGTGAGGCGGCAAGGTAAGCTGGTACGACTGACGCCAATCGAATACCGTCTGCTGGTAGCCTTGATCAGCGGTCATGGCCGCGTGCTGACACATCGTCACCTTTTGCTCGAGGTATGGGGACCGAATAGCGCCGGACGCTCGCACTACTTGCGGATCTACATGGGCAACCTGCGACAAAAGCTGGAGGCTGATCCAGCAAATCCTTGTCATTTCATTACCGAGCTTAGCGTGGGATATCGGCTTGTTGGCCTGAGCTGAAAGGACATTGTCGATTTTGCGGAGTAAGAAGATGCAGGCTGCGATGCAGAAAGACGGCGCGTCATGATCAATGCCATCGCCTTGCTCGTCGTTGCGGCGGCGGGGTTCGCCTATCTCAATGAACGAATCACGCGGCTGCCGATGACCATCGGCGTCGCAGCGATTGCGCTTGCCTGTTCGCTTGCGTTCATGGTGTGTGACGGCCTGCAGCTTGCAAACTTGCGCGATCCCGTGTCCCGGTGGCTGTCGGCGCTTGATTTCAGTCAGCTACTGCTGCAGGGCATGCTGTCTTTCCTGCTCTTCGCGGGCGCGTTTCATGTGGATGGGCGCAGGCTGCGGCAATACGCCTGGCAAATTGGATTTCTGGCCGTAGTGGCAACGGCGGCCTCGGCTTTCCTCATCGGTGTCGCGACACACTGGGTGCTCCGGGCAGCGAGCGTCTCGCTACCGTTATCCTACTGTCTTGTCTTTGGGGCGCTGATCGCGCCCACCGATGCGGTCGCAGTCCTGGGAGCCTTGCGCCGGGCGAAGGTGCCAGGGAACGTTGAGACGGCTATCGCCGGAGAGTCCCTGTTCAACGATGGGGTGGGTATCGTGCTCTTCACCATCTTCGCGCAGCTTGCCACTTCTCCTGGCATGCCTTCTACCTGGTCGGTCGTCGCCGACTTTTCTCGCCAGGCGTTTGGCGGGTTGCTCCTTGGCGGCGCTGTCGGCGGTGCCACGTTCTTGCTGATGCGGCGCATTGACCGTTATCAGGTCGAAGTCTTGCTGACACTCGCGGCGGTTGTCGGTGGCTATGCGGTTGCGGCGAATATCGGCGTCTCAGGCCCTCTCGCGATGGTAGTGGCGGGTGTTCTGTTGGGCAACGAAGGACGCGAACAGGCCATGTCGGCTACCACGAGGGACAATATCGACACATTCTGGGAACTGATCGACGTTGCTCTTAACGCGATACTCTTCACCCTAATCGGACTAGAAGCCGTCTCTGTGCATGCAGAAACGCGCGCATGGATTGCTATACCGGCCACAGTCCTGATCGTGCTTGTTGCTCGAATCCTGACCGTAGGCGCTCCCGTTGCATTGGTGAGCGCGGCCTTTCGGCTGCCGGCGAAGACAGCTCCACTATTGGTATGGGCCGGACTACGAGGCGGAATTTCGATCGCGCTCGCCCTGTCCTTGCCGTCCGGGCATGCGCGCGATATTGTTCTTATGCTGACTTATGGCAATGTCATCTTCTCGACTTTTTCCCAGGGCCTGACTATCGGATGGCTTGCCAAGCGCACCCAGAAACACTTGCAAGGCCGGTAGCCGGTTCGCTGAGTTCTGGGCGTCATGGATTTTTCGCATATGGCACCTCGGCTCCAAGGATTGGCGATTCGATCGCAGAATCGCAACAAACGAGTTCATTCCCGAATTGACGCATCCACTTCAGTCCTGAAGCGGCTTCGGCCTTGACCCTCAACGCGTGGAGTTCATCAAACTTGGGGCAAGGACGCGCGCCTTAAGTGCGCGATTTCGCATGAGAGTGCGGCAGACTCTTTATTCTCTATCGGCACTTGAAAGCGAGATCGTGATTCAAGGCATTGCGCATGCATACCCTGCCCTCGCTATCGAAGACCAGCATGTCGACATTGTCTCGCCGCGCTCTTATGTTACCGGCCGCAATGGCTTGATCCCGGGTCGCATGGTGCGACTCGGCGTATCTCGCGCCTTCAAAAATGACATCCCAGCCGTCACGGTACGGGACGATCCAAAGATCGGTGTTCAAAATACTCTCCAACTTCAACAAAATTGACTTGTTGTGGGCTGTGCATTGCAAAAGAAAACCCACGCGCGTCGCGCCTGGCTAAGCAGGCATGGCGCCGCTCTCGCTGCTAGGACTTTTCTCCGCGGTCAGCCGGATGCTCGTTGCCCAAGTCAAGCACGTGGCCGAATCCAGCGGCGGGAAGTGCCGCTCTGAGGGTATCCATGACGGCGTCATGCATACCCTCTTCGAGGTGCATATGCACAGTGGTTTGGCCGCGGCTACAGTCAACTTCGACGACGTAGGAACGAGCCACGTTGCCGAGGATACTGTGCAGCCACTGGCGCAACGTGAGCACGTGACTTGAGGACACTGGCAAGCGCAGACGGACCCAGCGACTGGCGGTGTACCCCGTGCCGCCGGCTGCCGGCCTGATCAGTTCGCCCTTGCGGGCGCCATGCCGACGAGGAACGCTAGCGAGGGCAAGTGCGAGGCTTGACTGGAGCATACGGTTTTCGCTGTGGGGCGCGGATGGTCTCTTCGTGAGCTAATGGTAGGAGGGGAGGTGTCAACATGGCGCAACAGTGTGTGCGAATTGCATAAGAATTCCGTCAAGAAACCCCCATCTCAACGATTCGGCAATGTCGCTTCGTGCACTTGACCGCCGGCCGAATTCAACAGGGCATGATGTTTATGTAGAAGGGCAGCGCGTCGCTAACCGCATGCTGCGCCAATCCGATCAGAGATTGTGCAATCTGCACGCTAGCGTACCGACTTACACCATCCAACCCGACATTCTTGGACCAGTTATTGCACGCGCCAAACGGCCAGCGCAATTAGCGCCCTCCCCCAATCTGGTCAAGGACCACAATGCGCAGTGAATCGACGATAACAGAAACCCTGCAGCAAGAAGTACTGGTAGCAGCGATCGACCCGACTCATCGCGATCATGCTCCGCGCCCCCCATCCACAGATGAAGTGCCAGGGAAAGAGATCAGCCACATCGCGAACTGTTCGAATTGCCCGATGCGACAATTTTGCATGGGCGACAATCTCGATGACTCAGAAACGGTCAGGCTCGCTTCCGTTATCCACAACTGGCGCATGGTTCGGCGCGGCGATGCCCTCTATCGCGATGGTGACACGTTCCATAGCCTCTATCCCCTGCGCTCGGGGGCATTCAAGACGGTCGTTACCAACCAGAATGGATGCGAGCAGGTTAGCGGCTTCTACTTCACTGGTGATACTCTAGGGTTGGATGGAATCTGCACTTCACGGCATGGATGCAATGCCATTGCGCTGGAAGACAGCGCAGTCTGCGTGATTCCATTCCGCTTGCTCGAAGCGCTCTGCCGCGAAATGCCCTCCCTGCAACGGCATCTGCATCGTATGCTGAGTAGCGAAATCGTGCGGGGCTCCGGCGTGATGCTCTTGCTTGCCAGCCTTTGCGCCGATCGGCGCGTCGCCTCCTTCCTGCTGGATATTTCCACACGGCAGCACTCGCGTGGCTACTCTCGCCGGGAACTCTCGCTACGCATGACACGGCAAGATATCGGCAGCTATCTCGGCATAAAGCTTGAAACCGTCAGTCGCACACTGTCACGCTTTCAGGGAGATGGTCTGATCCGTGTGCAGGGCAGAACCGTCACACTGCTTGATCCTGATACCCTGGACTGTATCTAGCATCTCCCGGCAATCGAGCCCATAGTGCGGCTACGCCCACCGCGCTTGTTGAAGAGCTGGATCTTGAGTCGCTCGGGGCCGAAGGCGAAGGCGCCAATCCTTCGACTACAGGTCGCCCCTCATATCATTAGCGCAAAAGACGCTGTCTCTGACCCCTAGGGCAAATTTCTGCCGGGAAGTGAAGGTGTCCTTCCTCGTGCGCCACTGGCGCGCACTGCGTGCCGGTCAATGGCGCGCGCGCGGTTCCTGTCCCGGCGTGCTGCATTGAGCCCTTGGCTGTCTGGCAGGCTGCGGCCGCCCAGGTCATTGTCGCCGCGGCCACCGAAAGCGCCGAGCCTGACGTCCTCGCCCATCCCCCCGACAACATGCTGCGCCTGGGCGGCTCCCGAGCTCGCCGCCAGCGCGGCGATCGCCATCAGGGCAAACGAGTAGATCTTGTTCATGCGAATTTCCTGCGTTTCATGTCGTACCGCATGCCGCAGTATTGGCGGCCGCCGTCTTTTGGGGCTCGGGGAGCATAGTGCGACGGGCCTCCCGCGGTTGTAATCAATTGTTAGTACCTGGCCGGTGCTAAAGCGAAAAGCCACGATGCACGCACCTGCCGCCTGCCTTCCACGTCATTTTTGAGCGGCCGACTCTACAGAATCGCGATACCGCTGCCGTTAATGGAGACGGCCGTCGACAACAAGCCCTTCGCCCCGAAAGATTTCGCGATCCATGAATTCCAACCGGCCAGACCAGACCCGACCGATTACCTTCCAATGGGCGCTCGCGCTCACTTTCGTGGCCTGGTTTGTCGAGGTGATTTTGACCATGTTGCTGCGCCCGGCCTTGCTGCGCAGCGGCATGCAGCCAATGGCCGCCGCCAGCCTGATTCGCGTGGCCTGCTATGGGCTGGTATTCAGCACCTTGCTGCATGCCAGCGGGTTGAGCTATCGCAAGCTGTTCCACGAAGGCAGCGCCAGCGTGGCGGCCACGCTTGGCCTGTTGGGCCCGCCGATCCTGCTGATGGTGCCGCTGATCCTGCTGCTGGACGGACTGGCCATGGTCGGCATAGAGGCGCTGTTCCCGTTTTCCGCCGACGATGCGCGCATGATCACGGAGATGACGAGCGGGGGCATCGGCATCTGGGTGCTGGTGTGCGTGATCGCGCCGTTCGTTGAGGAGATGTTCTTCCGCGGCATCCTGCTGCGCGGCATGCTCCGTCGGTACGCGCGAGCCGATGCCACCGTGTATTCGGCCTTCGTCTTCGGCGTGGCGCACCTGAACATCTACCAGTTCGTGATTGCGTTCGCCATCGGGCTGTTCGCGGCGGCGCTCTATTGCCGCACGCGTTCGCTCTGGCCTGGCATCGTCCTGCATGCGGGCCTGAACACCGGCGTCATGATCTCAGGCGCGGTGGTGCCGGAAAGCACGGCGCTGGAAGCGCCGGTCGCCGTGTGGGCGTTAGCCGTTCCATTGGGGCTGGCCGGCGCCTGGATGCTACGCCGGCTGCTCTGGTACGCGCGTGGCGCGGGTGCGGCCGAAGGCCAATCCTGACAGCCAGCTTCCTCCCTGCAGGCAACCCGCGAGGCCGGCGCCCGGGCAAACTTCATCACCGGCGTCGAGGCAACCGTAGAACACCAAAGCGGGCTTAAATGTTCCAGCGATCCGCGATGGCCGCCAGACGCTGCCTGAGATCGTCGAACTCGTCGGACAAGCGCAGCGTCAGCGAGATATAGCCAGCCCATTGCGGCGCGACGGTGCCCGCGACTTGCGCAAGCGAACAGCTACCGCGCGGGGCCAGGCGCGCCACCACGCCATGGGTCAATGCGCGCGCCATGCCGATCAGCATGGTGCTGACGCGGTGGTTTTCCTGGGCAAGATGGTCGCGCACGAATGCCTTGTCTTCGTCGTCGTCAACGCACGGGCGCGTGGCCGCGAGCACTTCCAGCAAGCTGATGCACACGCGCATGCCATGCTGGATGGCTTCGAGCTGCTCCATCGATACATTGATCTCCTTGGCCACCGACGGCATCAGCGATCGCAGCTGCACCAGCAAGTTGCCTTGCAGCACCATGGCCCGCTGCAACACGGCCCGGTCGAAGCCCGCGTCGTTGACGATGGCCGTGTGCATCCTGGCGCAACTGCGCAGGGCCTCGGCCAGCTTGTAGCGCCACGTATAGGTGGCGTGCAGTGGCAGCGCGAAGGAGAACAGCAGTGCGATCGCGATGCCGATCAGCACATCCGCCGCGCGCCAGAGGCCGTCCGCAATGACGTTCTCGCCATGGCCGGCGACGATAAAGATGGTAATGGCGGAGAGCAGCGCCACATAGCCGCCCTTGCCGATCGCGTGATACGCACAGACGGCGCAAGCGATCACGATCAGCGCGTAGCTGAGCAAGGGCGCGTGCAAATACGATTGCTGCAGGATGATCACCAGCCCCGCGCCAGCGCCGATCAGCGTGCCGAGCGCACGCTCGGCCGCCTTCTTGCGGATATTGCCGTGGTGCTGCAGGCCGCCGATGACCACCAGCAGCGTAATTGACGCCCATTCGCCATGAGGCAGTTGGATGCCCGTGGTCAGCGCGATGGACGTCAGCAGCCCGAGCGCCACCCTGCACGCATGTATCACCTTGGCATGGCGGTAGCGCCGCGCCGGATCCAGTACCGGGCGCAACACGCGCCGCAGCACCGGGTGGACGCGCGCGAGCAGATGGGTGATTCTGGGCAGCATCATCGGCGACCTGGCTGACAGCGAAGCGGCGCTGGGCGCAGTCGCCCGGCTGGCACCGGCAAAGTACGCTAGTGTCCTCCGCCTTTCACCGTAAGGCAACCAGGCCCGGGCACGCGCCCTGCGCCACCCGCCGCATCGGCATCGGCGCGGGTGTATTGCCCGCCAGGCCTGACGGCAGTCCGACCTCCGCTCCAGGCAGCCTCCGGGGCTGCCGGGCTCAGCCCCCGGTAAACAACTGGCTCGGCGCGATGTACACCCGGATCCCCCTGGCCTGCGCCACGTCCGGGAAGATGGTCCTCATATCGACCGAGGTCCCGCCGATGGCCTCCAGGAACGTCCAGCCGACGGTCTTGTCGCCGGCGCGAAAGGCCACCGTTTCGCCGGATGCCACGTTCACGTAATTCATGCCCGGGACCAGCGTGACCGTGCGGGTCGTCGTGCTCACGTCGGCGGGACTGCCGAACAGGGCGGCGACACGGGAGGCTTTCGTGGCCGGCGTGGGCGCCGTGGCGCTCCAGGCGGAGGCGATGCCGAGGAGGGAGAGTGCCAGAGCGGCGGCGAGCGTTTGCTTCTTGTTCATCGTTTTTCCTTGTGCCTACCCTTGTCAGATTTGGGTACACGAGGAAAGTGTAGCGACGATGAATCTATTCTAAAAATGATATATTCATCGCGTATCCAGTCGCTTTTTTCATACTCAGTGGTGACGCCGGCAACTACGCGACCGGGGCGCCACGCTCGCGCGTGGCGGCAACACGCGGATCATTGAGCAGGAATTGCACGAACGCCGCCGTGAACGACGGCAGCTTGCCTTCGGCGCGCACGATCAGGTTCAGCTCGCGTCGGGCCCAGGTTTCCGCCAGCCGCACGCCGGCTATGCGGGCTTCGCGCAGGGCCGCCGCGGCCACGCTGCGCGGTACCAGCGCCACGCCCACGCCGGCTTCGACCAGTGACAACGCGGCCTCGAAGCTATGGGCGTGCAGCCGCACGTTGGGGCTTTTTCCGGCGCGCTGCGCCATGTCGCGCAGGAAGAGGAAGTTGCTGCTGCCGCGGCTCATGCACACGAAATCGAAATCCAGCGCGGCACCGAAGCGCAGCTCGGCCTGGCCCGCCAGCGGGTGGCCGTTGGGCGCCGCCAGGATCAGTTCGTCCACCGCGTAAGGCACGGCACGGACGTCGCTGGCATCGATATCGCCAGCCAGAATGCCGATATCGGCCTCTTGCGCGGCCACGGCGCACGGAATCGCCTGGCTGGCGCGCTCTTCCAGGTCAATGTTGACGTCCGGGTTGGCGGCCAGGAAGCGGCTCACGCTGGGGATGATAAAACCGTTGAGCGAGCTGCTGTTGGCGAGCAGCCGGATATGGCCCTTGAGTCCGGCGGAAAAGCGCCCGACCTCGCCATGCATGCGCTCCACGCCGCGCAGCAGCTCGCGCACGTGCACCAGCAAGGTCTCGCCAGCAGGGGTGAGTTCCATGCCGCGCGTGCTGCGCACGAACAAGGCCGTGCCCATCGCGTGCTCGAGATTCTTGAGGCGGTAGCTGGCGGCGGATGCCGTGATGTGGCTGGCGCAAGCGCCGCTGGACAGGCTCTGCGCTTCTGCAATCGCCTGGAACAGGCGCAGGTCGGTGAGCTCGTAGCGCACTGTGTCTCCGGGGGGCTGTCTTGTTGCTTCGCTGTTTGCCACTGCTGGCTGCACGCGAGACAAAGCAGACGGCCCCGCGCAAGGGTGCTCATTTTAGAGCATTGCGCGGGGCCGGCCCCGGGGACTCAGGGATGGAGAGGCGTGCTTAGATCAGCGTCAGGCGCACGTCGATATTGCCACGCGTGGCATTCGAGTACGGGCACACCACGTGCGCCTTGTCGACCAGGTCTTGCGCGACGGTGCGGTCCAGGCCGGGCAGCGCGATGTTGAGGTCCACCTCGATGCCAAACCCGGTGGGAATGGCGCCGATGCCGACCTGGCCGGTGATGGCGGTGTCGGCAGGCAGTGCCACCTTGTCACGCGCCGCCACGAACTTCAGCGCGCCGAGAAAGCAAGCCGAGTAGCCAGCCGCGAACAGCTGCTCCGGGTTGGTGCCGGCGCCGCCTGCGCCACCCAGCTCGCGCGGGGTGGCCAGCTTGATGTCCAGGGCGCCATCGGACGACACGGCGCGGCCGTCACGGCCTCCGGTTGCGGTGGCGGATGCACGGTAGAGGACTTTTTCGATCGACATGATGACACTCCTGGCTAGTTGATAAAACCGGCTCATCGAGCCTTGGGTTGGAGAAAGCCTGTTCGCTTTCCGTATTTAATAGCTAGCTATTAAATAGCACGCTATATATCAGACAATCAAAACGGGCTGTCAAGTTGTTCAGCCCGCCATCAGCCGCCGCTCCCATCGCGCCGGCGCCCAGATCCTTAACCGCCGGCCGCTACGGCAAACCGCTCGCGCAACTGGTCCAACTCCGCCTTCACGGCCACCACCTGATCGACGCTGCAGCCCGAGGCGCAAAGCACCGCGCGGGGCACCGCCTGCGCCGGCTCCTTGAGCGCATGGCCTTCGGCGGTCAGCGTGACAATGACCTGCCGCTCATCGGCAACGGCACGTTCACGCCGCAGCAGTTGCTGCGCTTCCATGCGCTTGAGCAGCGGGGTCAGCGTGGCCGAATCCAGATGCAGGCGGCCGCCGATTTCCGACACGGTCAGGCCGTCGGCCTCCCACAGCACCAGCATCACCAGATACTGAGGATATGTCAGGCCCAGCGGCGCCAGCAACTTGCGGTACAGCTTGTTCAGCGCAAGTGACGTGGCATACACGGAAAAGCAGAACTGCTGGTCCAGAAGCAACGCCGACGCGGCATCTGCCGTGGCGTCGTGTGCTGCCTGCTTGGTCCGGGAGGTGCGTTTCGTGTCCATGGGCTGAAATATACATAGCGCACTATTCAATTGCAAGCTATTTTTTCCTTGTCGAACCGGCCCTTACCGGTCCTTGCCAGACAGTCGTGGCCATGGCGCTTTACATCGACGCGCGGAATTCAGCCGGCTTGAAACGCATCAAGCAGAAAAAGGGTCTGTTGGCGTGCCCTGGTGAAACGACATCTGCCAACCGTTGTCGGTCAGCGTCCAGATCGAGGTGCGCAGGGTGTGCCGCTCCAGCCGGCTGTCCGGCTGCTGGCAGGCAGAGCGGTAGTTCAGCATGGCCACGCCTGGCGCAAGGTGGCGCAGCGAGAAATCCTGCGCCCAGATCGTGCCCGAGGTGGCTTCGGTGGGCAGTTGGTCCAGCGTGTCGGCCTTGGTGTAGATGCCACCGGAGCGGCCGAATTCCAGGAAGTCGTCGTGCAGCAGTGCGTCCAGCCGATGGCGATCGCCGCGCGCGGCGGGACGGTGCAGTTCGGTTTCGAGTTGCCGGAGCAAGGGCAGCAAATCGATCTCTTGGTTCTCGTTGTTCTCGTTGTTCATGTCGTGGTGCTCCTTGGTGTTCCCGCCAGCGCTCAGCATCCTGCCTCACTGCGCGTCGTCGTCCATGCCAATGGCAGTCGTGTCGATTCTCTCGACCTTGCCTTTTTGCCGCACCTCCGTGCGCAGCACGAACGCTTCCGTCGGGCAGTACCAGTCGGTGACGCTCATGATCGCGGGCTCGGTCTGGATGAGGTCATCGCCCATCATCAAAGGCCCCAGCGAGGTGCGTTTTTCGTAAGTGATCGGCATGCATTCGCGGCGGCCCAGCATGGTCTCGATGGATTGCGCACGGCCGACACGCCGCTCGCCAACCGAGACCGAGGCCGATGGCGCACGAATGGTCGTCACCATCTCGTCCGTCGCCAGGCTGTGGATCTCGAGATCCAGGCTGGAACTGAGCGTCTCGCCCGGCAGCACTACGCCTTCCCGTATCACAAGGCCCGCGTAGCTGAGCACGCCTTTGCCCTGGAACGATGCCTGCCCGAACAGCCGCGTGTAGCGCGCCTGCGCATTGATGGTGGCGCGCTGGCTGCTCACGGTGCCGACCGAGCCGGCCGTCGCGCCGCGATCGAACGTCATCTTGTGGACCTGGTCCATCACCACCGGCGGGCCCATCATGGCAGCCAGCGCCGACTTCGAGTGAATCGACAGCCAGGCGCTGCAGCCGTTTGCCGTGAGCGTCGGGTTCCGGATGGTCATGGTGATCGACATCGGCATGTCGCCACTGGCCTCCATCTGCGCCCGCGCGCCGGACTGGAACCACGGCGCGTCGCAGATGGTGCCGGGCACGCCCTGCGCCGGGCTGTCGGGGGGGCCTTGCTGCGCCAGGGCTTCATCGGCGAGCCCGCATAGCAGCAATGGAAGCAGCACCGCACCCAGCCGCCTGAAGGCGGGCTTCGGCCCGTGAGGGTGAGCAGTCATGTCGTGTCCCGAGCAAAAAACCTGCCGCTGGCGCTTCCCCATGCCTTGGGGTTTCAACCCGGACGGGCCGCCAGCACGCCCAGAAGGTAGCACTTGGCATGACGCCCCACAATCCGGATTGGCGCCAGCACCGAAGAATCTAACCGCGGGAAGAAAATGCCTAATTCGTCCCGTGGCCGGATTGCGGCGGAACGGGCGCCGCCGGGCCGGAACGGCCACCGAATACGGGGTAAGGCACGCCGCGCGCCGGATCCGCCGTGATCTGGTCGACCACGATCTCCACGTCGGCGACTTCGCGCAATGCGGCCACGAAGGGCTGCCTGGGGAAACTCCGCCCCACGCAGCCCTGGACCAGCAGCCAGCGGCCCCGCACGGTGAGCCACAGCGTGGAGTCCCGCCAGCCCGGCAGCGTGACCGACAGCGACTGCAGGCGGCGCTGCGTGCTCTCCACGATCTCCGTCTCGTACTGGTAGGCATTGCCGAGACGGCAGCGGCCTTCGACATAGCAATGGTTGCCGTCCTCGATCCGGTGATGGGCGTCGCGCCGCCATTGTGCTTCGTCCACGCGAGGCCCGAGCGGCTCCGGGCAATTGGCAATGCGCGACGAGATCTGGAAGAAGGGATCGTGGCCACGGTTTTCCTGGTCGCTGTCGGCGCCGCGCGCCGGCCAGGCCAGCAGGGCAGTGCCGGCCAGCGCCACCATGGCGATCTGCACGGGCAAGGACAAAGAGCGGACGGGCACGGCAAGCTCCTTGATGGCGGCTCTCGTCTGCGTAGGATAGAACCGGCTGGCTTGCGCGCAAAGCCCGGCCAGGCGCGAGCGCCCAGGCTCAGCTGTCCTGCTTGCGCGCCAGCCACGCGCCCCAGAACAAGCTGCCGAAGAAGCGTTGCGGCGCGGCAAAGCCCGCCTCGGCCAGCAGCGCCTGCACGGCAGCCTCCGAGTGAGGCGGGTCCGCACCTTGCAGGATCTTGCCCAGCTTGGCCTGGACCTCGTCGACGCTGGCGCCTTGCATGCGCCAGCGCTCGCCCCACGCAGCCAGCAGCAGCGGCTCGCTGGCATAGGCGCGGTAATTGCCGGCGAGGATCAGCGGCGCGCCCGGTTTCAGGCGGGCGGCGATGGCACGCAAGATATCCCGCTTGGCTTCGTCCCCCGGCAGGTGATGCAGCACGCCGATCAACGTGGCGGCGTCGAAGCGCGGCGTGGCGGGCAGGTCCTCCACTACGCCCGGCACGGCATGCGTGCGCTCGGCCAGCCCGGCCTGGGCCACGCGCGCCATGGCAAGGTCCAGCATCGGCGCCGACGGATCGACCGCCGTGAAGCGCCACGCCGGCTCCAGCCTGGCCGCGCAGACGATCTCCTGCGCCGTGCCGCCGGCGCCGACCACCAGCACCTCGGCCGCGCGCCCGGCGCCCAGCGTTGCCGCCAGCATGCAGGCCGACAGTTCATGGCAGGCGTCGTAGCCAGCCAGCGCGATGCGGCTTTGCGCTTCGTACTCGCCAGCGCGGCCGGGGTCGAATTTGGCGGCGGGATCAGCGGTGGCGGTTTTATTGGGGGTCATGGAAGCGTTCCTCTTCGTTCGCTCTGTCTTGTTGCGGGGAGATGACCCTGAACAGCCTAAAGGGCCGGCCCCGGCGCGACAAGATGACAACTTATGCTGGTATGAGACCTACCAGCACAAGGCCGGATACAAAAGCGGCAACGAACCCGTCGCGAAGGCATCGACGCGGCAGATGGAACGCACCCCGGCGCATTAGCGCGCCAACGCATCGACGTACAATCAGCGCATTCCAAAAATAACCCAAGGAGACCGCGATGGCATTCATCGGCCCCGATGTGAGCTTGCACCCCACCGCCTACGTGCACGAATCGGCCTACCTCTACGGCAAGATCACCGTGCACGAGGGCGCATCGATCTGGATCAATGTGGCAGCGCGCGCCGAGAGCCGGGAAATCGTGATCGGCGCCTACACCAATATCCAGGACTTCGCGATGCTGCATATCGGCGATCGCACGCCGACCATCATCGGCAGCCACTGCTCGATCACCCACCACTGCACCATCCACGGCTGCACGATCGGCGACAACTGCCTGATCGGCATCAACGCCACAATCATGGACGGCTGCGTGATCGGCGATAACTGCATCATTGCCGGGCACGCTTTCCTCAAGGAAGGCACCGTGATCCCGCCCAACTCCATCGTGATGGGCAGCCCGGGCAAGGTCACGCGCACGCAGAACAACTATGTGCGCAACCGGCTCAATGCGTTCTTGTATTACAAGAACGCGCTGGCCTATGCACAGCAGAATTATCGGGCGTGGGAAGGGCCGGCGTTTTCGGCGCAGATGATGCGGGAGATGGAGCGGCTACAGGCGGAGCTGGAGGCGACCGACGTTTGACAGTCGCCACGATCACCGCGCGCTAGACCAGCCCGATATCCACCGCCCGGGTATCGGGAAACACATGCGCCAGGCGCGCATCGTCCAGCCCGTACAAGCGTTTGAACATCCCGCCCAGCATCGCGCGGTATTCATTGAGCACCGGCCAGTCGCGATTCTGGTTCAGCGTGCGCTGCTCCACCGCCACTTGCTCGCCGGCGATGCGCCCGCCACGCACGGCGCCGCCGGCCACCCAGTACACCGTGCCATGACCGTGGTCGGTGCCGCGCGTGCCGTTCTCGCGGAAGGTGCGGCCGAACTCGGAAACCACCACCACGGTGGTCTTGCTCCACACAGGTCCGATCTCGTCCGCGAATCCGGAGATGCCGCGCCCGAGGTTATCGAGCAGGTTGGCCAACTGCCCCTGTGCGCCGCCCTGGTTCACGTGCGTATCCCAGCCACCGACATCGATAAAGCCAAGATTGAAGCGCTCGCGCATCAGCCCCGCCATGCGGCGCGCTTCCACCTCGAAGCCCTTGGCACTGAGCGCGCGGCGGTTGGCCGCCTGCATCTCCTGCATGCGGCCCGCCATGTCAGGCTCGGCCTGCGCGGGCAGGTTCGCGGCCATCATGCTGTTGCGGCGCTGCATGGCCTCGGCCTCCTGCGCCACGGTCTGGCGCAGCTCGAAGCCCTCGTTGATCAGCGACTCGAAGCGGGTGCCGCGATACATCTGCGCAAGCACGCGGGTCTGGCGCTCGTCGAAAGGCGTGCGTCCGGTCCCCTTGAGCGAGACATTGGGCACGGTGAGCGCGCCGCTCAGCACCATCGGCAGGCCGTCGGTGAAGGCGACGGGCGCGGCGCGTCCGCCCATGGATTCGGCCAGCCGGTTGAGAAAGCCGGTGCCGCGCAGCGAGGCATCGATGCGTCCGCTGCCCTTGCCGTTGCCGGCGAGCGGCAAGCCGGCCTCGACCCCGTCCTGCGTCTCGAAGTGGCTGCGCGACAGGTCATCGGTGCCGGCAAACGGCACGAACGCAAGCTGCTGCTTCTGCCACAGCGGCAACAGGCTGTCCTTGAGCGCGGGGTGCAGCGCCCACGCATCGATGCCCCTGCCCCCGCCGCCATCGAAGGCCGCCGCCAGCGACAGCGCGGCGCGCGGATCGACTGGTGCGCCCTGCGCCACCGGCCTGGCAATGGCGATGGTCGGGCGCGATGCGTAGTAGAAATCGCTGCCCGCCGGCACCAGCACATTGGTGGCATCGTAGCCACCACGCAGGAACACCAGCAGGAAACGCGCATCGGCCTGCTGCGGCAGCGCGTAGGCGCGCGAGACGATGCCGGGCGCCAATGCCGCCAGTCCGGCAAGCCCCGCGCCCTTTAGCCAGTCACGTCGTTGCATGGGGTACTCCTTGTTCGGGCCGGACTGCTCAGTCCTGCATCCATTCGGGCGACGACAGCAAGATGGTGTTCCACTCCGCCTGCGACGTCGCCTGTGTCATCGCGGTGCGCGTGGCGGGGCCGAGCGTGGATTCGATGCTGTCGAAGAACACGCGGTTGGTCAGCAAAGGAAAGCCGGTGCGCTCGGCCGGCTTGCCATCATCCTTGGAGAATAGCCCGGCCTGCCCCGAGCCTATGGCGCGCGCGATCTCGAAGCGCTTGACCATCTGCCCAGAACTGGCCCACGCGCTCTCCGCTGCCGGGAAGCCGTCCGGCGTGATGCGGCCATAGAGCGGCTCGCCAAGCTGGTTAAGCCAGCCGATGGCGGGGCGCAGGTTGGCCACCGTGCGGCCGTCATACGCCAGGCGCAGCGACGAAGCCACGAACTGCATCGGGTCCTTGAACTTGCGCGTGCCGGAGGCCAGCGTGGTGTTCAGCTCAGGCGACAGGAACAGCGTGCGCAGCACCGCCGCGATATCGCCATCGGTCTGCGTGAACGTGCCTGCCATGCGATTGACGAGCGACGGCGGCGGCGCATCGCCGACGAAGTGCACGGCGAGCTTGTAGGAGATGAAGCGCGCGGTGGCCGGATCGCGGCTGAGAATCTCCACGGCCTGCTCCACCTCGTGGAAGCCGCTCGGCTCGATACGATGGCCAAGCAAGGTCTTGGCCCCGAAGTCGTGCCGGTTCGGGTTGAATTCGAACAGCCCGCCCGCGCGGTAAAGCGCCTGCTTTTGCGGCGCGAGCTTGGGCGGCTCGCCGCTGGCGTTGATGCCCAGGCCGGTCAGCACGCGGGCCAGCTCCTGCACATCCTGCTGCGTATAGCGCGAGCCGCTGGGGCCGCCGGCCACGCCCAGCGTGTGCAGCTCCATCAGCTCGCGCGCATAGTTCTCGTTGATGCGGTTGACCGCGCTCTGCGCGTTGTCCAGGTACTCCAGCATGGCGGGCGATGTCACGGTCGCCATCAGCAGGTCGCGGAACTTGCCCAGCGCATGCGGGCGCACCGCCTTATCCTCGTAGTCGGCCAGTACCCAACGCACCGAGCCCTTGCCGGAGTAGACGCTGAAGTGGTTCATCCAGAACCACGTCATCTGCTCGCGCAGCTGCGCGGGTGAGTAAAGGGCGCGCAGCAGATGGCGGCGGCTGGTGTCGAGCACCACGTCGTTGCCGCTGCGGTTGAGCGCGTCGCGCGCCTTGCGTTTTTCGTCTTCGTCGGTGAGGGTGTTTATGCGCTGCTGCTCGGCGCGCACGCCGCGCAGCCTTTGCTCACCACTTTGCTGGGCAATGCTCAGCGCCCCGATGGTGGTGGCAAGCTCGCCCGTATCGGTGCCGGGCGCCTTGAGTTGTTCTTCGAGATAGCGCTCGCGCCCCAGCTTGCGCAGGCGCTCGATGCTGGCCTGGTTGGCGCCGAAGGTAACGGTGTTGAGCCAGTGCAGGTCGGCCGGCTTCAGGGCCGCACCGGATGTGCCCTCCGGCGCGCCGCCGCCTTGCGCGCAAGCACCCAGCAGGCCTGCGGCCGCGCTCAGGAGGCAAGCCGACATCAGGCGTGACAGCAGGCGTGAAATGCTCAAGGACATGGTTGGCCTGTCTCGAACCCCAAGGGGTGACACCGCTCTTACGCTGGGGGACGGCATTTGGTTGACGTGGATTCACCCGATATCCAGCCGGAACCAGTAAGTAAAATGAAAGTTCCCGCCGCTTTATTGCCGCTTTATTGCCGCTTTATTGCCGCTTTATTGCCGCTTTATTGCCGCTTTATCGCCGCTTTATCGCCGCGCTACCGGCGCAAGGTCACACCCCAGAATACCAGCGCTGCCGCGCTGATCGCCGCGCCCAGCATGCAGACGCCGGACCATCCTGCGCACGCATAGACATGCGTCGAAGCGATGGACCCCGCACCGCTGCCAAGCGCATAGAACAACATGTAGCAGCCCACCAGCCGGCTGTGCGCTTCGGGCCGCACGCGAAACACCATGCTCTGGTTGGTGACATGGATGGCCTGCCCGGCCAGGTCCAGCACGATGATGCCCGCCACCAGCAGCCACAGCGACTCCCGCGCAAAAGCCAGCGGCGCCCAGCACGCCACCAGCAGCACCAGGGCGATGCCGGTGGTCCACTGGCCCAGCCCGCGATCCGCGAGGCGCCCGGCACGCGTGGCCGCCAGCGCGCCCACGGCGCCAACCAGCCCAAAGGCACCGATAGCGGTGTGCGACATCGAATACGGCGGCGCGCTCAGCGGCAGCACCAGCGCGGTCCAGAACACGCTGAACGCGGCGAACATCAGCATGGCGAGCACGCCGCGGACCTGCAGCGTGCGCTCCTGCGCCAACAGCGTGAACATCGACGCGAGCAGGCTGGTGTAGCGCATCTTCACCGGCGCGCTGGCCTGCCGCGGCAAACGGCGCGCCAGCAGCCCGATCATCAGCAACGCCAGCACGCCCGAGACCATGTACACCGCGCGCCAGCCGGCAAGATCCGCCAGCGCGCCCGCCATGGCCCGCGCCATCAGCAAGCCGATCACCACGCCGCCCTGCGCGGCGCCCACCACGCGCCCGCGCTCGGCCGGCGCGGCGAGCGTGGCCGCGAACGCAATCAGTCCCTGGGTCATCGCCGTGCCCAGCAGGCCCACGGCGAGCATGCCCGCCAGCAAGGCCGTGCGGGTGGAGGCCGCCGCCACAAGCGCCAGGGCGACGGCGAGCAACAGCAACTGCAGCAGGATCAGGCGGCGCCGGTCCACCAGGTCGCCCACCGGCACCAGCAGCAGCAACGCCAGCGCGCAGCCCGCCTGCGTGGCGGTGACGACGATGCCGACCGAGCCATAGCCGAAGCCGAACTCGCGCGCCATCGCATCCAGCAAGGGCTGCGCGTAGTAGACGTTGGCCACGCTGAGCCCACATGCCAATGCGAACAGCCAGACCAGCGACGACGGCATGGCAGACGGCGCGTCCGAGGTCTGCGCCAATGGTGCGGTGGCCAGGGTGGCGGCGGTGGCCGGGTTAGGCGTCATCATGGATCCACTTGGTTTTATAAAGAAACTGAACGGAGTCTAAGTCACATTGGTTTCTTTAAGCAACCAAATAGGAATAACCATACGTCGAGTAGGCAGTATCAGGTGGCGCAAAAGCCTCTCCAGCAAAGCCGCCACGTATATCGTATAGTCACGATATTAATTTTGTGAGAAGCGGATATATGTTTCGCCAAAACGCGAAACAGCCCGCGCCTCCGAGACCGGACAAACCCACGCAATGGACATCGACGCCATCCACAAGGCCCTGGCCAATCCCGTACGGCGCAGCATCCTCGCCTGGCTGAAAGCCCCGCAGGAGAATTTCGCCATGCAGGACTATCCGCTCGAGCTGGGCGTCTGCGCAGGCCTGATCGACGCGCGCACCGGACTGTCGCAATCCACCGTGTCGGCACATCTCGCCACGTTGCAACGCGCCGGGCTGGTGACTTCCAAGCGGGTTGGCCAATGGATTTTTTTCAAGCGTGACGAGCAGACCATCCAGGCCTTTCTCGATCACATGCACAGCGATCTTTGATACCAGCGGCGCGCGAGCGCCTACTTATGCACCCACGGTGCGCCACTCTCCTCGACACCTAGACAAACTGACATGACCTCTCTCTTCGACCCCATCCGCATCGGCGACCTCGATCTCCCCAACCGCGTCATCATGGCGCCGCTGACGCGCTCGCGCGCAGTGGGCGGCGGCCGCGTGCCCAACGCCCTGATGGCTGAGTACTACGTGCAGCGCGCCTCCGCAGGCCTGATCCTCAGCGAAGCCACCTCGGTCACCCCGCAGGGCGTGGGCTATGCCGACACCCCGGGCATCTGGTCCGACGAGCAAGTCGCCGGCTGGAAGGTGGTGACCGATGCCGTGCACGCCGCCGGCGGCCGCATCTTCCTGCAGCTTTGGCACGTGGGCCGTATTTCCGATCCGGTCTTCCTGGACGGCGAACTGCCGGTGGCGCCCAGCGCCATCGCCGCCGCGGGCCATGTCAGCCTGGTACGCCCCAAGCGCGCGTTTGTCACGCCACGCGCGCTGGAAACCGATGAAATCCCCGGCATCGTCGCGGCCTACCGCCACGGCGCCGAGAACGCCAAGGCCGCCGGCTTCGACGGCGTGGAAGTGCACGGCGCCAACGGCTACCTGCTCGACCAGTTCCTGCAGGACAGCACCAACAAGCGCACCGACGCCTACGGCGGCTCGCTCGAAAACCGCGCCCGCCTGCTGCTGGAAGTGACCGACGCCTGCATCGACGTGTGGGGCGCATCGCGCGTGGGCGTGCACCTGGCACCGCGTGCCGATGCGCACGACATGGGCGACTCGGACCTGCCGGCCACCTTCGGCTACGTGGCGCGCGAACTCGGCAAGCGCGGCATTGCCTTCATCTGCTCACGTGAAGCGCTGGGCGAGCCCCGCCTCGGCCCCGCGCTGAAGAAGGCGTTTGGCGGCACTTATATCGCTAACGAGAAGATGACCAAGGAAACCGCCGAGCAAGTGCTGCAAGCCGGTGAAGCCGATGCGGTGGCGTTTGGCCAGCTGTTCATCGCCAACCCGGACCTGCCGCGCCGCCTGCAGATTGACGCGCCGCTGAACACGCCGCAGCCGGAGACTTACTACCACTCGGGCGCGGAAGGTTACATCGACTACCCCGCGCTTGCCTGAGCGCGGTTGCCGGCCCGCGCTGGCTTGCATGAGCGCGCGCGGCCAGGCGAACTGGTCGAGCAGGTGACCGGTTGAACGGTTGAACGCCCCGCCCAGCGCGGGGCGTTTTCCGTTGCGCAGTCTGAAGTATTCCTGTTCCTCGCACGTCTTATAGCGCGGGCACCATCGAGGTTTTACCCGGGGGCGTCTCCGAAGACCCGGATGGCCAGGTCGTGCTCGAAATCTGCGGCGCAAGGGATGCGGTTCCCGGCTCAAGCAGCAGTCTGTGTGCATCCGAGAAGATGTGGTGGTGGAGCGGCCCTCGCGAATGCAAGACCACGGTCATTGGTTGGAGTGGTCCTGGACGTCAGCGACGGACTCGAGCAGGTAGTGCGCCAGCCAGTCGTACCGAACCGTTCGTTTGTACGCTCCTTGTCCCGGCGCGCCGCCGGTGCCGATGGACGGCAGCCGGCGGCGTGGGGACTCAGCCCGGTGCCGGATCAGAAGGCATAGCGCACGCCCAGGGTGCCCTGCAGCGAATGACCACTGCTGCCGAAGACCTGGGTACCGTATGAGCCCCGGATGAACACCGACGAGCCGCGTCCATCGGCGTACTGCACTTCCGCACCGGTTTCCAGCAACCAGCTGCCGAAATCATTGCCGGCATACGAGGTGGCCGGGCCAGTGCTGAAATTCGTGCCGGAGGTACTGCCCGTGCGGTAGAACAGGTTGGTCAGCAAGGCTGTGCGCCAGCCGTGCCCCGAGGGATCGGCGGTCCAGTTCAGGCGCGCGCCGAGCCGCCCGACGGCCTGATCGCGGTCCCGCACCGAGGCTTGCGTACTGCCGCCGGTGCTGTCGCGCAGGCTAGCCGAGCCGTAGTCCAGATGCTGGAGCATCAGTTGTGCCTGGCCGTCCAGCGACAGGTTCCCACTCAGCTTGAACGGCTGGCTGTATTCGGCGGAGGCGGCGTAGGCCTGGGCACGGATTCCGGTGCTGTTCAAGGCCGTGCTGCTCTTGCCCTGCACGGTGCCGCCCTGCAGGACCAAGTCGACCCAGGAACCGCCGTCGTTGGTATGGGTCCAGTACAGTCCCAGCAGTGCCGACCAGTTGCTGACAGAGCCGGCGGACTGGCCAGACAGGCCGTCGACCGCACCGCGCACATTGCCGCTGCCGCTGAGGTAGGTCATGTAGCCGCCCACTGCATCGTTGGCACCCGTCCAGGCATCGCCGCCGAGCTGCAAGCCGGCGGCATGGCCGGAATAGGACGCCGCTGTGTCACCGCGCGAACCGGCCGAGAGACTCTGGTCGATCACGCGCGCCCAGGCGTGCCGGCCGGCACCGCCTTCGCGCGGCGCTGTGCTACGGCCCTGGCGCTGGTAGCGGTCGGCCAGGGACATCAGGCTCAGGCGGCCGGCCATGTCGGCGGCGGCGCCCAGCGTCGAGGCCTCCGGACGGAAGCTGACGAATGTCGCGGACGGCGCGTCCGGCGTGGTGCGCGAAGAGGTCAAGTACCAGTTCTGGCCTTGTCCGCCCGCATCGCCAGCGTTCAGCTGGTAGGAGTAGGCTCCTGCCGTGACCGGGCCGGCCAGCTTGAAGCCGTCCTTGCCGGACTGGGCCGTGGTGGTGGCGCCGTTGACGGCTTGCACCAGCAGGATGCCGTCGCCAGTGGTCTGCGCGCCTAGTCCGCTGGCGTTGCGGATCGCCAGCTTGGTACTGCCGGTGACGGTGCCGCCGTCGACCACGAGACGGTCGGCGCCCGAACCATTGCCGCCCAGCTGGACATTCATGGTGAGGGTGCCGTTCTGGCCGTTCAGCGAGGCAACAGTCAGCGTCTTCGGTGTGAAAGCACCGGCCGGGGCCTGCATGTCGATCTTGCCGGCCAGGCTCAGTGACTTGAGCAGCGAGTTGCCAGTCATGGTCCAGGTGCTGCTGGCGTCCACGCTGACGTCCACCGGATCGATCAAGCCCTTGAGCTGGCTGCCCTGGGTCAGGCTGAGCAGGCCGCTGCTGGTGTCCTGGAAGATGACATCGCCCAACAGGGTCGCGTTGGTTACCGTGATATTGAGGTTGGTGCCGTTGCGCGCCAGCAGCAAAGTGCTGTTGGTGCGGGCATCGAGCGTGGTGTCTCGGATATTCAGCGCTGCGGCCGAGGCGGTCGAGCCGGCGCCGTCGGCCAGTATCAGGCTGTGGCCCGCCGTGGTGCTGAGCGTGGCGCCACTGATATTGGCCGATAGCGGGGTGCCCTGGCCGGACAGCGTGAGCGCCGCGGCGTTGGTGGCCGCATGGCTGCCCGCCAGTGTCAAGGTACCGCCCTGCAGGGTGATGCCTTGCGCCTGCGCAGTGGACCCGGTCAGTGTGACCTGGCCGGCGCCCTGGATGGCCAGGCCGCCAGCGCCGGTGAGCTGAGTGGCCGTGGTCTGCGTATTGCCCGACAGCACCAGCGTGCCGTCATTGTAAAGCGACGCACCAGTCAGCGTGCCCGTGCCGCGGATGGTATTGGTGCCGCTCAGCGTACCCCCCGCGCCGTGCAGGGTGCCGCCGTCAAGGACCATGGTGCCCGAGGCAGTCCCGCCGGACATCAATTGCTGGGTGCCACCGTTGCCAACCAGCGTCGTTGCCGCGGACCCGCCGGCCTGGACGGTCTGCCAGCCGCCGCTGTTGACGGAGGTGCTGTTGGCCTGGCCTTGTACCGACTGGGAGCCATTGAGCGCCTGCCCGTTGACGATGGCGCCGGCATCGATCTGCTGCAGGCCCCCAGCACCAACCGTGCTGGCCTGCGCATTCAGCGTGGCGCCACTGGCGACACGCTGTCCGCCGCCCGAATACACCTGCGTGCCGAAAGCCTGGCCGCCGGCGCTGAGAACCTGCCAGCCGCCTTGGTAGACCTGGGTGCCGCTCGCCATGCCGCCCGAGCCGACGCTCTGCAAGCCGCCGCTGATGACCTCGGTGGCGTTGGCAATGCCCATGACCGTCTGCGAGCCGTTCAGCTCCTGGGCAACGACCGTGGCGCCCGCGTCGATCAGCTGAAGGCCGCCGGCGCGGATCGTATTGCCGCCTTGGCTGCCGTTCAGCGTGACCCCGCTGGTAACCTGCTGCACGCCACCGGAATTTACCTGGGTGTTGGATACCGTGCCGCCGGCGTTGATCACCTGCCGGCCGTTCTGGTTGACGATGGTGCCGGACGCCGTGCCGCCGGAGGACACGACCTGGCTGCCGCCGCTGGCATAGGTGGTATCGGTGGCGGTGCCACCGGCGTAGACCTGCAGGATGCCGCCGTTGTTGACCAAGGTGCCGCTGGCCGCGCCACCGGAGTAGACCAATTGCTGGCCGCCGTTGTTGACCGTGGTGCCACCGGCCGAGCCGCCGGCGAAGACGCGCTGCTTGCCGCCGTTGTTGACTGTGGCGCCGGTGGCGACGCCGCCGGCACCGACATCCTGCAAGCCGCCGCTATTGACGGTGGTGCCGCTGGCGATGCCGCCGGAGCCGATGGTCTCCAGGCCGCCGCCCTGGATCGTAGTGGCGGCGGTCTGACCGCCTGAAACGCGCAGCACGCCGCCGTCGTTGACGATTGCGCTGGTGGCCGTGCCGCCTGAGACCAGCAGCGTGCCGCCGTCGTTGACAAGCGAGCCGGTGGCCGTGCCGCCGGACTGCACGCTCTGCGTGCCGCCACTGTTGAGGGTGGTGCCGTTGGCCGAGCCGCCGGCGGCAATGATCTCGCTGCCGCCGTTGACGGTGGTGCCATTCGTCGAGCCATTGCTGTTGACGAACAGTGTGCCGCCATTGGCGACGGTGCCGCTGGCCGAGCCGCCGGCGGAGACTTTCAGGGTGCCGCCACTGTTGACGATGGTGCCGTTGGCCGCGCCGCCCGACGCGACAATCTGCAGGCCGCCGCTACTGACCGTGGTGCTGTTCGCGGTGCCGCCGCTGATGCTCTGCAGGCCGCCGGTACGCAGGGTTGTGCCATTGGCGGAGCCGCCGGCTGCGACATACTCGGCGCCGCGCTGGTTGACCGTGGTGCCGCTGGTCGTGCCGCCCGAGGACACGCTCAGGCTGCCGCCATTCTCGAGCAGGACATTGCTAGCCGAGTGGCCACTGATGAAGAAGCTGCCTTGGGCATTGTTGCCGGTCACAGTGGCGTCGATGCTCGCGTTCAGCGCCCCGCCGCTGGCGATCGTCGTGTTCAGCGCGCTCGCGCCGGAGACAAGGTACTGTGTGCCGCCGCTGCTGACGGTGGTGCCGCTGACGAGCGCACCGGAGGAAACAAACTGGGAGCCGCCGCTGTTTACCCGGGCGCCGCTGGCCGTGCCACCTGAGTTGACCAGTTGTTGACCGCCACTGTTGACCGTCGTGCCGCTGGCCGTGCCGCCGCTGGAGACATACTCCGT
Source organism: Cupriavidus basilensis (assembly GCF_008801925.2). Lineage (NCBI taxonomy): Bacteria > Pseudomonadati > Pseudomonadota > Betaproteobacteria > Burkholderiales > Burkholderiaceae > Cupriavidus > Cupriavidus basilensis. Next base: position 437,666 of record NZ_CP062804.1, on the reverse strand, counting down.
GCCGCCGCTGTTGACCGTGGTGCTGCTAGCGATGCCGCCGGAGACGACGGACAAGCTTCCGCCGTTCTCGAGCAAGACATTGCTGGCCGAGTGGCCGCTAATGAAGAAGCCACCCAGCGCATTTGTGCCTGTCGCCGTGGCATCGGTATCGGCGACCAGCGCGCCGCCGCTGGCGATCGTGGTGTTCAGTGCGCTCCCGCCGGAGGAGACGATCTGCGTGCCGCCTGCGGCGACAGCCATGCGGGCCGCGAGCGCGCCCGCGGCGATAATCTGGACGCCGCCGCCGCCGACCATGCTGTCCTCGGTCACGCCGCCGCCGATAACGACCTGCTGGCCGCCGCCGTTGATCATCGTGCCGCTGCCGAGTCCGCCGTTTTGGATGTTCTGGGTGCCGCCGCTATTGACCGTGGTGCCGACCGCCTTGCCCCCCGCGAAGACGTACTGCTGGTCATAGGCCTGCCCCGCGCCGATCGTCGAGCCGAGGTCAAAGGCGGTGCCCGTCACGTTGTAGCTGGCCCCGGCCGCATCGGCCAGGGGCGCCATGCCAGCGACGGCCACCAGCACGAGACTGGCCGCAGGCGCGGTGGCGCTGGTCGAACTCCGCTTGCACGCGCTGCGGGTGATTTCGGAGGCGACGACCCAGGTGTTCCTGAGCCGGCTCCAGACGACGCGATAGGTTCTGTTCAGCCCTGTATTCATCGTTGTTGTTCTGATGGTGTTGGATTCTTGGAAGACCGGGCTGGCCGGACGGGATCCGCCGGGCCGGCGCCGGAAGGCGCGGTGGCCTTGGTTCAGGCGGGGTTCATCATTGCGGCTGTGCTTGCTCCGGGTGTTTGAGGGTCCCGACCAGCCGGTCGATATGGCCGATCACCTGCCGGCCGGTGATGGCCGCGCTGCATTCGTATTGGCGGGCGGTGCCCTTGTGGCGGGGGCACCAGAAGAAGTCGAAGTGATCGAAGCTGGTGCGCACGTCATCCCAGCATCCGTTGCAGACGTGGGGGTTGAAGACCCGGTAGGGCGTCTGGAACTCGCAGTTGGGCAGAGTGAAGCCGCTGATCAGCACCACCGGGATGCGGCTCGCCCAGGCCAGCCACGACAGCCCACTGGACAGGCCCACGAAGAAGTCGGCGTGCTGCAGCAGCGCAACCCGCTCCGGCAGCGGGATGTCGCCGGTGAAATCCTCCGCGCCATGCGGGATGTGGTTCCACACGAAACCCTGTCCCACCGTCGCCTTCTGGTCGATGGCTAGCACGCGGTAGCCCAGCGACTTCAGGTGGGCCACCACCTCGTTCCAGCCTGTCCCGTTGTTCCAGAACTTGGCTTGGCAGGAGGCCTTGGTGGCAATGCAGACATAGCGCTCCGGGATGCGGCGCGGTGCATCGAGCCGCATCCGCGGGACAGCTTCGGCTGGGTCGACGCCGAGGATGTGGCCGGCCGTGCGGTGCAGGCCGACCATGCGGAAATCGATGGGCTGGTTGTCCAGGTTGCCGCCGAAGAAGAGCCCTATCTTGTAGGTCGCGTACGGGGTTCGGCCCACATACTCATCCGGCGCCGTGAGGCGGATATCCGGGTAGCTGGCAGCGAACAGATCGATGATCAGCGGCCCCATCGTGCATTCGAGCCGGCACCCGTGCTGCGCGCGGAAGCGTTCGGCATAGGGAATCCAGCCGACCAGGTCGCCGAGTGTGCCGACTGGAAAGGTGATCAGCACCTCCCGCTCGCTGAGATCAAGGGTGTGGTCGAGCACGGGCGTCAACTCGCCGCGCCGGAAGACCTTGATGCGAAAGCGGACGTAGAACTTCTTGGTGCTGGTCACCCAGCCTTCATCGGGATCGCAGGCGAAGAGGATATTGCCAGTGTCCTCATCCCAGATTTCGATATGCCATTGCCCCTTGGGCAGCAGCACGCGTGCGCCGTCGTTGAAGTCGTAGAGGATGCCTTCAGGGCCGCACTGCGTCGGCACTGCCGGCGGGGCAATGAAATGGGCCTGGTGGCCACCGGCGCTGGAGCCGGTGGCTGCGACGGAGGAGGCGGGCATGGCCGAGGGACCAACACTGCCGGAGTGGTCGGAATACGCCGAAGGCGAGGCGTTCGATGGGGAAGTGAATGGCACGGACATATCGGAAACTCTGGAGCGGGTGTTGGATGCGGATGCCTGCGAGGGGGAGCCGTACTCCGCGTGGGAACGCTGGTCAGAGATGACGGCACGCACCGTCGTGCCGACACCGCCTGCTCCCATCGCGACGGGCGTCGGCGAAGACATCCCGTGGGTAACAAGTGCAAAAGGGCTGGATCGGCAAGCAGGCGTCCCTTACAAAAGTCTTGGAGACGCGAAGTATAGGAAGGGCCGCTTCGGAAGTGCTGACAAATCCTGACATGGGTTGAGATGGCCTTCGGGCGCGCACTCGCGCCTGCGGCAACGCGGGGGGAGGAGGGGAGAGATACCGGACTACCGGCAGCAACTTGATCAACCAGGGATGCACGGTGGCACGTTAGCCTGGCCCAGCGCATCGTGCCCATGCTGGCCGATGAGGGTGTCTACCTGGCCAGCAGATCGAGCAAAAGTTTCTCGCCGCACGCCATGATCTGTACGCCAAGGCCCAAGAGAGCAACCCGCGTCGCTGGTCACGCCACACGCGAGATTGGTCGCCAATCGGGACGGTCACGCTCGGCCCAGAGCGCGAGACTGCCGTGCCCACCCGTATCAAGCCAGGCGCGGAAGACCAGCGTTTGGCTGCGTGAATGAGGTGACATCTACCTTGACGCGCGCCGATTTTGGCCTGACGCCAGCACCGTCGCAAACAAAAAACCCCACACTCCGAAGAATGTGGGGTTCGTCAGCAATCTGAGGCGCCCCCTTTGGGGCGCCGTGTCTTGCGGTGTGCCATCTCGAGCAGGCAGTATGGCCGGCGCCGGTCGCTGGTCAAAATGAAATATCGGTGGCGATTTATTCCGTGGCGGAAAATTTTGGCGGGCGAGGATGACATCCCGGTGCGCGTACCACCGGCCTGGGGCACCATGCCCGGCCGGCAGCGGCGGGCGGTCAACGCCGGGCAGACGGTGGCGCATTTCCGGCTCAGTGGTGTGATGTCAACGCAGAGAACCGCTCCACTCTATTCGCTTCGAGCGCCGCGCTGACATTCACGGCGCATTCCTGAACCCTGGCTGCTCTCTCGTCTGCAGGAACAGCTTCAGGCGCGCTGAGCAGTCTTTTTGAAATGGTCTCCTAATCAGCCTGGGCGCCCGAACGCTTCACCACCGCGCCCCACTTGAGGATCTCGCTGTCGACGAACTTGCCGGTTTCCTCCGGGCTCATCGGCATCGGCTCCGAGCCGCGGTCGGTGATGAACTTCGACAGCTCGGGCGACTGCAGCGCCTTCACCGTTTCCGCGTTAAGCTGGCTCACGAGCGCGGGGGGCAGGCCCTTGGGCGCCATCAGGATGGCCCAGCCCAGCGCTTCGAAGCCGGGAACGCCTTCCTCGCGCACCGTAGGCACCGACGGCAGCTGCGGCGCGCGCTTGGCCACCGTGACCGCCAGCGGCACGGCCTTCTTCGACTGGATCAGGGGCAGCGCCGCCGTCACCGAATCCACCATCAGCGGGATCTGGTTGCCGAGAAAGTCGGACTGCGCCGGACCGCTACCCTTGTAGGGGATGTGCACCATGAAGATGCCAGCCTGGGCCTTGAGCATTTCGGCCGACAGATGCTGGGTCCCTCCCACGCCCGCGCTGGCGTAGCTGTATTTGCCGGGCGCGGCCTTGGCCTTGGCGATCAGGTCGCGCAGCGAGACGATGCCGGAAGCCGGCGTGGCAAGGAACACCAGCGGTACCGAGAACACGCCGGAGATCGGCTGGAAATCCTGGCGCGGGTTGTAGTTCAGCTTCTTGTACAGCGTCTGGTTGACTGCCATCGCGCTGCCGGCCATCACCAGCGTGTAGCCGTCGGGCGCCGCGTGGGAAGCGATCTCCATGCCGAGGTTGCTGCCCGCCCCGGCACGGTTGTCCACCACCACCGGCTGGCCAAGCTGCTTGCCCAGCCGCTCGGCCAGCGCGCGCGCAAAGATGTCGGTGGCCTGCCCCGGCGGGAACGGCACGATCAGCTTGACGGGGCGCTCGGGATATGCGGCGTGGGCGAAGGTGGCAGCCGTCGTCAATGCGGCTGCGGCGGCGATGAGGGCAAAGGGCTTCTTCAAGGGGGGCTCCTGCGTTATTGGTTTTATGTGTGGTGCTGGGTATGTGCATGGCGCGCGGCGCATGCGAGCGGCCGCGCAGGGGAGGATTCTACGGGATGGCGCATCGCCACCGCAGCGCCGCCTTCCGCCCTTGCATTTCCCTATGCCGATTGCGGCGTTGGCAAGCCCGAGAGGCAGCCGTACGCCATCCACGCCGCGCGCCACGACGTGGGCTGCGTGGCCGGCTCAGCGCCGGTGGTCGAAGCGCCGCGCCAGTCGCTCGCCGCCGAACTGCACCAGCGTGACCAGCGCGACCAGGATCACGATCACGTTGAACATCACCGCCGTCTCGTAGCGCTCGTAGCCGTAGCGGATGGCCAGGTCGCCCAGGCCGCCGGCGCCCACCGCGCCGGCCATGGCCGACGAGCCGATCATGGCGATCACGCTGACGGTTGCGCCGCCAACGATGCCGGGCAGCGCTTCGGGCAGCAGCACGTGGCGCACGATGTGCCAGCGCCGGCAACCCATGGCGCGCGCGGCCTCGATCAGGCCCGGATCGATCTCGTTCAGGCTGACCTGCGCAATGCGCGCAAAGAAGGGAATCAGGTGCACGCTCAGCGGCACCACCGCCGCCCACGTGCCCATGGTGGTGCCGACGATCAGCCGCGTCACGGGCAGCATCGCCACCAGCAGGATGATGAACGGGATCGAGCGGAAGGTGTTGACCAACGCCGACAGCGTACGGTGCAGCCGCGGACGCGGGCGCAAGCCGCCCGGCGCGCTCAGCGTCAGCACGATGGCCAGCGCCATGCCGCACACGAACACCACCAGGCAGGCGGCGCTCACCATCAGCAAGGTCTCGCCCAGCGCCTTTACGTACTTGTCAGCCATTGGCGGGAACATAAGCCTCCATCTCGATATCGGCGCGCGCACGGGCGTACGACGCGTTGGCCGCATCGGCCGCATGCATGGCATTGGCAAACTCGCCGCCGGCCGGCACTGGCAAATCCAGCCGCAGCGGACGCAGCAGCGCCAGCGTGGCGGCGGCCTGCGGCTCGGCAAACACCTGCCACACCGTGCCGAGCTCCACCGCACGGCCCTGATCGAGCACCAGCACGCGGTCGCAGGCCTGGCGGATCACCGCCATGTCGTGCGTGATCAGCACCACGGTCAGTCCAAGCGAGCGGTTGATATCGCGCAGCAGGGCCAGGATCGACTCGGTGGTCTCGGGGTCCAGCGCCGAGGTCGCCTCGTCGCACAGCAGGATCTCCGGGCGGTGCACCAGCGCGCGCGCAATGCCCACGCGCTGCTTTTGCCCGCCGGACAACATGGCCGGATAAACCTGCGCCTTGTCGGCCAGGCCCACCAGTTCCAGCAACGCCATCACGCGCGGCACAATCTCCGCGCGCGGCACGCCGGCCACGCGCAAGGGCAAGGCCACGTTCTCGAACACGGTCTTGGCCGACAGCAAATTAAAATGCTGGAAGATCATGCCGATGCGCCGGCGCAGCGCCACCAGGCCATCTTCATCCAGCGTGCCCACGTCCACGCCATCCACGCGCACCTGCCCGGCGCTGGGACGCTCCAGCATGTTGATGGTGCGCAACAGCGTGGACTTGCCCGCGCCGCTACGCCCGATGATGCCGAAGACCTCCGCGCGCGCCACCGTGAACGACACGTCCTGCAAAGCGGCCGCGGGCGCGCCCGGGTAGTGCTTGCCAAGCTGCTCGAAGACGATATGCGACGGACTTGATTGCAGCGGGGGCGCCTGTGACACGATGAAAATCCTCCGGGAACAACATGAACAACATGAACAACGGCATCCGCCACATCAGAACGCGGGGATCACCGAGCCCTGGTACTTGGTCAGGATGAACTTGCGCACCTCATCCGAGTGGTACGCCTTGATCAGCGGTGCCACCCACGGCGCCGCCTTGTCGCGCTCGCGCACGGCGATCACGTTCACGTACGGGTTGCGCTCCTTCTTCTCCACCGCAATGCCATCGCGCGTGGCGATCAACCCGGCCTGGTAGGCAAAGGTGTTGACCACGGCGGCGGCATCCACGTCCGGCAGCGAGCGCGCCAGCACCACCGAGGCGCTCTCCACCAGGTCCAGCTTCTTCGGGTTGGCGGTGATATCGCCCAGCGTGGCCGTGCCGGTGTACGGGTCGAAACCCTCGCGCAGCTTGATCAGCCCGTGATCGCGCAGGATCACCAGCGCCCGGGTCTGGTTGCTCGGATCATTGGGAATGCCCAGCCGCGCGCCCTGCGGCAGCGACTCCAGCGACCTGTATTTGCGCGAGTAAAAGGCGATCGGCGAGATCAGCGTGTCCGCCACCGCCACGATCTTGTAGCCGCGCTGGTTGATCTGGTCACGCAGGAACGGCTTGTGCTGGAACGCGTTGGCGTCGAGATCGCCATTGTTCAGCGCTTCGTTGGGGCTGGCGGTGCCGGTAATCACGATCGGCTCCACCTTGAGGCCTTGCTTGCTGGCCACCTTGGTCACCACTTCCCAGATCTCTTCGTCCACCCCGCCGCGCACGCCGACCTTGATGGGCTTGTCGGCGGCCAGCGCCGGAGCGGCGCCGATGGCGAGCGCCGTCGTGGCGGCGAGGACCGTGGAGAAAATTGCACGCAGGTTCATAAGCCGTTCACCTCGAAGACGTTGCTGGCGTTGATTGAGCTGGCGAAATGCCAGGCAACCAGTCTAGGTAAGCGACGGCATGCCGGTCCAGGAATAAAACCGCAATAGCAAATCCGGAAATCCTGCCAGCGTGGCAGCCGTGGCGAGCTGAAGTCAAAGCGTGCGCACGCCGTACGCATATCCATGCGCCGATTTGTTCTTTCCGCATGCCGGGCCGGCTGCGTAGAGTGACGGGTTTCCGTACGCCGCGCGAGCTGCACGGCTCACGCCGCCATCACCCCAAGGCTTCACCATGGCTTCCTCCCCGGGGCACGCGCCCGCCTCCCCCATCCACAGCGAAGTCGATTTCGGCGCGCCGGGCAAGCACACCGGCTACCTGCGCCTGCCGCACTCCGCGCATCGCTCCGCCTATGGCTGGCTGCCCATCCCGATCGCCTCGGTACGCAACGGCGAAGGCCCCGCCGTGCTGGTGATGGCAGGCAACCACGGCGACGAATACGAAGGCCAGATCCTGGTCTCGCGGCTGATCCGCGCGCTTACGCCGGAGATGGTGCAGGGCCAGGTGATCCTGCTGCCGATGGCCAACTATCCGGCCGCGCAAGCCGGCCTGCGCACATCGCCGCTGGACGGCGGCAACCTCAACCGCAGCTTTCCCGGCGATGCGCGCGGCACGCCGACGCAGGTCATCGCGGACTATATCGAGCGTTCGCTGCTCACGCGGGTGAGCCTGGCGATCGACCTGCACTCCGGCGGCAGTTCACTGCAATACCACGGCGCCACCTTGTTTGCCCAGGCCGCGCAAGACGCTGCAGCCAAGGCGCGGCTGTTCGATGCGGTGCATGCATTCGGCTTGCCGCACACCTTCATCAACGAGGTTCCCAACCCGGTCGGCTTGCTGGCGGCGGCGCGCCGCCAGGGCGTACTGGCACTGCTGACCGAACTCGGCGGCGCGAGCATGGTGGATACCGTGGCCCTGCGAGATGCGTGGCAAGGCCTGCTGCATCTGCTCGGCCACCTTGGCGTTGTGCGCGGCCCGCTGGTGCCTGCCGCGGCGCCGCACACCACCCGCCTGCTGCGCGTCGACCGCGAGCGCCACTATGTTTATGCGCGGGAAGACGGCATCTTCGAGCCACTGGTGCAGCTTGGCGATCGCGTGGTCGCCGGCCAGCCCGCAGCGCTGCTGCATACGCCGCACAGCCTCGAGCGCGAGCCGGTGATTGCCCGCTTCCCGGCAAGCGGGCTGGTGATCTGCAAGCGCGTGCCCGCGCTCACGCAGCGCGGCGATTGCCTGTTCCAGCTGGCCGACGATTGACCAGCGCTTGCTCCGCACAAGACGCGCGTGCCGGCATCACGCCCTCGCTTTACACTCACCAGTAAGCATTCCCATGTCCAGGCTATCTGACTCACCACGCCGCACCCTCCTTGCGCTAGTGCTCACCACGCTGCTCGGCAGCGCCGCCGCCCACGCCGACGCCACGCTGGATCGCATCCACCAGCGCAATAAAATCAGCATCGGCGTCATCGTCAACGGCACGGGCGGCTTCGGCTCGATCGATCCGGCCAGCGGCGAGATGATCGGCTTCAACCCGGATCTGGCCAGGCAGATCGCCAGGGACCTGGGCGTGCAAGCCGAACTGGTACCCGTGCTGCCAGCCAACCGCGTGCAGTTCCTGCAGCAAGGCAAGGTGGACCTGCTGGTTGCCAGCATGCTGCTGACGCCGGAGCGCGCCACGCAGATGGATTACGCGCCCACGCCGTACTATCGCAACGGCGGCACCGCGGTCTTTCTCAAGCGCAGCGGCATCAAACGCTGGGAGGATCTGCGCGGCAAGCCGGTCTGCCTTTCGCAGGGCAGCAGCTATGCCAAGCCGCTGAGCGCGCAATACGGCGCCGAGCTCAAAGGCTTCAAGGGCATGTCCGAATCGCTGCTGGCGCTGCGCGGCGGCGGCTCGTGCGTGGCAGCCGTGCATGAGAGCGTGACACTGAACACGCTGGTGGCGCGCGATCCGGAATGGCGCGACTACGCGGTGCTGCCCGACGAGGTCGATCCCGCCCCGCAGGTGGCCTGGGTGCGCAAGGGCGAACATGACACGGCGGCTGCGGTGGACCGCATTATCCAGGGCCTGCACCGCTCTGGCCGGCTGATCGAACTGGAGAGCAAGGCCGATCTGCTGCCGCGTTCGCCGCTGCTGGCGCAACTGCACCGCAAGTTCAGCGGCAAGCCTTAGATGCCGTTTCAGGAAGATTCTGGCGTCGGTGCGCGGCCTTGGCCGATTCGCTTGTACTGTCTGCGGCCGCGCGCCTAGCTGCGCACCGCCATCGGCTCCATCGCGCCAAACCGCCACGACAACCGCCGCGCCGCCTGCAACAGCGTCCCGGCCGTCGCGCCGTCCGTACCGCTGTCGAAGCTGCCCGATGTGCCAATCAGGGCGATGACGAGCGCAATGCTGCCGGTGTGGTCGAACACGGCCGCCGCAAGTGTGTCGATACCGGGCACGGGCCGGCTCAGCGCGTTGTCGATCCCCTGCGCGCGGATTTGCGCCAGCCGGGCCGCGTACGCTGGCGCCAGCGCTTCACCCGCGCCGCCGTCCGCTTCGACGACTTCCGCTTTCGGTACACCAGCGAGCCGCAGCGCGTCCTGGCCCAGCAGGCCGATCAGCACAGGCTCCGGCAGGTGTGCCGCGAACAGCCGGCCGATCGCCGTATTGACCAGCGACAGCACAGTGCCGACCCGCAGGCTGACGTGCTGCGGCCGCGCCGCTTCCTCCAGGCGGACCACGGTCGGCCCCAGCGGGCCAAGCACTGCCATTGCCACGCTCAGGCTGGTCGCGCCCGCCAGTTCGATCACTTCCGGCTCGGCCTCGCGGGTTGGCGAGAGCCGCTGCAAGGCGATCAGCCCGAGTTCAAGGCCCAGCGGGCCCGACAGGAAATTGCCCGCCGCGTCGCGCGCCAGCAAGCCGATCTTCTGCAGGCTGACCAGATGCGGGAACGCTTTGGCGGGCGGCATGCCGGCCGCGCGTGCAAGGTCGCGCAAGGGCAGCGGCCGCCCGGCCGCGACCAGCGCGGCAAGCAACTGGCCGGTGTTGTCCAGCGACTGGATGCCGCGTTGCGGCTTGGCGGCTTCGCCCAGGATGTCGTCGATTGGCATGGGGGCGGGTGTCATTCGGCTTCGGTAGTGGCGGCGATCGCGTCACGGATGGCGGCGGCGGTGTCTAGCAATGCGACAGCCACGGGGCCGCGCCAGCCCACATCGATGGCGCCGGTCGATCCCACCACGGTCAGCGCCAGGCGCAGCCGCCCGCTGGCGTCCAGCACCGGCACGCACAGGCTGCTGACGGCGGGGCTTGGCGCGTCGATGCTGCGCTCGATGCCGCGCTCGCGAATGGCGGCAAGCTCCGCCGCGAACGCGGTGGCGTCCACGGCGGGCGTGTCGCCCGCGTGCTGTTGCGCCCAGATCGCCTGCCACTGGCCGGGCGGGAGAAACGCGCAGAACACGCGGCCGGTCGCCGTTGCCGACAGCGACATCACCGTGCCGACGTGCAGGTTCACGTGCAAGGGCGAGCCCGCGTGCGCATAGCGCACGATGGTGGGGCCCTGCGGGCCGGCGGCGCAGATCGCCACACTAAACCCGCACGAGTCCGCCAGCGCGGCCACCCGCGGCACCGCCGCCCGGTAGGCCGGATCGTGATCCAGGTACAGCATGCCAAGCTGCAGCGCCAGCGGGCCTGGCTCGTAGCGCCCGGACAGGTGGTCGCGCTTGATCAGGCCAAGCCGCACCAGGCTGACCAGGTAAGTGTGCGCTTGCGCGGGCGCAATCTGCACGCTGGCCGCAAGCTCGGCCAGGGCCATCGGCGCGCGGACATCGGCCAGCGCGCGCAGGAAGCGGCCGCCGACTTCCACGCTCTGGATGCCGCGCTGCGCCTTCTCCTCGCCGCCGGCGTCCGCCATGTGGTCCTCGGATCGCGCTGATCGTGCTGGTCGTGCTGGTCGTGGCATTCAGCCCCCGCTTGAAAACCCAGATAGTAATCGACCCGACGCCATCCACCTGGCGAGAGCAAGGGTTTCCCCTCGGATTTCTGCGTCTTGCTTGTGCCTTACCCGTCTCGTCATATTAGTTAGTCAAAAACAATTCGATTTGTTATTGACTAATTTCACTGCGATTCCTAAGATGGCCTTACCCCGATACCGGTGCAGCTATAGAGTGAATACGGGGCGAGACAGTCCCCCGCTATGCAGTGATCCGCTCCGGCGCCTGCTGTCTCGTCTTTTCCCCACGCAAGACAAAAGAGATGAGGCAAGCATGAGCAAGGCATTCGCATCCCAGGCCGACCTGGAAGCCAAGAAAATCACCTTCACCCAGCTCTCCGAGAACGCTTACGCGTACACCGCCGAGGGCGACCCCAACTCCGGCGTGATCATTGGCGACGACGGCGTGCTGATCGTCGACACCACCGCCACGCCCGCCATGGCGCAAGACCTGATCGCCAGGATCCGCTCGGTGACGGACAAGCCCATCAAGTACGTCGTGCTCTCGCACTACCACGCGGTGCGCGTGCTGGGTGCTTCGGCCTATTTCGCCGAAGGCGCGCAGCAGATCATCGCCAGCCGCGGCACCTACGAGATGATCGTGGAGCGCGGCGAAGCCGACATGAAGTCGGAGATCGAACGCTTCCCGCGCCTGTTCGCCGGCGTGGAAACCGTGCCGGGCCTGACCTGGCCGACGCTGGTGTTCGAGAAAGAAATCACCCTGTACCTCGGCAAGCTCGAAGTGCGCATCGCCCATCTGGGCTCGGGCCACACCAAGGGCGATACCGTGGTCTGGCTGCCGTCGCAAAAGGTGTTGTTCTCCGGCGACCTGGTGGAGTACGACGCGGCCTGCTACTGCGGCGACGCGCAACTCGAGCAATGGCCCGCCACGCTCGACGCCTTGCAGGCGCTGGGCGCCGAGAAGCTCGTCCCCGGCCGCGGCCCGGCCCTGACCAATCCGCAAGAGGTCAAGAAGGGGATCGAGTACACCAAGGATTTCGTCACCACGCTGTTCCAGGCGGGCAAGGAAGCCGTGGTGGAGCGCCTGGACCTGAAGAGCGCGATGGCCCATACGCGCAAATCGATGGACCCGAAATTCGGCCACGTCTTCATCTACGAGCACTGCCTGCCGTTCGACGTGTCGCGCGCCTTCGATGAGGCCAGCGGCATCCAGCATCCGCGCATCTGGACCGCGCAGCGCGACAAGGAAATGTGGGCCGCGCTGCAAAACTGAAGGCCAATCGCCGCATAGATGGAATGGCCGTACCGCGTGGATGGAGACACAAGCATGAGCAACGATTACCAGAACCAGTCATTTGAGTACCAGCCCTGCCGCGAGCAACGGCAGGCGCACGCAGGCAAGCCGCACCCGGTGATCGTCGTCGGCGCCGGGCCGGTCGGCCTGGCCACCGCGATCGACCTGGCCCAGCACGGCGTGCCGGTGGTGCTGGTGGACGATGACTGCACGCTGTCGAGCGGATCCCGCGCGATCTGCTTTGCCAAGCGCACGCTGGATGTCTTCGACCGGCTCGGCTGCGGCGAACCCATGGTGAACAAGGGCGTGCGCTGGCACGTCGGCAAGGTCTTCGTGCGCGACGAGCAGGTCTACACCTTCGACCTGCTGCCGGAGGCCGGCCATCAGCGGCCGGCCTTCATCAACCTGCAGCAGTATTACGTCGAAGGCTTCCTGCTCGATCGTGCGCGCCAGTTGCCGAACCTGGAGATTCGCTGGAAGCACAAGGTGACGGGCATCGAACAGCGTCACGCCGGCACGCCGGACGCGGCCGTGGTGCTGACCGTCGACACACCGGACGGCCCCTATGCGCTCACCGGACGCTACGTGGTGGCGGCCGATGGCTCGCGCAGCCCGCTGCGCAACCTGCTGGGCCTGGACAGCAAGGGCCGCACATTCAAGGATCGCTTCCTGATCGCTGACGTGAAGATGGAAGCCGAATTCCCCACGGAGCGCTGGTTCTGGTTCGACCCGCCCTTCCATCCGAACCAGTCGGTGCTGCTGCACCGCCAGCCCGACAATGTCTGGCGCATCGACTTCCAGCTCGGCTGGGACGCTGATCCCGTGCTGGAAAAAACGCCGGAGCGCGTGATTCCGCGCGTGCAGGCGCTGCTTGGGCCGGACGCGAAGTTCGAGCTGGAATGGGTCAGTGTCTATACCTTCTCCTGCCTGCGCATGGACAGCTTCCGCCATGGCCATGTGCTGTTTGCCGGCGACGCCGCGCATGGCGTTTCGCCGTTCGGCGCGCGCGGCGCCAACAGCGGCGTGCAGGACGCGGAGAACCTTGCGTGGAAGCTGGCGTACGTGATCCAGGGCCGCGCGCCGGACAGCCTGCTCGACACCTATGCAAGCGAGCGCGAATACGCCGCCGACGAGAACATCCGCAACTCGACGCGCTCGACGGATTTCATCACACCGAAGAGTGCGGTCAGCAAGGTGTTTCGCGATGCCGTGCTGGCGCTGTCGAAGACGCATGCGTTCGCCCGGCAGCTGGTGAATAGCGGGCGGCTGTCGTTGCCATCCGTGCTGCGCGATTCGACGCTCAACACGCCTGACACCGGCGACTTTGCCGGCACCATGGAGCCGGGCACGGCCTGCGTGGATGCGCCGGTCCACGGTGCGCAAGGCCAAGGATGGCTGCTGGCGCAACTAGGCGGGCAATTCACCGCGCTGCTATTCGGCATACCCGACGCCGACAGCCAGGCCGCCTTGCAACGGCTGCAGCAAGGCACGCTGCCGCTCAGGCTGGTGGTGGTCAGCGCGGATGCCCTGTCCGCAGCATCGCCCGGCATAGCGGTGTGGCATGACACCGAGGGACTCGCGGCGCAGCGCTATGACGCGCGCCCCGGCACGCTGTACCTGATCCGCCCTGACCAGCATGTCTGCGCGCGCTGGCGGCAGGTCGACATCGCCGCCGTCCAGCAGGCCATGGCACGCGCGACCGGCAATTTGCCCGGCGCGCAGACCGGCGCACCGGCAGCGCAAGCGGCCGCTCCGGTGGCGGCATGAATCCCGCCGCGACATACTGAGTCAGAGAGACAGCAATGGCACTCAACACCCAACCCAACCTGGCGCGCGCCGACGACTTCTACGAAGCCCTGATCGACATGCACCGCAATCTCGACGACGGCCAGAGCCAGGCGGCCAATGCGAAATTGATCCTGTTGCTCGCAAATCACATCGGCGACCACGACACGCTCGCCGCCGCCATGCAGCTCGCGCGGCAGGGTGCGGCGCCGCAGATCAGCGCGCAGGCCTGATTGCAGCGGGCGCGGCCCACAGCCCACAGCCCGCTTCCCGCTTCCACTCATTGCCAATACGCACCAGACGTCGGCATCCAGGGCCCGGCCGGGCCCGCGTTCCCGGAGACAATCCATGACCTATTCCTCTGCAGGGGCCATTGCGCCCCCGGCTCGTGCTGCCCGCGACGAAGACGCGCTCTATCGCAAGATCTGGCTGCGCATCATCCCTTTCCTCTTTGTCTGCTACGTCATCTCCTTCCTCGACCGGATCAATATCGGCTTTGCCCAGCTGCAGATGAAGCAGGACCTGGGCTTCAGCGATGCGATGTACGGGCTGGGCGCCGCCGTGTTCTATGTGGGTTACGTGCTGTGCGAGGTGCCCAGCAACATGTTGCTGGCCCGCTTTGGCGCGCGCCGCACCTTCACCCGCATCATGCTGCTGTGGGGCCTGGCGTCGGTCGGCATGATGTGGGTGTCGACACCCACGCACTTCTATACGTTGCGCTTCCTGCTGGGCGTGTTCGAAGCTGGCTTCTTCCCCGGCATCGTGCTGTACCTGACTTACTGGTTCCCGGCGCGGCGGCGCGCCGCCGTGATGGCCATTTTCTTCGCGGGCGTTGCCGTGGCCGGCGTGCTGGGCGGGCTGGTGTCGGGCTGGATCATGCGCGACATGGCCGGCGTGCTCGGGCTCTATGGCTGGAAGTGGATGTTTGCCATCGAAGGCGCACCCGCCATCTTGCTCGGGCTCGCCGCCGCAGTGTTCCTGGTCGATGGCCCGCAGCAGGCGAACTGGCTCACCGCCCCGGAGAAGGCATTGCTCGCCGCGCAGAACGGGCCGGCCGGACAGGCCACGCGCGCGCACTCGTTTGGCGCGCTCATCGCGGCGTTGCGCAACCCGCGTATCTACCTCTTTGCCTTCATTTACTTCGCGCTGACCTGCGGCTCGCTGACGCTGAGCTTCTGGATGCCCCTGATGATCCGGGACTTCGGCATCACCGATGTGATGTCCATCAGTCTTTACTCCGTCATCCCGAACGCCGTCGGCGCCGTCGGCCTGATCCTGATCGCCCGCCACTCCGACCGGCACGGCGAGCGGCATCGCCATTTCGTCGCCTGCACGGTGGGCGGCGCGCTGGCACTGGCGCTGCTGACCCTGCACCTGCCCAGCTTCGCGGCGATGCTCGCGCTGCTGTCCGCCGCGTGCGTGCTGATCTTCGCCGCGCTGCCGATCTTCTGGTCCTTGCCGCCAAGCCACCTGCCAGCCCACACCGCCGCCGCCGGCATTGCCTTTATCAGCAGCATCGGCATAACCAGCGGCATCGTCAGCCCGTGGGTGATCGGGCAAATCAAGACGCACACAGGCAGCATGGACAACGCGCTGTACCTGCTCGCGGGGTTGCTGCTGGCCAGCGGCGTCGCCATGTGGGCGGGCGTGCCAAAGGCCGAGCCACGGCACTGATCGCCGGGGGCCAGTTGGCCCCCGGGCTCCCATCTTTTTGGGGTTTCGACTAAACTTGCCCGCCCTCTTGTCGATATGAGGGGCGTACTGGCGCTTTCCTTGGCACGCTCGCTTGGCGCGCGCGCACAGGGCGGCCTCCAGGCAGTTCCAAGTCAACATCCAGAAAGGTCTTCCATGCAAGCCGGTAGCTACAACAGTTTGCTTGTGCTGTTCTCACTGCTGGTGGCGATGCTGGCCTCCTACACCGCCCTGGACATGGCCGGGCGCATTGCCACCGCGCAAGGGCGCGCGGCCCACTGGTGGCTGGCGGGCGGCGCCTGCGCCATGGGCACCGGCATCTGGTCGATGCACTTCATCGCCATGCTGGCGTTCCACCTGCCGATTCCGCTGGGCTACGACCTGCCCATCACCGTGGCCTCGCTGCTGATCGCCATCGCGTCATCCGCGCTCGCGCTCTGGCTGGTGGGCCGGGAGACCTTGCCGTGGCGGCGCCTGGCTGGCGGCGCCTTGTTGATCGGCAGCGGCGTTGCCGGCATGCACTACACCGGCATGGCTGCACTGCGCATGGTGCCGGGTATCCATTACATCCCCTCGTTGTTCGTCCTGTCCGTGGTCATTGCGGTCCTGGCATCGGGCACGGCGCTGTGGATCGCGTTCAACCTGCGGCGCGAGTCCGTCTGGGTGCGGCCCTTGCGGGCGGGCGCATCGGTGGTGATGGGCTTTGCCATCGCCGGGATGCACTACACCGGCATGGCGGCTGCGCAATTCCCGATCGGCGCCGTCTGCGGCGCGGCGCGCGACGGCATGGACTCCGGCTGGCTGGCCGTGGTGATCATCGTCGTCACGCTGGCCGTGCTGGCGATTGCCCTGATCACCTCGGTGCTCGACATGCGCCTGGAAGCCCGCACTTCCTTGCTGGCCGTCTCGCTCGCCGAAGCCAACCAGGAACTGACCTACCTGGCGCTGCACGACAACCTCACCAAGCTCCCCAACCGGGTACTGCTGGAAGACCGGCTCGAGCAGGCAATCCAGGGCGCCACGCGGGAGAAGAGCCGCTTCGCCCTGATGTTCATGGACCTGGACGGCTTCAAGGCGGTCAACGACGCCTACGGCCATCCCATCGGCGATCAGTTGCTGGTGGAAGTCGCGCGGCGCATCGGCGCCAATGTCCGCTCGCAAGACACCATTGCACGGCTGGGCGGCGACGAGTTCGTGCTGCTGGCCGGCGTCAACGAGCCGGCGGATGCCGCCACCCTTGCCGAAAAGGTGCTCAGCGCCATGCGCGAGCCCTTCCAGGTAGCCGGCCGCGAGTTGCGAGTCTCCACCAGCATCGGCATCGCCATGTACCCCGGCGATGGCGAGCTCCAGCACGACTTGCTGACCAACGCCGACGCGGCGATGTATCACGCCAAGGCGCTGGGCCGCAACACCATCTGCTTCTTCGAAGCATCGATGAACGCCAACGTGCACGAGCAGCTTCAGCTGGTGCAGGACATGCGCATGGCGCTGGAACGCCGTGAGCTAACCCTGCAGTACCAGCCCAAGCTCACCGCCCCCAACGGCCCGATAGTCGGCGTGGAAGCCCTGGTGCGCTGGATGCACCCCACGCGCGGCCTGATCGCCCCGGACCAGTTCATCCCCCTCGCGGAGAAAACCGGCCTGATCGTGCCGATCGGGGACTGGATCCTGGACGAAGCCTGCCGGCAGATGCGGGCGTGGCGCAACGAGGGCCGCCCCGAGTGGACCATGGCGGTCAACCTCTCGGCGCTGCAGTTCCGGCACGCCAGCCTGATCGCGACCGTGCGCGACACCCTGGCCCGGCATGGCCTGGAGCCATGCTGCCTGACGCTGGAGGTCACCGAATCCACGGCGATGCGCGACGCGGACGCCAGCCTGAAGATCCTCGAGCAACTCCACGACATGGGCGTGCGCATCTCGATCGACGACTTCGGCACCGGCTACTCGAGCCTGCTGTATCTCAAGCGGCTGCCTGCGAGCGAGCTGAAGATCGATCGCGGGTTCATCCGGGACCTGTCACGCAATACCGAGGATGCGGCGATTGTCTCGGCCATTGTGGCGCTGGGGCGCACGCTGAATTTGAATATCGTTGCAGAAGGGGTCGAAACGGCGACGCAGCAGGAGTTCCTGACGCGGCTTGGATGCAACTCGCTGCAAGGATTCCTGCTCGGACGACCAATGTCCGCGGAGAACCTGATTGAATCGCTGTCCAGCGACACGCTGCTATCGGATGCCGGATGATAAAGGCGCCACACCATGGGGCCATTGAACGACGCGGGGGACGACGCGGGGGAAGACGCGAGATAGCTCACGCCGCATTATGGCTAGCCAGATACTTGACCAGGCCCTCAATCCCCCCTTTTGCCACAATATCCGCAAACTGCTTGCGATAAACCTCAATCAGCCAAGCCCCACTCATATTGATATCGTAAATCGACCACCCCGCCGCGCCCTTCTGCAGCCGATAGTCGATCTGCACCTCATCCCCGTTATTCAGCACGCTGGTCTCCACCACCACATCATTTCCCGCAGTCCGCGGCGCCTTGTAGCGAAACTTCAGCGTCTGCTCGCGCACTTGTGAAAGGGACAAGGCGTAGCTGCGCACCAGCAGCGTCTGGAACTGCTCGTAAAGCTGCTTCTGCTGCTCCGGCGTGGCACTGCGCCAGGCGCTGCCGACCGCAAGCCGGGTAGTGCGCTGAAAATCGGCATAAGGCAGGAACTGCCGGCGCACCACGGCCGTGATCTTGTCCAGATCGCCGTTACGGGTGTCGGCGTTGGCCTGGATGGTGGTGAGTACGCCTTCGACGGCGGCGCGGACCATGCGGTCCGGCGAGGAGCGGTCAACGCCCACGGCTGCGGGACTCTCGCCAGGTGTCGCTGCCGGCGCGGTGATGGACAAGGATGCGCCAAGGACAACGACAAAGCCGGCGCAAACCGCAAGTACGGCGGCGTTGCATCCCGCAGGGGCAAAGCGAAGGCGGAAACGGCGAGGCATCGCAATGATCCTCCACGAACAAGATGCGCTCGCCCGGGGCCCGGGGTACCCGCCTCTCTTGCCTAATGCTAGTGCTTTGCCGCCAAAAATAAAATGACGAAAACGACAGTGGCCGGCGCGCACCACGCACCGGCCAATGCCAGCAGGCAATTACTGTGTCAGCGCCTTGAAACCTTGCAGCAAGCGCTCGATGTCATCCATCTGGATATTGCCCATCGTGGAAATGCGGAACAGCTCGGCCGACAGCCCGCCCTGGCCCGCATAGATGACAAACCCGCGTTCCTTCAGGCCGTCGTGCAACTGGGGATACGACAAGCCGGCCGGCAAGCGGTAGGCCCGCAGCACCACGGAGGACTGTTCCGACGGCCACAGGGCCGGCATGCCCAGGGCCTCAAGCCCGGCGCGCGCGCGTTCGGCAAGGGCCGCATAGCGCGCATGGCGGGCGCGCCAGCCACCCTCTTGCGCCAGTTCGCGCAGCGCTTCCACCAGTGCGTAATAGGCATGCACCGACGGCGTGAAGGGGGTATTGCGCTGGTCCTGCAAGCGCGCGAGCCGCCCGAGATCGAGGTAGTACGTCCGGCTGGCGGCTTGCTCCAGCGCGCTGCGCCGCACAATGACGAACGATGCGCCCGGTACGCCATGCAGGCACTTGTTGGCCGTGGCCGCCACCGCGGCAATGCTGCCGCCGAAATCGATCGCCTCGGCGCCGAAGCTGCTCACGCCATCCACCAGCAGGCGCACATCGCGCGCGCGGCACAGTGCGTCCAGTGCCTGGAGGTCGTTCAGGCGGCCGGTGGTGGTTTCATGATGGATCACCGCCACGTGCGTGATCGCGCGGTCCGCGTCGAGCGCGGCGGCAATGCGGGCAAGATCAGGCGCCTGCATCCAGTCGTGCGCAACGACCTCATGGGCGA
Organism: Cupriavidus basilensis; assembly: GCF_008801925.2. Lineage (NCBI taxonomy): Bacteria > Pseudomonadati > Pseudomonadota > Betaproteobacteria > Burkholderiales > Burkholderiaceae > Cupriavidus > Cupriavidus basilensis. Next base: position 418,184 of record NZ_CP062804.1, on the reverse strand, counting down.
TGCGGTACTGCGTGGCGATCTGCGTGATGCGCTCGCCGTACACGCCGTTCTGGACGATCAGCAGCTTGCCTTGCTCGGGCACCAGCGCGGCGATCATGCTCTCCACCGCCGCCGTGCCGGAGCCGGTCATCAGGACCGCGGCCCACTCGGCGGGATCCAGTTCGTAGATGTCCAGCAGGCGTGCGCGGGCTTCGTCCTGCAGGTCGAAGAACTCGCTTTCGCGGTGGCACAGGTCCGGCTGCAGCAAGCTTTGGCGGACACGTTCCGACAGGGTAACGGGGCCCGGATTGAGTAGCAGCATTTACTTCCCTCCTTGGTCGGCACCGATGTGTCGCGCCAGGCGCGTCTTCACATCGACCGGGGTGATGGTCGGGCGCGGCAAGCCATCCGGCGTGCCGGCGCTGATCGTCAGCGCGACAAAACGCGGGCCGGCGGCGCTCGCAGGCGCGGCCGTGAGCGTCTGGTCGAGCAGGTCGAGCTGGTCGCCTTCGGCCGCCGACGCATAGCCGCAGGCGGACGCCACGCCGGCAAACGAGACATGATGCGACACGGTCGCCTGTCCGCCGGTGGAGTCATGGGCGCCGTTGTCGAGCAGCACATGCGTGAGGTTGCCCGGGCCATAGGCACCGAGCGTGGCGAACACGCCCATGCGCATGAGCGCCGCGCCGTCGCCGTCCACGGCGACCACGCTGAGGTCCGGACGCGCGAGCGCAAGGCCCAGCGCGAAGGGCGTGAGGCAGCCCATCGAACCCACCATGTAGAGCTGGTTGGCTCGGTCGTCGAGCGCATACAGCTCACGCCCGCAGAAGCCGGTCGATGCCAGCACCACGGTCTTGTCCATCGGCGTATGCGCGATCACGCGTTGCAGCGCGGCGCGGCGCGTTGGCAGGCCATCGCGCGATGCGCCCTGCGCGCCCGCGAGCGGCGTGCACTTGGGGCGCGGCACGGGCCGCGCCTGCTGCTTCAGTGCATACGGCGCGACGCTGCCCTTTTGCATCACCAGCGCGTACGGACGGCCGGTGGCATCCATATGCGCCACCGCGCGATCCAGCGCCGGGCCAACCTCGGCCGGGTCGGTCGGGAAGGTTTCCCACGGGATTTCCATGGTGTCGAGCATCGTCGGGGTAACCGGGCCCATCAGCGCGTGTTGCGGTTCGTCAGCCACGCCCGGCTGCCCGCGCCAGGTCACGATCAGCAACTGCGGCAGGCGAAACGTCCATGTGAGCGAGGTCAGCGGGCTGACCGCATTGCCCAGGCCGGAGTTCTGCATCATGGTGACGCCACGGCGGCCACCCTGCGCGCCCAGCGTCACGCCGGCGATCAGCGCCACCGCATCGCCTTCGTTTGCCGCCGACACGTAGTGCAGCGACGGGTCCTGCATCACGTAGTTGATGAACGGCGTGAGATACGAGCAAGGCACCCCGGCATACCAATCGAAGCCGCGCGCACGCGCGGCCTCGACAAACTGTGCCGCTTCGATCATCGGGCTTCCTCTGCGTCCGTGCCGCCGACCGCAAACGGCGTCTGCGTATGCGCGAAATCGCCCGCGCGGCGGAAGTCGTCGAGGTCGTTCACGCCGCGCCAGTGGCCGTGCACATACTTCACTTCGATCTCTTCGCCGGCTTCGACCAGCGCGTTGAGCAGCGCGGGCATGTCCAGCGTGTTGAAGTCGTCGCGCTTGCGCAGTTCGGCCACCAGCTTCTGCAGGCGCACGCGGCCCTCGCCGCGCACGTTCAGCAGGCCGATCCAGCGCCCGTGCGGTGCCTGGGCTTGGGCGGCGCCCGGCTCCTGGCCCTTGCTCGACACATGGCGCAGCAGGATCTTCTGGCCGAACAGGTCACGGTCGTCGGGCGCGGAGCAATAGGCGAAGTCGCGCACGCTCTGGTTCGACTCCGTGGTCAGCGACGAATCCACCACCACGCTGAACGGCGCGTCGCTCTCCAGCAGGTCGCGCAGGATATAGCTGCGGAACAGCAGGTCGCCGTAGGCGATCACGGTATCCGTCTGCAAGCCGTCGACGGCGCATGCCAGCGAGGCCAGCTCGCCGGTCTGGGCGTATTGCTCGTTGACCACCAGCTTGATGCCGGCCGTGTCGATGGCCTTGGCCTGGTAGCCGCCCACCACGGTGATGTCGTTGATCGACTGCTTCTTGAACGCGTCCACCAGCCAGCGCAGCAGCGGCTTGCCGGCCACGGGCAGCATGACCTTGGGACGGTCCTCGGTAAGGGGCTCCAGGCCGGTGCCGCGGCCGGCCGCCAGCACCACCGCCGCGCCCGGCGCTTGCGAGCCGGACAGGTAGATCTTCTCGGCAGTCGAGTATTCGTCGGCGTCCTGCAGGCGGAAGATCTCGTTGACGGTGGCGATGCGGTCTTCCACGTTGACCAGCGTCTCGCTGTCGTGGATTTCCTTGGCCACGGCCTGCATCGAGGATGCCGCCACGCGGATCAGGTGGTTGGCCCAGATCACCACGCTGATGCCAGCCTTGCGGAAGGCTTCGGTCGGGGTGCTGTAGTACTTGGTCGGCACGATCACCAGCGGGCCCCGGCCGGCCCACTCGCGCGCGAACTGCAGGATCTCGTCCGGGCGCGACAGCTTGCTGTGGATCAGGATGGCGTCGGCGCCGGCCTGGCGATAGGCCTCGGCGCGGCGCAGGGCTTCGTCCATGCCCCAGCCTGCGATCAGGGCTTCCACGCGGGCGACGATGGAGAAGTTGTCGTCCGACTGCGAATCCTTGCCGGCCTTGATCTTGCCGCAGAACTCATCGATCTCGGCCAGCGGCTGGCGCTCGCCGTCGATGAAGCTGTTGGTCTTGGGAAACTGCTTGTCCTCGATGCACACGCCGGCAATGCCGCGCTGCTCGAGCTTGCGCACCAGGCGGCGCACATTGTTGAAGTTGCCGTAGCCGGTGTCACCGTCCAGCAGGATCGGCAGGTCGCTGGCGTCGGCCATGAACTCCAGCGTGTCGACCACCTGGGTCCAGCTGGCTTCGTTGTTGTCGCGCACGCCGTACTGGGCGGAAATCGCCAGGCCCGAACCCCAGATGGCCTTGAACCCGGCCTCGCGCACGATGCGCGCGGACAGCCCGTTGTGGGCTTCCATCATGAATTCCAGCTCGTTGCCGACAATCATCTGGCGCAGCCGGGCGCTGCGCGAGGCAGTCGAGAAAATCGGGTCAATCGCGTTCACTGTGCTACTCCCACAATCGGCTGAAGTTCGGGCAGGACTTCGTCGCGCGCACGCGCCACGTCGTTCGGGAAATCGATCTCGATCCACGGTGCGCCGCTCACATCGGCGACATCGAATACGTGGCCGCCTTCGAGCAGCAGGTCGCGCACCGCTTCTTCATGCGGCATGTTCGAGCGGCCGCTGTCGACGTATCCCTGGACGATCTGCGCCAGACGGCGCGCGGTCTGCTCCTGGAAGCGGAAGAAACCGACCGACTCGCCAATGGTGTCGTACTCCAGGCCAACCGCGAGCTGCTTGCGCAGCTCCACCGGCACGCCGTCCTTCAGGCACAGCTTGACGGGTTCGTCGCCGGCTTCGAAATCGCGGTCGATCAAGAGGCGGTTGGTAGTGCCGCCCGCCACCAGCGCGCTGAGGATGCGCTCGTCGTAGAGCACGTCCGCATCCATGAGCAGCACGTCGCCGCCGCGCGTGAGCGCATCGGCCACCGTGTGCACGGTCAGCACGCTGCCCAGGTCGTAGCGCGGGTTCAGCACGATCTCCGGATAGGGGTCGCGCCCCAGCCGTACCAGTTCGGCCTCGACGTGTTCCGGCTGAAAGCCCAGCGCCAGCACGATCTCGTCCACCCCGGCCGCGTCGAGCATGCGCAGATGCCGCTCCAGCAGGGTAATGCCCTCAAAACGCAGCAGGCACTTGGGGAATTGCTCCCCGGGTTGTTGCTGAAGTCGCAGGCCTAGGCCCGCGGCAAGGATGATTGCTCGCATTCGTTCTCCGCACCCATGCAAATTGCCATCGATCAATCGGCGGCCCGCTGCACACCTGCCGCGCGCCGCCGTTGGAATTTTCGTTCACTCAAATGTAAATACAGCAGCCCCGGCGCGCCGAGCCCGATCTCGCGAGCCCGCTTTGCCAGGGATAGCGCCAGCGCCGCATCGGGCGGCAGGCCGACGATGGGCGCCAGCAGCAGGTAGCCGCCTTCCTGCGCGCCCAGCGAGCCGGGAATGGCAAACGCCGCGCCCCGGATCGCCTGTCCCACGCTCTCCAGCAGCAAAGCGTCGAGCCAGCTGACGGGATGCCCGAGGAAATGCAGGGCCAGCCAGACCTCGCCCGTGCCGACCAGCCAGCCCACCAGGCTCAGCGCGAAGGTGGACGCCACCTTGCGGCGATCGCGGTACATGCCTTGCACGGCCGCGTCCACGGCATCGGCGCGCATGGTCAACCCCGACCAGTCGCGCTTGCCGAATACCTTCGACAGCAGGCGCAGCACCCGGCCGAACAGGCCGCGCTTCTGCACCACGTAGAAACCCGCTATGCATAGCGCAAGCACGGCGGTAACGACCAGGGTCGGCGTGCGCAGGTCCGCCAGCGCGTCGTGCCCGCCATACAGGCCAAACAGCGCCAGGCCGATAAAGGCAAACACCATCTGCGCCAGCGCCTGCATGGTGGTGCTCACCGTGATGGCCGCGGCGGCGTCGCGCATGCGCGTGCCACGCTGCGCCAGGTAGCGCACCATCAGGACCGGGCCGCCGATCTGCCCCGCGGGCAGCAGGCTGTTGACGGACTCCCCGGCCCAGCGCGCCAGCAGCGCGTCGCGCAGGGTGCCGTGGCCGGCCCGGCGGTCGAACAATACGTAAATGGCGCCGGCGTCCAGCACCAGTGGCAGCAGGTGGAACGCGGCGACCAGCACCAGGCCCCAGCCGGCCGACATGAACGTCGACGCGACGGAGCCGAATCCCTGCCAGGCAAGCAGCGCGACAAAGAGCGCCGCGCCGATCGACAGGAAAAGCATGGCAGCACGGGTCATGAGCGGGGCTTCTGGCCCGGCACCAGTTTCTTGAACACTTGCCGGAAGCCGAAATAGGCGACCGCGTCCTTCATATTGGAGATGAAGCGCAGCCACGGGCGCATGCCCGGATCGGTCACGTACTCGAACGTCAGCGACACGCGCATTTCGTTGGCGCCGGCCGGCGTGATGCGGTGGCGCAGCTTGTCGCCATCGAAGAACACCAGCCCGCCGGGCGTGGTCTGCACCGAACCGGGTTCATCGGGCACTTGCGCATCGCGCGTGTGCAGTTCGTAGTCCAGGCGGCATGACGATTCCTCGATCACGCCCAGCAGCAGCGTGTAGCGGCGGCCGTCGTAATAAGAGGTGTCGTAGTGCCAGCCGATGTGGTCACCCTGGCGCGTGTAGTAATACAGCGCGTAGGCATGGGGATCGGAGTCGGGCGAGAGCAGCAGCTTCTCGCCGCACATCTGCTCCAGCCAGCCGATCAGCGCCTTCGACCGGTACAGCTCGGCAATGAACGGCGCGAGCTCGTCGATGGTGTGCCGGCTGACACTGCCGCCCTGCTTGTGGCCGGGCAGGTAATTGCGGTTGATCTGCGGCACCAGCGCGCGGGCGCTGGCCGCCAGTTGCGCGGTGACCTCAGGCGCCAGGAAATCCTCCAGGTGCAGGAAAGCGCCCTGGCGCACGAAATCGGCGCGCAGCTGCTTGCTGTCGAGCCGGGCGGTGCGCTCGGCCACGCAGGCATCGGGATTGGGCAGCATGGCGCCGGGGGCAGGTTCCGCGGCCGGTCTTTGGCGGGGGGGAACTGAAGCGGGGGACGGGTCGTCCAGGGTGATGCCGTTGGCTTGCTCGCTCATCGCGTTTCTCAGATCTCCGTCGAAGCCGTGGCCGGCAGGGGACGCCGCATCACGCGCCAGTAATCGATGATGACCCAGGCCGCGAACAGGGGGGCGCCGATCGACGCCGCCATCAGGAACGGGGCGATGCCGCTGGTCAGCGTGACGAGCGGAAGCAGGTAAAGTACGTCTTCTGTCTCGAAACCGCCGGCAGAGGCTTGCTTCGTCCCGCTTTTCCCCACACGCGACTCGATCCGCATGCGCAGGAAGAAGATCAGCGCCACCGCCACGCCAGCGAGCGTGCCTTGCAGCACAGGCGACATCGTGTCTGCCGCGGCCTGCCCGGCAATGGCTACGCCCATGCCCACGAAGAGCAGGACGGTAATCAGCGCATCGCTCGCCAGGTCATAAAAATGGCCTATCTTACTGGATTTGCCGCTAATTCTTGCCAATTCTCCGTCAGTGTGGTCAACGAAGTTGGACACCACGATCAGGAGCGCACCATAGTTGGTCCACGCGAAACCGCCTTGCATCAGGCACGCCACCCCGGCAAGGCCGATCATGAGCCGCAGGGTGGTCAAGTGGTTCGGAGTGACCCAGGAGTCCTTGAGCGGGCGGACAAGCGCGCGCGCCAGACGGGCATCCCAGGTACGCGGAGCGGGAGGCTCGCCACGAGAATTCTTTGGATTTTTGTTCATCAGGAAAAAGGTCCACCGGCAGGAAAGCTGCCGCACGGCTCGCATACTAGCGCTGGTTCGCGCACATTGCATTGCGGGAACAGAACGGTCGAGCCGGCCGGTTCGCTAGACAGGGATGCCGCCAGTCAAACCGCTATGGTAAGCGAAGTGAACCGCAACAGCACGCGCGCGGTGCCGGGCGGCTGGCAGGCAGGGGGTTCCTGCCTGCCTTGCGGCGCTGATGGTGGGTGCGGGATGCCATGCGATGGCTCGCTCCCACTAGCGCAGGCGAGCGCCGGGGGGGGGACAGACGGGCGCTCGTGATGGCGTTGTGCTGCCGGCTCATGCCGGCAACCCTTGCCCGGTCATTGCCCGGCCCGGCGCGGATCCACCGGCACCTCGCAACTGGCACGCGCCTCGATCGCCTCGCCACCGGCCAGGCACAACGCCTCCTGAAAGCGGCCCGCGACCAGTTGCACGCCCATCGGCACGCCGTCCACCAGCCCGGTCGGCACCGACAGCCCGGGCAGGCCCAGGATCGCGGTGGCCAGCATCGGGCTTTGCGCGTCGAGTATCCAGCGCATCGCGTCGTCGCCCTTCTGGTCCGCGTCGACGGGGAATGGCGGCTGCCACGAGACCGGCAAGAGCAGCAGCGGATAGCGCGCAAGGAACGCCTGCCATTCGCGCAGCAAAGTCGAGCGCTGCGACAGCGCGGCCATGTATTGCGTCAAGCCTAGCTGTGGCGCATGGGCGTTCATGCTTGCGAACGCTTTGCGCATGGGCTTGTCGCCATCTTGCTCGACGGCCTGCCGCACCCCGGCCCCCGCCTCGCTCAAGGTCAGCGCAAGCCATAAGTCCGCCGCCTCGCGCAGCCGCGGCGGGGCCACCTCTTCGATGGTGCAACCCGCCTGCTCCAGCCAATGCGCCGCCTGCCTGACCGCACCGGCCACCGCAGGCGAGACGGCGTAACCAGGCAGTTCACTGCAAACGGCCACGCGTACAGGAAATCGGACCGAGCCCTCAAGCGGCGCCGGTACCCACCAGGGATCCCTTGGATCCGGCGCCGCCATGGCGGCAAGACCCAGCCTCAGGTCCGCGACCTGTCGTGCCAGTGGTCCCTGCACCGAACTGATCTGCATGCCGAGGGTCCGCTCTTTCGCTTGCGACGGATTGAACGCCGGTACCCGGCCCAGGCTTGGCCGCAGTCCGGGCACGCCACAGGCATAGGCGGGATAACGGATCGATCCACCCTGGTCATTGCCGTGGGCAAGCGGCCCGATGCCCGCCGCCACCGCGGCCGCGGCGCCGCCGCTGGAGCCGCCAGGCGTGCGCTCCGGGTTCCATGGATTCACCGTGCGGCCATGTAGATCGTTATCGGTGAACCAGCGCATGGAAAACGCCGGCGTATTGGTGCGGCCGATGACAATAGCACCCGCCTTGCGCAGGTTCGCCACTACCGGGCTGTCGGCGCAGGCCAGCGCATCGCGGTAGGCGCCCACCCCGTTGGTGGTAGCGTAGCCTTCCAGGTCCACATTGACCTTCACCGTGACCGGGACACCATGCAAGGGGCCGGCCGCCTCGCCCCTTGCCAGTGCGGCGTCGGCCAGTGCCGCCGCCTGCATCGCCTGTGCGGCCAGCACATCCACCACGGCGTTGATTTGCGGATTCACCTGGTCAAGCCGATGCAGACAACTGGCAACGGCCTCCTCGCACGACACCTCGCGAAAACGGATACGGCTTGCCAGGTCAACAGCGCTCCAGCGCCAGATTTCATTGCTCATCGGACTTCCTCCCTTTGGTCCCTGCTTTCGCCCGCGACGCCGGGCATGCGCGTTTCAATCTGCCCTGACCCCAGCGCGCTTGACGCTCGCGGCCCACTTCGGCACCTCGCTATGAATCAGCGTCGAGAATTCCGCGGGCGTCGAGGGCATCGCGTCCACCGACAACAATGCATTGGCCCGTACCACCGCGGGATCCCTGAGCGCGCTGTTCAGCGCCGCATTGAGCTTGCGAATCACAGCCTTGGGCGTGCCCGCCGGAGCGACCACGCCACCCCAGGCGACCACATTGAATCCCTTGATGCCGCTCTCGTCGATGGTCGGCACATTGGGCAATACGGAGGCACGTTGCAGGCTGGTAACCGCGAGAGGCTTGACGCGGCCGGACTGGATGAACTGCTGCACGGCGGAAATGTTGTCGATCATGATGTCGACCTGCCCGTTGACGATGTCGCCGAGGGCCTGGGCGCCGCTTTTGTAAGGCACGTGCAGCATGACGGTGCCTGTGCTGGCCTTGATCAGCTCGCCTGCCAGCTGTCCCGCGGAGCCGACGCCAGGCGAGCCCATCACCACTTTCCCCGGATGCTTGCGCGCATAGGCGATCAGTTCTTCCAGGTTGCTGGCCGGGAAGTCCTTGCGCGCGATCAGCACGTAGGCGTTGCTCACGGCCAGCCCGACCGGCTCGATGTCCTTCTCCGGGTCGTAGGGCAGCTTGGTGTAGAAGGCGCGGTTGATCGCTAGCGTGACCAGGTTGCCATACCCGATGGTGTAGCCGTCCGGCGCCGAAGCGGCCAGCACCTGTGTGCCGACGATGCCGCCCGCGCTGCCGCGGTTGTCCAGCACCACCGGCTGGCCCAGCTCCCGTCCCATGACTTCTGCGATGGGGCGCATGGTGACGTCGACCCCCGAGCCTGCCGCATAGGGCACGATCAACTTGATCGGGCGATCCGGCCACTCCGCGCGCGCGACCGCGGCGGCTGTGAGCAGGCTGAAGAGAAACAAAACGCGCAAAACCGGGGAAAGCCTCGATCTCATGGGATGTCCTTTCATACGGGTTCGGTGCAGGTTCGATGCAAGCCATGCCAGCGGCACAAGCCCCTTGGCGGGCCGGCGCCCGGCGCGGTGTGTGCAGGCAAAGCGTAAGCAATCGATGTGAAAACCGGTAGACTAAATATTCTTATCTATGACAACTCTGAGTTGTCACTGCAATGGCAACACGAATTCACCGGAAACCGGAAACGCCATGAAAGACCACCACCTGAAAGCCTGGCTGCGGCTCGTCGAAACCGGCAGCATTCGCGCCGCCGCGCGTAGTCTGCATCTGAGCCAGGCGGCCATCACGAAGGCGGTAAAAGAACTGGAAGAGGACCTCGATGCGCCGCTGGTCGTGCGCAGTTCACGCGGCGTGACCCTCACCGAGTGCGGGCATCAGCTCACCTTGCGTGCCCGCATGGCACGGTCGCAGCTTGCGCTGGCGCGCCAGGATATCCGTGAGCTGCAGGGGGGCAATACCGCGCGCGTCGCGGTGGCGGTTACACCGATGGCGTTCCTCAGTGTCCTGCCGGAAGTGCTGCGGTCCTTCCGGCTCAGCATGCCCCTGGCCGACGTCACGATCGATGAAGGACTGATGCCCATGGTGCTGCCGGCGCTGCGCGAAGGCGCTGTGGACTTTGCCGTGGCGGCGCCAGTGCGCGAATCGATCGCAAGCGACTTCAGTTTCGAGCCGCTGCTCAACCTCGAAACGATGCTGGCCTGCCGGCGCGGGCATCCGCTGGAAAATGCCACGCGGTGGGACGAATTGCTGGAATGCGAGTGGCTGATGTACCTGTCGCCAGGCAGCCAGCACACGCACTTCCTGGAGAGCATCCGCGATGCGGGACTCGCCCGGCCTCGCCGCATCATCAAGGTCAATACCTTTGGCGTGGGCTGGAACCTGCTGACGCGCAGCGACGCCCTGCTGACCTGCCCCGCCGGCATGCTGAAGACGGCACCGTATGGCGACCAGGTCAGCCGCATCCCGCTGGCCATGGCCCTGCCGCCAATCACGCTCGGCATCCTTACCTTGCGCGACAATCCGCTCTCGCTCGCCGCAACACGGCTCGCCGAGCTCTTCCGCCGCGCGATCAGGAGCGACGCCCGGCTTGCCTGAGCGCAAGCGCCGCCCGGACACGATACTCGAACAGGCCCGCCGGGCCTGGGTCTGCTTCAGGGCTGGCTGCTTTCGCTGGCCCGTACCCTGGGATCATCCTGCGAGGAGGATGGCGCGGCCATGGCCGGGGGCACGCTGGCAGACACCACCGCCGGCGGGTTCGCCGGCGCCGTATCCAGGACACCCGGGTCGCTGGCCGCGCTGCTTGCGCCCGGCAAGGCGGGCGGCACCGCCGATGCCGCCACACTGGTGTCTGGCTCGGCAGCTGCCGCCGGCTCCTGCGCGGGGCGCGCGGCCCGCTTGGGCGCGGGCGGGGCTTCCGGCTTGGCCGCCGGCCCGAACCACCGCTGGTACCAGCCGCGTATCGTCCAGCCCAAGGCTTCAAAGAGGCCGGTTTCCTTCTGCTCCACGAAGCGGACGTTCGCATCGATCATGCGGGACCGGAGCGAACGCTGGAAAAAGTCGCCCACCATCGGCAGCGCGCTGTGCGCGCCCTGGCCCCAGTAGTCGCTGCGCAGCGTCACCCGGCTGTCGTTGAACCCGACCCAGGCGCCGGCTACCAGTTGCGGATGCATCAGGATGAACCAGCCATCGGCGTTGTCCTGCGTGGTGCCGGTCTTGCCGGCGACATCCGCGCGAATGCCGAAGCGCGTGCGGATGCTCGCGCCGGTACCGCGGTCGATCACGCCGCGCATCACGTCAACCAGCGTCTGCACGGTGGCAACCGGCAGTGCCTGCTCGGGTGACGCGGGGCGGAACGTCTCCAGCACCTCGCCCTTGCGGTCTTCGATGCGCGATACCATCACCGGCTCCAGGTAGGCGCCCTGATTGGCGATGGTGCCGTAGGCGCTGACCATTTCCTTCAAGGTGACCGGGCTGGTGCCCAGCGCCAGCGAGGGCACGGGATCGAGCCGGCTCTGCCGCACGCCCATGGCGCGCGCCAGCTTGGCCACCTTGGCCGGGCCAACGCTCTGCATCAGTTGCGCGGTGATGGTGTTCTTGGAATACACCAGGCCATCGCGCAGGCTCATGGCGCGCCCGCTCGGGGGGCCATCGTCGGAGGGCCGCCAGACCTCGCCGCCGGCGAGCGGGATTTCCACGGCCTGGTCGACGAAGGTGTCGTCGGGCTTGGCACCTTGCTCGAACGCCGCGCCATACACGAACGGCTTGAACGTGGAACCCGGCTGGCGCTGCGCCTGCTGGACGTGGTCGAAGGCATCCAGGGTGAAGTCGCGGCTGCCTACCCATGCCTTGATTTCGCCGGTGCGCGGGTCCAGCGCGAGGAAGCCGGCCTGGATGCGGGTCTTGGACTGGCGCAGCGCCTGCATGAAGGCGTTATCCGCCAGCAGTTGCTTCATGGCCGCCTCTGGCGTCTGCCCCGCTTCCCTGGCCGCGCGGTACGCCGGGGTCTCGCGCACAAAGGCCTGTACCAGGTCCTTGTTGGCGGCCCAGCCGGAGCGCGGCGCCCACGCGGCATCGGCGATCCCTTGCAGCTGGTTGCCCTGGCGCGCCACCGCCTGGTTGGCCAGCGCCTGCAGCCGTGAATCGATGGTGGTGTGCACCACCAGCCCGTCGGTGTAGATGTTGTAGTCGTTGCGGTCCGCCCAGGCGATCAGCCATTTGCGCAGTTGCTGGGCAAAGTGCGGCGCCGGGCCGGGCGGCTCGGTCTGCCGCTCGAAGTCGATGCGCAGCGGGCGCTTCTTCAGCAACTCGTACTTCGCCGGCTCCAGCTTCTGGTACTTGACCATCTGCGCCAGCACCGTATTGCGCCGCTGCACGGCGCGCTCGGGGTTGATGACCGGGTTGTAGTAGCTGTTGCCCTTGAGCATGCCGATCAGCGTGGCGCTTTCCAGCACGTCCAGCCGGCCGGCGGATTTATCGAAGTAGGTACGCGCCGCCATCTCGATGCCGTAAGCGTTGTACAGGAACGGCACGGTGTTGAGATAGGTCTCGAGAATCTCGTCCTTGGTGTAGAGCGCCTCGATCTTCAGCGCCGTGATGGCTTCCTTGAGCTTGCGCGTGAGCGTAGGCGCGCGGCCGATCTCGTCGGGATAGAGATTGCGGGCCAGCTGCTGCGTGATGGTAGAGCCACCTTGCCGGTCGCCGGAGAAGGTATGCAGCGCGGCCGAGCCCATGCGGCGCCAGTCCAGGCCGAAGTGCTGGTAAAAGCGGTGATCCTCGGTGGCGATCAGCGCGGCCGTCACATTGGGCGAGATATCGGCCAGGCGGACCCATTCGCGGTTGGCCCACTTGAACACGGCCAGCGGCTTGCCATCGGCCGAGAGGATCTGCGCGGGCTGGTCGGACTTGGCCTTGCGGATATCGCTGATGCCCGGGGTGAACGGAATCAGCACCAGCACATAGAGCAGGAACAGCACCGGCACGGCGGCCACGGCCTTGGCCACGCCGCGGCGCGTGGGGCGCCGCAGGCGGGCAAGCCGCTCAGCGGCCAGGGTTTTGATCTGGGCCAGATTCATGAAGCAAGCAGCATGGGGCGGAGTCACATTCCGGCACGAAGAAAGGCCTGCATCCTACCAAAATCGCTTGCTGCACCCCGGCATATCGTCCCGCGCCCGGGAATCAAAGCCGGATCGCGGCCACTTCAGCACTTCAGCACTTCAGTCGAAGCGGTGCTCCGCAAGCACCAGGCTTTCGTCCACGCGTTCGTACTTGGAAGCGTAGCTGGCATCGAAGCGCACCACGCGCTTGAGCTCCGGGGCATACCACGCCACCGCCGTGTAAGGCACGGAGGATGGTGCGCCATACGAGACGCCGTAGAACGGCCGCGCCACATAGCCCTTGTAGGCCAGGCGCAAGACCCGGAAGCTGCCGGCGGGCACCGTGATGGTGGACTCCCCGGTCACCTCGCCGGTGAGTTCCGTACGCAAGTCGGTGCCGGCCTGCTTGTAACTGTATTTCCATCGGGCACCCGGCTTGACGTCTTCCGGCACCCAGCCGCGCGGCGGCGATGCGCCATCGAACTCGCCACCGCTGGGCGTGCTGATCCGCGCGACGCGGCCGTCCAGGGTCTCGACGCGGGCGCCCTGGTTGAACGTGACGCGCTCATCCTCAACGCGGTCGACCCGGTAGACCACATCGCGCCGCTTGCGCGTCAGCTTGTCGACCAGTTCGTAGCGCCAGACCTCGCCAACGCGGGGCGACGCGCCGCCAGCCGGGGCAGCACCGGCCTCGTCCACCACGGGCGCCGCGGCCGCCGGCGCTGGCGCTGACGCGCGATAGCTGGCCATCGCCGCCACGCCGCGCTCCTTGATCTGAGCGATCCAACTGGCGGGCAGCGCCTTGGGCTTTTCGCCGGACGCGCGCCCGGCCGACAGGATGCCCACGAGCCTGCCCGTCTCATCGAACAGGCCGCCACCGCTGGCCGCCGGCGGGAAATCAAGCGTGAGCTCGATGCGGTCCAGCTTGCCGTCCGAGCCCGCGCGCAGCCCGGACACGCTGCCATCCAGCACGACCACGCCCGCGGCCTCCGGGCTGGCTGCCGCAAGCACCTTCTGTCCGAACGACGGTGCCGCCGCGGCCGACACGCTGACGGCCGGCGCGCTGAAGTTCGCCACCCGCAGCAGGCACAGGTCGCGATCCACGTCGGGCGCGTCCAGCGTGGCGTCATAGCTCACGTTATCGCGCCGCACGGCAATCGCGCGCGCCCCGGCCAGCACGTGGCAAGCCGTGACCAGTTGCCCCGGGCCGATCACCACGGCGGAGCCCGACGCCAGCGGTGCATTATTGGCGCCCATTGCCCGCACGGCATAGATGCTTGGCGTGAGCTTGGTGAGCAGCTGCGCGGCATCGAGCGCGCTGGCATTGGCGGCGGCGAGCGCCAGGAAGACAGGAGTAGCGATCAGAGCGAAGCGGCGCATCGGTTGCGGTGACGTTGTCATGTGCAGGTAGCCGGGAGGGGTTGCCGGTCCGCGTGGCAAGGCAGACGGCTTCGCGCAAACGCGCGACGGCGGCGAGGGTTTATCTATTCTGGTGCGGCCGTATTCTGCAATGGCCGGGTCGATAGGACAAGGGCGGCGCCGCCGCGCGAAGGCGATTGCGGGCAAGCCGGCGATCCGCTAACATCTGCGCCATGACCCGCGCGCAAAACCCGTCGATTATTCGCACCATCCCAGGGATGGTGGGTTAGCGCACGTGGACTGAGCACACAAAGCGACCCGCCCAACGAGGCGGGTTTTTTGTGCCCGCCGCCTTGGGGCCAGCAAACACCAAGGAGCCCGAAGATGCAGCCAACCCGCCCCGCAGCAGCTGAAGCAAAAGCAGCACAAGCAGCAGCACCCGCCGTCCTCTATATGGTCTGCGGCAAGATCGGCTCCGGCAAATCGACATTGGCCAGGCAGCTCGCTGCCCGGCCAGCTACCGTGCGGATCAGCGAGGACGACTGGCTGTCACGCCTGTATCCCGGCGAGATCCGGGAGGTCGCCGACTATGCCCGCTGTGCCGCAAGATTGCGTGACGCCATGGCCAGCCACATCGACGCGCTGCTGCAGGCGGGCATGTCGGTCGTGCTTGATTTCCCTGCCAACACGCCGGCCACGCGAAGCTGGGCCAGGGCCATCGTCGAGCAGGCGGGCGTGGCGCATCAACTCCACTACCTCGATGTGCCTGACGCCGTGTGCAAGGCACGCCTGCGCGCGCGCAACGCCAGCGGCACGCATCCGTTCGAGACGACCGATGCGCAGTTCGATGCCATCACGCGTTACTTTGTGGCGCCATCGGCGGACGAGGGTTTCAACGTGATCCGGCATGTGCCATCCGAGGCCGGCGCGGCGACAACCTGACAGGTAAAGCCGGGCAGGCAGCGGGCCGCATGGCTTGGCTCGCTATCATGGCGAACACGTTCACCCACTAATCGAAATCCGCTATGTCCCTGATGTTCGAGCTTGCATCCACCTTGCCGATCAGTGCCAGCCAGGCATGGCAGCGCGCGACCACGTCCGAAGGCATCAACGACGAGCTGTTTCCCTGGCTGCGCATGACGGCGCCGCCCGCCATGCGCGGCAAGGCGATCGGCGAGCTGCCGCTTGGCGAGCGGCTTGGCCGTAGCTGGCTACTGGCGTTCGGCATGTTTCCCGTGGATGCGGACGACATCATGCTGGCGGAGGTGGGGCCGGGCTACCGCTTCAAGGAAACGTCGCGGATGCTGAGCATGCGCAGCTGGGTGCACGAACGAACGGTCAGAGACACCCCTGGCGGCTGCGAGGTGCACGACCGGCTCACCTTTGCCTTGCGCGGACCCGCGGCCTGGCTGCCCGGCGGTGGCAGCGCGATCGCAGCCGTCGTGAAATGGCTGTTTCGCCACCGTCATCGGCGCCTGGCACGGTGGGCACGAAATGCCAGGCGCACAGAATCTCCGGCCTCGCCCGACAATTCAAAATATTTCAATGAATAATTGAGATTTCAGTCACCAACGCAATCGGCCGGCGCCTAGACTTGCCTCACCGGCCCAGCAATCAAGCAGATCCAGCGATCCACGCGATGCGAGCCAAATTCAAATATTTCAAACTTTGTCGAGGCACCGCATCATGAACCCCAACGCTACCCAAATCGCTATCGTCTACCACAGCGGCTACGGCCACACCGCCAGGCAGGCACAGGCCGTTGCACGCGGTGCCGCCAGCGTCGATGGCGTGGAGAGCCTGCTGATCAGCGTCGACGACATCGACCAGCACTGGGACACGCTGGAAAACGTGGACGGCATCATCTTCGGCGCGCCCACCTACATGGGCAGCGCGTCGGCGCAATTCAAAGGCTTTATGGACGCCACCTCGCGCAACGTGTTCGCCAAGGGCGGCAAATGGGCCAACAAGGTGGCGGCGGGCTTCACCAACTCGGCCTCGCGTTCGGGCGACAAGCTTGCCACGCTGCAGCAGATCGCGATCTTCTCCGCGCAACACGGCATGCACTGGGTCAACCTTGGCCTGCCCCCGGGCCACAACAACTCGAAATCGACCGAGGATTCGCTCAATCGCCACGGCTTCTTCCTGGGTGCGGCAGCGCAGTCGAATGCAGACGAAAGCGCTGATGTGGTGCCGCCGCCGGCAGACCTGCGCACGGCCGAGCATCTGGGTGCGCGCGTGGCGGAAGTGGCGCAGCAACTGGCCGCTGGCCGCGCGGCACTGGCGGCGCTGAAGAAGGCCGCCTGAGCGCTTGCGCCCCAAGACACACCCATGCGCGCCAATGCGCCCCAATGCGCTCCACGTGATTGAAACGTTTCATAGCGTGCTACACTGCATGCCACAGGAAACGACGATATCCGTGGAGTGCCATGCAGAAAAAAGCCGCGGCGCAGCGCAAGCCGACCCTGAAGGACCTGGCCGAGCAAGCGGGCGTTTCGGTTGGCACCGCCTCCAACGTGATGGCGGGACGAGGCGGCCCGTCCGCCGAGACCGTTGCCCACGTGTTCGAGGTGGCGCGCAAGATCGGCTATGTCGCCAACGCCGCGGCCCGCAGCCTGCGCTCGCGGCGCTCGCGCCTGGTGGCCTGCCTGGTGCCGGACATCACCAACCGCTTCTACGGCGTGATCGTGCGCGCGGCCGAACATGTGCTGCGCGAAGCCGGCTACACCTTGCTGCTGGTCGACACCCATAACGACACCGAACGCGAATGCGAGCTGCTGCTGGACGTGACCCGCGTCGGCGTTGACGGCGTGCTGTTCGCGCCCGGCTCCGAGAGCTCCGGAAAGCTGCAGCAGCAGATCGCGCAGGCGGATGTGCCGCTGGTGATCCTGGACCGCGATATCGCCCCGGACCGGCCCAGCGTCAAGGTGGACCACTTCAGCGGCGCGCTGAAGACCGCCAACTATCTGCTCGATCTCGGCCACCGCCGCATTGCCCTGCTCTTCCCCAGTTCGCACCTGCGCCCGGCGCGCGAGCGCTGGCATGCCTTCGAGACGGCCGCCGCCGCGCGCGGCCTCGGCGATGCGCTGGAGCTTGTGCGCATCGACACCAGCTCGATGGACGTCGCCTTTTCGCAATGCCTGGCGCTGTTCCAGCAAGCCGCGCCGCCGACCGCCATCTTTGGGCTGGGCACGACCCTGCTCGCCGGCGCGCTCAAGGCGGCACGCCAGACGGGTCGGGACATTCCGGGCGACCTGTCGGTGGTGTGCGTGGGCGATACCGAACTGGCCCAGGTGCATACGCCCGAGCTGACCACGCTCACCTGGAACCTGCAGGACCTGGGGCGCCATGCCGCCCGCCTGCTCCTTGCCGAGATGGAGCCCGGCATCGATCCGCAAGGCAGCCCTGGCGCAACCGCGCACCTGATGCTGACCTGCGAGCTGATCCTGCGCGAGTCCTGCGCCGCCGTCGGCACGGGGGCAGGCAGAAAACCGGCGCGAGGCCGGGCGAAGAGGCTCGCCAGCTAAGCCTGCCGCCTTATCCCCCGACCCATCACGCAAGCCCCCGCCGGGCGGCGCAATGCCGCCCATGCGGCATGCCCTGACCCTGGCCCAAGCTCTTGCAGGCAGTCGTTTACCCTTTATATGAAACGTTTCAATTCAGTGCTATATTTTTCCCATCCCTCGTAGCGGGGACCATAAGAACGATCACACAAAGATCACCATAAGATCACCATAAGATCACCATAAGATCACCACGGAGACAGCCACGGCATGCCGGACAGCAATCGCAAAGGAATGAGCCGGCTTGCCGGCAAGGCAGCCATCGTCGTAGGCGCGGGATCGATCGGCGCCGACACCAGCAACGGCGCGGCGGCCGCCATCGTCTACGCCCGCGAAGGCGCGCGGGTGCTGTGCGTGGACCGCGACCTGGCGCTGGCCCGCAGGACTGCGAGCCAGATCGAGGATGCGGGCGGAAGCGCCAGCGCCTTCGAGGCCGACGTGCGCGACGGCGCGCGGCTGGCGGCCATGGTGCAGGCCTGCCGCGAGCGCTATGGCCGCATCGACGTGCTGCACAACAACGTGGGCATCGAGGAGATCGGCGAGCTCGAGGACATCACGGAGCCATCCTGGGACCGGGTGTTCGACATCAACCTCAAAGGCGCCATGCTCGCCTGCCAGAAGGCAATGCCGCACATGATCGCGCAGGGCGGCGGCTCGATCATCAACATCTCGTCGATCGCCAGCCGCAAATGGGGCCCGATGCCCTTTCTCTCCTACAACGCATCGAAGGCCGCGCTCAACCACATGACGCGGATCCTCGCGCGCCGCTACGCCGCGGACCAGGTGCGCTGCAATGTGATCCTGCCCGGCCTGATCGATACGCCGCACGCAGCCCACCTGACCGATGGCGACGAAGCCGCCGTGCAGGCCGCGCGCGAGTTTCGCAACAGCCGCTGCCCCATGGGCCGGCAAGGCACGCCGTGGGATATCGCCTACGCGGCGTTGTTCCTTGCCTCCGACGAGTCGCGTTATGTGACGGGGCTGGAGATGGTGGTAGATGGCGGACTGGGGCTTTGACGGAAACAGACTGCGAATCAAAGGCCGCGCCGCGGCACATAACAAAAAACCAGGAGACGCCCCATGCCCCGCCACCTAGCCGCCGCCACGCTCGTCGTCGCGCTTGCCGCGCCCGCCATCGCGGCGCAGGCCAGTGAATCCCCTGCCGACTATCCCTCCCACCCCATCCGCATGTTGCTGCCGATCTCGGCCGGCTCCGGCGGCGACATCCTTGGCCGCGTGCTCGCGCAGCGCATGTCGGCCATCCTGAAGCAGCCCATCGTGGTGGAGAACAAAGGTGGGGCCTCCGGCATTATCGGCACGCAAGCCGTCGCGCGCGCGGCGCCCGACGGCTACACCTTCACGCTCGGCGGCGCGACCACGCATATGCTGAACGCCGCGGTCTACGCCAAGCTGCCGTATGACCCGGTGAAGGACTTCACCGCCATCGGCCAGGTCGGCACGGCCGCCATCCTGCTGGTGGCCAGCAATGACTTTCCCGCGAACGACATCAAGGAGCTGGTGGCGTACACCAAGAACCATCCCAACGAAGTGCAGTACGCCAGCTGGGGCACCGGCTCCACGGGGCAATTCTGCGGCGAGGTGCTCAAGCAACTGGCCGGCGCCTCGATGACGCATATTCCCTACAAGACCGTGCCACAGGTGCTCAACGACATCGTTGCCGGGCATATCAAGCTGGGCTATGTGGACATGACTTCGGGCACGCCCTTCGTCAAGTCCGGCAAGGTCAAGGCGATCGGCACCTGCACCTCGCGCTCGCCTAGCCTGCCCGGGGTGAAGAGCTATGTCGACGAGGGCATCGATTTTGACCGCGTATTCCGCTGGGGGCTGTATGTGCCCGCCGGCACGCCCAGGCCGATCGTACAGAAGCTGTCGGACGCCTTGAACCAGGTGCTGGCCACGCCGGAGATCAAGGCCCGCCTGCTGGAGATGGGCATCGCGGCCACGCCGATGAGCGGC
This sequence comes from Cupriavidus basilensis, assembly GCF_008801925.2. Taxonomy (NCBI): domain Bacteria; kingdom Pseudomonadati; phylum Pseudomonadota; class Betaproteobacteria; order Burkholderiales; family Burkholderiaceae; genus Cupriavidus; species Cupriavidus basilensis. Next base: position 398,378 of record NZ_CP062804.1, on the reverse strand, counting down.
GAGGAACTCGGCAAACTGAATGCGCGCGATATCCCGGCGTGGAAAGAAGTAGCGAAGACAGCCGGCGTGACGCAGGACTGAGCGCCTGATGCACGCGTGAATGCACGCGCCAATGCATCAATCGCTCGCCAAGCCTGCAAACCCAAACCCCCAAAAACCCGAATCACGGAGCCTTGAACATGGATAGTCTGTCTCTCGCCCGCATCCAGACTGTGCGCGACCATATGGCGCTGGAGTGCACCCAGGAATGGGACGCCGTCATCGCCACCTTTGCCCATCCACGCTACGAGATGCACGGAGGCGGCGCGGTCTTCGACGGCGAGCAAGCGGTGCGCGGCTACTTTGCGTCTTCGCGCACGCCCTTCCCGGACCAGGCCAACGAGATCATCAGCATCGCCGCGGCCGGCGACACGGTGCTGGTGGAGTTCTGGCTCACTGGCACCCACCTTGGACCCTTGAAGGCGAATGGCACCGTCTACCCGCCCACGGGCCGCGCGTTTCGCGTGCGCATGGCCGCGTCGTTCGAGTTCGCGCCCGACAGCGACAAGATCGTTTGCGAGCGGCCGTACTTCGACCAGGGGGCAAAGCTGCGCTCCCTCGGGCTGGCCGCCGCCTAGCGGATGGCGTTTCAGGCCGTGTTTCCCGCGCCGCGGCCGCATCGGCGGCGCTACTCGACTTCGCTGTCGTCACCGTCGTTGCTATCGTTGCCTCCCAGCGCTTGCGCAGCGCGCTCGTGATCCATCGCGGCCTGGGCGAGCGCTGCCGCAGCCGGCGGTGCGCTCTCCTTGCGCTCGCTGTACCGGTCCGTCAGATAAGCGGAGCGGTCACGCACAAGCAAGGTGAACTTGACCAGTTCCTCCATCACGTCGACCACCCGGTCATAAAACGCGGAAGGTGCCATGCGGCCATCCGCGTCGAATTCCTGGTAGGCCTTCGGCACGGATGACTGGTTCGGGATCGTCACCATGCGCATCCAGCGCCCGAGCACACGCAGCGCATTGACGGCATTGAAGGACTGCGAGCCGCCGCACACCTGCATGACGGCCAGCGTGCGGCCCTGCGTGGGACGAATGCCGCCGATCTCCAGCGGCAACCAGTCGATCTGGTTCTTGAACACCGCGGTCAGCGTGCCATGCCGCTCGGGGCTGCACCAGACCTGGCCCTCCGACCATGCGGACAACGCGCGCAACTCGGCCACCTTCGGATGATCCGCCGGCACGCTGTCCGTGACAGGAAGGCCATGCGGATCGAACACCTTGGTCTGCGCGCCGAGGTGCCGAAGGATCCGCTCGGCTTCGAGCGTGAGCAGGCGGCTATAGGAGTTCGGGCGTAGCGAGCCGTAGAGCAGGAGAATACGCGGCGCATGCGTTGAGACGCTGCGCGGCTCCAGCTTTTGCTCGGTGGGTATGTCCAGCAGCGGCAGTGCGACGTTACGCAACCCATCCGTCATCGGCAGACCCTCCGGCCGGCGGCATCGATCAGGCGCTCGCCATCTTCCTTGGCGAAGGCACCGCGCTGCGGCGGTTGCGTGAGGTACGCGATGACTTCAGGCTCGATCCCGGCGTTGCGAATCATCGCGAGCGGTTTGCGCGATGTGCCGCAGTCGGGGGTTGTGATGGCGCCATGGGCGCGGACGACCAGGTTTGCGTTCATGCCCCGGATCATAACGCCATCACTTCAATATTTCCATAATCATTGAAATGATACAGGCAGGCATGCAAAGCGATTCACGAGCCGCATGGTGCCTGCCCAAAACAGCTTATGTCGCTTCAAGCACAGAGAGAATATTGCCGGCCGGGTCCTTGAACCAGGCGATGACGGGGCCGCCCTCGCTGCGGCAGATGCCCCGTTCGTCGGTCTTCAGCCCGGGCAGGTCGTAGGTCTCGAAGCGCACGCCGAGCTTGCCGAGTGTCTCCACGGCCTTGTCCACGCTCTTCACCGGGAAATTCAACACCGTGAACGTCGCAGGCACGTGGTTCGGCTTGAGATAAAGCAGCACATTGTTGCCGCCGGCGATATACAGGGTCAGCAAGCCCCCGCTCGCGGACACTTCCAACCCCAGCGTACCGCCATAGAAGTTCGTGGCCTTGGCGATGTCGTCGACCGAGAATCCGCTGAATGCGTGACTGTCGCGCAACATGGCTTGCTCCTTGAAATCACTTCCGCCCATGCGGAAACAAAACCGGCCCGCTCGCGCCGCGGCGGCCTACGGGCCAGTATTGTTCATCGCGGCGGGGGACTCAAGGCGGGCGAGGTAACAAGGCGCAGCGCGCAATTCAGCCTGGGCTTACTTCGTGCTGCCCGGCTCCGCCGCCTCGGTGCGCTGGAGTGCACGGCCGCACTTGCGCGCAAGCCGCGCAGGCGATTGCTCTGCCTCAAGCGCCTGCGACGCAGCGATCAGCATCGCGGGCAAGGCAGGATCGCGCCTTGCCTCGTCCATGGCCGCCTGGTCGTCGGCACCCAGCTTGCCAAGCTCCGCCGACAAGGCTGCCTCGTAGCGCGGCGCGTTCGCGGGATCCAGTTTCGCGCAAGCCATCGGGAAAGCAACGATGGAGGCGTACATCGCCACCTTGAATTCCGGCGGCAACGGGCCGCACGGCGCATCGGGCGGGCACTGCGTGGTGGAAAAACTGCTTGCGGAAAACAATGCCAGGATCACAGCGTTGACGGTCTTTATAAACATGGTGGTGTTCGCGCCTTTGACGGGCAACGCCTCAGGCCGCCGCATCCGCCCCACCCCTGACCGGCAGCCAGATTTCCACGGTGCCCGTTCCCGCCACCGGATCGAAGTCCGCGCTGTAGCGCTCAAACTCAGGCGCATGCCCGGCCTGGAACCCGGACGCCGGCAGCCATTGATGCCAGATGCGGTGGAACGTCTCGTGCAGCGTCGAGACATCGCCTGCATGCACGAATACGGCGTAGCGCTGCGGCTCGACCTTGATGCAGCGAAACGACGACGGCAGTCCGTCCGGGCTGCTCACTTCCACGCCGGCCACATACTCGAAGCTGCCATCGTCCCGAGGGTTGCAGCACAAGCCGTAGGTCATCCCGCCCACCTGGCCCGGGACTTTGCCAATGGAGGGGCCGAACGCTTCCCAGAGCGCGGGGATGCCGCCGTTCGTTGCCAGGTTGAACCGCCCGCCGAGGCCCGCTATCCAGAATGTGCGGCCGGCTTCAAAACGTGGGGTGGGCAAAGCGGTCGAGTTCGGTTCTTGCATGCGTTGTGGCTCGGAGAAACGACAGTCCATGGGAGATGTGCGGCGTGCGCGGCGCCAAGCTTAGCGCAAACGCCGCCGGCACTTGATACGCCTATTCGAAGTACTGTCCGCCAGCACTGGCGAGTGGCATCGAGGTCCGGCATTGGCCGGATCAGGGCTCACGGTTCAGGGCTTGGGCCGCAAGCTCAAGGCTTGGCCAGCAGCTTGATCAGGCCGTTGATCTCGGCCTCGCAGGCCTTGGCCGCGCGTAGCTCGGCGGCGCGGTAGAGGCGGATCGCTTCCTCGCCCACCGGCGTTAGCACGGTGCCACCGCCCCGCGCGCCGCCATGCTCGGAATCCACTGCCGGCCTGGCCAGCGAGCGGTTGATTTCATTGAGCAGATCCCAGGCCCGCTTGTAGGACATGTCGAGGTGTTTCGCCGCGGCGGAAATGGAGCCGCATTCGCGGATCGCTTCCAGCAGCGCGATCTTGCCGGGACCAATGGCGATGGTATCGCCCAGCATCACGCGCATGCGAAACAGCGCCTGCGGCGTATCCGGGCTGACCGAAGTTCGGGAGCGAGCAAGTTTGACCATGGCGGCATGGTACCCCGGCGGCAGGCTTATGCGCGCGCGGCCAGCAAGACGCTGGAGGCCTTGAAGATGGCGACGGCTGCGCCGCCTTGCACCAGCCCGAGGCTGGTCACGCTGTCATTGGTGATGATGGCCACGATCTCGCCGCCCTGCGCCAGGCCGATGGAGACCTCCGCATTCACCGCCCCGATCTTGATGCCCGATACCGTGCCGGCGAGCTGGTTGCGCGCGGAGAGCAGGATGTCCGGATCGGGCACGCCCACGATCACGGACGATGCCTTGATCAGCGCGACGGCTTCCTTGCCGACAGCCAGCCCGAGGCGCTTCGTGCTCTCGGCGGTGATGGTCGCCACGATCCGCACGCCGCCGGCAATCTCCAGCTCGATTTCGTCGTTAACCGCGCCTTTGTGGACTGCGGTGACCTTGCCGCTCAATTGGTTTCTTGCGCTGGTTTTCATCTTGTCCTCGCCTCGTCATGTCCACGGCCATTGCCCGGCCGCATGGGTCCCGGCCTGTCGCGCCCGGGTGCCGGATCGCCGGATCATAGCGCGTTCACATCCCTTCGCCATGCCGTCCGTCCTGACAACCATGCTTGCTCAGGCGCGGACGTAGACCCACGCCTGCACGCCTGACTTCAGCGTCACCGCGATGCGCTTGTAATCCGAGACTTCATAGGCATCGGCCGCGGCCAGTTCCTGCGCGGTGATCTCGAAGACCATGCCGGCCACCTCATCGTTGGAGTCCGGGCTGGGCTGGACGATCGGATGATGCGTCTTTCCGCTGGTAGCAACCACGGCAGGGTCATCGATGGCAACCATCGATTGCGAGTAGCCGGGGATGGCGTCAGGGCGACCAGCCAGTTCGCGGCCGAAGTTGGCGATCTGCACCGCCTTGTCTTGCAACGTCCCGTAGGAAAAAAGCAGTACAGCCGTATCTTTCGCATCCACCGTCATTGCCACTCCTTTTGATCTGCCTGTCTGGCGCTGCAATTCTAGGGCATGCCCGGTGGTTACTGGCAGCGCTGCATGACATGCCTTACGCGCCTGGCCGAACTGGACTCGCACCTGCACTGCTCGGTGATCGGCACCTGCATGACCACCAGCGAGCTGCGCAAGCCGGTACCGCGCTTCACCACGCTGGACCGGCAACGCGCCACCGACCTCGAAATCCATCACGAAGCGGTCAAGCTTTCCAGCGCGGGCGGACAGGCAAGCGGAGCCGCGCAACACGGGAACACGAGCAGATGCAAGCCATTCGCGCGCAGCTTGACGACGCACTGGCCCAGCTGAAGATCCGCCGCGCCGAATCGGAAGCCATGGAACGCGCCGTGCTCCCCGCCACGGCACAAGGGGCGGAGCGCCACGCCGGGCTGCGCCAGCTACAGGGAAAACGCATTGTCTATGTCGGTGGACGCCCCGGCTCCAACCCCACCCTGAAATCGCTGGTGGAATCCACCGGCGGCCAGCGCGTGCTGCACGACGACTGCATCGACCATGACTCCATGAGCATGCTCAAGCGCGTCTGCGAGCGCCATCAGGTGGCCTACTATCCCTTGCGAACCGCCAGCGTGGCCAGCTTTGTCGAGCTGACCACGCGCGTCAGCGCAGCGGCGTAGCAAGAAGCCTGCGCCAGGGTATCGGCTTCAGACAGCTGACAAACCTGAAGCGATTTGTCGGCAAGCTGAAGCCCGCGCCATGGCGCTAACGTATCAGGGCTTGGTGCCGCCCAACCCGCCAAGCAGTCCGCCGAGCAGGCCACCCGTGCCCGCGTTGCCAGCGCCCGCCGCGCTAGTTGCACCAGTGGCGCCCGCCAGCACGTTGGTGACCGGAGCCAATGCACTGGTCAGCGAGCCAGGCAAGGCACCAGGCAGCGCGCCACCGCCACTGCCCGTGGCATGCGTCACCGTGCCGAGGGTGTTGTTGAGCAGGCTGGTCACTGGCGCGAGCAGGCCCGACGCTGGCGTATTGCCTGGTGCCAAGCCACCCGTGAGACCGCCCGTCAGCCCGCCAAGCAGGTTCGTGACCGGGGCCAGCGGATTATTGCCAGTGCCGCCCGTGGGGGCGTTGACCAGTCCCCCCAGCGCGGAAACCGTGTTGCCGGTGGACGTCACGATGCCCCCCAGGCTGGATACCACCGGCGCGTTGGTCTGCGTGATCGTCGTGCCAACGGTACCCACCGTACCCCCCACCGTGCGCAGCAGATTGTCGACGACGGAACCCAGGCCGGTCGCTGCGCCCAGGGTCTGCGTGGCGCCGGTCAGCGTGGAGGTCAGCGGCACGATTGCCTGGCCGAGCGTGCCTGTGATCTGGGTCACCGGATTGGTGATGGCCTGCGGTCCCGCGCCACCCACGATCTGGCCAACCTGGCTGACGATGGAGCCCACCGGCGTGGTGACGGCGGCCAGCGGGCCGGTGCCCACCGCGCCGACGGCACTGCCCACGCCGCTGATTGCCGTGCCGAGTTGATTGAGTGCCGAGGGGCCGGTCGCGCCGGTGAGCCCCGTGCCGCCGGTGGCGCCGGTTGCGCCGGTGGGTCCCGTGCCGCCCGCCGGGCCGGTGGCCCCCGTGCCGCCCGCCGATCCGGTGGCGCCAGTGGGGCCCGAGGGACCTGTAGCTCCCGTGGCGCCGTTCGTGCCCGTGGCGCCCGTGGCACCGGTAGCGCCTGCGGAACCCGTTGCGCCCGTGGCTCCCGCCGCGCCGTCCGCCCCGTTAGTCCCCGTGGCACCGGTAGCCCCAGCATCGCCCTTGGCGCCTGCGTTGCCTGCGGCGCCCGTAGCGCCGGCATTGCCCGCCGCGCCCGTATTGCCCGTCGGGCCAGTGGCGCCTGTCTTGCCCATGGCGCCGTCGGATCCGTTGGCACAGCCGCCAAGCAGCACCAACGTGCCCAATGTGATACCAAGGAAATATTGCTGATTGCGCACGGTCAGACCTCTCTGGTTATTGCGTTGAATCGTCAAGTAGTGGCCTGGACGCAATAGTTATGCCCGAGGTGAAAGACGTCTTTTTCGTGCCGCGCGCGACTGTGCACGTAGTCATGGAACCCGCTTGTGGATTGGCTTTGCGGGAAATGGATGAAACCGGGATCGCGCGTTTGAAGCGCGCCCTTCGCCCACCCGTTCCGTTACGCGTTACGTAACGCCCCCCGGCTCCACCGCCAGCCAAACAGAAGAAATGGGCGCCTGGCACACGCGCGCCAAACCCGGGGTTTATCCGGATCGGCAACTGCCAAGCGGCGACAGTCTTGCGCCGGCACGCTGCAGATAATCGCTCCAGGCAACGGACTGCGGCATCGGCCGCAGTGTTCCGCAGATTGCCCGCCACGGAGCTTTCAGCATGACCGCAACCCTCTCCCCCGATCTCAAGGCGCGCCGCGAGCGCCTGGTGCTTGACCACTTCGCCGATGAAACCCGGCAGGATTTCGACGCCGTGCTCGCCACCTTCCCGCACCCGCACTACGAGCTGATTCCCAGCGGCGAAGTGCATGACGGCATCGACACCGTGCGCCAGTACTACATCGACAGCCGCCTGGCCTTCCCCGACCAGCGCCACGAGATCATCCAGCTGCGCCACACGGACGATGCCGTGATCGTGGAGTTCTGGCTGCTGGGCACGCACCGTGGCCCGTTGCGCGGCTTGCCGCCGACGGGCAATGCGTTTCGCTGCCGCATGATCGCGCTGTTCATCTTCGAGGGCGAGCGCCTGGTTTGCGAGCGCGTGTATTTCGACACGCTGACGATGCTGCGCCAGCTGCTGGCCGGCACGCCGCCGGACATGCTGCCCCGGCTGATCGGCGGCCTGCTGGGCCAGCCAGAAGCGCGCCAGGCCGAAGCCGCATAAAGAGAAAAACAAGAACCACCGGAGACAACCCATGAAACGCGAACCCGATCCGACAGGCCTGCTGCCGATCGCCGACTTTGACGGCGCGCGCAGCGCCAGCGCGCCACAGGACCGCCTGCGCGCGCTGCGCCGCGGCGCGGCGCGCTTTCGCGAGCAGTTCCTGGAAGCACCGCCGGTCCGGTTCGCGCGCAGCTTCAACCTGCTGCGGGTTCCCTACCCGGCCTGGTACGCCTTCAACGGCGTGTACTCGCAGCAGATGCTCAAGCCGCACCTGATCCACCTGCTGTCGCGCACGGTGCTGATCCAGTACGAGGACTTCGCGGGGTGCCTGCGCACGCTGCTGTTTACCCCCGCGGACTTCGAGGCCGGCGCCGAGACGCCCTACTTCAAGCGCATGAGCACGCAGACGCCGCGGTTCCTGCACAACACCATCGCCCCCGTCTACGGCACGGTGCTGCAAGCGCTGGCACGCTGCGGCGTGGCGCCCGAGCAGATCGACTACATCACCTACGATCACCTGCACACGCAGGACGTGCGCCGCTGGCTCGGCAGCGGCGCGAGCCGCGGATTGCTGCCCAACGCGAGGCTTCTGGTGCACCGCCAGGAACTGGCCAGCGTGCACGGCCTGCTGCCGGTGCAGGCCGACTGGTACTGCCCCAATGGCCTCGCGGACGTGCCGCGGGAGCGCATCGTCGCTTTCGACGGCAGCGTGCACCTGGGCCACGGCCTGGCGCTGGTGCACACGCCAGGGCACACCGAAGGCAATCACTCGCTGGTCTATCGCACGCCCGACGGCATCCGCGTGAGCAGCGAGAACGGTGTCAGCGCGGACAGCTGGTCGCCCGAGCACTCGCGCCACAACGGCATCCGGCGCTTTGCGCGCGCCACCGGGGCCGAGGTGATCCTGAACGGCAATACGCAGGAGGGCAGCAACGACCAGTACCTGTCCATGGTGCTGGAGAAAACCATCGCGGGCGCCTCCGAAGCGCATCCGTTTTGCAACGTCGTGCCGTCGTCCGAGTGCACGCCGTACTGGCTGTTCCCAGGCGCGCCGTCCAGCCACTTGTGGGGCGAGACCGAGTTCGGCCACCCGACCAGCACGCGGGCAGACCGGGGGCCCGCGCAATGAACACCGCCACCCTCGCCAAGCCGGCCGGCACGGCCACCGCCGATCCGGCCAGCGACGCCGAGCTGTTCCGCAAGATCACATGGCGCCTGCTGCCGCTGCTATGCGTGTGCTATGTCTTCAATTACCTGGACCGGACCAACGTTGGCTATGCGCAGCTGCAGATGCGCGAGGACCTCGGCTTTGGCGATGCCGTCTTTGGCCTGGGCGCGAGCATCTTCTTTCTCGGCTATGCGCTGTTCGAGGTGCCCAGCAACCTTATGCTGGCGAAGATCGGCGTGCGGGCCACGCTGCTGCGCATCATGGGGCTGTGGGGACTGGCGTGCGCGGCCATGATCTTCGTGAGCACGCCCACGCAGTTCTATGCGTTGCGGTTCCTGATCGGGGTGCTGGAGGCCGGGTTCGCGCCGGGGGTGCTGTTCTACTTCACGCTCTGGTTCCCATCGCGCCGCCGGGCACAGGTGACGGCGCTGTTCTTCATGGCCTATGGCGCCGCGCCAATCGTGGCCGGGCCGGTGGCGGGCCTGGTGATGACGTTCCTCAATGGCGCATGGTCCTTGCAGGGATGGCAGTGGCTGTTCCTGCTCGAGGGGATACCGAGCGCGCTGCTGGGCATCCTGGCCTTCTTCATCCTGTCGGACGGTCCTGCGCAGGCACGGTGGCTCAGCGCCCCTGAGCGGCAACGTATCGCCCGGCTGCTGGAGGAGGACCAGGCCGCCAATGGCATCCGCGCGACCCACGGCTTTGGCGCCGCGATGCGCGACCGGCGCGTGTGGATGCTCGGCCTGATCTCGTTTCTCGCCATCCTGGGCATCTATGCCTTGTCGTTCTGGCAGCCCACGCTGTTGAAGATGATGGGGTTGAGCGTGCTGCAGGTGGGGTTTTACGCGGTGGTGCCAGCGGTCACCGGGATTGCGGCGTCCATCGTCGTGGGGCGCCATTCGGACCGCACGGGGGAGCGGCGCTGGCATTTTGCCGTGGCGGCGCTGGTTGGCGCGCTGGGCTTGTCGCTCACCACGCTGTTCATGCACAACCCGCTGGCGGCGGTGCTGTGCCTGGCGCTGTCGTCGGCGGGCATCTCCAGCGCCTTCACGATTCTCTGGTCCGTGCCGGGCAGCATCCTGGCGGACCGGGGCGCGGCCGCCGGCATCGCCATGATCAGCACGATCGGCAGCAGCGCGGGCCTGGTGGCGCCGGTCATGGTGGGCGCCATCAAGGCGGCCACCGGCGGCTTCACCGATAGCCTGTACATCCTCAGCGCGGCCCTGGTGCTGGCCGCGCTGCTCTTCGTGCTGGCGTTTCCCATGCGCATGGCTGCGCTTGAAACCCGCCCCGCGCGTTAAGCGTTGCCGCGGCGTGCATCCAGGCTGAAGCGGCCGGCACCATAGACCACGATCTGCAGCAGGCCGCCGGCCATCGCGATGTTCTTGAAGAAGTGAATGAACTGGTTCTGGTCCGCCAGGTTGGCATGGAAGGCCAGCGCGGTCGCCACGCTAAAGACGGCCAGGATGGCAGCGACCAGGCGGGTGCGGTATCCCAGCACCAGGGCGATGCCGCCCACCACTTCCACGACGATGGCAATGGCCAGCGCCACTTGCGGCAGCGGCAGGCCGACCGACTGGATGTAGCCGATCATGGCGGCCGGCGCGGCCAGCTTGGACGCACCGGAGAGCAGGAAGATGGCGCTGATCAGGACACGGCCCAGCACTGCCACGCCGGCTGCGGCGGGTGTGTCGGCGTGGGAGTTCGTCCGGGTGTTGAGTTGGGCATTGGGTTGGGCGGCTTGGGACATGGTGGTTCTCCATTCGATGCGGCCGCACAGTCATGGCAGGCCGGTTGAGTCAGGGGATCAGGGGATCAAGGTTCGGGTTCGGGTTCAGGTTCGGGTTCAGGGTCTGAATCGGGTACTGCAACCGATGGGCCTAAATGTAGGCGGGTTTTTACGTCCGCGAAACTGGGATAATATGGATCGATACGTTCGATAAAATCGATAAGATGCCAAATCCCGGTACGCCCACGCTGGATCAACTGAAGGTGTTCCTGACCGTGGTGGACGTCGGCAGCTTTGCCGGCGCGGCCCGCAAGCTCAGCCGGGCGACCTCGGTCATCAGCTATACGATCGCCAACCTGGAGAACCAGCTCGGCGTGGCGCTGTTCGACCGCAAGACCACCAAAAAGCCGCAACTGACCGAGGCGGGCCGCACCGTGCTGGCCGAGGCGCGCACGGTCACCATGGGCATCGATGGGCTGCGCGCGAAGGTCAAGGGCCTGCTGCAAGGCCTGGAGGCCGAGGTCCACCTGGCGCTGGACGTGATGCTGCCCGCGGCGCGCGTGGTGGATGCCTTGAAGGCCTTCCGCGAGGCCTTTCCCACGGTAGCGCTGCACCTGCACATGGAAGCACTTGGCGCCGTGACGCAGATGGTGCTGGACGGCTCCGCCGCCATCGGCGTCAGCGGGCCGCTTGGCGCGGGCGTGGCGGGGATCGAGCGCATCTGGATCGGCGATGTGATGCTGCGGCCGGTTGCGGCGCCAGGCCATCCGTTGGCCAGCGGCAGCCCGAACCTGCCGGGCGCCGGACGGCATCATGTGCAACTGGTGCTGTCGGACCGCTCGGCGCTGACGCGCGGCAAGGATTTCGCGGTAATCAGCACGCATACCTGGCGCCTGGGCGATCTTGGCGCCAAGCACATGCTGCTGCGCGAAGGCATCGGCTGGGGCAATATGCCGGTGCCCATGGTGCAGGAAGATCTCGACTCGGGCCGCCTGGTGCTGCTCGACCTGCCCGAAAATCACAGCAACTTCTACCCCTTCGATGCGATCTACCGCACCGACACGCCACCCGGCCCCGCCGCCTCGTGGCTGATCGAGCGCTTCTCCGGCCAGGCCGCGGGCTAAGGCTTCTCGCCGCTAGCGTGCGCTGCCGGCGCCGCCGGACACCGGCAACTCAAAGCTGAACACCGTGCCGCTGCCGGCGCGCTCCACCAGCCGGATCTGGCTGTGATGCAACTGCAGCATGCGCTGCACGATCAGCAACCCCAGCCCGCCGCCGCGATGCGCGCCGCCGGCGCTGAAGGGCCGCTGGAACAGGCTTTCGCGCAGTTCCGCGGGAATGCCCGGGCCGGTATCGCTGACCGTGACCGCCACCTTGCCGTCGCGCAGGGCAAGATCGACATCGATGGCGCCTTCGGCCGGCGTATGGCGGATCGCGTTATCCAGCAGGTTGGTCAGCACGCGCTCGATCATGCCGAGATCGGCCGTGACGGCGGGCAGGCGCTGCGGGATGCCGGCACGCAGCCGCACATGGCGCGCCTCGGCCGGCAGCTCGAACTTCTGGAACACGTCCTGCACCAGGTCCACCAGGGAGAAATCCTCCAGCGCCGGCTGCACGATGCCGTGCTCCAGCCGCGCCAGTTCAAAGAGCGATTGCGCCAGCCGCCCCACCTTGACGCTTTGCGCCAGCGCGATGGCCAGGTAGCGCTGGCGCTCGGCCTCGCTAAGCGTATCGGCCTTGAGCGACAGCGTTTCCAGGTAGCCGTGCAGCGAGGTCAGCGGCGTGCGCAGGTCATGCGAAATATTGGCAACCAGCTCGCGCCGCTCCTGGTCCTGCTTGGTCAGCGCGCGCCATTGCTCGGCGATGCGGTCCGCCATTTGCGCGAAGGCCGCTTCCAGCGCGACGATTTCATCGCGTGCATTGCCGCACGGCGAGCGCGGCACACGCGGCTGCGTCTCGGGCGCGCCGTCGGCATCAAAGCGCCGCATCGCCTCGGTCAGGCGGCGCAGCGGCCGCGTGATGAGGCCAAACGCCATCAGGCCCGCCAGCAAACCCAGCAGCGCCACCAGCCCCATCGACCACAGCGTGGTGCGCAGCACCGAGTTGGCGGAGGCGCGCGCCGCCAGTTCGTCATGCGCCTCGCCCAGCAGCACCACATAGATGTAGCCGGCGGGCTCGGCACCCCCCACGCGCAGCGGCGCGGCGCTGAACACCTTGCGCCCGCCCGCGCTGCGCGGATCGTCCCCAAGGATAGGCAGCGGCTCGCCGGCCAGCAGGCGCTGCACGGGCTTGAGGTCTACCTGCTGGCGCTGCAGGTGCCCGGCCGGCGCATCGTGCCCCTGGATCCGGCCCTGGCTGTCCAGCAGGTACACCTCCACGCTCGGGTTCACCACCATCAACTGGCCGAACAGGCGGCGCAGCGCATCCGGCTTGAGCCCGTTGGCGTCCATCAGCGACGCATTGCGGGCGATATGGCCGGCCAGCCCGCGCGACAGGTCCTGGATGACTTCCTTCTCGCGCATGTCGTTGGAGCGGAACTGCAGCCACGCGGAGGCGCCGCAGCAGGCCAGCAGCAGCACGGAAAACACCAGGGACAGCCGCTGCGTCAGGGTCAGGCGGCGGCTCAGGTTCAGTCCAAGGTCAAAGCTCATGGCGCGCCTCCCTGGGTTCCCGCCGCGAGCTTGTAGCCATGCCCCCACACGGTCAGGATGCGGCTGGGCTGTGCCGGGTCCGCCTCGATCTTGGTGCGCAGCCGGTTGATATGGGTGTTGACGGTATGTTCGTAGCCCTCGTGCTGATAGCCCCAGACGGCGTTGAGCAGGTCCATGCGCGAGAACACCTTGCCCGGATGCCTGGCGAAGAAATACAGCAGGTCGAACTCACGCGAGGTGAGCTCAATGCGCCGGCCGTCCACGCTGGCCTCGCGCGTGAGCGGATCGATCGACAGGCCGCCCAGCTCCAGGCTGCCCGCGTCGATGCGCAGGTCCTTGGCCATGGCATCCACGCGGCGCAGCAGCGCCTTCACGCGGGCCACCAGCTCGAGCACCGAGAACGGCTTGGCCAGGTAGTCGTCGGCGCCAAGCTCCAGGCCAAGGATGCGGTGGACTTCGCTTGCGCGCGCGCTGGTGATGATGATCGGCGTGTAGCGCGTCATGGCGCGGGCGCGCCGGCAGATCTCCAGCCCGTCCACGCCGGGCAGCATCAGGTCGAGGATCAGCGCGTCCCAGTTGCCCTGCGCCAGCAGCCGCAGGCCTTCGTTGCCGTCGGCGCTGTGCACGACTTCATAGCGCTCGTCGCGCAGGTGCAGGCTCAATACGTTGGCGATGTCGACGTCGTCTTCGACGATCAGGATGCGCTTGGGGTGATCCATGTTCAGCCTAGAGGCGCGAGCCGGCTCGCGCATGACAGGGGAGGCACAGGAAAAGCGCCGGCCTGGCTATTGTGCAAAATTTTGAGGCGGCGAGTTATCACATTTAATTTAACCTTTGGTGAGGACTCCGGGATGGTGCCAGCCATACGATGCGGCCAACGATCCATGGCAGTGATCGACGGCAAGTCGGTCGCCGCGATCGATACATTGAGGCAAGGAGCACATCATGGGAAGCAGAAGGCGCTTTTTGGTATCGGGCAGTGCCGCCGTGGCGGCGCTAGCGGCCGCGAGCGGCTGGCGCGCGCTGGCGGCCGGCCCGGCAAACGCGGCGAACGCGGGCAAGCCCGCCGAAACCTTCGAGGTAGTGCGCTCCGACGCCCAGTGGCGCCAGATGCTCAGCGCAAGCCAGTACAGCGTGCTGCGCCAGGAAGGCACGGAGCGGCCCTACAGCAGCCCGCTGAACGATGAGCATCGCGCCGGCATCTTCGCCTGCGCCGGATGCCAGCTCGACCTGTTCTCGTCGCGCACCAAGTTCGACAGCCGCACCGGCTGGCCCAGCTTCTGGGCGCCGCTGGAAAACGCCGTGCGCACGAACGAGGACCGCTCCTTCGGCATATCGCGCACGGAGGTGCATTGCCGGCGCTGCGGCGGCCACCTGGGCCATGTGTTCGATGACGGCCCCAAGCCGACCGGGCTGCGCTACTGCATGAACGGCGTGGCGATGACGTTCAAGCCGCAAGCCGCCTGAGCCCACGCGGGCCTCCAACGCCGACAACAACCAGACTGAAGCATTCCATGTTCCTCCTTATCCTCGCCTACCTTGGTGGCGCGCTCACCATTCTCAGCCCGTGCATCCTGCCCGTGCTGCCCTTCGTGTTCTCGCGGGCCGACCAGCCCTTTGTGCGCAGCGGCCTGCCGCTGCTGGCCGGCATGGCGCTGACCTTCGCGGCGGTGGCAACGCTGGCGGCGGTGGGCGGCGGCTGGGTGACCCAGGCCAACCAGTACGGACGCTGGCTGGCCATAGCCTTGCTGGCCGTGTTCGGCCTGACGCTGCTACTGCCGCGCCTGGCCGAGCGGCTGATGCATCCGCTGGTAAGCGCGGGCAGCCGGCTGTCCGCATTTGCCCAGGCCGATGGCGGACAGGTCCGGCCCGGCTCGTCGTTCCTGCTCGGCATTGCCACCGGCCTGCTGTGGGCGCCTTGCGCTGGCCCGATCCTCGGCCTTGTGCTGACCGGTGCGGCGCTGCGCGGCGCCAGCGCCGGCACCACGCTGCTGCTGGTGGCCTACGCGGGGGGCGCGGCGACGTCGCTGGCGGTGGCCTTGCTGATTGGCGGCCGGGTCTTTACCGCGATGAAGCGCTCGCTGGGCGCGGGGGAATGGGTCCGGCGCGGCATTGGCGCGGCCATGTTGCTCGGCGTGGTTGCCATCGGGCTGGGGCTGGACACCGGTGTGCTGGCCCGCGTCTCGACCGTGGCCACGGGCGGCATCGAGCAACAGCTGGTCGACAAGCTCTCGGCTAAGCAGGCGCAAGCCGGCAACGGCGCGGCCATGGCCACGACGTCCGGCGCGATGATGCGCGCAACCAGCCTCCAGACTGGCGAGAGCGCCGCCGCGGCACTCCCCGTGGAAGGCCAGTTTCCCGGGCTGGGCGGCGCCGTGGAGTGGCTGAACTCGCCGCCGCTCACGGCCGAGGCGCTGCGCGGCAAGGTGGTGCTGGTCGATTTCTGGACCTATTCGTGCATCAACTGCCTGCGCACCCTGCCCTACGTGAAGGCCTGGGCGCAGAAGTACCGCGACCAGGGGCTGGTGGTGATCGGCGTGCATGCGCCGGAGTTTGCCTTCGAGCGCAACCTCGACAACGTGAAGAAGGCCACGCGCGACCTCGGCATCGACTATCCCGTGGCGGTCGACAACAACTTCGCGATCTGGCGCGCCTTCAACAACCAGTACTGGCCGGCGCACTATTTCATCGATGCGCAGGGGCAGATCCGCTTTCACCACTTCGGCGAAGGCGAGTACGCGAAATCCGAGCAGGTGATCCAGCAACTGCTGGCGCAAGCGGGCCATGCCGATGCGGCGAAGGTGGCCATGGGCATCAGCCATGCCGATGCACAAGGCCTGCAAGGCGTACAGATGGCTGCCGACACGGCGGAAATCCAGTCCGGCGAAACCTACCTTGGCTATGAGCGGGCGCAGAACTTCGCCTCGCCCGGCGGCGAGGCGCAAGACAAGGCGCACACTTATACCGCGCCCGCAAACCCTGCGCTCAACGACTGGGGCCTGGCCGGCACCTGGCAAGTGGGTGCGGAGCAGGCCACGCTGGCGGGCGCCTCCGGGCGGATCGTCTACCGTTTTCACGCGCGCGACCTGCATCTGGTGCTGGGGCCGGGCAAGGACGGCAAGCCGGTGCGGTTCCGGGTGAGCGTGGACGGCGGCGCGCCAGGCGCAGCGCGCGGCACCGATGTGGCTGCGGATGGCAGCGGCACAGTGACCGAGCAGCGGCTATACCAGCTGGTGCGGCAGACGGGCAAGGTGGCCGACCGCACGTTCACGATCGAATTCCTGGACCCCGGCGTGGAGGCTTATGCCTTCACCTTCGGCTGACGCGCACGCAAGCCACCCTATTCCACGCACTGATTACGACACAGCAACGTTCAAGGACAGGCAATCATGACCACGCAAACTTCAACCGGTTTCTCCTGGTGGACGCGCTCGTCCGCCGCAAAAGTCGCTGGCCTCGTCATGCTGGCGGCGGGCCTGCTGGCCTGGCAGCGCGTGGCCAACTCGGCCGAAGACGCCGTCAGGATCCCGCCGCCCGCGCTCGATGAAAAAGCCAGTACGGCGCCAACGGAAACGGCCGTGTTCGCCGGCGGCTGCTTCTGGGGCGTGCAAGGCGTGTTCCAGCACGTGCGCGGCGTGAAGCAGGTCACGTCCGGCTATGCCGGCGGCGCGGCCAGCACGGCCCAGTACGAGACCGTCAGCGGCGGCGATACCGGGCATGCGGAATCGGTGCAGATCACGTTCGACCCGGCGCAGGTCAGCTACGGACGCCTGCTGCAGATCTTCTTCTCGGTCGCGCACAACCCCACCCAGCTCAACTTCCAGGGCCCGGACCACGGCACACAGTACCGCTCGGCGGTGTTCCCGCTCAACGCCGAGCAACGCAGCGTGGCGCAGGCCTATATCGCACAGCTGGGCAAGGCCAATGTGTTCAAGGCACCCATCGTCACCCGCATCGAGGACTACAAGGCCTTCTACCCGGCGGAGGGCTATCACCAGAATTTCCTGACCCTCCATCCTTCGCACCCGTACATCGTCATCAACGACATGCCCAAGATCGGCTACCTGAAGCAGATGTTTCCCGACCTGTATCGCAACGACCCGGTCCTGCTGAAGGTGGCGGGCTCGTGATGGCCGCGCGCTGCGACATCACCGCCCTGTTCCCGGCCGCGTGTGCCACGCCCACGGTATCTGGCATCTCGCTCAGGGTGCCGATCTGGTTGGGCTTGACCAGGATTGCCCGCTTCGATGACGAAGACGCGGCGGGCATGGAAGCACTGTGCCGGGTATTTGTGGAGATGGGCTGGACACAGGCCCAGGCAATGGATTGCGCTTAACCCGGTGCAGCCGGTGGGGCGGCCGGTGGTAATTCGAATACCCCCATCCTCACGGCCGCGCTTTGCGGCGCGGGCCTTGCGGCGGCGCTTGCCCTGCAAGCGCATGAGGCACGCCAGGCGCGCGTGCTGGAGGCAGGTTAAGGCAAGAGGTTACCGGCCCTGTTTGACGCCGCGCCAGACCTTGGCCAGGATCGTCTGCAGCGTCTGGCAATCCTCGTCGCTCAACTCGCGGGTGAGGTGGGCGCAGGCGCGCCAGAAGGACGGCAGCGCCTGGTCGAGAATTTCGCGGCCCTTGCCGGTCAGCACCAGCTCCAGGCTGCGCCGGTCGTCCTTGCGATGCTCCCGCGCGAGCAGTTCGCGCGTCTGCAGCCAGTCCAGCAGCCCGGTTGCCGAGGAGCGGGTCGCGCCGCAGTAATCAGCGATGACCGACGGCGTCAGGGGGCCAAGCTCCAGCATGCCGCGCTCGTCCAGCGAGGCTTGAGTCAAGCGCGCGGATGCGCCGCTCGGCATGCCGATCCGATTGCCTGGATACCCCAGCCGTATGCGCCCGAAGCGTCCCATGCGGCACTAGTCTTGCCTGTCTTGCCTGTCTTGCCTGTCTCACCCGCCCGCGCCGGATGGCGCTTGCATCACGATCGGCAAGATCGGCACGACGGCAGCGGCGGCGCAAATTGCATTTTTCGCAAATATCATCTTCATTAGTTAGGCAACTCAAAGCCAGAGCCAGAGCACAAGGCAAGCCGGCCTGCGGGCCGCCGGCATGGCATTGCCGCGACAGAAGCGATTTGCTGCCATCCACCCTGCGTGGATGGCAGATCTGCGGGGGAGGAACATGGCCACCATTGCGCTGACCAGTGCACCGTGCCGGGACGGCAAGCCGTGCAATCCGTGCTGTGGATGCGATTCGCGCGATGGCGCATAGCCGGCAACGCATCGCGCGTCACGCCCTCCGGCAAAACGGCCCATGCCACGCAACTACTCCGAGCTAGAGATCGTCATCGACAGCGATGGCGATGCCAGGTACGCGGTGGAAGCCCGCCATCGGGTGCCGGAGGGCGATGCCATCACGCCGCGCGTGCCGCTGGCGTTGTCGCCGGGTACGCCGGCGCTGCGCGACGCGGATCCGCTGGTATGCGGGCGCGCACTGGCCGCCTGCCTGTTTGCCGCGCCGGTCGTGCGCGATGCCTTTGTCACTGCGCAGAACGCTGCGGACGAGCGGCGCCTGGACCTGCGCGTGCGCCTGCGCATCAGCGTGCAGGCGTGCGAGCTGCATGCGCTGCCCTGGGAGACCTTGTTCGACCCGGCCGGCGAGCACCCTCTGTTCATCGGGAAACGCTGCTTTTTCTCGCGCTACCTGTTTGCGCGTGAGATGCGCCTGCCCAAGTTGCGCGCCAAGAGCGATGTGACGGCGCTGGTAGTCGTGTCAAACCCGAGCGGCCTGGGCCCGGAGATGGTGCCGATCGATGCCGCGGGCGAAGCCGCGCGTGCCAGCGCCGCGCTGGCCCCGGTCCCCGTGACCGTGCTGGCCGAGCCGGGGTGCGCCACGGTTGAACGCATCCTTGGCGGCTTGCGCGACGGCGTGGACGTGCTCTACCTGGTCTGCCACGGGGCGCTGGTGGACGATGAACCCATGCTATGGCTCGAACACATGGACGGGACCCGCGACCTGGTGGCTGGCAGCGTGCTGGTGAACCGCATCGGCGCGCTGGAACGCCCGCCCAGCCTGGTGGTGCTGTGCTCGTGCCAGAGCGCCGGCACAGGGGCCGCACGCGGCGGCAGCACGCTGATGGCGCTGGGTCCGTTGCTGGCGCAGGCTGGCGTGCCTGCCGTGCTGGCCATGCAGGGCAATGTGAGCGTGGCCACCATGGCCGCCTTCATGCCGGTGTTCTTTGCCGAACTGCGCGAGCACGGCGAAGTGGACCGCGCCGCGGGCGTTGCGCGCGCCGCCGTCAGCCAGTATCCGGATTGGTGGATGCCGGCGGTATTTACGCGCCTGGACAGCGGCCGGATCTTCTACCCGCCGGGCTTCGGTCCCGACGAAGGCGACGGTGCCGACGCCTGGCGCGCGGTCATCGAAAACATCCAGCACGGCGAGACCACGCCGATCCTCGGGCCAGCCATGAGCGAGACGGTGTTCGGCTCGCGCCTGAAACTGGCGCAGATGTGGGCCGAGGCCTATCACTTCCCGATGGCGGCGCACGAGCGCGACGAGTTGCCGCAGGTGGCGCAGTACCTGGCCGTGTCCCAGCAAGGCGTGTTTCCGCGGCGGCTCTTTTTCAAGTTTGCTTACCAGCACCTGAGCCAGCAGTACCACGACATCCTGCCGGCCGAGCTGTCGGCACTGCGCAACGAAGACATCATCGCCCAGCTTGGCGAAGTGGTTTGCGCCGTGGGGCGCGCGCAGCGCCAGCAGGACCCCGACAACCCCTACCGCGCCATGGCGCGGCTCAAGCTGCCGGTCTACCTGACGACGGACCCGAGCGACCTGCTTGCCGATGCGTTGCGCGAGGGTGGCGCCGATCCCGGCATCCGCTTGTGCCGCTGGAACCGCCAGGCGCAGGCCTGCGACGACGCGCTGGCCGAAGGCCGCAAGCGCGCCAATCCCACCCCGCAGACGCCGATGGTGCTCAAGCTGTTTGGCGACCTGCGCGAGCCCGGCTCGCTGGTGCTGACCGAGGACCAGTACTTCGACTACCTCACCAGCGTATCGACGAACGGCACCGCCATCCCGCTGGCCGTGCGCGCTCGCCTGAACGACAGCGCGCTGCTGTTCGTCGGCTTCGACGTGCAGTCGTGGGAATTCCGCATCCTGTTTCGCAGCATCCTCAACCTGGAGGGCGCGGACCTGCGCCAGGAGTACCAGCACCTTTCGGCGCAGCTGGACCCCAACAGCATCGTCGACCCCGTGAGCGCGCGGCGCTACCTGGAGCGCTACTTCCAGGACAAGGCGCGGCTCAAGCTGTACTGGGGCGACGTGAGCATGTTCACCGCCGAACTGCTGCGGCGCCTGGAGGCCTGAGATGGCGGCCAATCCTGCCCGCGACAGCGCCGCGCAGCGCGCCCACGGCCCGTACATCGGCCCCATGCCGCTGGGTGAGACCGACCCGATCTTCGGGCGCGATGCGGAGATCGAGGAGCTGCGCGACCGCCTGATCGCCGACCGCATCGTGTTGCTGTACTCGCCATCCGGCGCGGGCAAGACCTCGCTGATCGAGGCGGGGCTGCGCAAGCGCCTGGCGGATCGTTTCGACGTGTTGCCGACCGCCCGCGTGAGCGTGCCGTACGAAGGCGCCAACCGCTACGTCACCAGCGTGCTGCACTGCTGGGCCGCACGCGCCGAACTCAAGCCGCGCGCGGACGATACGCTTTTGTCCTGCCTGGCCCGCCTGGAAGACCCCGCCCACGGCGGCCGCGCGCGACGCCTGCTGGTCGTGCTCGACCAGTTCGAGGAGATCTTCACGCTCGACACCACCGACACTGGCGCCAAGCAAGCGTTCTTTGCGCAGCTGGGCGAACTGCTCGGCCGCGGCGGGAGCCCCGTCTGGGCGCTGGTGGCGATGCGTGAGGAGTACTTTTCCTGGCTCGATGCCTATCGCGACCTGGTGCCGACACGGCTCACCAACACCATGCGGATCGACCTGCTCTCGCGCGAGCAGGCGCTCGAAGCGCTGCGCGGCCCCGCGCGGGACGCTGGCGTGGATTTCCAGGAGGACGCGGCGCGGCAGCTCGTGAAGGATCTGGCCCAGGTCCGCACGCGCGACGCCGCGGGCCAGGTAAGCCTGCGCGAGGGGCGCTATGTCGAACCGGTGCAGTTGCAGGTGGTTGGCCTGAGCCTGTGGCAGGCGTGCTTCGGCCCGGCCGGGCCGCCGGTTGGCACGGGCGCCATCACGCTTGAGCAGGTGCAGCGCCTGGACACCAGCGCTGCGCTCGCCTCCTACTGCAACACGGCCCTGGACGCGGCCACCAACACGCGCATCCGGCAACGCGTGGTGCGCGACTGGATCGAGAGCCGGCTGATCACCGCCACCAACATGCGCGCGCAGGCGACGCTGGATGCAGGCGCGCGCAGCGCACCAACCGCGGCCGAGCTGGACATCCTGCAGCAGTACCACCTGGTGCGCGCGCAAAGCCGCCAGGACGCGCAGTGGCTGGAGCTGGCCCACGACCGGCTGATCGAGCCGCTGCGCGCCAGCAACGCGCAATGGCGCACCCAGTACCTGCCGCACTGGAAACAGCTGGCGCGGGCCTGGGCGCTGTCCGGCGAGAATCCCGGCGTCTTCGGCAAGCTCACCTCCACCGCGGAACTCGACGATACCTTGCTCGAGGCCGAAGACCGGCACAGCGAGGCGGAGAACCGGTTCCTGGCGGCCTACCAGCGCCATCGCATGGAGCGGGAGCGCGCGCGGCGCTGGCGCATGCTTGGCTATGCGCTCGGGCTCATCGCGCTGCTGGTGCTGATTGGCGTGGCGATCCTGGCCTGGCAACTGCGCGCCACCAAGCAGGACATCGCACGGCAAAACGCCTTGTTCTCGCTGCTCGGCTCGCGCCCGGCACCGGACGCGGCGCTGCTGGCGTCAGTGGAAGGTACGCGCGGCCAGCGCAACCATGCGCCGCCGGAGGGCTTCGATTTCCGGCGCGCACTGGTCAGCGCCATGAACCGTGCCCGGCATATCGAGGCCTACCTGGCGCGCGCGGACGAGCAAACACTGGAGGTGCAGGGCGACGCCGGCTATCGGGTAAGCGCCCGGCTCGGCGGGAATCGCTGGCTCATGGAGATCACCGGGATTGCTCCCGGCGCCCCAACGGTGCGCCTGGACGAGACCGCGCTCAGGAACCAGCACCCAGAGGGTGTGCGCGTGTTTGCCCTGACGGGCGCCGGCACGCTGGCCACCGGTGGGCAGGACGGCAGCGTGGCGTTATGGAACATTGCCCAGCCCGCGCGCGCCACGGTGCTGCTGTTGCCGGCGGGCGCCAGGCGCGAAGGCGGCTGGGGCCCGGTCTCCGCGCTATCCAGCGACGGGCAGCGCCTGGTCGCAGGCTACGACCGCGGCCGCATCGCAGTGTGGGACCTGGCCAAGGGTGAGGACGCCTGGCGGCATCCGATTGCCAGCGGGCGCGCGCATGCGCTGCGGGTGAACGATGTGGCGCTGTTCGACCAGGGGCGGCAGCTCGCCACCGCGGGGCGGGACGGCAAGGCAAGGTTGTGGCACCTGCCGGCGCACGCGCAGGCGAACCCGGCGGATCCTTTTGTGCTGACAACGCCCGCGCACGAACTGTCGGCGCCCGCGGACAACACCGACTGGTTCGCTGGCTACCACAGCATCGCCGTCAGCCCCGATGGCAGCTTGGCCGTGGCGGGCACGCGCGGCGGGCGCATCAGCGTGTGGCGCACCGCCGACGGCGAACTCTGGCCACAGGCGCTGCTGGGGCACGACGACGCCGTGGTGCGGCTGGTGTTCACCGATGACCGGCAACTGCTCTCCGGCGGCTGGGATGGCCGCGTGATCCGCTGGCGGCTCGACCCGGAACACATGCGGGCAACGCGCACCGAACTGCTGGACCTGCCGAGCCAGATCACCGGACTGGCCCTGGCCGGCCGCGACCAGCGGCTCTATGCCTCCACCGAGCAGGGCGAATTGCTGCAGATGCGCTTCGATGCGCCACGGCACCCGATGGCCCGCATCGTCTCACGCCGGCAGGAAGGCGTGCCTGTCCTGCTGCTAGCGCTCACGGGCATCACGCCGCCCCTGGTGGCCGCGACCGAAGATGGCAAACTCGCCTTGCTGCAAGCCGAGCCGGGCAAGCAGGCCATCCGGCGCCCCATCGACATGCTGGCGCCACCGGTGCGGGCGCTCGACTGGGCACGCCGCGCACAGCGCCTGGTAGCGGCGGACGACAATGGCCAGGTCTGGATGCTGCGGTCCGATGGCACGGGCAATGCGATCCTGCCCGGTGTGATGGCCGACGCCAGCACGCGCCTGACGATCAGCGACGACGCACGCTTGCTGGCGATCCGTTCAGGTGAACCCGCAGAGAACCGGCGGCTTGAGCTATGGCGGCTGGCGCCGGACCAGGGTGCGGGCGGGCACGCGGCACCATCCGCATCCACGACATCCATGCCAGCCACGCCCGAAGCCGCGGCCTGCCGCATCCCGCTGCCCGAGGCCCTGTCCCATGCTGCGTACGCCACCTTCCGGCCGGGCACGGCGGAGCTCGCGGTCACCGACGACGACGGCATCAGCTTGTGGCAGATTGCCGGGGCCGACGCCGATTGCGCGAATACAAGGGCCGTCATGGCCCAGCGGTTCGAGGGCCTGCCGCG
Source organism: Cupriavidus basilensis (assembly GCF_008801925.2). Classification (NCBI taxonomy): domain Bacteria; kingdom Pseudomonadati; phylum Pseudomonadota; class Betaproteobacteria; order Burkholderiales; family Burkholderiaceae; genus Cupriavidus; species Cupriavidus basilensis. The sequence continues at coordinate 374,546 of NZ_CP062804.1, read as the reverse complement.
CGGGCAGATCACCAGCCTGGTCTTTGACGCGCGCGGCGACACGCTGGTGGCCGGCAACTACCTCGGCAAGGTCTATCGCCTGGCATTGCCCAAGCCCTCGGCAACCACGCCGGGCCGGCCGGTGCCGGCCAAGGCCACCATCCTCAAGCAGGATGCCGCAGGCGTGATCACCGCGCTGGCCGCGCCCGATGCGCCATTCGTCGTCGCTGGGGATGACCACGGCAACCTGTTCCTGCTCGATCCCGAGACCGATCGTCCGCTGCCCATCCCGCAAGCGCTCTATCGCGACCCGCGGCAGCCGGTGGCCGCGCTATCCGTGAGCGACGACGGGCGCTGGCTGTTCGCGGCGGGCACCGGTGTCGCGGCGATCTGGGACCTGGACATGGCGCAATGGCGCCAAGCGGCCTGCGCCATCGTCGGCGGCGGCTTTACGCCCAGGCAGAAGGCCGAGTTCTTCAAAGGCGATACGCCGTCACCTACCGCGTGTGAGGCGCATTGACCGCATCCACTGCATCGATCAACTGAACAACTGAACCTGACACACCAGGGAGGCACGCCATGCCATTCCAGACCATTGCCGGTACCAGCGCCACCTACGCCCTGCTGGCGCTGGACGCCGCCGGCAACGAACGCAGCGACGACCCGGACGGGATCGCGGGACGGATGTCCGAGCGCTTGCTGGCGCAATGGCAAGCCGCCGCGCCCACCGATGTGTTCCTGTGGAGCCACGGCTGGCAGGGAGACCTGCCCGCGGCGCGCATCCAGTACGACCGCTGGATCGGCGCGTTCGCGCGCAGCACCGGCGACGAGCAGGCCATGCGCGCCCGGCACCCGGATTTCGCCATTGCCCATATCGGCGTGCACTGGCCCAGCCAGCCTTGGGGCGACGAGGAACTGGGCGACGGCGCCAGCTTTGCGCCGCTGGCCGGGCCGGGCGCCCAGGCCATGATCGACGCCTATGCGCAGCGCTTGGGCGATACGCCACAGGTACGCGCCGCGCTGGACGCCATCTTCGAAGCCGCGCGCACCCAGGCGGATGCCGTGACGCTGCCCGACTCGGTGCGCCAGGCCTACCTGCAACTCGACCAGGCCCTCGCGCTGGGCAGCGAGGGCCCGGGTGGCGACGCCGGCGCCGACCGCCTGCCCTTCGATCCCGCGGCGTCCTTCGCCGAAGCCAACCAGCTGGGCGCTGCGTTTGGCGGCCCGGTGCTGGGCGGGTTGCTGGCGCCGCTGCGGCAACTCTCGTTCTGGAGCATGAAAAAGCGCGGCCAGACCGTGGGCGAGTGCGGCGTGTTCCCTTTGCTCAACAGCATCGGCGACGCGCTGCCGGCGGCGCGTATCCACCTGATGGGCCACAGCTTTGGCGCCGTGGTCATGTCCGCCGCGCTGGGCGGCCCTGGCGGCACGGCCGCGCTGCGGCGCCCGGCTGCCTCCTGCGTGCTGGTGCAGGGCGCCATGTCGCTCTGGGCGTACGCGCCGGACATCCCGGTGCGCCCGGGCACGGCGGGCTACTGCCACCACTTGCTGCCGGATGGCAAGGTTAGCGGGCCGCTGGTGGTCACCCGCTCGCGGCACGACAGCGCGGTTGGCACGCTGTATCCCTGGGCGGCCGGCGTGGCGGGCCAGGTGGCGTTCGACGCCACGCAGTCATCCCCCACCGATCCCACCTATCCCACCTTTGGCGCCATCGGTGCGTTTGGCATCCAGGGCACCGACGCCGCCACGGACGCACCGATGCAACCGTATGACGGCAACTACGCCATGACGGCCGGCAAGGTGCTGAACATCGAAGCCAGTGACTACATCTGCAACGGCAGCGGCATCGCCGGCGCGCACAACGATATCGCCGGGCCGGAAGTCGCCCACCTGATCTGGCAAGCCGCGCTGGCCTGAGCACGAACCCAAGGAGCCCCGACCATGACCGACGACGCCATGCCCATGCCGCTCGGCATCCAGGCCGACACCGGATGCCCGCTCGCCAGCCTCGATGCACAGGCCATCGCCGGGTTCTCCGCGCGCGAGCACACCTTGCGCCGCGCACCGGAACGCGCCGCGGAGAAGGCCCGGCAGGCCGAGACCTATGCGGTGCTCGGCGATGTCGACGGCGCCAAGCTCGACGAGGCCGGCTGGGGCCTGCTGTTTCCCTCCGACGTGGATCCGGCGCCTTACCTGGACGCGCTCGCGCCGCTGATCGCCTGGCGGCACCGCGAGGCGGGACAGGTCACGGTATTCCAGGGCGCCGACGGCTGCCTGCCCGGCGAAAGCGCCGCCACCTGGCTCGCGCGGCACTGGGTCTCGCTCAACGTGGTCGACCCGGCGCTGGGCGTGCCCTACTACCTCGTGCTGGTCGGGCCGCCGGACAAGATCCCGTTCGCCTTCCAGTACACACTGGACCTGTACTGGGCGGTGGGACGGCTGGATTTTCCGCAACTGGCGGACTTTCGCAGCTATGCCGACAGCGTGACCGCCTACGAGACCATGGCCAGCGTGGCCGCGCGGCGCAGGATCGCGCTGTTTGCCACCTGCCTTGATTTCGATCGCGCCACCCAGTTGCTCACGCGGCAGCTGGCCACCCCGCTCAGCCAGGGCACTGCGCAAGCCAAGCCTCTGGGTGAGCGCCAGGGCTTTGCCATGCAGGCGCTGCTAGGCGAGGCCGCCACTAAAGCCGCGCTGACAGATGTACTGCGCGGCAAAGGACCGGACGGGCCACCCGCCCTGCTCTTCACCGGCTCCCACGGCATGGGTTTTCGCGCGGACGACGCGCGGCTTGCCGACACCCAGGGCGCGATCGTCTGCCAGGACTGGCCAGGCTATGGCGCGATCGGCCCCGAGCACTGGTTCGCCGCGCAGGATGTCCCCGACGACGCGCAGTGCCACGGCCTTATCCAGTTCTGCTTTGCCTGCTACGGTGCCGGCTGCCCGGACTTCGACAACTTCGGCCACGGCGGCAACGCCCCCACCCGGCTAGCGCCCGCGCCCTTCACCGCGCGCCTGCCGCAGCGGCTGCTGGCGCATCCGCATGGCGGCGCGCTGGCCGTGCTCGGGCACATCGACAGGGCGTGGGCCTACGGCTTCCAGTCCGAACGCGCCGACGCGCAAACCCAGGGGTTCCGCGACGTGATCGGCAGCCTGCTGCGTGGCGAGCGCGTTGGCCAGGCGACAGACCGCTTCAACATCCGCTGGGCCGCGCTGAGCACCGAACTGGCCGACTTGCTGCGGGACCGCAGCGCGGGCGCCGACGTCCCCGACGCCGACATCGCGCTGCGCTGGGTGGCACGGGACGATGCGCGCAACTACGTGGTGCTGGGGGACCCGGCGGTGCGGCTGAGGGTGAGGGACATGGCGTAACGGCGGGCGGGCATAACGCCGCGATGCTCGCCGGCGCCTACTCGGGCCGGATGTCCGCCGCCTTGGCGACTTTCCTCCAATGCTCCAGCTCGGACGCGATGAAGGTGGCGAACTCAGCCGGCTTCATCACCGCCGGCCGAGCGCCTTCCTTGAGCAGGAACGCCTTCATGTCCTGCGACTGGACGATCTTGCCGATCTCACCGTTGAGCTTGTCCACCAGGGCTTGCGGCGTGCCGGCGGGCGCCAGTATGCCCCACCAGAGATCGACGGAGCCGCCCGGCGCACTGCCGACGACAAGGCTGATCGGCTTGGAAGGGTAAGGAGCGGCTTGCGCGAAGCCCGGCGCGGGAAGGCAAAGGGTTGCCAACGCCGCCAGTACGAACCTGCTGCGCGTGGCCGCGCGTGATCGGTCAAATGAAAGCCGAGGGGTGACGAACATCTGGGCGAAGGTATCCCGGGGATTGCAATATGAATCCACTGTAGAGATCTCTACATGGTTGAAATGACCGCTACGCCTTCCTATCATGCCCTCCATGACCCGCTCTTCCGACTCCTGGCTCTTGCTGATCGTGAGCCTCCCGACATCAGGCGCCACCGCCCGCATGCGAATCTGGCGAGCCGTGAAATCGCTTGGGTGCGCGGCTTTGCGCGATGGCGCCTACCTGCTTCCCGCCGGCTCGTCACAAGCCGCGCAATTGCGCGAGCTGGCTGACGAGGCCTTGCAGCAGGATGGGCAAGCATGGTTGCTGGATGTCCAGGCCAATGCGTCCGATGACCCGGCAGCTTATCGGCAACTATTCGACCGCACTCGCGAATATGGCGAGCTGGAGAGCGCGCTAGCGGATGCGCGCAGGACCCTGTCCGCCTTGAGCGGAGCCGAGCTGGCCAGGCTGCTGCACCGGCACGAACGATCTCTGGAGGCCATTCGCGCCATCGATTTTTTTCCGAACGAAGCCTCACTGCGTGCTCAGGCGCAATGGAGAGATTTCGCCGGTACCATCGGCGCGATTCTGTCGCCGGGGGAACCCCATTGCGCCGCCGGCGCGATCGCCCGCCGCGACCGCGCCCAGTACCAAGGGCGCCTGTGGGCCACGCGCCGGCACCTGTGGGTGGACCGGGTCGCCAGTGCCTGGCTGATACTGCGCTTCATCGACCCGCACGCCCGCTTCCAGTGGCTGGAGAAGACCGCCGATTGCCCAGCGGATGCGCTGGGATTCGACTTCGACGGGGCGACCTTCACCCACGTTGGCGAACGCGTGTCATTCGAGGTCCTGATGGCAAGTTTCGGCCTGGATGAGGACCGGGCGCTGCGCCGCCTGGGCAAGATCGTGCATGCGCTGGACGTGGGCGGAAACCAGCAACCCGAGGCAAGCGGCTTCGAGGCCATCCTCGCCGGCGCACGCGAGCGGCTGCCCGACGATGACGCGCTGCTGGCTGAAGTCGGGCTGGCTCTCGATTCGCTTTACACCCACTTCACCACCAACCGCCGAGGCTGAGACGGGCCTCGCGGTCAATCGTCAATCAGGAACGCCCATGAATACGCAGGACGCCTCGCCACCTGGTCATCCCGGCTATACGCTCTGGCAACTCGTCCTCTATATGCTGCGGCTCGGTACGCTGGGCTTTGGCGGCCCGGTTGCGCTGGCCGGTTACATGCACCGCGATCTTGTCGAGCGGCGCGCGTGGATCACGGATGCGGACTACAAGGAAGGCATCGCGCTCGCGCAGCTGGCACCCGGGCCCATGGCAGCGCAACTCGCCATTTATCTCGGCTACGTGCACCATCGCATCGTGGGTGCCACGCTGGTCGGGGTCGCGTTCGTTCTGCCGTCTTTCCTGATGGTGATCGCGCTGGGCTGGGCATACCGCGAGTTCGGCGGCCTCACGTGGATGCAATCGGTGTTCTACGGCGTCGGCGCCGCCGTCATCGGCATCATCGCGATCAGCGCCTACAAGCTCACGAGGAAGAGCGTCGGCAAGGACAAGCTGCTTTGGGGGATCTACCTGGTGCTGGGCGCGGTGACGGTCATCACCGAATCCGAGATTGCGTGGTTGTTCGTGGCCGCGGGCGTGCTCTGCTGGTTCTGGCGCGCCCCGCCGGCCTGGTTCCGACAAGGCGGCCTCAATGCCCTCGCTGCCAGCCAGGTTCCTGCGGCCGGCGGCGTGTTCAGCACGCTGGATTGGCCGCTGCTGGCGCAGATTGCCGTGTTCTTTGCCAAGGCCGGCGCCTTCGTCTTTGGCTCAGGCCTTGCCATCGTGCCCTTCCTCTACGGCGGCGTAGTGACCGAGCACCATTGGCTCAACGACAAGCAATTTGTCGACGCCGTGGCGGTGGCGATGATCACGCCGGGTCCCGTAGTGATCACGGTCGGGTTCATCGGCTATCTCGTCGCCGGCTTTCCCGGCGCCTGCGTGGCGGCCCTGGGCACCTTCCTGCCGTGCTACCTGTTCACCGTCATCCCGGCGCCCTACTTCAAGCGGTATGGCAAGTTGCCCGCCATCGCCGCCTTCGTGGATGGCGTCACGGCAGCGGCCGTGGGAGCCATCACGGGTGCCGTGGTCGTCCTGGCCAAACGCTCGATCGTGGACGTACCCACCGCGTTGCTGGCGCTGGTCACGATCGCGCTGTTGTGGCGCTTCAAGAAGCTGCCCGAGCCCGTCATCGTGGCCGGTGCCGCACTGGTCGGCCTGATAGCCTACCCTTTGCTGCACATGGCGCGATAAACCGTCGATGGCCCAGCGAACATCGGCAATTCCCAAAGGAGCCTGCCATGCAGTGGATTACCCGCGAAAGGCCAAAGATTGACCGGATCGCCTGCCCCTGGCTGATCGCCAGGTTCATCGACGACGCGCCGGAATTTCTCTATGTGCCCGCCGGCGAGGTCCTGCAGACCGCTCGCCAGACCCGTGCGATTGCCTATGACATCCCCGACGTCGAGCTATCGCACGTTGGAGAGTTCTGCAGCTTTGACGCCTTTCTGGACAAGTACTGCCTGACGGACCCCGCCCTGCGGCATCTGGCCAGCATCGTGCGTGGCGCCGACACGTCGCGGCTCGATCTCACACCGCAATCGGCAGGGCTTTACGCCATCTCCCTGGGTCTGTCGCAGGTGTTCCCGGACGACCACGAAATGCTCCGCCACGGCATGGTGATGTACGACGCCCTGTATGCCTGGTGCCAACGTTGCCAGGCCGAGACGCATCGTTGGCCGCCGGAGATGCCGGCATGACGTGGCGCGCCGGCACGCGTCTTCAAGCCAGGTTGGCCCGCCGCAGCTTTGCCCTTAACGTCTCGATCTCGTCCAGCAGGTCGAGCACGATGGCCGCGCCCGCCACTCCAAGCTCCAGGTCGCGCGCGAGCCGCAGCGCCGTGCGGGCGCGCTTGAGCGTGGCGCCGTCGAAACGCCAGCGCGGCGCGTCCTCTCCGCGCGGCGTCAGCACGCCCTCCTCCACCAGCGCCACCACCTGTCCAATGTCGGCATGACAGGCCACACTCAGCTCCACCAGCGTGAACTGCACCTCTTCTTCGACAAGGACGCCATGCGGCATCGATATGCCTTGATCGCTCATCGCATCAAGCCTCCAGTGAACGGCGCGGGGAAAAACCGCTAAAGGTCTTGGCCATTTCCCGGTATGCGTCAGTGGCCTTTTCCGTGTCCGCGGGCGGCAAGACGATCGACAGCACCGCGTACAGGTCGCCGGGCGGCGTGCTGGGAAGGCCCTTGCCCTTGAGCCGCAGCTTGCGGCCCGCCGACGAGCCCGGTGGCACGCTGAGTTGCACGCTGCCGTCCGGCGTGGGTATGCCGACGCTGGTGCCCAAGGCGGCCTCCCATGGGGCCACCGGCAGGTCGAGGTAGACGTCGCGATCGACGACGCGGAACAGCGGGTGCGGCGCGATCTCGATTTCGAGATAGAGGTCGCCGGCGGGAGCATCTCCAAGTCCGGGGCCGCCCTGGCCTGCAAGCCGAAGATGCTGTCCACTGCGAATGCCCTTGGGAATATTGACTTCCAGCTGCCGCTCCTGCAATCGCACGTGCCCGCTGGCGTCTGCCTGGGGCGTGCGCAGCGTGATGGTGCGGCGCCCGCCCCGGTAGACGTCCTGCAGATCGATCTGCACCTTGGCATGGTGATCGCTCCCTGCCATGCGGGCGGCGCCTCGCCCGCCGCGAGACTGCGCATGCCTGGCGCCGAAGAGCGACTCGAAGAAATCGCTGCGATCCAGGTCTTGCTCGAAATCCGCCTCGCCGCCGCTGTATTCGAAGCCGCTATCCCATCCCGGCGGCGGAGTGAACTCGCGGCCGCTCTTGTACCGCGCGCCCACGTCGTCGTAAGCGGCGCGCTTCTCCTCGTCTTTCAGCGCCACGTACGCCTCGGCCACATCCTTGAAGCGGGCCTCCGCATCCGGTTCCTTGCTGACGTCCGGGTGATACTTGCGCGCCAGCTTGCGGTAGGCGCGCCTGATTTCATCCTGCGTGGCCGTGGGCTCCACCCCGAGCATCGCGTAGTAATCCTTGTACTCCATGAATGCCCCCGGCAACTGGCGTGCGGAACGCGCACGGCGCTTGGCGAATGATGCGCTTGACCTGCGGCTCTAAGTATAGGCAAAGGCACGGGCATGCGGTTCGATGCGGTTGGGCCTGCGCGCGCTGTCGGCACACGTATCCATAACGTGGCGTGCGCACCTGCGGAACCTGCTATGTTAGCGGCAAGCCAGCTACTGGAGGCATCGGTGAAAGATGTTGCATCCGCCCCGCAAGACGCTGAACAATCATGGCTGGGCAAGCTTGGCCCGGGCTTGATCACCGGAGCGGCGGACGACGATCCCAGCGGCATCGCCACCTATTCGCAGGCGGGCGCGCAGTTTGGCTTCAACATGTTGTGGACAGTGCTGCTCACCTATCCGCTGATGGTGGGCATCCAGGTGGTGAGCGCCAGGATCGGGCGGGTGAGCGGCCATGGGCTGGCCACCAATATCCGCAGGCATTACCCCGCGTGGCTCCTGTATGCCGTGGTGTTCGGCGCGATCTCGTTGCTGCTGCAGGTGTTCGTGCCCTACCGGCGCTATGTCCGCTTGCTGAAATGGCTCACGCTGGCCATGCTGGCCTACGTAGCCACGGCGTTTGTCGTGCATATCCCGTGGTCGCAGGTGCTGTCGAAGGCGCTGCTGCCGCATTTGGGCTGGCTCGCCACGCTGATGATGGCCTTGGCTGTCTGCGCGATGCTGGTGACCATGCGCGCCTGAGCCAGGCTTGAGCGGCGCCGGTATCCGTTACTCCTCGCTGGTCCACTCCACCTCGACACCAAGGCTGCGCAGGTTCTCGACGAAGCGCGGATGGGCCCGGCGGATGGGCGCGGCGTTGCGGATCTCCGAGCGGCCATCGATGCTCGCGGCCACCATGAGCAAGGCGATGGCCACGCGGATGATGTACGGGCTTTCCACCACCGCCGGCGTCAGGGGATTGCCACCAAAGGTGATGAGCCGGTGCGGGTCGGACGAGAACACATGGGCGCCGAACTTCGACAGCTCGCCGGTCCAGCCCAGCGCGCCGTCGTACACCTTGTTCCAGAACATGGCGTTGCCCTGCGCGCGCACGCCCAGCGCGATGAAGATAGGCAGCAGGTCAACCGGGAAGTAAGGCCACGGCGCGGCCTCGACCTTGGTCAGCACGTTGCTGGTAAACGGCGTCTGCACCTTCAGGGGGCCGGCGCTGGTGGCGCGGGACCAGCCATCTTCGTGGGTGATCTGCACGCCGAACTTGGCGAAGGTGCGGTCGATCAGCGGGAAATTCGCGGGCGCGCTGTTGCGCACCACGACATCGCCGCCGGTGATGGCGCCCAGCGCCAGGAAGGTGGTGATCTCGTGAAAATCCTCGTCGAAGGTAAAGTCGCCACCCTTGAGCTTGTTGCCGCCATGCACCGTCAGGCGCGAGGTGCCCATGCCTTCGATGCGCGCGCCCATCATTGCCATGAAGCGGCAGAACTCCTGCACATGGGGCTCCGATGCGGCATTGGTGAGCGTGGAAGTGCCACCCGCTGCGGCGGCACACAGCACGAAGTTCTCCGTGGTGGTGACCGATGCATAGTCAAGCCAGTGGTCGGTGGGTGTCAGCTGGCCGGCACTGCGCACCAGCAGCGATCCGTCGGCCCGCTCCACCTCGCCACCGAAGCGGCGGAAGACATCGACGTGCGGATCGATCTCGCGCACGCCAAGCGTGCAGCCCTTGACGTTGTCCTCCAGCCGGGCCACGCCGAAGCGGGCGAGCAGCGGCGGCACCAGCATGATGGACGAGCGCATCTCTTCCGGCAGGCGATGGCGGGCCGCGTCGAACACGGTCTCCTGATGGTGCAGCGACAGCGTGCCGCTTGCGTCATCCATATGCACCTTGCTGCCCAAAGCGCGAAAGATGTCGAGAATCTTGCGCACATCGGTGATGTCGGGCACGCCATGCAGGCGCAAGGGCTCATCGGTCAGAAGCGTGGCGCAGAGCACAGGAAGCACTGCATTCTTGTTGGCGGAAGGGGTAATACGCCCCCGGAGCGGCTTGCCGCCGTGCACGATGAGATTGGACATGGAATGGGATATTGCGAGACGAGCCCGGACAGGATGGAACAACGCCCAGCATTGTACTTGCATGCCAAGGGCAAGGATGCCGCCCTGGCAGCACTCACAGATGACGTTCTCGAAAAATGACCAGGTTGGAGAAGCTGCCACAGTGAAAAGCCTTCACGTGTTTCTTATCCTGGCAAAGCGGTTTGACAAGGCCTGCGCCAGTGCCACTAGTGCGCCAGCAGCGGCTGGCCGGACGTGCTCGCCAGACCGGCGGGTTGCTGGTTCTGCGGGTCGCGTTCGCCCGGTTGCTCGATATGGCCACGGGCGCGGGGCTTGGCCTGCTGTCTGGCATCAGGCCCGGCGTTCTCAACTGTCATCGTCGATCTCCTGTGTTGTGAGGGCCACGGACTCCCTGGGCAATGGGACGGCGTCCTGCAAGCGGCGCGCCTGGGGCCCTTGGCGCCGCGATATCATGGCGGGTGCACAAACGCGTGGAGCGACAATGCAAATTGACTGGACGACGATCCGTCGGGGCAATGCCGATGCGCCGCCTGGGCAGGCACCGGGCAGCATCAGCCGCCGCGCGTTCCTGGCGTCAGGTGCTGCACTGGCGCTAGCCGCCTGTGCACAGGGACGCTTTGCCGGCGACACCCAGCCGCAGGGTTCAGCCGGCACCAAGGCCGCAAAAGACGCTAACAACGTCAAAGACGCCTCCGCCTGGAAGCCCTCCCCCACCGCGCTGGTCATCGACATGCACAGCCATGCCGGCCGCGTGATCGTGTCGCGCGATCCCGCCATCGGCGCGGACCGGCCCTTCCTTGCGCTGGCCGCGCCGATGCGCGCGGGCGGCGTGAACGTCATCTGCCTGGCGATCGTGACGGATACCATCGTCACGCGTGTGTCCGCCGATCGCAAGCGCTTCGAAGCCTGGCGAACCCCGTCCGAAGGCGAGCTCTACGCGCTTGGCGTGGCCGAATTCGCGCGTGCACACAAGCTGGTGGAGCGTGAGCAGATGCAAGTGGTGACCGATGCGGCTACGCTGGCCACGCGGGCGCCAGCCGGGCCGTGCGTGATCATCGCGTCGGAGGGCGCGGACTTTCTGGAGGGCAGGCTGGAGCGCGTGGACGAAGCGTACGGCATGCACCAGCTGCGGCACCTGCAGCTCACGCACTACCGCGTCAACGAGCTGGGCGACATCCAGACGGAGGCGCCGGTACACGGGGGCCTGACGGATTTCGGCGCGGATGTGGTGCGGCGCTGCAATGCCTTGGGCATCGTCGTCGATGTCGCGCACGGCACCTATGACCTGGTCAAGCGCGCCGCTGCCATCTCCACCAAGCCGCTGGTGATTTCGCACTCCGCGCTGGCGACGCGCCCCAGCCTGCGCAGCCGACTGATCACGCCCGATCACGCGCGCGTGATCGCGGGCACCGGTGGCGTGATCGGGGTCTGGCCCAGCGCGGGCACCTTCCGCGACCTGCCTGCCATGGCGCTAGGCATCAAGCGCATGGCCGACGTGGTTGGCGTGGATCATGTGGGCGTGGGAACGGACATGCTCGGCTTCATCTCGCCGCCGGTGCTCCGGACCTACGATCAGTTGCCCTCGCTGGCAGACGCGCTGCTAGCGGCAGGCTTCACGCAAGAGGAAACCGGCAAGGTGCTCGGCGGCAATTACCGCCGGGTGTTCGAAGCGTCCGTGGGGTAGCGCGAGGGACCCGCGCTTACGGCGTGCGCCGTCCCGCCTTGCCCTCGCCCTGCGTATCCTGTGTCTCGCCGGCCCGCGAACGGCGGTACGCCTCCCGCCCGGCATAGACGGCGCCCGCGGCAAACATCAGCGCCAGCGCAAACCAGGTGATCGCATAGACGAGGTGGTTGTTGTTGAACGTGATGACGGTCAGCCCGCCCACCGGCCAGGTGCGCTTGCTGGCGTCCCCGAGCGGCACGGCCGCGTCTGCATCGATGAAGTAAGGCGCCACGTTGCGCAGGCCGCGCGCGGCGGCAATGGCCGGCACATCGCGCGCGTACCAGCGCCCGGCCGCCGGATCGTTGGTGCGCAGAAAGCCGTTGCCGGGCTCGCTAAAGCGCAACAAGCCGGTGACGGTGGTCTCGCCGGTGGGGTCGTCCCCGCCGCGCTTGGCGCGCTCGCTCAGCTCAGGCGGTACAAAGCCGCGGTTGACCAGCACCACATTGCCGTCCGCCGTGCGCAACGGCGTCATCACCCAGAAGCCGCCACCCAGCTCCGTCACGGCCTGCACCAGGGTCTCGCGGTCGTTCAGGAAGGTGCCGGTGAGACGCACGCGGCGGTACTCGTCGGCGGCCTTGGTGAGCCGCGGCCACTGATCCGCGCCGGGCGCGGCCGTGGCGGGAGCATGCACGCGCGCGTTCACGCGTTCGATGAGGTCGAGCTTCCACGCGCGGCGTTCAACTTGCCAGACACCCAGCGAGAGCAGCCCGGCTACCGCCACGATGGCGAGCAGGGCAAACGCCACAAGCGCGCCAGTGGCGCGCTTGCGGGAAGACGGGTTGGATTGGGCTACGCCCTGCTGCCGGGCCGTCAAGGCAGGTTCTTCATGTCGTGCATTGGCATCATGTTCTGGTCGAGGTGGAACATTACCCAAAGCGAGCCGCTCAGCGCGATGACCACCAGCACGATCGTGAAGATCAACGCCAGCATGGTCCATCCGCCCTCGGACCTCGCATTCATATGCAGGAAATATATCATGTGGACGACGATCTGCACCGCGGCGCAGCCCAGCAGGAACAACGCGGTGGTGCTGGATTTATCGAAAACCTTGGCCATCACCAGCCAGAACGGGATCGCCGTGAGCACCACCGCGAGCACGAAGCCCGTCATGTAGCCCTTGAAGGTGCTATGGCTGACCTCGCCATCGTGGCCGTGGTCGTCATGGCCATGCCCGTGGCCATGGGGATCGCCTGCAAGGGCATTGTCATGCGCGTTCATGGCAGCACTCCCATCAGGTAGACGAAGGTAAACACACCGATCCAGACCACGTCCAGAAAGTGCCAGAACATGGACAGGCACATCAGGCGGCGCTTGTTCTCCGGGATCAGCCCGTGCTGCCCCACCTGCACCATCAGCGTGATGAGCCAGATGATGCCAACCGTCACGTGCAACCCGTGGGTGCCCACCAGCGTGAAGAACGAGGACAGGAACGCGCTGCGCTGCGGCCCCGCGCCGTCATGAACCAGGTGCGCGAACTCGTAGAGCTCCAGGCTGATGAACGCCGCGCCCAGCAGGCCGGTGATGCCGAGCCAGATCAGGGTGGTGCGCACCTGCGCCTTCTGCATCTCCAGCACGGCAAAGCCGTAGGTGATCGACGACAGCAGCAGCATGGTGGTGTTCAGCGCCACCAGCGGCAGCTCGAACAGCTCGGCGCCCGTGGGGCCGCCGGCGTAGCGCCGCCCCACCACGCCGTACACGGCGAACAGGCTGGCGAAGATGAGGCAGTCGCTCATCAGGTACAGCCAGAAGCCGAGCAACGTGCCGTTCTGCGGATGCACCTCGCTGGTCGCGTAGAAGCTTAGCTCGCTCTGGCGCGGGGTGTCCGGCATGCGCACATCGCCGGGGCCGTAGGGGGCGGTGGTATCAACCATGGCTGGCAAGCAGGCGCGTGCGCTCTGCCTCGGTGCGCACGACGTCGTCGGCCGGGATGTAGAAATCGCGCTTGTAGTTGAAGGTGTGGCCGATCGCCACGATCAGGATGGCAGCGAAGAACACGATCACAAGCAGCCACATGTGCCAGATCAAGGCGAAGCCGAGCACGGTGCTCAACCCCGCCAGGATGATGCCCGCGCTGGTGTTCTTCGGCATGTGGATCGGAATAAAGCCCTGCTGTGGCCGCTGGTAGTGGTGCTCTTTCATCTGCCACCACGCATCGTTGTCATGAATGACCGGAGTGAAGGCAAAGTTGTACTGCGGCGGCGGCGATGAGGTGGACCACTCCAGCGTGCGGCCGTCCCACGGATCGCCCGTGGTATCGCGCAGGGATTCGCGCCGGCGGTAGCTGACCACCAGCTGGATCAGGAAGCAGCCAATGCCTAGCGCGATCAGGAACGCGCCGAATGCCGCCAGCTGGAACCAGATCTGCAGGGACGCGTCCTCGAAGTGGCTCATGCGGCGGGTCACGCCCATCAGCCCGAGCACATAGAGCGGCATGAAGGCAATGTAGAAGCCAACCAGCCAGAACCAGAACGAGCACTTGCCCCAGAACGGATCCAGCCGGTAGCCGAAGGCCTTGGGAAACCAGTAGGTGATGCCGGCCATCAACCCGAACAGCACGCCGCCAATGATCACGTTATGGAAGTGCGCAATCAGGAAGAGACTGTTGTGCAAGGAAAAATCCGCTGGCGGCACGGCGAGCAGCACGCCGGTCATGCCGCCGATCACGAAGGTGACCATGAAGCCGATGGTCCAGAGCATCGGCACCTCGAAGCGGATACGCCCGTGGTACATGGTGAACAGCCAGTTGAACATCTTGGCCCCGGTCGGGATCGAAATGATCATGGTGGTGATGCCGAAGAACGAATTGACGCTGGCGCCCGAGCCCATGGTGAAGAAATGGTGCAGCCAGACCAGGTAGGAGAGCACCGTGATCACCACCGTGGCGTACACCATCGACGCATAGCCGAACAAGCGCTTGCGGCAGAACGTGGAAACCACTTCCGAGAAGATGCCGAACGCGGGCAGCACCAGGATGTACACCTCCGGGTGACCCCAGATCCAGATCAGGTTCACGTACATCATGGCGTTGCCGCCAAGATCGTTGGTGAAGAAGTTGGTGCCCGCATAGCGGTCCAGCGCCAGCAGGGCCAGCACGGCGGTGAGCACCGGAAAGGCGGCGATGATCAGCACGTTGGTGCACAGTGCGGTCCAGGTAAACACCGGCATCTTCATCATGGTCATGCCGGGCGCGCGCATCTTGACGATGGTCACGAGCAGGTTGATGCCCGATAACAACGTGCCCAGCCCGGCGACCTGCAAGGACCAGATGTAATAGTCCACGCCCACGTCCGGACTCTGCAGCACGCCCGACAGCGGTGGATACGCCAGCCACCCGGTACGCGCGAACTCGCCGACGAACAGCGACATCATCACCAGCACGGCGCCGCCAACCGTCATCCAGAAGCTGAAGTTGTTGAGAAAGGGAAAGGCAACGTCGCGCGCGCCGATCTGCAACGGCACGACAAAGTTCATGAGTCCGGTGACCAGCGGCATGGCCACGAAGAAGATCATGATCACGCCGTGCGCGGTGAAGATCTGGTCATAGTGGTGCGGCGGCAGGTAGCCCAGCGAATCGCCGAAGGAGACCGATTGCTGCAGCCGCATCATGACCGCATCGGCAAAGCCGCGCAGCAGCATGACGATGCCCAGCACGACATACATGATGCCGATCTTCTTGTGGTCGATGCTGGTGAACCACTCGCGCCAGAGGTAGCCCCACGCTCGCAGGTAGGTCAGCGCGCCAACCAGCGCCAGCCCCCCGATCGCGACGACCGCGAAGGTCGCCAGCAGGATGGGCTCATGATAGGGAATTGCCTCCCAGGTGAGGCGGCCGAATACCAGTTGCGTCAGGTCGAGGTGCTCGGGCATTGTGTCACCAGGGCCGCAAGGGCGTTGTTTCAGGAGTCGGGGAGCAGCGGGTCATTGTTGCGACATCATTGGACAAAGTCATCGGGCAATGTCATTGCGGCAACGTCCTGGCGGACGCCACGCGGGGGCCGTTGCCAATGCCGGCAGGGTCGCCTGCCGTGCAGATGGCGCCCAGGCTCGCGCCAGCGGCGCCGCGTTCGAGTGCCGCCACGTTGAAGGCCCGCGGCTTGTCCTTGCCCTGGCCCTGCCTCGCACTCATGGCCATGTCCTTGATACAAGGCTGGTTGGCTTGCACGCAGCGGTTCAGGATCGCGTCGTACAAGCCCGACGCCACGCTGGCGTAGCGCCTCACCGGCTCCAGCTCGCTGGGTTGCTCGAGCTGCAGGTAAGCGTCGCGCGTCAGGGCCCCGCCGCCGGCCTTGGCTTGCTGGACCCAGCGCGCGAATTCCTCGGCGCTCATGCCATGGAACTTGAAACGCATGCCGGAGAAGCCCGCGCCGCTGTAGTTGGCGGAAAAACCCTGGTAGACACCCGGCTGGTTGATCACCGCGTGCAGCTTGGTCTCCATGCCCGGCATGGCATAGACCTGCCCCGCCAGCGCTGGGATGAAGAAGGAGTTCATCACGGTGGACGCCGTGATCTTGAAGCGGATCGGCTGATCCACCGGCGCCGCCAGTTCGTTGACGGTGGCGATGCCCTGCTCGGGGTAGAAGAAAAGCCACTTCCAGTCCAGCGCCACCACCTCCACGGTGAGTGGCTCCATGCCCATGGGCACCGGGCGCTCGGCGTCGATACGGCTCAAGGACTGGTAAGGATCGAGCTTGTGCGTGCTGACCCAGGTCAGCGCGCCCAGGGCGATGATGATCAACAGCGGCGCGGCCCAGATCACCAGCTCCAGCAAGGTGGAGTGGTCCCAGTCGGGCTCGTAGATGGCCGCCCTGTTGGCCTCGCGGTAGCGCCAGGCGAAGAGCAGCGTCAGTGCAATCACCGGCACGATGATCAATAGCATCAGCCCGGTTGAAATGATGATTAGATCACGCTGCCGGATCGCGAGATCCCCGGCCGGGGCTAGCAAGACAGCATTGCAGCCCGTCAGCAGCAGGATGGCAGCAAACAACAGACATCCGCGCGTCGCGTAGCGGGATGGCACTATCCGAATGCGAAATTGCATAGCCGTGGAAGTGATCGTTGGAACTACGCCGGTGGGCTGGCCGCGGAAACTCAACATTTCCTATGGCACTGTAGTCAAAGAAGTGCCATTCTTAAAGGAGTGACACAAAACGCCACCCCGAACAACGAGAGACGAGAGGGCCTGACGATGTCCAGTAGCAGCAGCAGCAGCGGCGTTGCGCACCAGCACCAGCCGTCACCGTCTTCCCCCACGCCCGCGCAAGACGCGGCGCACCGGGCGCGGGTGGCGCCAGCCGAGATCGCCGCCGGCGTCGTCATCGGGCGAGCGTCCGAGTATTTCGACTTCTTCGTCTACGGCATCGCCTCGGTGCTGGTCTTCCCCAGCGTGTTCTTCCCGTTCGTCAGGCAGCTGGAAGGGCTGCTGCTCTCCTTCACGATCTTCTCCTTCGCTTTCATCGCCAGGCCGTTCGGGACCACCTTGTTCATGGCGATCCAGCACCGCTGGGGACGCAGCATCAAGCTGACGGCCGCGTTGTTCCTGCTGGGCACCGCCACGGCGGGCATGGCGTTCCTGCCGGGATACGATGCGCTCGGCAACCACGCCATCGTCATCCTGGCGGCGCTGCGCATCCTGCAGGGCATTGCGCTGGGCGGCTCATGGGACGGGCTGCCATCGCTGCTGGCACTGAACGCCCCGGCGCACCGCCGCGGCTGGTACTCGATGCTGGGACAGCTCGGCGCGCCAATCGGCTTTCTCCTTGCCGGCTCGCTGTTCCTCTACCTGCGCGCCAACCTGGATTTCGACGAGTTCCTTGACTGGGGCTGGCGCTATCCGTTCTACGTGGCGTTCGCCATCAACGTGGTCGCGCTGTTCGCGCGCCTGCGGCTGGTGGTGACCCAGGAGTACACGCAACTGCTGGAAGAAGGCGAGCTGGAGCCGATCAGCCCGGTGCTGATACTGCGCGCCCAGGGCTACAACCTGTTCATCGGCGCCTTCGCCGCGCTGGCCAGCTACGCGCTGTTCCACCTGGTCACGGTGTTCCCGCTGTCGTGGGTCGCGCTGCACGCCACGCAGGACATCAATGACGTGCTGATCATCCAGATCATCGGCGCGGGGATCGCCATGGCGGCCACCATCGCCTCCGGCTGGATCGCCGACCGCATCGGGCGGCGCACCACGCTGGCGCTGATGGCAGTCCTGATCGGCATCTTCGGCCTGTTGGCGCCGTACCTGATGAACGGCACTCCGGCGCGGCAAGACCTGTTCATCCTGATCGGCTTCGGCCTGCTGGGCTTGTCGTACGGGCAGGCCGCGGGCACTGTCACGGCGAACTTCGGATCGCGCTTTCGCTATACCGGCGCGGCGCTGACGTCCGATTTTGCGTGGCTGTTCGGCGCCGCCTTTGCGCCGCTGGTGGCGTTGGGACTGTCGGCGGAGTTCGGCTTGTTCGCCGTTAGCGGCTACCTGCTGTCCGGCGTGGCATGCACGTTGCTAGCGCTGTGGATCAATCGCAAGATGGAAGCCCGCGACTGACCCGGCCACGACAAAAAAACGGCCAGTCATGCGCAATGACTGGCCGCTTTCCTTTCCGCGCCGCTTTGCTCAGAAATTCCCGAAGAACCCGCGCGCGGCGACCATGCAGAACGGCGCCACCAGGCTCCCGTGGTAGGCCTCGATCACCGCCGACGCACCGCCATCGGTCGCGCCCGCCGCCACGGCCTGCGCGGCCAGCGTAGCCTTGGCCAGCGCAAAGCCCTGCTTGATCTGGGCATACGGATCGGCGGGCCCGGCCACCGGCGCATCCACATCCAGCACCGAAGTCAGCCCCGCCGGCACCTTGGCGTTGCGCCAGTAAGCCTGCTGCACGGTCGCGTTGAAGAAGAACACCGTCGGATCGAAGCGACCGCCGCACAGCTGCACCGGGGCACGCGGGATCCAGTTGCGCAAGTCATTGCGCTTGAACGCCTGGCGCAGCGGCGCAACCGGGTTCGCCGCCGGCGCCATCGCCACCGTGGTGTACGGGAACGCGCCATCCGGATTGACCAGCGCGTCTTCCAGCAAGCCGAGGCGGAAGCTGTTGCGCACCAGGTTGCCTTTGCCAAACCCGAGGGCAAAGATCGGCGTCAGCTCAGGCGGCGCCAGCGGGGGCGAAGTGGGCGGCGTCAGCGAGGCAAACTGCGCTGCCGGCGGATAAGGATTGAAGAGCGCCGTGGCGGGCAATTTTCCGTTGCCGATCAGCGTGTCGATTGGTGTCAGGCTCGGCAAGAGATCCTCGATGCCACGCGCGTAGGTTGGCTCAAACAGGTCGCCCGGCCTGCGGTAAATGTTGCCGTAGGCGTTCTGGTAGCTGGTCGCCACCAACGTCGTGAAGATGGTGGAACCCAGATCCACCTCACCCGCGACCAGCGCGTCCCCGGTGGCCGCCATGGCATAGGGCCCCGAACCCGTGGAAGCCGCCGTCACGTTGATGCCCGCCGCCTGCAGCGCGCGATGCGTGGCCATGGCAACGTGGCCGCCCTGCGAATATCCGGTGATAAAGAGCTTGCCATTCTCCCGCGCCGCCTTGCCCGAGTCCGCCCGGGCCAGCGCAACCCGCGCGGCCCGCAGCGAGTCGATCATGTCCGCCGATTGCTGCTGGGCATTCAGGTAGGGATGATAGGAAAGCTCGGAGCCGGCGTAACCCGCATAGTTGCTCGCCACCACGATATAGCCCTGCGCGGCATACATGGCCGCCACGCTGATGCCCTCCGAGGCGCCATCGCCATTGCCCGGGTCCTTCTGCGTCAGGTCCGCAAGGTTGTATTTGCGGTAGGTGGTGGTGCCATGCGCGTACATCAACGCCGGGCGTGGCCCACTGCATGCGCGCCCGCCGCTTGGAATCATCAGCGCGCCGCTCGCGGTGGTGGGCTCATTGGCGCCGCCGATGGTGCGGTAGCGGAAATAGACGATCTCCAGGTCGCAAGCAGGGGTGCCGGCGATCTGCAATAGCTGCCGGCCTGAATCGCTCGCATTGAGAACGCTGGCCAGCGCGGCCGCGCTCAGGCGCAGCGTGGTCTTGTGATCGAGAAGCTGGCCGCGACTACTGTTGTAGTTGTTGTTGCAACTGCCCCCGCTGCAAGAACTCGCCGATTGCGCGTAAGCCCCCGCGCTCAGCGCCAGACACGTCAAGCCCGCAAAGCCCGCCTTCGCCATGGTCAATCGCATCTTCCATCCCCCCGCCTGTGGACTACGTCAGTTAGCCTGATCCACACGATTAGCGGAGTGTAGGTAAACGGATCGGCCACCCGCCAGCCTAATAGCGCACGATCTCGCATTGTGAAAAAGGGATGAACGGGTCGTGATGCCCGTTCATCCCGAGGGTCGAGACCGGTAACGCACGGTTGCCGCCAAGCGGCCCGGCCTAGCGCCCGGTGCGCACCCGGAAGCCCAGCCCCGGCGACACCACGGCGGCATCGCCATCGCGCAGCTCGATGGTTTCCAGGCTGCCGTTGTCCCGGGATTCGGCGGCAAACTCGGCGATGTTGCGCAGGCGCGCGGCCGGAATGCCGCACGCGCTAAGCCGCGCTTCCAGCTCGGTGGCCAGGCCATCGGCCAGCGCGGCGGCTAGCGCCTCCTTGAGCGCCCCCGGATCGAGCGAGCGCACAAAGGCAGGCAGGCCGCTGCGTTCCAGCGGCGGATTGAACAAGGCGGGGTCCCGCGCAAGATGGCCAAGGCCCAGCGCTTCGAGCAATGCCAGCAACTGGCCTGGCGTGTTCGCGCCGATGGCCAGCCAGCCGTCGCGCGTGCGGAAGAAATCGGCGGAGGGGCTGCCGGAGTAGCCCTGGTTGCCCTGCCGGGGCGGCGTGGCCCCGCGTGTGAGCGCGTCGCAGGCCATGGGGTACATCAGCTGCATGCCGGCGCTGGCCATGGAGATATCGAGCAGCATGCCGCGCCCGGTGCGCTCGCTGTCGCGCACGCCCGCCAGGATGGCGAAGGCGGCGAGCAGCCCCGTGGCGGAGTCGATGACCGGGAACCCCGTCTTGATGGGCGGGTCGCCCTCGTTGCCCGCCATGTAGGCCATGCCGGTGGCGGCCTGCACCACGTGGTCATAAGCGGGCCGGCCGCGCCATGCCGGCGCGCCGCGCCCAAAGCCGGAGATGCTGCAATAGACCACGCGCGGGTTCAGCGCCAGCACGGCCTCGAAGCCGAGCCCGAAGCGCTCCAGCACGCCCGGGCGAAGGTTGTCGACGAAGACATCGCAGGTGGCGGCGAGCTCCAGCGCATGCTGGCGCCCTTGCTCGGTGCCAAGGTCGAGGGCAAGCGACGACTTGCCAGCGTTGAGCGCGACGAAGCCCTCGCGGCCCCGTCCGGCGCGGCGCATGACATCGCCGCCATTGGCGTTTTCCACCTTGGTCACGTCGGCCCCGAGCTGCGCCAGCAGGAAGGTGGCGAAGGGACCCGCGATGACGTGCGAGAAATCGAGCACGCGGATGCCCGCGAGCGGGGTGAATGCATGGGTAGCGGTGACAGGCATGGCAGGCTCACTCGATCGTGATGTGGTTTTTCTCGATCACCTGCCGCATCCTGGCGGTTTCCTCGGCGACAAGGCGGGTGAAGGATTCGGGCGTGGGGCTCGGTTCGATGAGCGCCCCCGTCTCGGCATAGAAGCGGCGCAGCCCGGGATCCGCCAGTGCCTTCAGCATGGCGGCATGCAAGCGCGCCACCAAGGGCTTTGGCAGGTTTGCCGGGGCCCAGATGCCGCTCCAGGAATCCAGCGTGAGATCGCTGCGCCCAAGCGCCTCGTTCAGGGTCGGCACGCCTGGCAGCCCGGGGATCCGCTGCGCCGAGGTCACGGCGAGCGCGCGCACCTTGCCATTGCCGATCTGCGGCACGGCAGTGGCCGCTACCGGAAAGCCGAATTGCGTGTCGCCCTTGATCAGCGACGGGACGATCTCTACCGAGCCTTTGTAGGGAATATGGACCACGTTGATGCCTGTCGCCGACGCAAAGGCCGCCCCGCAAATATGCGCGGCCGAGCCGACGCCGCCCGATGCATAGTTCAACGATCCGGGCGAGCGCCGCGCGGCGGCCACCAGTTCACCCACGGTGCGGTACGGCGAATTCGCCCCCACCACCAGCACCGCCGGGCTGACGCCGATGCGGATCACATGGGTGAACGCCGCGGGATCGAACTTGACGGATGGCTGCAGGAGTTTCTGCGCGACATGGGTGGAGGCGCCCAGCAGCAAGGTGTAACCATCGGCCGGCTGCTGCGCCACGGATTCGGCGGCAAGGATGCCTGCCGCGCCCACCTTGTTCTCCACCACGATGGGCTGGCCAAGCTCCCTGCCCAGCACTTCGGCCAGCTTGCGCGCCTGGATATCCGGGCCGCCGCCAGCGGCATACGGCACCACCAGGCGAATCGGGCGGTTGGGGTAGTTGTCCGCAGCAAACGCCGAAGCTGGCAAGCCGGATGCCGCCGCAACGGGCAGCGTCAGCAGGGTCCGCAGCATCAGGCGACGCGTGCGGAGGGTGGATGCAGCCATCTCAGGTCTCCTTTCTGGTTTTGCCCGATTGTCACGCCGCGCCATCATTCCGGACAATGATCCAGTTCTTATGCATCCATCAGGATTGGTTATGGCAACGGTTTCCCCTGCGCGCGTGGCTGCGGCGCGCGCCGCCCATCCGAACCGGATCGATCGCCTGCGCATCCGCCATCTGCGGCTGTTGGACCTGGTGGCGCGAACCGGCTCCCTGACCGCTGCCGCCGAGGTCATGCACATCAGCCAGCCAGCAGTGACCAAGATGCTGCAGGAGCTGGAGCAAGCCTTCGGCTGCACGCTGATTGAGCGCACGACGCGCGGTGGCCGCCTGAGCCCGGCGGGCGAGCGCGCCCTGGAGCGCTTGCGCATTGCGCTGGGCGCCCTGGATGCGGCCAGCGAGGCCCTGGCGGCCCGGCCGGAGATCCCGCTGGTGCGCATGGGCGTGCTGCCGCTGGTGGGGGTCAGTGTGCTGCCAAGGCTGATCGCCACGCTGAGCCAGCAGGGTGTGCTGCCGCGCTTGCAGGTAAGGGAACACACCGTCAGCGGCCTGCTCGGGCTGCTCGCCAGTGGCGAGCTGGACTGCGTCATAGGCCGGCTGGAAACCGGCCATCCCGCGCAGTCGCGGGAACGGCTGGCCATCACGGCGCTATGGGACGAACACCTGGCCATTGCCTGCGCGCGCGACCACCCCCTGGCCAGGCGCCGCGAGGTCAGCCTGCCGGCATTGCATGAAGGACCTTGGATCCTGCCGCCGCGCGGCACTCACACGCGTGAGATCTTCGAGCAGCCGTTTCTCGATAGCGGCCAGTTGCCGCCCGTGCCGCATATCGAATCGATCTCATTTCACAGCAGCTTGTCGATGGTTGCCGCGAGTGGCTTCCTGACGGTTGCGCCGGCCAGCGCCGTGCGCCACTACGGCGAGACGTCCATGGTGCACCAGGTGCGCTTGCGCACGCCGTTCGCCTCCGGGCGGATGGTGTTCATTACCCAACGGGATGCGGCAGTTGCGCCGGCGGTCACGTTGATCGCCGATGCCCTGCGGCAAGCCGGCAACCCTTAGGGGCGCACCGGACGGACGCCAGGTTCACGCAAACTCACATTGCCCAGCCACCCGAGCGGATATCATATGCCCACCAAACAAGGCGCTCCCGGCTGGCCCGCGATCCGCGGATCCGCGCATCGGCCCGGGGCAAGCAGCTTCACCTAGCGATACCACTCATGAATCCCAATCCCGACACCCCCGCACGCCCGGCCATCCGTTCCCTGACACAGCTTGAAGGGCGCGTGCTGGCCGTGCTGGTCGAAAAGCAGCACACGGTGCCGGACACCTATCCGCTGTCGCTCAACGCACTGACATCCGGCTGCAACCAGAAGACCGCGCGCTCACCGGTGATGAATGCCACCGAGGCCGAGATCCTCACTGCCATCGATGGCCTGAAACGCCTGAGCCTGGCCATGGAAGGCAGCAGCAGCCGCGTGCTGCGATTCGAGCAGAACATGAAACGCGTGCTGGGCGTGCCGAGCCAGTCGGTCGCGTTGCTCACCACGCTGCTGCTGCGCGGGCCCCAGACGGCCGCGGAACTGCGGCTGAACTCCGCGCGCCTGCACGCATTTGCCGACATCTCGTCAGTCGAGGTATTCCTGGAAGAGCTGGCCGCCGCCGAGCCACCCTTGGTCGTCAAGCTGCCGCGCGCTCCCGGCGGACGCGAGAACCGCTGGATGCACCTGCTATGCGGCGAAGTCAGCGTGGACGATATCCCCGAGCGCGGCGGCGCCGACGACAGCATCTCGCCCTCGGAATTCGAGTCGCTCAAAGCCGAGCAAAAGGAACTGGCGGAAAAGGTGAACCGGCTCCAGGCGCTGGTGGAGCGCATGGCGGGCGAACTCGGCATTACGATCGACAAAGCAGCGCTTTAGTTACGAGCGCAGGCGGGGGAGATCGCACTCTGCAGCCGGTGACAATGTGCCGGATAATCTATTTTTGTCCGGACCGGCCACGAACCCGGCTGCAGCCTGAAACCGAGTGGCCGCGGCGGACGCCGCAGGCGGCTCCCCGCCTGTCGACGCGCCACAACAGATGTCGTTGGCCCGATTAGTGCTTGCGCGTATGATCGGGCATGGATGCTCCCTATTCACCGCGAGACCGCAAACCAGATTGTCACGGCTTCGCCAAGCCCCCATGGCGCAGCCTTCCAGTGCAGATCAGGACACTACGCTGTCACAAATCTGTCCTTGAAAGGCAGCCATACTTTGCAGTCCAAACACGTTGAGGCCTTTGACGATGCGCGTGACGATTCGCACCATTACCATTCCAGGAAGCCAAGGCCGGGCCGCCCTTCACCAGGCCGTCGTGTATGCCACGACGGAGCAGGAGGCTTTACCACTCATGACGAGTGACTGGAGCCAGCGCGAGCCTGAAGTCTTCATGGCTGCCCAGACTTGGGCAAGACGCAATACCTACATCGTTTCGAATCCCCGCACTGGTGCATTTTACGGAAGCCCTGCCGGGCGCTAGCCAGCGCCACCGACAGTGCGCAAGGGGGCGCCGCACAAGCGCCCCGCCGTCAAGCACCCGGGCCCGATGCAGACATTGCGTGCCTGGTGAGCGCCTTCAACGAAGGCCCGGGCATCTTTCGCTCTGACACTTTCGCCCCCTAATGTATGGACATGGCGCACCTTGCGCCAGTGGCTGAGCGCTCGCTCGTTATTCGCTATCATTTCGCTCCACACCCCCTCGAAGGGCAAGCGCCATGCCGGCGTTTTCCATGCCGGCCATGGGCCGCCACACCGAAAAAAAACAATGACAACTCCATCCCTCGCTGACCGCCTGCGCCAACCGCGCGTGCTGCTGGTGCCCGGCGTCTACGACGCGTTCTCGGCGCTGGTCGCCGCGCAAGCGGGATTTGAAGCGCTCTACCTGTCTGGCGCGGCCGTCGCCTACACGCAACTCGGGCGCTCGGACGTGGGCCTGACCACCGCCACCGAGACGGTCGATATCGTCGGCAGGATCACCGACCGCGTCGACCTGCCGCTGATCGTCGATGCCGATACCGGCTACGGCAATGCGCTCAATGTGATACGGACCGTGCGCACGCTGGAACGCGCCGGCGCGGCCATGATCCAGCTCGAGGACCAGACCTTTCCCAAGCGCTGCGGCCATCTGGACAACAAGCGCGTTGTCACAGCAGCCGAGATGTGCGGCAAGCTCAAGGCCGCGCTGGACGCGCGGGCTTCGTCGCGGACCCTGATCCTGGCCCGCACCGATGCGGTGGCCATCGAAGGACTGGACGCGGCGATCGAACGCGCCGAGGCCTATGTGGCATGCGGAGTCGACGCGCTGTTTATCGAAGCCTTGCGCACCGAGCAAGACATGGCTCGCGTCTGCGCGCACTTTGCCGGGCGCATTCCCTTGCTGGCCAATATGGTGGAAGGCGGCAAGACGCCAGTGCAGAGCGCCGCCGAACTCGCCGGCCGGGGCTTTCGCATCGTGATTTTCCCGGGTGGCGTGGTGCGCTTCATCGGCGCGCAGATGCAGCGCTACTACGGCAGCCTGCTCGAACACGGCACCACCGCGCCGATGCGCGATGCCATGCTGGATTTCGACGGGCTGAACGGTGTCATCGGTACGCCGGAGCTGATCGCCCAGGGGCAGAGCTACGGCGAGTGAGCCACAGCCGTTGGCGAGGGCAGCACGCGGCACCTGAAATGCGCCGTCGCCCTCTTGCAGGCGCCGCGCGCTTGTCGTACGCTGCCTGCCCCGGGCTGCGCCAGCCAGCCCGTCACCCGGAACGCCTGTCATGTCTCACCCGAAACCCGCCAGCTCGCTGGTCTACTCCACCGAACACGGCCGCATGTGCCCCGGCTGCGGCAATGCGCTGGTGGCCTGCACCTGCGGCAAGGCGCGGCCGGTCGCGCAAGGCGACGGCATCGTGCGGGTGTCGCGGGAGACCAAGGGCCGCAAGGGCAAGGGCGTGACGCTGGTGCGCGGCGTGGCGCTGGACGCGCTGTCGCTGGCGCAGTTGGGCAAGGAACTAAAGGCCGCCTGCGGCTCGGGCGGCACCGTCAAGGACGGTGTGATCGAAATCCAGGGCGACCACTGCGACACGGTGGTGGAAAAACTCAAGCAGCGCGGCATGACCGTCAAGCGGGCCGGCGGCTGAGCACCCCTGGGCGGTGCGTCGACAGGCCGGCCTTGATCAGCCCCTTGGCCAGCCTCTTAGCGGGTGCGCTGCTTGTAGACGATGGTGCCGTCGGACTTGCGCTGGGGCACGACCGGGTTGCGAGAGTTGCACACCGGGCAGCGAAACAGCGGGCCCTGGCCTTCGTCCTTGACCGTGACGTCCTTGGGGTCCCAACGCGTCTGGCACGACTGGTTCTGGCAGGTATAAAACATCTTCTTTCTCCGTATTAGGCGCGGATCGTAGCATGGTGGCAGCCTCGGCCCGTTCTGGCGCCGCTGCGCAGCCGCTTTTGACGCCCTGGCTGCACCGCCTTCGCTCTATTCATCCCCACTGGTAATTCTGCTCCGTTTCCGAAAACGGATAAGCCTGCGCCTTGGCATTTGTCCCCCGCATGGCGCTGTGTGCACAGCGCCAGTGCAGATTCGCCCTGATGCCGAATGGCAGCCCGGCCCGCATCAGTGAATATCCCCGTGCCGCCGTTGCCAATTTCGGATAACGCCCGCGCCGCCCCCGTTCGTAGACTGGCCCCATTGCAAAGCGCATCCCAAGGAGCCATCCAGTGAACGAGGTAAGCACCACGGCCATCACCCGACGGCCCGGCATGGTACGCAGAGTAGCCGCAGCGGCAATGCTGAGCGTGCTAGCCTTGCCAGCCGCCGCCGCCCCCAATGCCAGCGATGCCAACGATGCTGTCAACGCCGCCGAACTGCCGCCGGAAACCCTCTCCGTGCAACCACTCGCACCTGCCGACGATGGCCGGCTCTATATCTCCGATGTGGCGTTCAAGCACATGGTGGACGGGCGCCTGCACGTGGTGGACGGCAAGCGCATGCGCTACCTCGGGCTGGTGCCCACCGCGTTCGGCGGCCAGAGCGTGCTGTCCCCGGACAAACGCACGCTGTATGTGATTTCCACGTTCTACACGCGGCTCGCGCGGGGCGAGCGGGCTGATGTGGTGAGCCTGTATGACACCGCCACGCTGGCCTACCGCAGCGAGATCGTGATCCCGCCCAAGCACGCACAGTCCCTGAACTACCGTGGGATCGCCGCGGTATCCGCCGACGGCCATTTTCTCTATGTGCAGAATGCCACGCCCGCCACCTCGGTCAGCATCGTCGACCTGCAGGCTGGCAAGTTCGTGGCGGAGGCACAAACTCCCGGCTGCTGGGGCATATTTGCCACCGAGGCGTCCAGCCAGCGTTTTCGCACCCTGTGCAGCGACGGCACGATGCTGACGGTGACGCATGACGCCGCCGGCCAGCCCAGCGGGCAAAAGCGCAGCGCGCGCATGTTCGATCCCGATGCCGACCCGGTCTTCCTGCACAGCGAGCGCGTGGGCAACACGCTGACCTTCGTGTCCTTCAACGGCAACGTCTACAGCGCGGATCTCTCGGGTGAGGCGCCGGTCTTCGCGCAGCCCTGGCCCGTGGTGGACGCGGCGGACCGCAAGGCGGGCTGGAAGCCGGGCGGCTACCAGTTGTTCGCGCTGCACGCGGCCACGGGCCGCCTGTACCTGGGCATGCATCCGCGCAGCAAGGAGGGATCGCACAAGACCCCCGCCGCCGAGATCTGGACCATCGACCTGGCGCAGCACAAGCGCATCGCCCGCGCGCCGGGGCAGAACGCGCTGGCGCTCACCATCACGCAAGGGCCGCAGCCGACGCTGTATGTGCTGGACGCCGCCAGGGCCGGCGTGGTGTCGCTGGACCCGGCCCGGGGCCTCAAGCCCGTGGCGCGCCTGGACCAGGTGGCGGAGAACGCGGTGCAGCTGGAGCTGCATCAATGAGCGCCGCCGCCGTGGTCTCCGACGTGCTGCGCGATCCGGTCACGGTGGCGGCATGTTCCGCCGCTGCCGCACTGGTGCTGGCGCACGCCCTGTGGCCCAAGCTGCGCGACTTCTCCGGCTTCTGGGGCGCCGTCAGCGCCTACCGGCTGGTGCCCGACGCATGGTCGCGCCCGGTAGCGCTTGCCTACCTGGGCGCCGAGACGGCCAGCGTGGCGGCGCTGGTTGCCGCACCGCTGCACCCGGGCGCGGCGCTGCTGGCGGCATGCGTGGTGGCGGCAGCCAGCGGCGCGGTGGGCATCAACCTGCTGCGCGGGCGGCGCGACATCCGCTGCGGCTGCGGCAGCCACGCCGACAACCTGCGGCTATCCAACGGCCTGCTGCTGCGCAACCTTGGCTTGCTCGCGGTGCTGGTGCTGGCCGCAATCGCTGCTGCCGGATTGGCCGCCGGCACGGCACCCCGGGCGTTCACGCTGATCGACACCCTCGCCGCCGGCTTCTGCGCGCTCGCGCTGTTGCTGCTCTGGCTCGGCGCCACGCAATTGCTGGTCAACGCCGACCGCGCTGCCCGCCGCACCGGCCGCCTGGCTGCCAGCCACTCCAGCCACCCTACGCATTCCCCCCTCTCGTGAGACTCCCATGACTGCCCTTGTGATTGCCAATATCGTGCTGTGGATCGCCGTGCTGGCGCTGCTCTTCGGTTTCTATGCCCTGGCCCGCCAGGTCGGCATCCTGTTCGAGCGCGTCGCGCCGATGGGCGCGCTGGTGATCGACGCTGGCCCGCGCGTGGGCGAGGCGCTGCCACCCTTTGCCTTGCAGGATGTGCGCGGCGGCCCGGTAGCGGTGGGCGGCGCGCAGCCCCGCAGCACGCTGCTGTTCTTTCTCTCGCCGACCTGCCCGGTCTGCAAGAAGCTGCTGCCGGTACTCAAGTCGATGCAGGCCAGCGAGGCTGGCTGGCTGCGCGTGGTGCTTGCCTCCGACGGCGAACAGCCCGAGCACCTGGCCTTCCTGCGCCAGGCAGGGCTGGAAGCCTTCCCCTATGTGCTATCGCCCGAGCTCGGCATGCACCTGCAGATCGGCAAGCTGCCGTACGGCGTGCTGATGGACGAGCGCGGCACGCTGCGCGCCAAGGGCCTGGTGAATTCGCGCGAGCAGCTGGAGAGCCTGTTCACCGCGATGGACCTTAACGTGGGCTCGGTGCAGCAGTTCCTCGAAACGCGTGCCTGAAGGCAGGGAGAGAAAACCCATGTGGATTGACCGATTTTTCGAACACCAGACCCGGCGCGCGGCGCAGCGCACGGGCCGGCGCAGCGTGCTGGCCACGCTCGGCAAGGTCATGGTGGGGACGATGGCGCTGCCGGTGCTGCCCTTCGACCGCAGCGCGCACGCGGCGGGAGCACACCGCAGCAAGGCTGCCGGCCCGCAAGCGCAGGACGAAACCGCCTGCGACTACTGGAAGTACTGCGCGGTGGATGGCTTTCTGTGCGCATGCTGCGGCGGCACCTCCACCTCCTGCCCGCCCGGCACCGAGCCCTCGCGCGTGTCGTGGGTCGGCACCTGCCACAACCCGGCCGACGGCAGGAGCTACATGGTCAGCTACAACGATTGCTGCGGCAAGACCACGTGCGGGCGCTGCGAGTGCAACACCAACGAGCGCGAACGGCCGGGCTACCGGCTGGGCGTGCACAACGATGTGAACTGGTGCATGAGCAACGACAGCACCATGTTCCATTGCACCACCTCGATCATTCTCGGAGTCCAGGAATGAAGCGATCTCTCCCACACCTCGCGCTGTGCCTGGCATGCGTGGCGCCCGCAAGCATCGCCCTTGCCGAGTCGCTGGCTGACCAGGGCAAGGCCTTGTTCGGCACGCACTGCGCCGCTTGCCACAATGCCGATGCCTCGGGCATTGCCGGCGTGGCGCCGCCGCTGGCCGGCGCGCTGCGCGAGCGGCTCGCCACGCCGGCGGGCCAGGACTACCTGGCCAATGTGCTGACCCACGGCCTCGCTGGCCCGATCCAGTCGCAGGGCCAGTCGTTCAACGGCGTCATGCCCAGCTTCGCCACGCTGCCGGATGCATCGCTGGCCGCCGTGCTGTCGTGGCTGGCGGCGAGCAACGGCGCACCCGAACAGGCCGTGAACACCGATACGCTGGCCCGCGCACGCGCCGAGCGCAAGACCCCGGGGGCCGTGCGCAAGCTGCGCGAGGCGGGGCAATAGCATGGCATCGCGCAGCGCTCGCACCTTGCGCGCGGCCGCGCGCCGCGGGCTGTGCCTGCTGGCGCTGGCCATGCTGGCCACGACCGCGAGCGCACAGGCCGAACTGCGCCACGCGCGCGACAACTACCTGCTGCACTGCTCCGGCTGCCACCAGCCCGATGCCCGCGGCAAGCCCTCGGCCGGCATCCCCGACATGCGCGAGACCGTGCCCTTGCTGCTTGCCACGCCGGCCGGGCGCGCGTTCCTGATCCAGGTGCCGGGCACCTCGGCCTCCGCCCTGAGCGACGCAGAGATCGCAGGGCTGATGAACTGGCTGATGCCCGCGCTCACCGGCCACAACGACGTGGAGGCGTTCAGCACCGAGGAGGTGGGCCGCTATCGCCGCCAGCCGCTCGACGACGTGAGCGCGCACCGCGCGGCGATCCTGGGCAGTGGCGCAACGCCGACGCCGGACAAGACCGCCCGCGCCAGCCCCGGGCCAATGTGACAAACTCACGCAAACAAATACGCGGGACAAAAAAACCGGAACGAGGAACGACACGATGACCCCCACAGGCAACACAGACCGTGACCGTGATAGCGGCAATGCGCGCAACGCCGCCAATGGCCCCGCCCCCGGACAACCTTCGCGGCGCCATTTGCTGGGCCACCTGGCAGGCGCCACGCTAGCCGGCATCGCCGCTGGCGTCACTGCCAGCAGCGCCAGCGCGGCGCCCCCCGCCGGCAAGAATGGGGCAACGGACGCACCCGGCCCCGCCACCACGGCTGGCGGCCCGAATCCCATCGTCATGATGCCGGCCTGGCAACTCTCGCGCGAGATCCATGCCCGCAGGCTGTCGGCCCGCGAAGTCATGGCGGCCTACCTGGACCACATCGCACGGGTGAATCCCGGCGCCAACGCCATCGTCGCGCTGCGTGAGCCCGAAGTGCTGCTGCAGGAAGCCACCGCCTGCGACCAGGCCCTGGCCGCCGGCCGCTCAGCCGGCTGGATGCACGGCATGCCGCAAGCCCCCAAGGACCTGGCGCTCACGCGCGGCATCCGCACCACCTTCGGCTCACCCATCTTTCGGGACAACGTGCCCACGGCGGACGCCATCATCGTGGAGCGCGCACGCGCCGCCGGCGCCGTGCTGATCGGCAAGACCAACACGCCGGAGTTCGGCCTGGGCTCGCAAACCTTCAACCCTGTCTACGGCGCCACCCGCAATCCCTATGACGCCAGCCGCACCGTCGGCGGCAGCAGCGGCGGCGCGGCCGCCGCGCTGGCGCTGCGCATGCTGCCGGTAGCGGACGGCAGCGACTTCGGCGGCTCGCTGCGCAACCCGGCCGGCTTCTGCAACGTCTATGGCATGCGCCCCAGTGCCGGCCGCGTGCCCTACGGCCCGGCCCCGGAAGTCTTTATCCAGCAACTCGGCTACGAAGGGCCCATGGCACGCACCGTCGCCGACGTGGCCTTGCTGCTGGCCACACAGGCCGGCCCCGATGCGCGCACGCCGCAGGCACTCGCGCAGGACCCGGTACTGGCCACGCTCACCCCGGCCAATGTGGCCGACGTGCTGAAGACCAACCTCAAGGGCAAGCGCGTGGCATGGCTGGGCGACTGGGACGGCTACCTGCCCATGGAAGCCGGCATCCTGCCGCTGTGCGAGGATGCCCTCAACGCCTTCCCGGCCTTTGGCGTGCAGGTGGAAGCCATCAAGCCCCCGTTCTCGCCGGAACGGCTCTGGAAGACCTGGCTGGTGCACCGTCATTTCCTGGTCGGCAACGGCATGCTGCCCTTCTACCAGGACCCGGCCAAGCGCGCGCTGCTCAAGGACTCCGCGATCTGGGAGATCGAAGGCATGCTCAAGCTCAGCGCCAGCGACGTCTATGCCGCCAGCATGGAGCGCAGCGCCTGGTATCAAGCGCTGCTAGGCGTGTTCAAGCAGTTCGACTACATCGCGGTGCCGACGGCGCAAGTCTTCCCATTCGATGTGAACCAGCCCTGGCCGAAGCAGATCGCCGGCCGCGAGATGGATACCTATCACCGCTGGATGGAAGTGGTGTTTCCCTGGACGCTGTCGGGATGTCCGGCGATTAGCGTGCCGGTGGGATTCGGGCCGCAGGGGTTGCCGATGGGGATGCAGTTGATTGGGCGGCCGCGAGACGATTTGTCGGTGTTGCGCCTGGCGCGGGCTTATGAAGAAGAGCGCGATTGGGTGGGCAAGCGGTTGCCGTCGGCGATGATGGGGTAAAGGACCGCTTGAGGATTGCGTATTCAACCGGCCACCCCGCAAACCGCAGGCGGGGCGCGCCACGCCATCCCTGTTGTATCAACGGTATCACCGGTATCACCGCTCCGGCCTTGTTCGTCGTGTCTGGTAATGCAGCTTCCCATCGCGCACGCGGCCTATGGTTGTCTCCAGCCATTTCCCGTCTGCCGTCAGGCTTTCGTCCCAGGTCGAAACCAGCGTCAGCGTTCTGCCGGCGTAACGGTAAGTTTGCGCCGAGTGGCTGCAGCAGCTATTGCGCTGCGCCGAGGAAATGGAGCGCGTGCGGGAGTCGATGGCGATCTGCGACAGTCCCGACAAGGTCTCATCAAAAACGAACCGTCGCCGGGCGGCGTCGAACAAGAAGAAGTTCTCGGTGCTGTTCGGCCCGGCGCCTCCCGACATGCCAAAAATCGAAATGTCCGGATAACCGTCGAAATTGGCATCGACCACGCGCAAGGCGTCCGCGGACGCCGCAATGCCGGGATCGGAATCGAAGTCACGAATGACCTGAGTACGAACGCCGGATTTTCGATCGATGATTTCAATGGCGACCGCGTGCGGAGCGTCGGATGTGAGCTCGTCCTCGACAAATGCGACGCGAAACAGGAAATCGCGCGTTCTGGCACGTTGCGCAACCCAATTCACAGCGACCGCATCGTCGCGGTCGACCCAGCCGTGGGTGATCGAGCCGTCCCGCCCGACGCGCTCGATTTCATACCATTGCGCATCCGTGGAGAGGACGGGAACATAAATCCCCGCGTCGAGACGGGTCAGGATCGTGTCACGATTGGCTCGTGCAAATAGTGGCACCGCCTTGGTGAGATGCACGATCGTCTGGTAAGGCCGGACTCTGTCGAGGGCAAAGCTATCCGCGTAGTAAGCCATCTCATAATGGTTGACCCCCTTGCCATACGCCTCGGGGCTGCATACGCCAAGCGCGCAAGCGCCGACCTCGTCGGCCGTTGGCTTGCGTTGTGGCCGAATGGTCTCGGTGCTCAGGTACGTCTTCCTGGGCTGCCAGGTCACGGTGAACGCCGCCGTCGTCCGCCGTTTCAGCAGTGCCTCAGACTCGTTGCTGATGTTGGTTCGGCAGAACGGCTGGGATGCCGAGTAATCGTTCCAGCCCGGAAAGGCATAGGCCACGCATAGCTTGTTCGCGGAGTTCACGTCGGTCTTGTAGTCCTTGTCTACAAGAAAGTGCACCCTGTTGCCGCCCGAACCGGGTTCGTGCGACACCACCGCAAAGGTGATATCCGCCGACTTGGGCAAGGCGTGCTCGAAACGCTCCTTGAAGCGGCTTGTCTCGGCTTCCGGCACTCTGTTGGGCGGGCTCAGCTGGGAATCTGGCTCGACAC
Organism: Cupriavidus basilensis; assembly: GCF_008801925.2. Lineage (NCBI taxonomy): Bacteria > Pseudomonadati > Pseudomonadota > Betaproteobacteria > Burkholderiales > Burkholderiaceae > Cupriavidus > Cupriavidus basilensis. Next base: position 340,592 of record NZ_CP062804.1, on the reverse strand, counting down.
GATAAATGCCTGGCGCCAGGAAGTCGGTCGCGAAAGCCGAATTCACGCACGCGATGGCAAGGGTCAGAGCGGCGGCGGCAGCAGTGGCTTTATTGCGAATGGGGAGTAGCACGGCGAGTTGTCAGGAAATTGCAGGAATGCAAGCCGCAGCTTAACTGACATGTGGTGCAACGTACTCACTATCGCGGAGCGTGCTGGCGAAACGCACAATGACAGCGCCATCCACGGCGCCGGGACCGTCAAAGCTGGCCCCCACCAGCTCCAGCGTGCTGCCGCGCACCTCGATCCTCACCGGATCGGTCTTCTTCCACTGTTTCTTCGGCACCACCAGCTTCCAGACCGTCTCCTTGCCGGGACTGCGGAAGAGCGCGATGACCCCGACATATTCCGCCTCGGCATGCATCGGCTCGCTCAGGCTCACGCTCGCATCGGGGCGCAGGATGACGTCCTTGGTCGCCAGCAGATCGGGCTGGAGTAATTCGAGATCATTGGCCTGCAGTCGCGCATAGCTCAATTGCTCAAAGGCCTGCGGCGATTTCAGCTGGTAGATCCGCACCACCGTCGACAACGATTGCCCGGCGCCGTTTGTATTTAACGACGACCGGCTGGTCAGATCGAGGCTCATGGTCTTGACCTGCGTCGTGAAGGCCCATTTCGCTGCCTCCACCGTGCTGTCCTTTACGGCCTGGCCCACGCCGCAACCGGCTATATGGGTGGCAGCCAGCAGTAGGGCGCCGTTTCGAAGCTGTCGCCTCATCGTGTTGATCCTCTTTGTGTAGCTGTAGCGTAGCGCACCGGATAGGTCACGTCCGCCGCAACCGGCGCCTGGGCGCTGCGCGCCGTCAGGCTGTCGGGATCTTCGGCGAAGGTCCGGCCGAGCGCATCGGCCTGGCGCTCGGCAGAGGCCTTCGGCGCGCCGGGCCCCTCTAGCGCTTCCGACGCATCCAGCGCGTCCGGCCTCGCCTGCCACGTCAGCTGGTAGTTCGCGCTATCCACCGGCTCGATGTGCGCCCGCTCCAGCATCCGCACCAGGCCCCAGCGGCCGCCGAACTCATAACTCTTGCTGGTGCCGGCGCGCTCGGTCTGCCACTGCAGCCGGGTACCCGGGTCCTGCAGGTTCTTGCCCGGCCACGTCAGCGCCTGCCACGTCTCGCGCTGGTTGTAGTAGTGCAGCGTCTGGCCATCGAGCGTCAGCAGCGTGTCGGTCAGGCCCGGGGTGGGGACCGGCTTGAACTCGAAGCGGTACTGTGGCTCGCCCTGCGCCAGCAGGTGCGCCGCCATGCGCTGCAAGGTGTTGATCGCGTTGAGGAAGGCCGGATCGAAGGACTGCGCCTGCCCGCCGGTGGCCGCCGGCAGCCACTGATCGCCCTGCAGCGCGAGCACGCCCGCCAGTTGCGTGCCGAGGAAGGACCCGATCAAGCCGCTGTGCGGGCGCAGGAAGCGCGCCAGCTCGGCCAGCGAGGCATCGTTGGCGGTGTCCGCAAACGGATAGCGTCCGGCAAACGAGCGGCTCCATGTCATCGCAATGCTCTGGCGCCACGCATCGTTCAGGCTTGCCTGCGCCGGTTGCAGCACCGTCTGCGTGGCCTGCGCGATGGGCCGCACGAACAGTGTCTCGCCCATGCCAGCCCACTGGCTGCCGAGGCTCGCCGCCATCAGCTGCGCATAGGCCTGGGTGTCGGCCAGTTCCGAGCCCTTGCCCTGGAACAGCGCCTGCGCCATCTGGCGGGCCTGCGCATCGGCATCGGCGCTGTTGCCGACCTGCTGCAGGCGCAAGCGCAGTGCCGTTGCGCGGTCGAGGAACCGTTGCAGGCTCAGGTCACCGCTGGCGCCAGCGTTGGTGCCGGCATGGGTGCTGCCGGGCTGGCCCTGCGCCACCAGCCGCAGCACCGGGCCAAAGGCCGCGCCCAGCGGCCCCGCCGCGTCCGGCTTCGCCACCTCGGGCCCCGCCGGCTTCCTGCCCAGCAGGTCCTGCGTCTTGGCCACCAGCGTATCGGACAGCGAGTCCTTGCGGGCGCCAGCGCCACCCTGGTACTCGAGCGACTTCATCAGCGCGATCACCGGCGACTGGCGCGCATCGGCCATCAGCTTGAGCTGCCCGATCGCAGCCGGCAGGGTCGGCGCGGCCTCCCATTGCAGGCTGTTCATGAAGCCCTGCCAATGCTCCGCGTAATCGGCGAAGTACTGCTCGGTCAGGGCCGCCTGTAGCGCTTCGGCCGAGCGGCCTGCCGTCGCTTGCGTCTGCTGCTGCGGCTTGCCGTCGGTCAGCACCCAGTCATTGGCGATCTCCGTGCGCCTGGCGGCCTGCTCGATCGCCGGGGCCACATAGCCCTCATAGGCCTGGCGGGTGAAGACCCCCGGCACGATGGCGGTGGCGCGCACCAGCCCCCGGGGATCGGTGCCGGCGGTCAGCGCCGCCAGGGTCTGGTCCGGATACTTGCTGCCAGCGTGCTCGCCAAAGGCCTGGATCACGCCCCGATAGACGGTGTCCTCGGCATTGCGCTCCCCGATCACGGCCAGCAGCGTCTGGCGGGCCCCGGCGACCAGTTCGGGCCGCGGCTCGATACGCCCTGCCGGGTTGGACTTCAAATGCTCCGCATAAAACTTGAGCAAGCGCTCGGCGACGTCCTGCCGCTCGCCCGGGGTCATCCGGGCATCGGTGGACCAATGCTGCACCAGTTGCGGGGCCAGGAAGGCCGCCTGGGCGCGTTCAGGGTTGGCCAGCATCAGATAGGTCTTGAGCGCCTGATGGCCGCTCAGCGCCACCCGGTTGGTCGTGTCATCCAGCACCGTGGTGCGCAGTTGCGCAAGATCCACCAGCGACGCCTCCAGATCCCGCTGCACCGGCGCGACCAGCAGCTCGCGGCTGGCCTGCGCGTAGGGCTTCCACAGCGCGGCAAGGACCGCCGGATCGCGATTCAGGCCAAAGCGGGTCGCAAGCGGCGCATGATGCTGGGTACGGTACTCGTAGCGCTCGATCTGCTGCTGCAAGGCAAGGAGCGCGCGCAGGCGGGCCGCCGGGTTGGGGGCCGCCTGAAAGCCGTTCACGGATTGCCGGGCGGCGTGGATGTCCCGCCCGTTCAGCACGCCGGACACCAGCATGCCGGCACTCCACAAGCCGATGGCCGTCAGGCCCACGATGGCAGACACCGTGACCGGGTGCCAGCCAACGCGCTGTCCGGGCTGGCGGCGGGCGGCTTCGCCCAGGTAATGCCAGAGCGGCAGGTCGACGCTGCTCTGCACGCTCGCATCGCCGGCAATAGGCCGTGGATACGGCGCAAAGACGATACCCTCCACGGCGATGCGCCGGCGCTGCCGGCTCCCCAATCCGGCGATCCAGTCGGCGAGCGCTTTGCCGCGGGTGTCGAGCCGCTGGGAAAGCTCCCCCATATAGCGGTCGCGGTTGCCCGCCATCAGTTTGCGCGACGACGCGCTGCGCCAGCTGGTCGCGCAGCGTGCGCAGCGCGCCATCGATGGCGTCCGCGTGCGCCTGGCGCGGCAGTTCGCAACTGATGACCGGCATGACGCCGTGGCCCACCGTTCTCGCCTCCGCCACATCCAGCAAGTAGACCGGGGCGGACCAGCGCAGCAATTCGGCGATGCGCGCCAGGCGCATCCCATCGGGATGGGTGCCGCGGCGCTGCGCCTGCAGATCCACAGCACTATCCGTTGTGAGAATCACCGCGTCCACCGGACGGCGGCGGCGTAGTTTGTAGAGTGCCTTGAGCCAGTCGGCGTCCGGCCAGCCCTCCTTGTTGGCCTTGCTCCATAGCAACACCGCGTCGGGGGTGATCAGCCAGCCCTGTTCTGCCAGTTCGGGCAGGAGGCGGGCAATGGCGGCATCGTCGCCGGTGAGGAGCAGCCAGGGCTGGCGGTAGCGCCAACGCCAGCCGTGCTCGCTGCGCAGCAGCTCGCATAGGCGCGGCAAGGCATCCGACGTCTTCGGCGTATCTTCCGGTACCAGCAGCGCCTGGGTCGTCCCGGCGAACCGCGCGGGCTTCCAGTGCAATAGCTTTGCCAAATGGCGCGCAGCCGCACCTTCCTCGCGTCTCGGCTCAAAACCGAAATAGAGCGCAAGCGCGACAAGGAATGCACAAAGGGCAATGATCGCCAGGGTCTTCTTTGTTTCGGAATCGAGCCAGAACAGATCCCCCTGGAACCAGATCAGGCCGCCCGCGACAATCGCCACGAGCAGATACGAGAATACGTCGGTACGGAATTTAGTCATTTTTCAGAACGTCTTGCTGCGTGTGGTGCTCCGGTGGCGCAAGGACGGCAAACAGGACCCGCGCCTCGCCCTGGACGCCCGCGACATACGGCGCAGCGGACGCAATGGCCCGGTCGAGTGCGAGCACCGCCGCGAGCCACGGCGCAGTTGGCCCGGTGTTGCCGGCAAGGGTGTCGAGCGCAAAGTCAGACGACGACGCCCCATCGCCCGAGCGGCCCGCCGTGCGCAGCGCAACAAGCATCTGCGCCGCGGTACGTTGATCGAGTCCGGTCTGGAGCGTGCCACCCACTGCCGTGCCCGTCGTCCCGCCCCACCTCAACGCGTAGTGCAGGGCACCTTCAGGCGGGGCAGGCGTGTCAGATTGTGGACGGTGAAACCAGCCGGCTACGGCAAGCCGCTCCTTGCGTGCAAGCCCGGCCGGACAGAGCAGCATCATGGCTGCGGCCTCCGCGCTGGCGGGTTCAGGATCAGCCGTGCGGAGCAGGCTGAAATTGGCGCTGATCAGCAGCGTCACCACGTCGCGCAGCGCGGGGGTTGGGCGATCGAGCATCGTATCGACCAGCCACAGCCCGCCGCTCGGCCCGACGACCGGCTGCACATCCAGGCGTGAGGAACGCACGGACGCTGGCAATCCCGCCCAGATCGCTTGAATAGCCTCACGGGAAAGCACGGAACCGCCGATGTCCAGATGGACCTCAACCGGAACCCGGTCCGGAACCGTGCCCAGAACATCGGCAATCTGCGGCGCGAACGAGCGCAAGATCCATTCGAGCACGGCGCCCTGCCGCTCCTCATCGTCAAACGTCAATGCCGCCACCTCGGGCTCCAGGCAGCTGGCGACGATCATTTCGCGGGTGTCCTTTGCCGGGCGGGTCGGCGGGCTCGCGCTGCGCGCGACCATCGCTTCAAACGTGTTTTCCTTCTCATCGATGTGAAGGCGATATCCGGCCGCAAGCACGGCAAGGGGGACGCTCGCCACATCGAACACCATGTCGATATAAGCCTTGTCCACCCTGTTTCTCGATAGTGCCCGGTTCCGACGTTTGTAAAAGTACGAAAAGCGGCGCAGGACAAACGCGCCTGCCAGGCACACGGGGATGACAACCACGCAGAACCAGAACCACAATGTCTGCGTCTTCGCATTGTGCGGCCAGCACCAGAGCGCAAACGCGATCCCGGCCAGCGTCAGCACGATGAACCCGACCGACCAGACAAAGGGCGACGGCCCCCTCTGCGGAACCGGCACCTGAGCCGGCAAGAGCGAGAAATCAACCGCCATCGGCCAACTTGCGCGAGCCGCTGTTCGGCAGCGACGAGATCAGCGCGCACCCACACTCACACAGATGGCCATCCTCGGCGACTTCGAGATTGCCGTCACGAATGTTCGGATTGCCCTGGGCAATGCGGCTGCGCCCATGGACATCGCAGCGCACCGGATCTGTCCGCCGCGCCAGCGCCCGGCCCAGGAATTCGCGCGTGCCGCCACGCAGCACCTCACCGCCACGACTCAGACGATCGCCCTCTCGTATCACGCCAGCCATCTTGCTCTCCTCATCCACATCGCTCAGTCGAAAATCCGCTGCAAATCCATCCTCGCCCTACATTGCCGTGCGGCGCTTTTGACCATCCCTGCCCATCGTGGGCATCTTGTCCACTCGCCGCGCCGCACGCTCGTCCGCCGCACGCTTCTTGGCTTCCTTCTCGACGTCGCTCGTTCCGAACGTATCCGTCGCACGCGTCTGAAAATACAGGGTCGATGACAAAATATGATCGTGCCAACTCGTCAGCATCGTGTCGTGCACCAGCAGGTCGAAGAGCGCCATGACCTGCGGCGGCAGCGGATTCTTGCCACTGGCGCCGTCCTGCCAAGCCTGTGACAGCGCCACCGCCTGCGGACTCAGCATGAAAGCCTCGATCGCCTGTGCGCTCAGTTCCATATCGGCGTCGTAGGGAAGCTCCATACCCTGGCCCAGCTTGCGCATGCGGGCAGCCGACTCCTTCAGGCCGGCCTGCATCGACAGGCGCCGGGCCTGCTCCGCCGCTTCGTCGCCGATACGCTCCCAGACGCTCACCACCGGCTTTGCCAGCACCAACGCCGTGCTGCGCAACGACTGCATCTCAGCGTCACGCGTGGCCTGCATACGGGCAAGCGCCTGTCCCAATGCCTTCGGGTCCATCGGTGAGCGCTTACGCTCGGCCTGATACGCGGCTTCGGCGTCGGCGCGCTGCTGCGACAGCGCCTGATGCGCCTTCTTCACGCCATCGGTCGTGGCCGTCATTGACGCGCGAAACGCCGGCGACTGATACCGCACCGCCAGCCAGCGCAGGAACACCTGCATGTGCTCCTGGAAATTGAGCCCTTTCTCGTGCGGCACGATGGCGCGGTAGGCGTTGATCAGGTCGGGGATCTTGTAACTCGCGGTGCCATCTGATACGGGATGTGCGAGGGTGAGCTTTGTGAAAGTAGGAGCCTTGTATTGAAAGAGATGCTCCATAGTGTCCATCGCCGCACCCGCTATCAATGCCTCGTTCAGCATGTCGCGCAACGCAACGCGCTGGAGTTCCGCGCGGAACCCCATCGATCCCGGCGGCGCCCCACCGGTAATGTCCTCGCTGGTGCCCGGATACAGGTACTGGTCCCCGCGCGTCTTCTCGAGGCTGTCGAGCCGTTGATAGAACCGCAGTTCGTGCGCGGCCGCGAAATGCACGCATTTATGGACAGCCTCCGGAACGCCGAGCGGCTTGTCGCCATAGTTTTGCTTGATCATGCCCACCAGCGGCACGATGCCGAGCAGCTTGTTCTCCGCCATCAACGACGACACGGCATCGAGCAGGCCCAGAAACTTGATCTCGATGGTGTCGCCTTCGATCGCAAGATCGACATCGCTACGCCGGCTGTATCTGCGCACCAGTTCGTTGACGAAGGCCCGCGCAAGAACACCACCGCGATCGGCGCCAAACACGGAAACTTCGATGCGCTGGACCTTGTTCATCGACGACTTGGCGTCTTTATAGGCCGCCTTGAACTGGTCCAGCGCCGCGCTAAGACGATCCTCGAATCCGGTACCGAACAGGCGGGCGACAGCCGCGTTGTCGCGTACCTGGGGAATCGAGTCCATCGCCACATCAACAAATACGCCCTTGGCAACGGACCAGCCTGCCTTCAGCGGATTCTTCCTGATGTCGTACAGCGATCCCCGAACGGCCGCCTTGCCGCGCCTCACCCATCGATCATCCCGTGCCATCGTCAGTACGCGACCCACCTTGTCCGGGATCGTTTTCGCCTGCGCAGCGAGGTCGCCGTACACCTTGGCGACCGGCCGCCACGACATTTCGTCGAGTGCCTCTGATATCGCGCTCTTCATGGCTTTACCCGGCGCTGTCTTCAGGTCAAGCACCTTGTCGACACCAACGATTTTCTGGGCTGTGGATTTCGCCGAGTTAGCGGCTGACTTGCCAACCGCAGTCGCTGTTTTGATCCCTGCCGAGACAATTTCATTGTTGGCCGCGTCCAGGTTCAGCTCCGTACCCAGACCGGAATAATAGAAACGGTACCAGAACTGGTTGAGCATCTTCTGGCGACGCGTATCGCGCATCTCCCGATGCGCTTCCCATAGCCGGCAGATGTTCGAATAGCGTGAAGTCGACGGGTCGTCGTGGTCACGATGGCGACCGAACCCATCGAAGAAGAAGCCCATCTTGATGACCGCACCGCAGCGGATGCAGTCGTCGCTCTTGTACGGCTTGTGTGCCATCAGCATGCCGTCGAGCACCTTGCTTGGGGTCCGATCGGCGGGGTCGATTTTTATCGTTTCAGCCATGGGCGGCTCCTGATTGGATGTGCTTGAATTGGTCACGCTTCAGCTCATCAACGATCGGAGCCGGTAGCTGCTCCATTGCCGCGCCGAACTCACCCGGCTTGTCCTTTGTCTTGGCCAATATATTCTGGACAGCGGGATGCTCGTCGAACTTCGGGTTGACGAGCATCGCGTAGTAGACGTACCAGCGAAGATCTCGCTTATCGGTGAGGCGGTACTTTGTCCATCCCCCCGCCGCAACGCGCGCGGTTTGCCGGAACACAACCGAATCGTGCAGCCCTTTGGGATTGAGTTGTTTGCCGTATGTTCGATCGAGCCACCCCCAGATCTCGTCGTACTCGATTCGCGTGCCTCGCAGGTCATTTCGAAACTCGAATTCGACGTGATCGTCCGGGTAGAAGTGCAGGCCGAGGATGCGTGTTCCGGCTCCGCCTTCGAGTTTTTTTTGCGGGAAGTGCACGCGAGTAACCTTATGGATCTCTTTAAGTGGGCCATAAGGATCCTTCATGAATTCATCCTGATCAACGACATACCAGTCGACCGTGAAATCCGTTCCCTTCAACTTGTAGCAGCAACTGAGGCTTCCCTGACCTGCCCCAGGCATTAGATCACCGCCACCGCCGGCCTTGTTTCCATATTTGTCGGTGATGACGAATCGGTCGAGGTTATACGGTGTGTAGTTGAAGCCCCCAATGCTTAACCCACCATACGTCGGCTCAGACGAAAACGCATCGCATCCTGTAATAAGTGTCAGGGACAGAAGTAGCGCGTAAAAGAATCTGATTTTCATGTTCGCCTCAGCTTGTGGTCTGCATCGTCGTGACCGGGATGGTGACTGTCCGCGTGAAAGAGAGCCGGTCTTTGTGTGCCATCAGCACGCCGTCTATCACCTTGCTTGGGGTCCCGTAAGCGGGGTCGAGTTGTGTCGCTTCAGCCATGGGCGGCTCCTGATTGGATGTGCTTGAATTGGTCACGTTTCAGCTCATCAACGATCGGCGCCGGTAGTTGCTCCATTGCCGCGCCGAACTCACCTGGCTTGTCCTTTGTCTTGGCCAATATATTCTGGACAGCGGGATGCTCGTCGAATTTCGGGTTGACAAGCATCGCGTAGTAGACGTACCAGCGAAGATCTCGCTTATCGGTGAGGCGGTACTTTGTCCATCCCCCCGCCGCAACGCGCGCGGTTTGCCGGAACACAACCGAATCGTGCAGCCCTTCGGGATTGAGTTGTTTGCCGTATGTTCGATCGAGCCATCCCCAGATCTCGTCGTACTCGATGCGCGTGCCTCTCAGGTCATTTCGAAACTCGAATTCGATGTGATCGTCCGGGTAGAAGTGCAGGCCGAGGATGCGCGTGCCGGCTCCACCTTCGAGCTTTGTCGGGGGTAAATGAACCTCTGTAACCTTGTGAATCTTCCGGATCGGCGCGTAGAGGTCCTTGATCGCCTCGTCTGCATCGTAGACGTCCCATTTCACTGTGAAATCAGTCCCTTTCAATTTGTAGCAACAACTAAGGCTTCCCTGACCGGAACCCGGCATCAGATCGCCGCCGCCGCCGGCGGTATTGCCATACCTGTCGTAGACAACGAACCGACTCAGGTTATACGGTGTGTAGTTGAAGCCCCCAATGCTCAACCCGCCATACGTCGGCTCGGACGAAAACGCATCGCATCCGGTGATGAGTGTCAGGGACAGAAGTAGCGCGTAAGAGAATCTGATTTTCATGTTCACTTCAGCTTGCGGTCTGCGTCGTCGCGATTGCGATGGCGATCGAACGCGTGAAAAAAAGAGGCTGATTGCGTGTCCCGTCAGCATGACGTCTAGCATCCTGTTTGGGGCCGGTCAGCATGATCGGGTTGTGTCGCTTTAACCATGGGCGGCTCCTGACTGGATATACTCGAAATGATCACGCTTCAACTCGTCGACTCAGGTTGCATGGCCTGTAGTTAAATACCCCTACACTCAGGCCGTCGTAGGACGGCTCCGAAGAATGTGCATCGCCCCCCCCGGTAGCAAGCATCAATGACAAGGCCAAAAGCCAGAACGATTGCCTTCTCATCTTCACTCCATTCAAGAGCGCTCTCGCGTCTGCCCAAGGATCAACAGGTCAAACAGCGTCATGACCTCTGGCGGCAGTGGATTTCTTCCGTCCAACCCATCCGCCCAGGCCTGAGCAAGCGCCGCGGCTTCCGGTGTCAGAACGGCTGCCTCTATCGTCTTTACGCTCTCGTCAAGGTCTGCGTCGTATGACAACTCCATCCGGCCCTTCATGCTGCGGAGGCGATTGGCTGACTTCTGCAGTTCGGTCTGCAGCGACAAGCGCCAGGCCTGCTCCCGCGCCTCCTTCGCGATACGCTCCCAGACATTCGGGCGGGATAACTCCCGGACCGTCACGTGAAGGGCCCGGGCTTGCGCGTCCCGCGCCGCATGCCATCTGGTCAGTGCCTTGGACAGTGCCACCGGATCGACAGGGGAGCGTCGGCGCTCCACTTGATACGCGGCCTCGGCAACCTTGACTTCCTTCTCCACGGCGAAATGCGCACGCTTTACCTCATCTGCATGGCGCGAGACCATTTCCTCGAACGCGGGCGATGGATACCGTTCTGCCAGCCAGCGCAGGAGTACTTCCATATGGGGCGTGAAGTTGCGGCCTGCTTCGAGCGGCACCACGCTGTGGTATGCCTTGATCAGGTCGGGGACCTGGACGTTGTCCTTGCCGGCAGAGACGGGGTGCGCAAGGCGGAGGCTCGTGAATGACGGACCTTGGTGCCGAAATAGCGCATCCATCCTTTCCAGCAGCGCACCTGCCGTCAACGCCTCGTACAGCATGTCCCGCAGCGTCGCGCACTGGATTCCCATCGGAAAACCCTTCGATCCGGGCGGCGCACCTTCTGTGATGTACTCGCTGGTGCCGGGATAGCGGAAATGTGCACCGCGCGACGGCTCGGCGGTGAACGCATCGCAGCCGGAGACCAGCACCAGGGAGAGTAGCAGTTGCCAGATGGCGACTCGTCTTCCATTCATATGGTCTCAACCTTCCTGGATTCTTCCCGGCACGCGTCTCCGACTAGCGAGAGCGCTTCGGAAAATGAGATGCGCCCATGCGAAGCGGCCAACAACTTCGGATGGATCAAAGGATGCTCATCAAACTGCGGCGAGACAAGGAGCCCCTTGGCTACGTACCAAAGCATGTCCAGTTCGTCGCGCACGCCGTGGCGCCTTGCTCTCTCGACCTGGGTATGGACTGCCAGATACAAGGCATCAGACGACAGGTGTTCCAGCAGCACCCCATAGACTTCGGTGAGCTGCATCGCCACCTTGTCGGCATATCCCAGCGTGTGCAGTCTCAGTTGCTGTTCGTCGGACAGCTGAAGCGGGGCCGCACCGCTTGGTTGGGAGAGCGTATCGCCGCTCCACGCGCTATCCTCGCCGGAGCGGTTGCGATACCAAATCTCGAATGCGACGGATGCAAAGCGCGTCCATTCATCCTGTGTCCAGGTCAGGCGTAGCCGCTCAAGTATCCGGTTGTCGTAGAAATGCAGGTAGAACGCACGCCGATCCGGCAGCGTGTACTCGCAATACCCTCGGAAATGATCGGCGAGTTCTTCCAGCCCATGTGGCGTCCAGATCCAGGTCACCATGAGTCTCTCATCCGAAAACCGCCAGAGGCGCTTGAGCAGTTGGCGAGGCATGTCTGCATCGGTTGCGCCGAGATCGATCTTGATCAGCAGTGGCGCTATGTCCTTGAACGCCGACAGGTCAGTCCCGTCCCAAAGCGCAGCGAACGGTATTGAGTCGAGACGCTCCAGGGCTTCGCGAAGATCGGGCAATCCACGCGTATCGACGAGCGCATACAGGTGGGTCGGCAGATCTAGCTCGTCATACCTGTGACGTGCGGCTTCGACGCGAGACTGGAACGCAGCCCACGGCGAGTCCACCTCCCTTGCGTCCAACTGCTGAGCGATCGCGGTCATATTCAGCCCTTCTCGGTCATGGCTTCGGCGCCGGTATGCGAATTGAGCAGGCACTGGCGGCAAACACCCACCGGAAGCTCCGGCATGGACGGGTTCAGGCTCGCAGGTGCCTGCCACGTGAAGTTGCCGGTCTTCAACGTAATGCTGCCCGGACACCCCAGTTCGATATTGCCGCCTTCGAGCTTGATATAGGCGCCCTGACTGGATAAAGTCAGCGCACCGGCAGACGCCGCATTGAGCTTGCCGTTGACACTCGAGAGAATCATGTCTTTGGAGGACGCGAGCTGCATCTGCCCGGCGTGTGCCGCTGCCGAGAAATCGGCTTTCGCAGCCACGAGCTTGATGCCGTTGTCCTGGGCAAAGATCGATGCGCCCTGCCCCGCGGCAATGGTGATGCGCTTGCCTGCCCCGAGGTCGAGATTCGAGCCGGCCGACGCAATCACATTGCCGTTGGCTGCGAGCTGGATGCTCTCAGCGGTGGCGAGCGCGATCCCCGCCGGTGCGCTCAGGAGAATGACCGCCTGCTGGAGGTTCAGGAGGCGCTGTTCCATCAGGTCACGTTGCCGCGCGATATCTGCCAGCTGTACCTTTGCCGCGGCAGCGCACTCGTTGAGCCGCTGCATCTGTTCCAGCGCGTCGGAGAGAAGATGTTTGGCCGCATCCATTGCGAGCTGCTGCCCCCCCGCATTCGGCTGGTCATCCGCCGAAATGAACAGCCCCTTGCCACCCCGGATCGCGCCCCAACCAGAGGTACGCAGCTCGAACCCTTCACCACGCTTCTGGCGCTCGCCGTTGACCATATGCCCGAGGGTCAACTGGCTTTTGCCAGAATGCTCGGTGGAAAGCTGTACGTGTTCCTCGTCCTCCCAGTCTTCCAGTTCGACTTTGTTGCCGCTCTGCGTATGGATGACATTGCGCGACTGCAAGCGGTCCTGGTTGGTGATCAGGTCGACATGCTGACTGTTGTGATGGAAATGCGCGATATACGGCTTGTTCGGGTTGCCGTCGTGGAACGCAATCGCCGCATCGGTCCCATCGAGCGCCGGGAAGTGAAAGCCGGTCTGGCGCGACCCGGCAAACGGCTTGGCCAATCGCAGCGGCACGCTCTCGCAGCCCTTTGGCCATGATGTATCGAAGTCCAGGTCGAAACGGACCGTGTAGTGGCCCGCCTGCGTCAGATAGGCGTACTTGTACTGGCCCGGCGAGGTCACGCGGGCGCTCAGCGTGCCGTGGATCCTGGGCCATTTGTCTTCAGCGAGCGGCAGCCGGAAGCGCCGGTCCGAGGGGATGGCCTTGAAGGTGTTGCGGTACGCCGCATCGCGCCCGCCGCTGTGCCTGACCTCGATGATCACCAGCCCGTTGGGCGCGTCGGGCAGCACCCGGTCCATGCGCAGGATACGCGATGCTTGCAGTTCCAGCACATTGCTTGCGCCCTCGTAGATCAGTTGCCAGGCGATCGCGGCCTCGTGGCGCAGTTGCGCCTCCCATTTGGCGCCGTCCTTGTCCAGGTGATGGCTTCCATAGACATAGGACTGGCCGTAGGTGGTCTTGTCCTTGCGGGCGATGTTCGCCTCGGCCTGGATGCGCTCCCAGGACTGCTCGGGGTTGTAGTCCGCGACGAGGATCGATTCCGGCACCGTCCGCGCATGGGACTTGAGATCGGTCACGGCCTCGACGCCGGATTCCAGCCCCGCCGTTTCGCGGTACGGCACCCGCAGCTCCGGCAGGTAGATGTAGTGGTCGATGTCGTCACCAAACACCGCCATCTCGCCGAACTTGCCCAGGAGGAAATAGCAGTAGAGGCCTTCCTGCTCCATCAGCAGCCGGATGTAGTCCCAGTCAGACATCTGGTACTGGAGGCGGAACTTGTACTGCGGATACTTGCGGCGCGTCTTGAGGAGAAACTGGTGGCCCTGCAGGCCATGCCGGCGCAGGATTGCCTCGATGATCTGGGGGGCGGTCAGGTGCTGATAGACGCGGCTCGCGCGCGTGAGCCGCAGCCGCGCGACCAGCGGCTCGACCACGATCTCGTAGGCGCAGAAATCATGGGTCTGCCTGGTCTCGGAGAAGCCCGTGATGCAGCCGCCGAACTTGCGCGGCGCCGTGCCGTCGCCAGGATCGATCAGGAATCTTGCGTCTTTGCCGAGATAGTCGGCCCGATCGAGCGGCAACGGGTGCGTCAGCCGGATCGTCACAGTGTACGTGTCGCCCAGGCGTTCCACCGCCTCGAACGACACCACCGACAGCTCGGCGGCGCTGGCCGCGCCGGGCACCTCCAGGAAATACGCCTGGTGTGCACCACCGTAAGCGTGCCGTTGGTCAACCGGATCCGTCATGGTCTTCGCTCCGTTGTCAGCTTGATCGAACCTGACGCAAGACTCTAAACGGCTTTTAGCATGACATAAATGCTGTTTTCACCAAATTTGAACAAAACGCCACTTCTCAAGAAAAATCGTACTTGTCCTATTTATCTTGCATGGCTCTCCATGCTACTAATTGCGGTGCCCTGCCTGACGGATCGTTGTCGAGAGAGTTCGCAAGCGTTGAAATCGGTTGTGTGATTTCGCGCGGCGCCGAGGGATCTGCCACTAGTCACCGTGGCTGTACGCGCAACATCGCGTGGGCGGTCCCGGACTCGGCGACACTGGGCGCGTCTGTGCTATGCCGACTGGAAACGCGCAGCGTATCCGAGGATAGGATGCCAACCGATGAATCAGACCATCTGCACCTGACCTGATGAGGCCGCGTCGGCGGTCTTTTGAACAAGTCAGGCGCTTCTATCAAATGGACTTCATGAAAACGCTGGGAATCATCAAGTACACCTTCCTCGCCATCGGTATCGCGTTGCTGCTTGGCGCTGGCGCCATCGGTCAGCATACGCGTTCGTTCCTGTCGAACGCAGTGAGCACGGACGGCATCGTCGTTGCCCTCGATGCACTGAGCGACCGTGGTTCGACAACTTACAGGCCGATCATTCGCTTCCAGACGCCGAGTGGGAACGTCGAATTTCGTTCGTCGAGCGGCAGCAACCCGCCGCGTTACACAGTCGGCGATACGGTCCCGGTACTGTATTCACCGGATAAGCCAAGTGACGCGACACCCGACGCGTTCTTCTCCCTTTGGGGGGCGGCCACGATCACCGGTGGCATCGGCCTGGTGTTTTTCACCATCGGCGCCGCGATGATCGGGCTGGCACGGCGCTCATCGCGCCGGGAAGCCTACTTGCGCACCCAGGGCGTGCCGGTCCAGGCGCGCGTTCAGGGCATCGAAGAGAACGAGAGCATACAGGTCAATGGACGCTCACCCTACCGCATCACGGCGCAGTGGCAGGACCCGGCGACATCGCAAATCCATCTCTTCTACAGCGGCAACATCTGGTTCGACCCGACCGAATACGTGACGCGCGAACACATCACCGTCCTCTTGGATCGGAAGAATCCGAAGCGCTACCACGTCGACGTGTCGTTCCTGCCGCAACTGGCGACCTGACTCCCAACTCACTGGCAACGGTCGGCGCAATCCACCCAAGACGGGCAGCGAACGAACGTTAAAGTGGATCCACGCGAGGCCGTGAAAGGCAAGGAGATCTGAGTGGCCGGCATCCTCAGCCGCGCCATTCGCTCCCGTGATTCCCGTGCGCAGCGCCAGCACTCGTTCGACACGATCCATGTGCGATGACTGCAGAGCTTCCCTGTCAGCGCCGCGATTTCGCCTTCACGACCCGCCATGTCGGCCAGGCGAATGCCCTGGCAGTGACACCGCCTGCCTAACGACGCAACCCGATTCCATCCTTGGATCCCGGTACGAATCGTCCCGGTTCCCCGAAGCACCTCCTCCATCGAACGTACCTCCGCATGACGCTAAGCGGCTTCTCAAATGCCATAAATGTCGTTTTTACGACTTTCAAAAAATATGACAATTTTTGAGAAAATTCGTACTTGTCCGATTTATCTCGCATGGGTCCCCATGCTACTAATTCTGACTGGCTGCCTTACTGATCGTTACCGCAAGAACTGAAGAGCGTTTAAATCAGAGATAAAAAGGAACAAACGATGGCTGAGAGTTTCCAGAACGAAGTGCCTAAGGCACGGGTCAATATCAAGCTCGACCTGCACACTGGTGGCGCGCAGAAGAAGGTCGAACTGCCGCTCAAGCTGCTGGTGATGGGCGACTACAGCAACGGTCAGGACACGCGGGCGCTCGCCGAGCGTGAGAAGGTGTCCATCAACAAGAACAACTTCAATTCGGTCCTCGCCGACTTCAACCCGAAGGCCAGGATCGCCGTCGAGAACACCCTGGTCGGCGACGGCACCGAGCTGCCGGTTGACCTGGACTTCCGCTCGATGGACGACTTCAAGCCGGAAGTCGTCGCCGGGAAGGTGCCCGAGCTGCGTGCGCTGATGGCGGCCCGTAATCTGCTGCGCGACCTGAAGTCGAACCTGCTCGACAACGCGATGTTCCGCCGCGAACTGGAAAAGATCCTCAAGGACCCGGCCTTGTCCGAGCGCCTGCGCGCCGATCTGCAGAAGATCGGCGAAGCCGCGCCGGCCTCACCATCCGCCCAATAAACGTCTTCCTTGAGGAATGAATCCCATGGCAAAGCATGAAATCGCCGCGCGCGCCAATAGCGAAGCAGACACCGCGGTCCTGGATGCACCCGGCAAGAGTGTCTACGAGTCCCTGTGCGAGAAGATCAACCTGACACCGGTCAAGGCCACGCGCCCGGTGGAGTCTTTCCAGAGCGCCGACGCGCTCGCCGAATCGTCGCTGGATGAACGCGTCGCCCAGGCGATGAATGTGTTCCTGAAGATGATCCGGGACTCGTCGCAGCAGGTGGACCGTCTTGACAAGAGCTTGCTTGATTTCCATATCGAGCATATTGACCAGCAGATCAGCCGCCAGCTGGACGCGATCATGCACAACGAGACGTTCCAGCAGATCGAATCGGCGTGGCGCGGGCTCAAGTTCCTTGTCGATCGCACCGACTTCCGCAAGAACGTCAGGATCGAAGTGCTGGACGCCTCGAAAGACGCGTTGCGCCAGGATTTCGAGGATACGCCCGAGATCATCCAGAGCGGCCTGTACCTGCACACCTACATCCAGGAATACGACACGCCGGGGGGCGAGCCGATCGGCTCGATCATCTCGAACTACGCGTTCGGCCGCGGCCCGCAGGATATCGCCCTGCTGCGCAATATCTCCAAGGTCTCCGCCGCGGCGCATATGCCATTTATCGGCTCCGTCTCGCCGGCCTTCTTCGGCAAGGAATCGATGGAGGAGGTGGCCAGCATCCGCGACATCGGCAACTACTTCGATCGTGCCGAGTACTTGAAGTGGAAGAGCTTCCGCGAGTCGGACGATGCCCGCTATATCGGCCTGACGCTGCCGAATTTCCTGGCGCGGCTGCCCTATGGGCCGGAAACCGTGCCGGTGCGCGCCTTCAATTACACCGAAGCGGTCAAGGGTCCGGATCACAGCCGCTACCTGTGGGCCAATGCCTCGTTCGCGTTCGCCGCGAACATGGTGCAGAGCTTCATCAAGAACGGCTGGTGCGTACAGATTCGCGGCCCGCAGGCCGGCGGCCTGGTCGAGGACCTGCCGATCCATCTGTATGACCTGGGCACGGGCAACCAGGCCAAGATCCCGACCGAGGTGCTGATCCCGGAAACGCGCGAGTTCGAGTTCGCCAATCTGGGCTTCATTCCCCTGTCCTACTACAAGAACCATGACTTCGCGTGCTTTTTCTCCGCCCATTCGGCCCAGAAGCCAGCGCTGTACGACACCAAGGAAGCCACCGCCAACAGCCGCGTCAATGCGCGCCTGCCGTACATCTTCCTGCTCTCGCGGATTGCCCACTACCTGAAGCTGATTCAGCGCGAGAACATCGGCACCACCAAGGACCGCCGCCTGCTGGAGCTGGAGCTGAACACCTGGGTCAAGACGCTTGTGACCGAGATGACCGATCCGGGCGATGAGTTGCAGGCTTCCCATCCGTTGCGGGAAGCCAAGGTGATCGTCGAGGATATCGAGGACAACCCGGGCTTCTTCCGCATAAAGCTTTTCATCGTGCCGCATTTCCAGATTGAAGGCATGGACATCAATCTGTCGCTCGTGTCGCAGATGCCGAAAGCGAAGAACTGATCGGCCACGATCAGTCTCGATTAGCGCTGACATGACGTAGCGCCGCTGCACGCTGGCTCGACAGCCGCCGTGCGGCGCTCCCATGCGGAAAGGGCCTTTCCGCGTAACGGCCGATCACAATGAAGATAACCAGACCGCTGTGGACGCAGGGCATTTTCATGACCCCGCAGCATTTCCAGCAACAGGCACTGTGGGACCGGTATGCCGACGAGTGCGTCGCGCGCCTTGCCAGCCCCGATCCGTGGGGTACTGTTCGCGTCGCCCTTGACCAGCAGGCTTTGTCCATTCATCGTCTGGTGGTGACTTCCCTGGCCCTGCGCCTGCCGGACGGCACGGTGATCGACACCGAGACGGCGGACCGCACGCCCGCCGCACGCGATCTGCGCGACGTGCCGGCGCACATCGACACCGTGATCGTGCAGATCGGCCTGCCGCTGATGGATGCGCAAGGCGGCAACTGCATCGAGGCCGGGGAACGGCCGGCCCGCCCGCGCCGCTTTGCACGCGAGTATCTGGAGGTCGCCGACCTGCATGGGGAGGCAAGGAGGAGATCAGCGTTGAGCGGCATGCGGTGGCGCTGCTGTTCGATTTCGAATCGCACGTGGATTATGTGACCTGCCCGGTCGCTCAGCTGGTGCGCACGCCCCAGGGGCGCTTCGAGCGCGATCCGGCCTTTGTGCCGCCCTGCCTCTTCCTGTCGGCAAGCGACCGGCTCACCGAGCGCATGAAGCGGCTCTCCGAGATACTGAGCGCCAAGAGCGCGAGCCTGTCCGTGCGCCGTCGCGAGCGGTCCGACCAGATTGCCGATTTCGCGGTTGCCGATGTGGCGTTGTTCTGGCTACTGCACAGCGTCAACAGTACCTGGCCGGAGCTGGCACGCCTGTGCGCCGAGCCGCAGCAGCACCCAGAGCGGCTCTATGGCGTCCTCGCGCGTCTGGCCGGGTCGCTGCTGACGTTTTCCACCAAGGAGACCTTGCAGGCCATCCCGCCTTACGACCACCTCGCACCGGAGCCTGTGTTCGCGGAACTGGAGTCGCTGATTCGCACCCTCCTCGATACGGTGATCCCGTCTCGGGTTGTGCCGGTGACGCTGGAGCGCTTGCGGCCCACCGTGTGGGTCGGCAAGATCCTCGACGAGCGCCTGGTCGAAGGCGCCGAGTACTACCTGTCCGTCCAGGCGGGCGTTCCCGCCCATGCGCTGCTCGAACAGTTGCCGCGTCTGTGTAAGGCGGGCGCGCCGGACGAGGTCGAGCAGATCGTCAATTCCGCGCTGCCCGGCATCCCGCTGCGGACGATGTCGCGCCTGCCCGCGGCGATCCCCGTGCGCATCGAGAACCAGTATTTCGCGCTCGACAGCGTGCACCCCGCATTCAAGCGCATGCTGGCTGCGCGGGCCTGTCAGTTCTACGTTCCCGCTTCGCTGCCGGACGTATCACTTGAACTCTTCGTGGTATTGCCGGCATGACAACCCTCTCCGCCTCGATGCTGCCGCTCGCCTTGCGCGACACGGCCCTGACCGTCACCGAACTCGCTGACGATACGAAACCCATGGGCTTTGAACCCTTCCAGGCGACGTGCCTCGATCAGGTGTCTCGCCTGCGTGAGGAGCTCTCGGCTGCCGGCCAGCCGGCCGACGTCGTCGAGGACGCCGTCTATGCCCAATGCGCTTTGCTGGACGAAGTCGCGCTGGGCAGGCTGCCCGACGACGATCGCGCCGCGTGGGAACGCGAGCCCCTGCAGGTGCGGGAGTTCCAGAGCCACGATGCCGGGCAAGCGCTGATCGCTCGCATCGAGCGGCGTCTGGGCGAGGCGAAGCCTGTACTGCCGCTGCTCATCGTTTTCTACGCGACATTGGGGCTGGGTTTCCAGGGCAGGTTTGCGCTGGATGGCGCCAGCGAACGTATCGCGCTGATGCAGGCGATCGATGAGCGGCTGGCTCGTGCCGGATGGCGCAAGGCGGACGGCCCGGTGCTGGTGACGGATGGCAAGGCGCATCGATGGTGCGCGCATCTGTCGCCGCTCGCCTGGATCACGATCTCCTGCGTCGGCGCGGGCCTCGTCTACCTCGCGCTGGACCGGTGGCTAGCCGCGGCGATCGTGCCGCTCGCTGGCTGAAAAGGGTATTCGTGACCGGCTACCCCTACCGCACACTCTTCGGCTGGATCGCAGCGCTTGCGCTGGCCTGGCTGGCGCTCAGCTCGCCATGGCCGGCGACATGGAACCTGCTGCTCGCGGCCTTCACGATCGGGCTGGCGCTTCTCGCGATCCTCGTTGCCACGCGGCGGGTGCGCGCACGGCAGAGCGCTTCGCAAGCGGTGCTGCAAGCCGTCGATGCATCGCTGGATGGGCTGCCACGTGGTATCCGGCGCAATACACCGCTGGTGTTGGCCATCGGGGATGCATCGGGCGCCCCGCCGCTGGCATTCGGCGAGGATCTGGTCCGAATCACGGACGCTGCGATCTGGGTACGTGTCGACGACCCGGCGCGGCTGGCACACGTGGCTGATGCACTCAAGCGCTGGCGCGCGGGGCAAGGCCCGGATGCCGTCGCCTACCTGATTGGCGCCGACCAGGCCCGCGATGCGGCCGCGCTGAACGCCGGGCTTCGGCGTTGGCGCGCGGCCATTGGCGAGGCCAGCCGTGGGGTTGGCTACAGCCTGCCGGTCTGCGTCGCCGTGTACGCGGAAGAAGCCACCCGAAGCCACGGTGCCCCGGAAGATTGCCCGTGGTTCGGCGTCTGCGGCACCAAGGTGCTGCAAGGCGCTACGCTGCCCGCCCAGATCGCCGCGCTCGTCCAGCAATACGGGCAGGCCGCGCTGCCTGCGGATCGCGAAGCCCGCATGCACCGCGCCGCACGGCTCGATGCCCTGGCGCGCTGGGCCTGCGGCGCCTTGCTCCCCGCGCTGCTCGATAACCAGCGCGGCAGCCGTCAGGTCCACGTCGCAGCCTTCGGCGTGACCGCCACCGAGGGCATCCCCGCCACGGATTCGCTGTATGCCCGCTTCATCGAGCAAGCGACCGCGCTGACGCGCACCGCCAAGGCCGGCCACCGTGTACGCTACCCGCTGCCGGATCCCCTGATCCGGGGCATCGCCCTGCAGCCCGTGCGGCGAGCGCTGCCGCGCGCCCTTGCCCACGCCTTTGCCTGGCTTGCATTGGCCTTCTGCGCCGCGGCGGCGGCTTCCGCCTGGCAGAACCGTGCCCTGGTGGCGCGCGTCGTGGGCGATATGGCGCGCTATCGCGCCATCGGACCGGAGCATGACGCCGCCCGTGTCGATGCGCTGCAGGCCATCAAGCGCGATCGCGACGAACTCGCTCAATACGCACGCGCCGGCGTACCGCTGCGCCTTGGCCTGGGTTTCTATCGTGGCGCCGGCTTGCTGACGCCGCTCCATGCCCTGATCGCCGCGTATCAACCGCCGGCACCGCCGCCGTCAACCATCGAACTGGACAGCCTGTCGCTCTTCAAGAGCGGCAGCGCGGCGCTCAACCCCGGCTCGAATCACGTGCTGATCGGCGCGCTGGAGATGATCAAGGCCCACCCGTACAAGCGCGTGCTGGTGGCCGGGTACACCGACACCGCCGGCAATCCGCGCAGCAACCTCAAGCTCTCCGAGGCCCGCGCGGCGTCAGTGCGTGACTGGCTGGCCGACGCGGCAGGCTTGCCACCGACCCGGTTTGCGATTCAAGGCTATGGCGATACCCGTCCCAAAGCCGCCAACGACACCGAAGCGGGGCGCGCCGCCAACCGACGTGTCGAGATCACGCTCGTCCCCGATTGTCGCGACGCTGATCGCGACAGCCGGACAACTTTGGGCCATCCGGCCTGTTCATTCCAGTAGAAGGAGAAAGAAGCAATGGCAATTCCCGCATACATGTGGATCAAGGACGATGGCGGCGCCGATATCAAGGGCTCGGTCACGGTCAATAGCCGCGAGGGCAGCGTGGAAGTGGTCGCTTTCGATCACGCCGTCAGTATTCCGACGGATTCCAATACCGGCAAGCTGACTGGCACGCGCGTGCACAAGCCGGTGGTGTTCACCAAGGAAACCGATGCCTCGACGCCGTACCTGTACAAGGCGGTTACCAGTGGCCAGACCCTGAAGTCGGTCGAGATCAAGTGGTACAAGATCGACGACGCCGGCAAGGAAAAAGAATACTTCAACACCAAGCTCGAGAACGTGAAGGTGGTCGGCGTCACGCCGAAGATGCTGGACATCAAGAACCCGGCCTTCGAGAAGCACAACCACCTCGAAGACATCGAGTTGCGCTACGAGAAGATTACCTGGTCGTACAAGGATGGCAACATCATCCACGCCGACAGCTGGAACGAGCGCTCGTAACACGCGCCCGGCCGGCGTCCGCCGCCGGCCTGCCATCTCGCGCGGACCCGGCGTAGGGGCCGCGCACTCCCCCCTCACCCCGCGTCCCACTTCTCCTCCATGACCGCCCGCGACCTCTCTCCCTTTCTGCGTCGTCTCAACGACCATTGCGCCCGTGCCCTGGCCGACGCCGCCAGCCTCTGCGAAACACGCGCCCACCGGGACATCGAGGTCGAGCACTGGCTGATCAAGCTGCTGGAGCTGGGCGACGGCGATCTGCTGGCAATCCTGCGGCGCTATGAACTCGATGTGGACGGCATCTGGAACGGGCTGCTCGCCGCCATCGAGCGCCTGCCGCATGACCTGCGGGGCAAGCCTGGCCTGTCGCAACGCCTCGGCCAGTGGCTGGAGGCTGCATGGATGCGCGCATCGCTAGAAACCGCGACGCCCGGAGAAACCACGTCCATCCGCTCCGCGCACCTGCTGGCCGCACTGGCCGAAACACCACACCTGCTGCGCGCGCCCGACGCCTGGCCGCTGTTGAGCGTATCCGCCGTCCAGATCGAGCGGCTGATGCACGAACTCGACAACATCTCGACCGAGGCAGCCGCTCCCGCCCCGTCGTCATCAGCGCCGCTCACTGCCGCCGCGCCCGCGCCGACCCGGTCGATACCCGGTCAGGCCGATACATCGGCGCTGGCCCGTTTCACGACTGACGTCACCCAGAAGGCCCGCGACGGCAAGATCGATCCCGTGTTTGGCCGCGACGTCGAGATTCGCCAGATGGTCGACATCCTGGCGCGGCGGCGCAAGAACAACCCGATCCTGGTTGGCGAGCCCGGCGTGGGCAAGACGGCGCTGGTCGAAGGCCTTGCGCTGAAGATCGCGCAAGGCAATGTCCCAGCTGTCATACAGAACGTCACCGTGCTGACGCTGGACCTGGGCCTTCTGCAGGCAGGCGCCGGCGTCAAGGGCGAATTCGAACAGCGCCTCAAGAACGTGATCGAGGCCGTGCAGCAATCGCCAACGCCGGTGCTGCTGTTCATTGATGAAGCCCACACGCTGATCGGTGCGGGCAACACCGCGGGCGGCGCCGATGCCGCCAACCTGCTCAAGCCCGCCCTGGCGCGCGGCGAACTGCGCACGATCGCGGCGACGACGTGGTCCGAATACAAGCAGTACTTCGAACGCGACGCCGCGCTGGAGCGGCGCTTCCAGATGGTGAAGGTCGACGAACCCGATGACGACGGCGCCTGCCTGATGCTGCGCGGCCTGAAGGAGCGGTATGCGCAGCACCATGGCGTACACATCACCGATGCGGCCATCGCCGCGGCCGTGCGGCTGTCGCGCCGCTATCTGACCGGACGCCAACTGCCGGACAAGGCCGTCGATCTGCTCGACACCGCCGCTGCCCGCGTGCGCATGAGCCTGGAGGCCACGCCGATTGCCATCTCATCCTGCGAGGCGGAACGCGCGGCGCTGGAGGTCGAGCGGACTGCCCTGCTGCAGGACCAGGGGGCCATCGGCGCGGATGCCGGCAAACGACTGGCGGCCATCGATGCCCGGCTGGCTGCGCTCGCCATTGAGCTCGCACAGTTTGAACGCGCCTTTGCCGAACAGAAGGGGGCCGCCGAGACACTGATCGCGTTGCGTGCGCAATGGCAAGCCGCCGCCGACGAGTCGGCACGGCGGGACCTAGCGCCATCGATCCAGGCCGCCCGCGAGATACTGACCAGGCATGGCCAGGCCGCGCTGATCCACGCGGAAGTGGACGAGACTGCCATTGCACAGGTGATCGCCGACTGGACAGGGGTTCCGGTCGACAGCCTGCTGTCCAGCGAGCTGGCCACCTTGCTGGCGCTGGAAAAACGTTTGGGGCACATCGTGGTCGGCCAGGACGAGGCGCTAGCCGCGCTTAGCAAAAGCTTGCGGGCCGCCAAGGCGGGACTCAAATCCGAGGAAGCGCCGCTGGGCGTGTTCCTGCTGGTGGGGCCTTCGGGCGTGGGCAAGACCGAAACGGCGCGCGCGTTGGCCGACCTGATGTTCGGTGGCGAGCGTTCGCTTGTCACCATCAACCTGTCCGAATACCAGGAAGCCCACACGGTCTCGCAGCTCAAGGGTTCGCCGCCGGGGTATGTCGGCTACGGGGAAGGTGGCGTCCTGACCGAAGCGGTTCGTCAGCGGCCCTACAGCGTCGTCCTGCTCGACGAGGTTGAAAAGGCGCACCGGGACGTACTGAATTTGTTCTACCAGGTCTTCGATCGCGGCTTTATGCGCGACGGCGAAGGCCGGGTGATCGACTTCCGCAATGCCGTGATCCTGATGACCTCGAATCTCGGCAGCGAGCAGATTCTGGCGGCCGCAGACGCTGCCGTCGCGGCAGGCGCCGAGCTCGCCACCGGCACGCTGATGGAAGCGATCCGCCCGATGCTGATCGACCACTTCCAGCCGGCACTGCTGGCACGCTTCCAGACCATTGTCTACCGCCCGCTGTCGGCCGACGCCATGGCATCGATCGTGCGGATGAAGCTCGGCAAGGTGGCGGAGCGCGTCGCGCGCCGCTTTGGCGTGCCCCTGCGGTGCGGCGACACGCTGGTGGACGAACTGGTGCGAGCCTGCCTGCTGCCCGATTCAGGAGCCCGCAATATCGACAGCCTGCTCGATCAGCAGATCCTGCCGGTACTGTCGCGTGAGCTGCTGGTGCGCATGTCTGAGCAGCAGGCGCCGGCATCGATTCAGCTGTCATTCTCCGAGGGCGATGGTATCGGCCTGGACTTCGAAGAGCCGGCAACCACAACCGGGGCCGGCGCGTGACACGGGGCGGGCCGGGCCTCTTTGAAGCGGTGACGGGGTACTTTGCGAATGGCGTGGCCGTAGACGATTTCGATGCGGCGACACAGACGTT
Source organism: Cupriavidus basilensis (assembly GCF_008801925.2). NCBI lineage: Bacteria > Pseudomonadati > Pseudomonadota > Betaproteobacteria > Burkholderiales > Burkholderiaceae > Cupriavidus > Cupriavidus basilensis. The sequence goes on along the minus strand of NZ_CP062804.1, from coordinate 315,204 downwards.
CCTGTCCGTGCGGGACAACATCCAGCGCATCCTCAATAGCCGCCGCGGCAGCCTCGCGCATCTGCCGGACTATGGGCTTGGCGACCTGTCCAGGATCTACCGGCATCTACCCGCGTCGGCGCACACGCTCAAGCGCGAGATCGAAACGACGCTGCTGCGCTATGAGCCGAGGCTGAAATCCATCGACATCGCGATCGAAGAAACCGAACCGGGCATGTTGCTCAGCTTTACCATGAGCTGTCTGCTGCATCAGTCCGGGCTGGTGCGATTAGGCACCCACTTCACGCCGGATGGGCAGACGCGTCTCAAGCTGCTGAAAGCGGAACGTGACCGTGAGTGAGTGCGTGGCCGAGACATAGCGGCCTATCGTCCTCACCCCTATCAACGACTCACCTCCCCCTGCCCGCGGTCTCCGATGGCAACTCCCCAAAAAACGCCCGATACTGCGCGGCAAACCGCGGCAGATGATTAAACCCCCACCGCGCCGCCACCACGCCCACCGGGTCCTGCGCCTGCCGTCCACCCAAGGCCTGCCTCACCCCGTTCATCCGCAAAGCCCGAACAAACTCCAGCGGCGCCAACCCGGTGACTTCATTGAAGCTGTATTGCAGCGTGCGCCTTGAAACCCCGAGCCGTTCACACAGAGCCAGAACACTCCATGGCGCCTCGGGCGCAGCGCGCACCATCTCATACGCCTGTGCGACCAGCCGCCGCCGCGCGGGCGGCGTAGGCAGCAGGGCATCCCCAACGTCATGCGTCAGGGTGGACACCACCGCCATCAGCAACGCGTCGCGCATGGCGTTCTCGACAAAGCGCTGGTGGAATACTTCGCTCTGCATGGCTGACGCAGCCAGCACCGCCAGCATCGCCGCCCGGAAATCCTCGGACGCGGCGCGCCGCACCTCCGTGGCCGGCTGCAAGCGCGCGATCAACTCCGGAACCCCCTCGCGCTCCATCACGCGTTGCAGCGCGGGCAGCGGCAGCGTCACGCCGAGCAGGTCCAGCGATGGCGGGGTGCGCATGGCCAGCGGCTGGCCGTTGCCGGCGTGCAGCACGGTGTCGCCGCTCATCCGGTAGCCGGAGAACCAGCCATCGGCACACTCGCGGTGGGGCAGGGCGATGGAAAGATAGCCGCGCCGTGCCTCGCCTTCCTCCAGCAACGCCTGGTTGGTGCGTTCGCGGAAGACGTGGACGTCGCCATAGGTAGCCTGCTGCACTTGTGCAAGAAAATGCCCGGGCGTGAGCTGCTGGTAGCGCTGCTGCCAGCCGTCCAGGCCCGTTGCCGCCATGGCGGCCTCGGTGGCAACCAGGTGGCGTAGCGGGCGCCCGCTGGCGCCTGTGTCGAGGGGCTCGGTGTTGCTGTGCATCGGTGGCAGCCTGTTGGGGCGATTGACACCATCGGCGGCGGGTGGGCGTGGCCCGGCGCGCCAGGACTCTTGTGCAGGCATTGCGCGATGATTGTATCGCCAGGCCAGGCAAGCGTCGATGCGCGGCGCAGCAGGTCCGGCGGCCACTGGGTGAGCGTCCTTGCATTTGTTGACAGTAGCCGACGCAGCCTCGCCATAGAATGCTGCGCTATTCATGGCGGGCATAGATATGGGATCGCGATCCGAACGTTACAGGTTGCTGGGCTACGTCGCGCTTTGCATGGTGGCGTTCGCGCTCGTCACCGTGCTGTGCGTGACGCTGCAGGACGGCAACGCGCAGCGCGCGGAGCGCAAGGTCCGCCAGATGGACAGCCGCGCCACGGCCACCGTCACCGCCGCAGGCCAGGCTGGGCAACCAGCGGTCACGCACGCATCGCGCTGAGCGCCAGCGAGCGGATCAGCAGGGCAGGAAGATCGTGAAGGTGGCGCCGGCACCGGCGGCGCTGGTCAGCTTGATCTCTCCGCCATGACGCTCCACCACGGTCTTGACAAAGACCAGCCCCAGCCCGCTGCCGGCGGGCGCATCCTGCTCGGTGTCGCGCAGGCGCGCGAAGGGCTGGAACAGGCGGCCCTGGTCTTCCTCGGCGATGCCCCGGCCCTGGTCCACCACGTCGATCGCCAGCCCCTGCGGCACGCGATACAGGCGCACCGTCACGGTCGTTTGCGGCGGACTGAACTTGATGGCATTGCTCACCAGGTTGGCAATCGCCCGCACCAGCAGCACCGGCTCGGCCTGGAGCTGCGACTGCTCCTCTTCCACGTCGACTTCCACCTTCAGTTCGATCCGTGCGGCGCTGGCCAGCGCCCATAGCTCGTCGGTGGCGTCCAGCACCACGCCGGCCAGGTCGACCTCGATGAAGTCAAGGTGCGTCGCTTCCGCACGGGCCAGCCGGATAAAGTCGTCCGCGAGGTCCAGCGTGCGGTTGGCATGCTCGCCGATGCGGGCCAGCAGGGCTGCCTCCGGCAACGCCCGGCCAGGCTCGTTCTGAAGGTCGATCAGGGCAAGGATGGAGGACTGCGGGGACCGCATGTCATGCGAGATGAAGCGCAGGGACTCCTCGCGGCGCCGCTCGGCCATGCGCACCTGGGTGATATCGATAACGCTGACGATCAGGCCGGCGACACCGCCGGTGTTGCTGCGCAGCGGCGCGCCGCGCAGCAGCATGGGGTGCTCATCGCGCGCTTCGAGCTCCACCCCGGGCGGCGCCTGCACCGGGTGCGCGGCGTCGGCGTCGGCCTCGCCCTCGGCATAGACACTGCGCAACTGGTCCCAATAGTCCAGCCCGGCCTTGGGCTGGACGAATACTTCGTTGATCAGTTCGCGAATACCGGGGCGCGGTGCGCTCATGTCGCCCAGCGACCCGAGCGTGCGCGGTGCCAGCAGCAGGCCGCGCCGGTTGGCCAGCAGCACGCGGCCGCCGGGATCGCAGATCACGGTGGCTTCGGGCAAGCCTTCGAGCCCGTCCGCCAGGAATTGCCGCAAGTCCCGCAGGCGCGTGGTCATGCGGTAGACCGCGCGCATGCGGGTATCGAGGTTGCGGCCCGATTTGCGGCCCGATTTGCGGACCGACTCGCCCTCGCCGGCGGGCATGGCCAGCAGGCCGGGCTCCTGCTCGAGCTGTGCGAGCTCGTCGGTGAGGAACTGCAGCGCCGCTTCCTGGCGCCGCCAGCTCCACAGCGGGTAGAGCAGGCCGCAACCCAGCACGGCGCTGGCCGGCGCGAACCAGAAGTGGCCAAACACGACCAGCAGCAGGCTGGCGGCCAGCGTGCCGGCCAGCAGCACCACCGTGACCAGCAGCGCGTTGCGCGGCGTCAGCATCAGCGAGGCCAGGCTCGCCAGCAACACCGGCAGCAACGTGCACAGCCAGAACCAGGGTGCCGGCAGCGTGACGATGGCCGTGTCGCGCTGCAGCGTCTGCATGGCGTTGGCGATGATTTCCACACCGCTCATGCCGTGGCCGTTACGCGATACCGGGGTGGGGAACACGTCGCCCAGCCCGCTCGCCGTGGCGCCTACCAGCACGGACTTGCCGCGAAAGAAGTCGCGCGGCAACGTGCCGCCCAGCACATCGAGTACCGAGACCTGCCGGAACGTCCCGGGCGGCCCGGCAAAGGGAATGCGCAACCGGTAGTCCCGGGTCCAGCCATCGGCGCCGCGGTCATCCGCGGGACCGTCATGTCGGTAGGCGGACACCGGCCGCGGCGGCTTGCCGAAGCCGACCATCACGGCCGAGAAATGATTGAGCTGGCTGCCCGGCAGCCCTTCCTGCAGGAACACCTGGCGGGCAATGCCGTCGAGGTCCACTGCGATATTGATGTGCCCCACCTCGCTGCCCAGGCCCGTCAGCGGATAGCGCACCAGCAAGCCGCCCCGCCCCGCTTCGGCCAGCGCGGGCAGCACGACGTTGCCGGCGCGCGCCATGCTGCGTGCCAGCGCGCGGTCGTCCTCGGGATGCAAGGTATCCGGCTCGGAGAGAATCACGTCGACCCCGATCACGCGAGGGGCGTCGGCGGCGATGCGATCGATCAGGTCGGCCAGCACCCAGCGGCGCCAGGGCCAGCGGCCAATGGCGGAGATGCTGGGGTCGTCGATAGCGACGATCACGATCTCGTCGCTGGGCGCGTGATGCTGGGCCGCGACCGACAGGTCGTAGACCGCCTTGTCGGCGCGTTCGCTCCAACCCAGCACGGCGCACGCCGCCACCAGCGCCAGCACGGCGGCCGTCAACAAGCTCCATTCGACCAGCGTACGGCGCTGGTAGCCGGCCATCATGCGTCCGGGCACCCGGCGCAGCGCGCGCGCGCGCGCGGCGAGTTGCGGCAGGCTAGTTGGCACGATTGAGCCAGCGTGAGCCGGCGCTCACGGGCTGACCCTGCGAATCGCGGATGTACTGCACCACCTCGATACGCTGGGGCGCAGAGAAATGCGGCTCGCGGGCCGGGTCCTGGCGAGCCACCCGCACAAAATACGTGCCGCTGCCGGGCCGCGGCAGGCGGGCCGCGTTGGTCTCGGTGCTGACGTCGGCCACGATCTGCGTAAAGGCGGCGTCGGATGCCATCTGCACGCGGTAGGCTTGCGCCGCGCCATTGGCGCTGGCTGCGCCGGCGGCCGGCCATGCGAGCCGCAAGGCGTCGCTGCCATCGTCCTCCAGACGCGGCTGCGGCGGCGACGGCTCCAGCGCGAACGCCACCGGCTCGCTCCAGGGACCCTGCTGCCCGCCGGCGTCAACCGAGCGCACACGCCACCACCAGCGGCCGGGCGCAAGCGCCTGGCTGGCCGAGGGCGCCGTGCCGCGCGCTTGCAGGACGCCTTGCGTGAAGTCCGCATTGGCCGCCACTTCGAATTCATATTGCGCCGCATTGGCGACTTCGGCCCAGGTGAACATCGGCGTCTCGCCGTAGGCGGTGCCATCGCGCTCGGGCGCCAGCGTAAAGGGCGCGGGCGGATTCAGGCGCACTACCAACGGCATCACCGCGCCCGCGCCACCGAGGTGCCGCGCATCGAGCGCGCTCACGCCCACGTAGAGCTCGCCCTCGGGCAGGTCCTGGAGCGCGGCCTGCGTGCCGTCCACGGCCTGGGAGGACAGCAACTCCGTCTGGGCTGCATCGCGCGAGACCACCACGCGGTAGCTGGCGGCCTGCGCAACCGGCCCCCAGCTCACGGTGGCATGGCTTGCCAACAGCGGCTGGGGCAGCGGCACCAGCGCCGGCGCCGGCAGCAGCGCGGCGGGCCGCGCCAGGGCGCCCGTGGCCGATGCGCTGACGCCGTAGCCGGCATTCACTACCGCTTGCTGGCCGCGGCGCGAGCGGGCCTGCACCTGGCCTTCGAGCACGGCGCTCTGGCTGGCGCCGTCCTCGGTACCCACGCGAAAGCGCGTGCCGCGCACGCCGGTCACCAGCGAGGGGGTACGGATCTCGAAGCGCCCCACGCCGGTGCCGCGCGGCGCCACGCGGGACTCCACCTCGCCCTGGCCGATGCCGATCACGGCGTCGGTCAGGCCCGTGCGGGCGAACGCGCGCAGCCGCTTGACTTCCACGGCCGTCGCCGGCGGCAACGTCACGCGTGAGCCGTCACCCAGCTCCATGGTGACGGTGCCGCCAGCGCCGGTCTCGATGCGGGCACCTTCGCGCAGCTCCATGCCAGCCTGCAACGCGTGCCCATCGGCGCTCGCCGGCCCCGTGACAAAGACCACGCGGGCGGTGCCGTCGGTCACCGGGATGCGCGTCAGCGGGATGCGCAGGCGCATGCCGGGCGGCAGCCGGTAAGGATCGGCCACCTTGTTCAATGCCTGCAGTTCGCGCCAGCCGGCGGGATTGACCATGAAGCGGTCCGCCACGCCAATCAGCGTGTCGCCCGGGCGCACCTGGTAGATAAAGTTGGCGCCTTCGGCGCCTGCAGCCTGCGCCGCAGCGCTGGCGGACCATGCGGCACCCAGCACGCCAACCAATCCGGCCATGCCGATCGTGCCGGCCACACCCATCGCACCCATCGCGCCCCTCGTGCATGCCGCGCGCGAGTGCGCTGCAATACCTGCCATCCTGCCTGCTGCCATGTCGAACCGCTTCATAAACTCAGTCTTCCTTCTTGCCCTGCAAATCCTGCAAATCCTGCTGGTCCTGCATATCCCCGTTGCCCGTGGCTTCGAAGCGGTAACCGTGCGCGTACACGGAAGTCAGGCGCACGCCGTTCTCGGGCCGCAATGCCAGCTTGATCCGCAGCCGCGAGATATGGGTATCGAGCGTGCGCGAGCCGATACCGATGGCGCGGCCCCACACGGCTTGCTCGACCACCTCGCGCGACACCAGGCGCCCCAGGTTGCGGAACAGGAACAACGCCAGGTCGAACTCGCGCGGCGACACGTCCACCCGGGTTTCGCCGCAGGTCACGGTGCGCGCCTGCGGATCGACAGCATAGTTGCCCGCCCGGATCAGCGCGCTGTCCTGCTGCGCCTGCGGATACGTGCGGCGCAGCAACGCGGATACGCGCGCCACCAGCTCGGCGCGGCGGATCGGCTTGATCATGTAGTCATCGGCGCCCGCGCCCAGCCCGGCGACAATGTCCTCTTCCTGCGAGCGGCTGGTCAGGAACAGGATGGGGGGATTGCGCCCGGAGTTCTGGCGCACCCAGGTCACCACCTCAAGGCCGCTGGTATCGGGCAGTTGCCAGTCCACCACCAGCAGGTCGAACGCTTGCTCGCGCAGGGCCCGCAGGAACGTACTGCCACTGGCGAAGCACTCGCACTCATGGCCGGCCGAGACCAGGATCTGCTGGATCAGCTCGGACTGGCTCTTGTCGTCTTCCACCGAAGCGATTCTCATACTTACCTCTTGCTTGCCACGTCTTCTCTTCCAGGTGCCACCGCGCGCTTCCCGCGCCGCCGCAAAGGCAACGCGCAATAACCCGGGCAGGCCGGGCGCCAGGTGCACAAAAGGGGAATGGTACAGAATCCAGCGTCGCCGCGCCAAGGACGGCGCGGGAGGGTATCGCAGCGCGCCGGCGCAAAAACCGGCGCGCGCGCCTTTACTGCAGCATGTAGGTTTCGTACTCGAGGCGGTCCAGCTTGCGGTCGAGCAGGTAGATCGCCAGGGCCACCACGATCAGCAATGATACCGCAAAGCCGTAGCCATACCAGGCCGGTCCCAGCTGCAGGGTCACGGCAGTGAACGCCAGGTTGAGGATCACGAACAACCCGCTGAGCAGCAGCACTTCCCGCCGGCGGTCGAGGTAGAAGTAGATATTGAGCACCCCGAGCAGCACCACCTGCAGGCTGGCGCCGATCACGTCCACATACAGCAGCGGCAGGTAGAGTTCCGAAATGCCGAGCGCTGCCAGCACGAACCTGCCCACGACAAACAGCACCAGCGCCGCAATGGCCTGCACCTTGACGATCTCGTACAGTCCCAGGCGGATCGTCTGCACCATGGTGTTGCGCATATCCTCGATATGCTCGAGCGAGCTGCCGCCGCGCACCGCGTTGTAGAAGGCGTCGTAGTACTCGACGAAGTCTGTCTCGATGCGCACCAGGAACACCGCCATGCCCGGGATGATTGCCAGGTAAGCCAGGAACACCGGGATGTCGTAGATGATCGACGCGTGCAGCGGCCCGATGACTTGCTGCCCCGTGGACGGCGAGTACCAGAACATGAACTTGTCGAGCCAGATGCCAAGGTTGTACAGCAGCCCGATCAGCATCAGGCTCGGATAGGCGTAGCGCCGCTGGAACACCTCGAACGACATGAACCGCTGGCTGGTGTAGTTGCGGTAGATCAGCACCACCATGGCGCTCAGCAAGCAAAGCTGGCCGGCGACAAACCCAAGCAGCAGGCCCTCCAGGCCATAATTGCGCAGCGCCAGCGCCGCCGCCACCGTCAGCGTATAGCCCAGCAGGAAGGTCCAGACGATGGCCTTGTACTGCTTCATGCCCGTGAGGAAAATCACCGCGATCCAGATGTTGCTCATGACCACGAAGCCCGCGGTCATCAGCAACCGGTACAGCACCGACTGCTCCGGGAACGCAAAGAGCGCGCAGCCGATGCCGATGGCGCCCGACAGCACCGTGACCAGCAGGGCCACCGCGTGGTAGTTCGACAGCACCAGGCCATCGCGCTTCTCGAACAGTCGGTCCGACGTAAAGCGGGTAAAGGCCAGCTGCATCGGCCCGGTCAGGATCAGGCTGACCGCGATCAGGTAGGTCACCGAGACCTGGAACTGCGTCACCAGGCTGCCCGGCACCACGAAAGGCAGGCTGAGCACACCGATCAGCAAGATGCCGACGATCGACAGGACCCACGGCCCGGAACTGATGATGCCCGCATAGGCGTACGCGCCGAGCATGCCCGACAGGTTGTCCCGCCGCAGCATCTTGCGAAGTTCGAATCCAATCCCCGCCATCTCAGCGACCTCCCTTCATGGGGCAGCCCGCGGCCTGCGCCGCCCTGGCGGGGGATCCGCCGGCGGACGATTCCACCCGTGGCTGCGCCATCAGGCGCGTGTACAGGTCTCGGTAGCTACCCACCATCATCTCCTGCGTGTAATACCGCTCCACGCGCCGGATGCCGGCCTGCTGCGCGGCGTGCCATGCGTCGGGCGAACCCAGCAGGCCGATCGCCTTCTCGGCCAGCGCGGCCGGGTCGGCGATGCGCACCACGTCGCCCGCCGCGCCCAGCGCCGCATCCTCGCCGGGCAGGCCGAAAATCAGTTGCCGGCACGAGCCGACATCAGTGGTCACGCACGGCACGCCGGCGGCGAAGCCTTCCAGCACCACCAGCGGCAATGCCTCGCTGATGGAGCTGAGCACCAGCACGCCCACCTTGGGCAGCAGTTCATCGATGCGCTGGAAGCCCAGGAACTTCACCTTGTCGGCGAGGCCCAGGCTTTCGGCCAGGCTGCGGCATTCCTGCGCGTATTCCGGATCTTCGTCTTCCGGGCCGGCGATCCAGCCCTGGGCATCGGGGTATTGCCGCACCACGGTCAGCATGGCGCGGATAAAGGTCTTGATATCCTTGATCGGCACCACGCGGCCGATCAGGCACAGCACCGGCGGCACGCCGGGTGCGCGCTGCGCGCGCAGCGCGGCCAGCCGCGGCAGGTTGATGCCGTTGGGGATATTGCGCGTGCGCTCGGCGCGGGCACCATCCGTGACCTGGCGCAGGCGGTTGCCTTCGTAGAGCGCGACGATGGTGTCGCCGGCGTCGTAGCAGACGCGGCCCAGCGTTTCAAAGAAGCGCACCCACAGCTCGCGGAAATAGCTGATCTGCGAGATGTCGCGCTCGAATACGTTGCGGTTGTCGCGGATCCACTGGCTCTGGAACAGGTCGATCTTGCGTTCCTTGGTATAGATGCCGTGCTCGGACACCAGCAAGGGACGTCCCGTGCGGTAGTGCAGCATGGCGCCAAGAAAGCCGGCGTAGCCGGTGGACACCGTGTGGTAGACCTTGGCCGGGATCAGCCCCTCGGCAATGCGCGCGAGCTGCCACAGGGGCTTGTGCATGATGCGCACGGTCCAGAAGTAGTCGGTGAAGGACGGGTCCGTGCAGTACTGGCGGTACTGCTCGGTGATGGTCCGCCACGCGTTGCGGCTGTAGAGGAACGCGTCTTCCGACAGGCTGCCGCCATCGGTCAGCTCGGGCATCAGCTCGCGGATCAGCTCGCCGGCTTCCTGCTCGCGGCCTGGCTGGCGCAGCACCTCGTGCAACTGCGCCGAGGCGGCGAAGGTGACGGGGTCGCCGTCGCTGCCATGCACCAACGGAGGCGGCGGGAAATCGTAGAGAAAATGCGTTTCCAGGTGCACGACGTTGTCGGGCAGCGCGTAGACCATGTCGCCGTAATCTTCGCGGCGGCTGCCGATGAAGACGATGGCGAAGCGGACGTCCGGAAACGCCCGGATCATCTGGTTGACCCAGCTCGACACCCCGCCGCTCACATACGGAAAGGTGCCCTCTAGCAGCAGGGCCACATCGGCCGAGTCGGCGCGGGGCAAAGGGGTATCGCTCATGATTGCCAGTAACGCAGCAGGGGCCGTACCAGTGGCAGCGGCGATGGGCTGTCGAATGACAGCAAGATGGCGCGCACGGCGGCGTAGTCGCGCTCCAGATAGGCGGCTTCGGCCAGCAGCGGCAGCGTGCGCTCGCGCGCAAAGCCAAGCTCCTCGGCCCGCTCCAGCCACCCGCGCGCTTGCGCGGGCTCGTCGCGGGTCAGGGCCAGGCGGCCACGCATGTACCACAAGCCCGCCTGGTCGGAGTCGAACTCCAGCGCGGCGCGCGCGTGGCGCTCCACCTGGTCCGCGGTGTAGCGATAGACGTCGCCTTGCACCAGGTTCTGGTAGATCAATTCCCAGTACAGGTCGGCCAGGCGCTTGTTGATCTCGCCGCGCTCGCGATCGTCCTGCGCAGCTTCCAGGCGCGGCAGCTCGGCCAGGATTTTCTGCGTCAGCTGCTTCTCCGCGCCGTCCAGCATGCCGTAGGCCAGCAGGCGCACGTCGTCAGCGCTGTCGGCCAGCAGGTCGCGCAGTACCGGGCTGGAGGTGCGCGCCGGCATCGACTGCATGGCCACCAGCGCGGTCATGCGCTCCGGCAACGGCGCGCGCGTGTTGCCCAACTGGGCGCGCAGGCGCGCGCCGCCGCCGTGGGTCACGCGCGAGATCAGGTGGGTGACGAACACCGGCAGCCCGACCAGGCCGACGCCGGCCGTGGGACGGCGCCCCGGGAACAAGCGCGCGATCAGCAGGCTGCCGACGCAGATCATGCCGCCGGCCAGCGGCACCAGGAAGCAGAATATGAAGAGGTAGCCATAGCTCCACGCGAACGGCACGCGAAAACGCCGGGGCAGCAAGCGCCACAGCACCATCGCGATCATCGCCGCGGCGAGCCCCTGCATCAACAGGAAGGTCAGCAGCAACGCGGTGCTGTTGCCGGCGCGAGCCAGCAGCGCCAGGGCGGCGATTTGCGCGGCGATGCCGCCGATGCCGAGCTTACCCACGGCCAACCTCGCCTAGTGCCACCGGCACCGGTACCGGCGCCGGCTGAACATCCACATGGCAACGATGCAGCAAGCGGATCAGCGGCTCCACCGGCGCGTTGGCGGGCACGACCAGCGTATGCACGCCGATGCGCGCCGCTTCGAAATCGGTGCCGAACTGGGCCCGCAGCATATCTTCGATACGCACCAGGTAGGCCGACGCCGCCTCGTTGCCCGATAGCGGCATCAAGGTCAGCAAGGCACGCTGGTGCGCGCTGGTCAGCGGCCAGGCCACGTCGAGCGCGCGGCGGCTGCGGATGACCTGGTCGAACAGTGCATCGCGCGATTCGTCCAGATCGAACACCAGCGCCACGATGGTGCTGTCGATGCCGCTGTCGCGGCGCAGGCGCGACAGGCGGGCGTAGTCCAGCGCGAAGTCGTAAGGGCAGCCGGGAATCGCGGCCGCGATAGCGCGCGTGGACACGGCGTGCTCGACGCCATCTGCGTAATAGCCCATCAGCACCATCAGCAACTGGAGGTTCTCGTAGCTGAGCGACAGGAACGGCATGCGCTCGACCACCAGCAGGCCCACCAGCTTGTCGGCCCCGGACAGCACCGGCGCCACCGCCACGTAGCGGGTCTGCGGATGGTCCGGCGACTGGCGCGACAACCCGCCGGCCTGCAGGTGTGCCAGCTGGCGCGTCTCCAGGCAGTGGCGCACCAGCATATCGTCGGGGTCGAACTCGAATACCGGGCCGATCTGCGCCGACGCCGTGGCGGATACCGTCTCGCCATCGACCGCATAGAGCGCGGCCGCTTCGAGCTGGCACGCCTGCGCCACCACTTGCAGCATGGGGCGCGCACCAACCAGCACGCCCCCCGGTGCCGCATCTTCCAGCGTCACCGCGCGCATTTGCGACAGCGTGTCGCGCAGCGTGGTGGGCTTGGCCAGCAGGTCGTTCTCCAGCCGTGCATGGGACACGCGCAGCAGGTAGTGGTTCTTGGTCAGGGCCGCAAGGCGCTCTTCGAGGTTGCGGTTGACGGCGCGCGCGCGCGCCAGCCTTGTGCCCCAGACATCGCCGAACTGCCCGGCAACCAGCACCATGAGCAGCCCGCCCAGGAAGAACAGGCGCGGGAACGCACCCGGCTGCGCACCGATCTGGTGGAAGAAGAACCAGCCGCCCAGCATCATCAGCACGCTGCCCACGCCAATCAGCGTGCCGTAGCGCAGCGCCAGGATGACCGGCAGCAGCCATGCCCAGGGAAAGCCCAGGCCCAGCAGCAGGGGGTTGTTGGGCAGGAGCAGGTATCCCAGCGCCATCGCCAGAGCCATCGTCACCACCAGCTCGACCGCAGAGACCGGTCCGCTCGTGGCGGGCGCAAGCAACCGCAGATAGCGGCCGCCCGCACCAATGCCCTGTCCTTCCCGTATCTTGTCGGCTGTATTGGCCACGATCATGCTCTCCCGCGGTTCAACCCTGGCGCAGCGGCGCCAGCAGGCGGCGCAGCAACTTTTGCGCGGTGCCCGACAACGACTCGCGGCTCCAGCCACTGTCGCTGCCGGTGGCGGACCAGACGGCTTCGCCCGTGCTCACGTCCAGCAGTTGCAGCGAGATGCCCACGGCGGGCTCGCCATCCACGCCCACCTTGTAGCGCCATTCCTGCACCGCGCCGGTGAGGGCGTAGCGCATCTTCTGGGTACGTGCCCACTCAAGCGCCTTGCCCACCGACTCGCGCTCGGCCGGCTCGAACAGCGTTTCCGGGTTCAGGTTGGCGGGATAGCGCTTGACGTTGGCAATGCCGCCGGTCTTCAGCAGGCTTTCCGCGATCGCCTCGGCGCGCAGGCCTGCCTGCGGCGTCTCGGTGTAGTTGACGATCGGCAGTATCGCCACCGACTCGCCGGCCGGCAGCGCGGGGGCGCGACCAATATCGGTCACCGCGCATCCGGCCAGCCACAGCGCTGCGCCCAGCGCACCGCACCAGCCCAGCAGTCGTGCTGCGCGGTTCTGCTTCGTGCTAGTTGTTTCCATGACTCTCTCCCCTTCTCGATTGCATACAGTGAACCGGCACGCTCGCGTGCCCGCCCGGATTAAAAAAGCCATCTGTACCGAACACCCACTTCGGTCAGCGGCGTGCCGCCATTGCGCGCCGCGGTTTCGTGCTGCACATACATGGACAGGTGGTCGTTGCCGAACACCTTGCCGGCCACGCCCAGTTGCGCCCGGAAGTTCTGCCCGGCGCGGGTGTCGTGCAGCAGGCCGATTTCCGCAAACGGCCGCCACTTGTGCGTGTAGTCGTCGATCAGCTCGGTGCCGAAGCCGAATGTCACGCCGGCCTGCGTAAAGCCCTGGGGCATGTAGAAGCCCGGCGTGGCTTCGTCGTCGGCAGGCACCAGCGTGGCGAGCTTGTTGCTGAGCGTGCCGCCGCGCGCGTTGTAGGTGGCATGGGTGCCGACCAGGCGCACCGTGTAGTCCGGGTACGCGGTACGGATGCGGTAGCCCAGCTCCAGGTCGTACACCAGGCCATGGCCCAGCTGCGAGCCGTCCTGGCCGCGGAAGCGGTCGTACTCGATGCGAGCGCCGGCAAATTCGCGCAGGCTGAAGTTGTAGGTCGCGCCCAGGCCGAGCACATCCTTGACGCCGCCGACCCGCAGCGCCGCCGATTCGTCGGCGCTCTGGTTGATGCCGGCCAGCGTGGTGAAGCTCAAGCGGCTGGCCTCGCGCCACTCGCCGGTGAAGCGCGCGGTGGTCACGCTATCCAGGCCGTCGCGCCGGCCCACGCCCAGGCGCCAGCGCAGGTGCTGGTCGCGGTAGCCGAGCGACAGCTCGCCACGCTGGTCGGACGAGGGCACGCCAGTGAGCTGGGTCTGGTCCACGCTGTGCTGGGTGCGCCAGACGCCGCGCAGGTTGAGGTCGTAGCCATCCCACAGGCGCACGCCGCCAGCCAGGCTGTAGTCGAAATAGCTCAGCGGGCTCTGGCGCTGGTACGTCACGCGCGGCTCGATGGCTTGCGCGTTGAACAGCAGCGTGTCCTGCAAGGTTTCCTGCAGGCTGTCGTCGGTGCGCGTGGTCTCCTGGGTTTCGTAGGCCAGCGTCTGCGCGGCGCCGAGCCGGTCAAGCTGCACGTTGGCTTCGATCTGGTTGTCCACCGGAATGCGGCCAGCCTGGCGCTCCAGCACACGGTCGAGTGCGGCCAGGTCCTGGTTGGCCAGCGCCAGCGTGATCTCGGCATACGCCGGGCGCAGCAACTGGCGGGCATACTGGCGGGCCAGCCAGGCACGCGCCAGTTCGTTGGATTCGTTCGACAGGGCCCAGGCCAGCGCCACTTCCTTGGCGGCGGACGAGACCACGGCCTGCTGGCGCGCTTCGCGTTGCGCCACGCCCGGCGGCGTCTTGGGATCGAGCGCGGGCAGGCCGGGAATCTCGCCCAGCCGCGACGCCGGATTGGCGGGACCGGTCCAGTTCGCGGCATTGGTGCCGGCCATCACGGTGCGGTCGCCGCGCAGCATCTCGATCACCAGGCGCTGGGACACATCGCCCGAGGCAAAGATCTGCCCGAGCGCCACGGTCTGGCGCCGCAGCTCGGCCGGGGCGGGGCCACCCTGGGCGTCCTCCTCCTCGGCGGCCGGATCCATGCTGCGGGGATCCGAGGCGCGGCGCCCGGCCGCGGACTGGTCCTTGTGCAGGTCGACCCAGGCCTGGCGGCGCAGGCGCCACCCGGTGCTGGTCTGGCCGATGGCGTCGTAGGCATCGGCGGCAAGGCCCAGCCAGAGCGGATCGGCGTTCTTGCCGTCGGCCATCTTGCGCAGGTAGTGCAGCGCGGTGCGGCCGTCCTGGAAGCGCATGCTGCCGGCGGCAAAGGCACCCCACAAGTCCGGGTTGCCCTCGGCCTCGCCCTTCAGGCGCAGCATCATGGCGCGCACTTCGGTATCCGAGCCGAGATCGACCAGCGCCCACATCAGCGCGGCCAGCGTCTCGCTACCGGCGTCGGGCATGCTGGCGGCACGGCGCAGGTCGGCCAGGGCCAGCTCGCGCTCGCCACGGGCGCGCTGGTACTCGGCGCGCATGGCCAGGAAGCGGCTGGATTGCTCGGCCTGCGTCAGCTGGGCAGGGGTCATGCCCTGCAGCAGCGCGGCAACGCGGCCGTAAGCACGGGCGCGGGTGTAGTAATTGATGGCAAGCTCGAGCGACACCAGCTTGCGGCCCTTGCGCCAGCTGGCTTCGGCGATGCGCCCGGCGTCGATGGGCGAGCTATCGTAGAAGTCCATCAGGTTCGAGAAATCCGATTCCTCGGTATCGCGCACTTCGGCCAGGCAGTCGTTGCGGCCGGCGCCGGGGGGCATGGCCATGCAGTGGTCGTCATGCGTCTCGGCCATGGCCAGCATCAGTTGCCGGTAGCCTTGCTCGAGCAGGTCGCCGCGCTGGTTCAGGCGCGCCAGCTCGGTCAGGGTGCGCCAGAACTCAATGTCGGTGGAACGCGCGGTACGCATGGACGGCACCATGGCCTCGAGGGCTTCGGCCAGCTTGCCGCGCACATAGAGCAGGTTGGCCTGCTTGAGCGCGTACTGCGGGCGCGGGCCAAAGCGCTGCTGCAATTCGGTGTAGAGCTCGAAGGCGCGGGCATCCTTGCCCGCACGCTCGGCCAGCTCCGCCTGGCGCTCCATGATCGGGCGCGCGTTCGGGCCGTGGCTCAGGCTTTGCAGGAAGGCCAGGCCTTCCTCGGGCTCACCCAGGCGTTCGTAGGTGGCGACCACCTGGTCGACGGTGGCGAGATCGCCCGTGCCGGCGCGGTGGCGCAGCGCGGCCAGGTAGGCGCGATCGTCGTTGAGGCCGGGCGCGAGGCGCAGCACGGCCTTCCAGGCGGTCTCGTCATTACTGGCCTGGGCATATTCCAGCCAGCTTTTGAGCGCGACCGTGGGCTGGCGATTCCACTCGGCGACCTGGGCCAGGCGTTCGCGCCAGCGCGCCGCGCCGGGCTGGCGCCGCACGGCGGTCTCGGCAACGCGCTGGGCGTCGTCGAGCTTGCCGGCGGCCAGGAATACCTGGAACGCGAGTTCGTAGTCATCGGCATTGAAGGCACGCTCGGCCGCGGTGGGGGCGCCGGCAGGGGCTGCCGCCGGTGCCGGTGCTGCCGAAGCCCGGGCTTGGCCCGCCGCCGCGGAAGCGGACGTGCCGGCGCCCGAGGTATCCGCCACGCGGCGCAGGTGCGGCATCGCGGCGTCGCCCATGGCGCGGCGCAAGGCCAGGCCGCGCGGGCCGTCAAGAAAGATCAAGCCCTGCGCGGCCCATGGCTGGGTGGCCGCCACGCGGCGCACTTCGGCGCGTTGCAGCGAGGCGCCTTCGGGCACGGGCTGCATGCTCGGCGGCAGGCGCAGCAGCCGCTGCACATAGCGCGCGGCCTGCTCGGGGCGGTTGGCGGCCAGCGCCAGCTTGGTCAGGTAACGCAGGACTTCGGCGTTCTCCAGCAGCTTGCCACCGTGCTGCTCGGCCTGGGCCAGCGCCTTGTCGAGCTCGTTGCCGGACTGCAGCGTCTTGAGCGCAGCCAGGTAGAGGCGGCGCTGCTCGGCCGGATCGGTGGCGCGGGACTGCGCGGCAAACAGCGCGTCGGCCGCCTGCTGGTAGTCGCCGCCCGCGAGCGCCGCCGACGCCGCCTGCGCGTTCCACAGCGCCGCGCGGGCTGGGTCGCTCTTGGCCAGCGCCTGGTAGAACACCTGTGCCGGCTTGAGCGCGTTGATCGAGCGCGCCGTGGTGGCCAGCTCTTCCAGGTCGGTGCGGCCCCACTTCATGGTCACCGCCTGGTCGAGCAGCCCGCCAAGCTTTTCGACGTACTGCTTGCGCTCCGGGGTGTCCGGCAGCGCGGCAAACGCGCGCTGCTGCGTGATCTCGATGCGGGTACGCAGGATCTGGCCGGGCAGCTCGGCGTCGACGGCATTGGCGTTCGCGTTAGCGTTGCGCACCGGCCCTTGCTGGCTGGCCGCGGAACTCGCCGCAGAACTGGCCGCATAGCGCGCCTCCAGCCGCGACAGCATGGCCTCGGCCTCGTCCAGCCGGCCCGTGCGCGCATATTGCTCGGCCAGCACCGCCATGAAGCCGCCGTCGTCGGGCGTGGCCCGCCACCAGGCTTCCAGGTAGGCCATGCTGAGGCCGTCCACTGCCCGGCCTTCGCCCAGCAGGCGTTCGCGCAAGGTTTCGCGCGGGAACATCAGCGCCAGGCCGATCCCCACCATGGCGGTGAAGGTCAGCACGAACGCTGGCGGCAGGAGCCGCTCGCGCTCAGGCGGCGCAGGTGATTTCGACGCTTTGCTTGGCATTGTTGGGATTGGGAACGGGAGTGGTATCGAAACGCAGCGTGCCGCGCTCCTGCACGCCCTGCACCGGCTTGCCATCAATGGCAATCCGGCAACGGTCCGCGCCTGCGAGGCGGAAGAATGGCTTGAAGTAGCCGCTGAAATCAAAACGGATGCGCTGCGCGCTGCCCTGGCCGCTGCGCTGCCAGTTGCGCACGAAGCCGCTGGCCTCGGCGATCTCGGGGCCGGAGGCAGCCGCGGCGTTAGCTGCGCTCGGGCCGCGCATCACGATGCGCGAGGCGCCATCGGCCAGGTGCACGTAGACGCCGCCGCCGGGCGCCGGCGACGTGCCGGTGACGCCTTGCGAGCTCGCCACGTCGGGCACGTCCGCGCCGGTCCAGCGCACGTTGCGCAGGTTGGCGTCGCCGCGCACGATCCAGGCGGCCGGCTGCGTGGCGTCGCCGCCCAGCTCGCGGGCCACCGCCATGCCTTGCCAGTCGATCACCTTGCGCACGTAGTCGGTGGCATGCACCGGCATCAGCGGCTGGCTCAGCACGTAGTCATAGACCTTGCGCAGTGCCTTGAGCGAGGCCGCCTTGGTGCCGGAGTAGTTGTGATAGTAGATGTTGACCGACTTGAAGCGGTACGGCCGGTCGGTCAGCTCGAAGGTTTCGATCACGCGCTCGAAGCCGTAGTACGGGCCGTGCCAGAGGTTGGTATAGACGTTCTCGTTCTGGTTTGGCGCGAAGATCTGGAAGGTGCCGTCGGCCTTGTTCACGCCGATCGGCGAGATCGCTGTCCAGGTCGGGTTGCTGCGCGTGATCAGCGTATCGCCGCCGTTCATGTTGAGCACGCCGGCCTGGTCGGTCAGCTTGATGGCCTCGGCAGGCGGCTGGCAGTCGCCCGACCACAGCAGCATGCTGACCGGCTTGCCAGGGGGCGCCAGGGTACGGTTGATATAGTCGATCGAGCCGCCGATCTCGCGCTTCAGGTCCATCGTGTAGCCGGGAATCGCCAGGTGGAAGTCGTCGTCGCCTTCGGTGGCGTTCTCCGAGTGCGTGCCGCCGGGCACCGTGCGGCCCCACTCGAAAGGATGCGAGAAGGTGTGGCTCGCCACCTCGACATAGGGCTGCGCGAAGATCTTGCGGGCGATCGGCTCGAGCTGCGCGGTCAGCTTGGGATACATGCCGTCGCTGGCCACTTCGCCCTGGATGATCGACATCGTCATCGGCAAGCGATAGCGGTCCCAGATCTCGCGAAACAGGACTTCACCGGAAAAGCCGCCGCCGGGAATCTCGGCACGGGAGGCAAAGCCGTCACCGTCCACGTGCACGGTCAGCAGGCGACGTCCGTTTTCGGTCGTGACATCCGGCACCGGCATCGCCGGCAGGCGCAGCGCTTCGCGCAGGAAGGACAACGGCTGCACCACCCAGCGGTCCTGGTCGTTGGCGCTTTGCCGCACCGCGTAAGGCCCGAGCACGTAGCCGCCCCAGGGCGTGATCGCGGCAGCGTCATAGGTCAGCGTGCCCGAATTCAGGCGCAACAGGGAGCGAAAGCCCGGGCCATCGCCCACCTGGACTGGCGCTGCCTGCGTGCGGTCCGGCGCCACAGGCATCTCGAAACCCATCATCGGGTCCTTCGACACCACGTCCGCCTTGACGCCGATCTTGCCCTTGACCGAATTGAGCTGCAGGCTCGATGCCAGCGCTCCGTTCATGCGCGCGCCGAAATCGTTCAGGAAAACCACCGGCACGCCCTGGTCGATATTGCGCTGCACCCAGCTGAAGAAACGCCCGGGCTGATCGCGCACGTTGCCAGCCATCCAGATCACCACGCCGGCGTAGCGGTCCGGGCCGATCTCCGGCAGCGGCTGGCTGGCTTCGGCGAAGTCCACGCGATAGCCCAGGTAGTTCAGCGGCATGGAGACGAAGCGCACGCCGGCGGAGTCGTCGATCGAGACGCCCGGCTCACGGTCCTGCACCACCAGCACCCGGCGCGGCATCACCTCGATGTTGCCGATCCCAACCGTCTGCAGGCCAGGGTCGGCCACGTAAGGGATGATGTCCAGCGCGCGGATCTGCGCGGCGGTGTCGCGCGCGCACTTGCGGTCGGACGGCGGGCAGTAATCGATCGAGATCACTGGCAGGTGGTACTGTTCGCGGATCGTTCGGGCCTGGCCGAGCAGCCAGTTGCGATCGGCCTCGCTCACTTCGGTGTAGCGCTTGCCGCCTTGATCCCAGCCGCGGTACAGCGATTCAAACGCGACCGCGTAAGCCAGTTGGTTGACCTGCGGCAGGATCTCGAAGCCGCGGTTGAAGATCAGCTTGGCCTCGGGATAGCGTGCCTTGATGGCGCGGATCACCGCCACCATGCCGGCCTCCTGGCGGGCGCGCTCGGTGTCCGTCTTGGCTTTGAGCTGGTAGGAGTCGAGCGTGTCGAGGAAGAAGCCGCGATAGCCGCGCTGCCACAGCGGGGCGATGACGTTTTCCACGTAGAAAGCGGGCCAGCCCTCGGCGGCCTGGTCAACCACGCGAGCGCCCCAGGCGTCGTTGTTGCCGATCAGCCAGGCCTTGGGAATGTCTTTCAGGTAGGCGCGCGACGGTGCGACCTCGCCAATGCTGACGTAGGAGAACCATTGCGTATTGGGCGTGGCGGCGGTGCGCGGATCGAAGCCGCTGTCGGGCTCGACCACGGCGATATCGAACGCCTGCAGAGCATCCACCGGCGGCTTGCTGCCGTAGTGGAAGACGATGTTCGGCGCGCGCGAGCCGGTGGTGGCCAATGTCTGCGCCTGTGCCTGCGCCGGGCATAGCCAGGCCGCAAACACAGCCAGCAGTGCACCAAGCCAGGCTCTTGTCATCGGCACGCCCCGGCTTGCCTGACGCAGGCCTGCCACGCGGCGCGCGACACCGTCCAATCGCAACAAATTCACTTGCTGGCCCCTATTTTTTTCATATTTTTATAGTCCCGGAAAAGCTCGCTTGGCTTGCCGCCAACATGCTGGTCGCGCTTGATGCCGCCAGACGATGCATTCCGGGTGTGACTGATCCCATCCACGTCTACCTGCGCCGCCCGATCTTTCAGGCAGTCCCCCGCAGGCCAAGCTCAAAGTGCGTATCTAAGCACTATGGGCGAGAATTCTGAAGCATGCGCGTCATCGTGCATATAAGCATTTAGGACTAGGGAATACGCACTAGTGCAAATGCATGCTTGTGTCACAGAAGCTGGCTAGCGCCAATTCCCGGGTTTCAAACGCTGCGAAGGTGCGCTGACGGAACCCGCCGGACCTGGCCGCGCCAAGGGTTCCGGTGCCTGGTAAATTGATTGTTGTCTCGGTACTTTCTGCATTTTTGTAGTTTTCCGACTCGACAAAGTATCACAGTACGTGGCGCAAATTCGACACTGTTGTGCTCTGAGGGTAGGAAAAGAAGGAATCGCGGGCTGGCTAGGGCCGGAATACAACGGTCCGCGGCGACCAGCGCTGCAGGCAAAGCGAATGGTAGATCACGCGCTTTGCGCCCAATGTCAACAATTGTCACGCACCGCGAATACGGGGTACGTCCAGCGCGCCGCTGTGTAGAATTTTCTCAAACAAAAAAACATCGTCACCTCGGCAGGAATGGACCCGGACAAGCACCGGCCTGACGCCGCATTCGGGAATGTCGCAAGTCACGAACTGGCTCACGCACGGGCTCCACGCAGTACGCAGTACGCGATATGCGATGCGCTATACGCGCGAACCCACCTTCGAAGGCAAACTCCTGCGCAGCGATGCTGCGCCGAACTCGATGGGGATCTCATGCAGTCAGATGAGGGCACTGCCGTGATGGCACTGCTTGTCCTGTTCACCGCCACGCAAATCATCCTCGCGGCCCTGATGCTGGCTTTGCGCCAGAGCGCCGTGGGCCGCGCATGGGTCGCCGGCCAGGTGCTGGCCTGCGCCGCGGGCCTGTTGGTGATCGACGCGCGCGGCGGGCCCGCCTGGTTCTTGCTGGTGGCGCCCGCCCTGGGCGTGGCCGCACAGTTGCTGACCCATCGCGGCGTATCGCTGACCGGTGGCCACCCTTCGGCACCCGCGCGGCTCACCGCCGGCGTGCTTGCCATCTCTGCCGTGCTGGCCGCCGCTGCGCTAGGCAGCGGCAGCCGCCCGGCCGAAGTCACCGGCTACGTGGTGGCAGCCATCACCGCCTGCTTCACCCTGGCCTGCCAGTTGCAACGCCCGCTCGCGCTGACCCGCCGCAGCCGCCCGCTGGTGCTTGCCGCTTGCGGCCTGCAACTGCTGGCGCAATGCTGCGGGTTGTACGCGGTGCTGGAAGCCGGCACCCCGATGCCGGCCCTGAGCGCAGAGGCCTTGCTCCAGCTGCGCCTGCTGCCCGCCTTTGTCGCGATCCTCGCTGGCCTGGCGGGCTTCACCCTGATGACCATGGATGCCATGCTGGCCGAGCAGGAAAAGCAGGCACGCCTCGACGCATTGACGGGGCTGCTGAACCGCGGTGCCATGGACGGCGCGGCGATGGTGCTGGCCGCCGAATTCAACCGCCACGGCCATCCGCTGAGCTGCCTGGTGATCGACATCGACCGCTTCAAGTACATCAACGACAGCAGTGGCCACCGCGCCGGCGACCGCATCCTGCAGCAGATCGGCCGCGTCCTGAGGGAAACGCACCGCAGCGCCGACCTCGCGGGCCGCTACGGCGGTGAGGAGTTCTGCGTGCTTTGCCCGCATACCACCGAAGCCGATGCCCTCCTGCTGGCCAACCGCATCCTGCGTGGCATCCGCGCCATCGCATTGCCCCACGAGCTTGGCGGGTTCGCCAGCGCCAGCATCGGCGTTGCGCAGATCCGCGAGCGCGAGGACGGTGGGGCTGCCACCTGGGACAAGCTGTTTGGCAGTGCGGACCGCGCCTTGTATGAAGCCAAGCGGCGTGGCCGGGGCCGGGTCGTGCTCGCCTCCGAGCTGGAAGCGCTGCCGGCGCGCTGCCTGCCCGCACGCGCCGAGGCCTGCCACTAAGCGCTGGCGCAAGCCAATATGACGGCGAAATCGCATTGCCGACGCGCCGCCCGCTAGAATCCTCCAGTGCATGCTTGTCCGGACCCGTTTGCTAGTCCGGTTCGAAACCATCCCTGGAGATACTGAATGAAGGCCGACAACATCCTGCAGACCATTGGCAATACGCCCCATATCCGTGTTCAGCGGCTCTTTGGCGATACCCATCAGGTCTGGATCAAGTCCGAGCGCGCCAACCCGGGAGGCTCCATCAAGGACCGCATCGCGTTGTCGATGGTCGAGGCAGCCGAGCAATCCGGCGTGCTCAAGCCGGGCGGCACCATCATCGAGCCCACCTCGGGCAATACCGGGATCGGCCTTGCCATGGTGGCGGCGGTCAAGGGCTACAAGCTGGTGCTGGTGATGCCGGACAGCATGTCGGTGGAGCGCCGCCGCCTGATGCTGGCCTATGGCGCCACCTTCGACCTGACCCCGCGCGAAAAAGGCATGAAGGGTGCCATTGCCCGCGCCGAGGAGCTGGTGGCGGCCACGCCGGGCGCCTGGATGCCGCAGCAATTCGAGAACCCCGCCAATATCGAGGCCCACGTCAACACCACCGCGCTGGAAATCCTGGCGGACTTCCCGCAGGGCATCGACGCCCTGGTCACCGGCGTGGGCACGGGTGGGCATATCACCGGCTGCGCCCGCGTGCTCAAGCAGAAGTGGCCCGCGTTGAAGGTCTACGCCGTCGAGCCGGTCGCATCGCCGGTCATTTCCGGCGGCGCGCCCGCGCCCCACCCGATCCAGGGCATCGGCGCCGGCTTCATCCCTCGCAACCTGGATACCGCCCTGCTCGATGGCGTGATCCAGGTCGACGCCGAGCCGGCACGCGAAATGGCGCGCCGCGCCGCGCGCGAGGAGGGCATGCTGGTGGGTATTTCGTCGGGCGCCACCCTGGCCGCGATCGCGCAGAAGCTGCCGGACCTGCCGGCCGGCGCCACGGTGCTGGGCTTCAACTACGACACCGGCGAGCGCTATCTCACCGTGGAAGGCTTCCTGCCCGCCTGAGGCCAGGCAGCATTGCTGGATTCTCTTCGGGCGGCGAAGCTCGCCGTGAACCATACTGGAGATTGACAGGCCCCGGTGCAAGCATGTGCCGGCGGCCGAATCTGCCGATATGGCGCGCCAGCGGCCCCGCCGCCCGGCGCGGCAGGGCTTGCCATGGCGTTGACACGAGCATTGACACGAGGACAAGGAGCTGAGATGAGCATCCCGAGTTATGAAGTCGCCCGACTGGCGTCCCTGGCGGTGCGGCTTGCGCTATCTTCCGGTCTGTCGCACGAAGAGATGCAGGCTGCGCTCAGCCTCGCGGCCACCATGATCGAGCAGGACGAAGGCGCAACGCCTGAAAACACGGCGGCGGCAAAGGTGCCGCACGCCAAGGTGACACGCACGATCCACTAAAGGCGCGCAGCGCGCCCCCTCAACCCAGCAAACCCGCCCAATACAGCTCCGCCGCCGCCAGCACCGCCCGCATCTGGGTGGTGTGCGCCAGGCGAAACGCATCGCCATAGACCGTCTGGTCCGGAAATTCGGTGACCAGCGTAAACGGCACCGTTGACCGGGAATCCTCGAAGATCATGCAGGGAATGCCGTTTAGCACCGGGAACGGCACTTCACCGGCGTGGTTGCCCCAGGTCGCCAGCTGGCGGGCATTGAACGCAGCCAGATCCGGTGAAGCCGCCAGTTGCGCGGTCAGCGCCTGCATGAACGCCATGCCATCGCGCCCGGCGTGGTGGCGCAGGATCAGGAAGAAGCCCTTGGGAATGGTCCAGGTCTCGAAGCCCGGCGGCACGTAGCCGGTGAGCGGCCGCGTCCATTCGTGGGCGGGGTAGCCGTGCAGGCTCATGTGCAGCCCGGCACCGGTGCGCTCGATGGCTTCCAGCCGGGCCGCTTTCTCCACGAAGGGCGGCGCCGTGCGCGCCTCCAGGTCGTCGCCCAGCGCGGTGTAACGCGCGGCATGCGACATATGGCGCGGATTGTCCTCGCGCAACTGCACATGCAAGGCCGCGCCGTCCGGGTTCTCCAAGGCGATCAGGGCAAAGTGCGCATGCGGCCGCTGCTTGAGCGCATGCGCCGCGCGCAGCGCCCCCACCACGCCGGATGTTTCGTTGGCATGCTGGCCACCGGAAATCACCAGCCCGGGCAGCGAACCTTCGATGTGGGTGCCGTGGACCACGCGCCCCTGCGTGGAAAGCACGCTGAAGCGCTTGCCGCCCAAGGCATGCATCTCGACGCCGGCCTCCTCTGGCGTCAGGGGCTGCGAGAGTCCGGCAAGCGCACTCGGGGACAGAGGGGCCGCAGCTGCGTCAGCCGGCGTCACGGCCGCGACGTGCGGGTGCGGCAGCAATGCCACCCGCACCCGCGTGGCACCCTCCGCGTGGCGGATCTCAGGCACGATCTGGCCGGGCTGCAAAGTGCGGTCGCCACGCGGCAAGCCGGCGCGATCCTGGAAGAACTCCAGAATGGAGAAATACAGGTCCTCGTGCAGAGCCTCGCGCGTGCTGATGCATTCGTCCTGATAGGACAGCCGGCGCTCGATGCCGCCCGTGTCGATGGCGATGCGAAGCACATCGAAATAGGGTCCCTGCCGGCCCCACGCATGGCCGCGGATCGCATCCATGGCTGCGGCGAATGCCAGTTCGTACTCGGTGGCGAGCGGGCCGTCCTCCAGCACGGCGCCATCGCGCGACAAACGCAGCCACCCGCACGGCGCGCCAGAGGCCGCGAGCGGCACGAACACGCGGTGGGCAATGCCGTCCAGGTCAACGACATAGTGGCCTTCGTCGTCGCCTTCGCTCAGGCGAAGGCTGCCTTGCGGCAGCATGCCGGCAAGCGGATAGGCTTCAAGCCTGAAGCGCTGTGACTGTGCCGCCGTCGCGGCCGCGGGCAGGCGCACGGAAATCTCGCCCGCGGCGGCGAGGCGGCCGCCATCGCGTTCCAGCGCCAATGCTTCGAGGAAGAAATGCAGCAGCGGCTTGTAAGCGCTGTGGATCGCCGCCTGCACGCCAGCGGCGGCAAGCCGCTGTTCGGCCGCGCGGCGCGTGGCAACGGCGTCGAAGACCCAGGCTTGCACCTGTACGCCGGGCATCGCCGCAACGCGCTCAACCAGGGTATCCAGTGTGTGCGGGATGGAGGTATCGAGCAGGATCGTCATGGCTGGCCTTGGCGCCGCGCGCGGCGGGATGGGTGTCGGATCCGGCATTATAGGCAGGCTCCCGATTGCCCACGCGCACGCCCGCGGCTGCCCGGGAAGGCGCCTTCCCGGGCGCTTGCCTCGCGCGCTCCGGTAGTGGGGCCGGACGGCAAAGGCGTTGGTAGGCCATGCCGGGCCGCAGCACATTGGCGCGTGCACATTTTCTTACAACCCGGACATACATTGACGCCGCAGGCTCGCTAAGCTGCCCCCCTTGAGCAAGCCTTGTCTTGCCACTCCAAGGAAAGTACGCATGAGCCGCTCCCTTTCTCACGCAACCCGACTTCCTGCCGCGCACGCGCGGCGGCTCCGATGAAGTGGTCCACCATCGTGTTGGTGCTGCTCGGCTGGCTGGGCGGCTGTGCTGCCATCGGATGGCTGCTGATGGCCTGCTCGGGCATGTTGTCCCAGTGAACCACGCTGGCGCACGCGCGGGTATCGCACCGCTCGGCCATCGATTACCCAAGCCATCGGAGCGTCAACCACGCGCCATTTCGTAACGGGGTATTTCAGCAGCGCAGCCGGATCCGGCTGCGCACCCCAACCCTCACTGGCCCATTTCCCCCATTTTCAAGGCAAGGAAAGCCCATGTACGATCACGCCGCCCTGCTGCACGAGAACCACGGCACCTTCACCGCAAGCGCCATGCAAGACACGCCCACACCGCACACGCGCCCCGCGCGCCGCGCTCGCGCCCCGCAGGCCAACGTTACCGCTGGCGACGTCCTGATGTCGGATATCGGCCCGCTCAAGCTCTGCCGTCACTGCGCAGAGCACTGGCCGGCTGACGGCGAGTTTTTCGCGCGGGACACCCGCCGCCAGGACGGCCTTGAACACATTTGCAAGGCTTGCCGCAAGGAACAGCGCTCGGGCCGTTGAAGCGCATCGGCATGTATGGAATGTGAAGGCTATCGCGCGCGGACCGCGCGCCCGGACGCGTCACCGCGCACGCCGGAAAATAGTAAAAATCCGGCCAAATCCAATCCAAAACCTAGGGTTTCCCCCAGCATCGACAGGATATTTCGGCACATTCCGCGCCAGATGCGGATGTTCGTTTTGTCCTGCTGATGGTTCGTTCCGTCTATTCCCTCCCGTCCCTGGCGCCGCTATTGTTACGTTCAGTAGTTACGTTCAATAACAAATCCCATCCCGCACCAGGAGACACGCGATGCGCACACAAGTCGCCATCATCGGCGCCGGCCCCGCCGGCTTGCTGCTCGGGCAACTGCTCGCCAAGGCGGGCATCGATGCGGTTATCGTCGAGCAACGCAGCCCCGACTACATCCTCGGCCGTATCCGCGCCGGCATCCTTGAAAGCGTGACCGCCGATGCGCTGGAGCGCGCTGGCGTGGCGCAGCGCCTGCAGCACGACGGCCTGGTTCACCATGGCATCGAACTGTCCTATGGCGGCGAGCGCCACCACATCGACTTCCACGCGCTGATTGGCCGCTCGGTCACGGTCTACGGCCAGACCGAGGTCACGCGCGACCTGATGGCCGCCCGGCATGCCGGCAATGCCATCACGATCTACGACGCGCAAGACGTCAGCGTGCACGATTTCGATACGGCCACGCCCATGGTGCGGTATCGCAAGGACGGCCAGCAGCACGAACTGCGCTGCGACTTCATCGCTGGCTGCGATGGCTTTCATGGCGTCACGCGGCGCAGCGTGCCCGAGCCGTCCAAGCGCATCTTCGAGCGGGTCTATCCCTTCGGCTGGCTCGGCGTGCTCGCCGACACGCCGCCGGTGGCGGATGAACTCATCTACGCCAGCCACGAGCGCGGCTTCGCGCTGTGCAGCATGCGCTCGCTCACGCGTAGCCGCTACTACGTGCAGGTGAGCGCCGACGAACGGGTCGAGGACTGGTCCGATCAACGCTTCTGGGACGAACTGCGCGGCCGGCTCGATGCCAGCGCCGCCGAGGCGCTGGTGACGGGCGCGAGCATCGAAAAAAGCATCGCGCCGTTGCGCAGCTTTGTGTGCGAGCCGATGCGCTTCGGCAACCTGTTCCTGGCGGGCGACGCCGCGCATATCGTGCCACCGACCGGCGCCAAGGGCCTGAACCTGGCCGCCAGCGATGTTCTCTACCTGGCCGACGGCCTGATCGCGCGCTACCTGCACGACGATGCCAGCGAGCTGGACGCGTACTCGCAGAAATGCCTGCGCCGGGTCTGGAAGGCGGAGCGCTTCTCGTGGTGGATGACGTCGCTCCTGCACCGCTTCCCCGATGCCGATGACTTCGCGCTGCGCATCCAGCAAGCCGAGCTGGACTACCTCACTGGCTCGCGTGCCGCCCAGATGTCGCTGGCGGAAAACTACGTCGGCCTGCCGTATTGAATACGCCGAATCCGCGCGCGAGGCCACGCGGCACGCCTTGAGACACCAAGAGAACCAGAGCATTCGCCGCCAACGAGCGGCATAGCAGGAGACCCGCACCATGACGCCCCCAAGCAGCGGCCAGCCGGCCGCATCCCCTGACCGTGCGCGCCATGCCGGCGCCGGCATCGACGTCCAGCAGTTCATCGACAGCCAGCCGTTCTCGCGCTTCCAGTGGATCATCCTGATCCTGTGCTTCCTGATTGTGGCGGCCGATGGCTTCGACACCGCGGCGATTGGCTTTATCGCGCCGATGCTGGCCAAGGAGTGGGGCGTCAGCCGCGCCCATCTCGGGCCGGTGATGAGCGCGGCCTTGTTCGGCCTGGCTGCCGGCGCGCTGGTGGCGGGCCCGCTGGCCGACCGCTTTGGCCGCAAGGGTGTGCTGGTCGGCTCGGTGCTGTGCTTCGGTGGCTGGAGCGTGGCATCGGCTTTTTCGACTTCGCTCGAAGCGCTCACGGTCCTGCGTTTCCTGACCGGCCTCGGCCTGGGCGCGGCCATGCCGAACGCGGTCACGCTGATGTCCGAGTACGCGCCCACGCGGCGGCGCTCGCTGGCGGTCAACGCCATGTTCTGCGGTTTTACGCTGGGCTCCTCGGCCGGGGGTTTTGCCGCGGCTTGGCTGATTCCGCACTATGGCTGGCATTCGGTGCTGCTGGTGGGCGGCGTTGCGCCGCTGCTGCTGGCCGTGCTGCTGATCTTCTTCCTGCCGGAGTCCGTGCGTTTCCTGGTGGCGCGCAAGGCCCCGGACGCGCGCATCGCAGCCGCGTTGTCCAAGGTCCACCCGGGCGTGCTGCGCGCAGACGAGCGCTTTCATGTGCAAGAGGCCGCGCCCACCGGCGCTTCCTCGCTGCGCACCATCCTGATGCCGCAGTTCCGCACCGGCACCGTGTTGCTGTGGACCACGTACTTCATGGGGCTGCTGATCTTCTACCTGCTGACGAGCTGGCTGCCGACGCTGTTCGCCGATGCGGGCTACCCGATCGAGAAGGCGGCGCTCATCACCGCGCTGTTCCCCCTGGGCGGTGGCATCGGTACGCTGACCGTGGGCTGGCTGATGGACCGCGGCCATCCGTGGCGCATCGTGGCCGGCACCTACGCGCTGACTGGCGCGCTGGTCTATGCGGTGGGCCACGGCGCCGGGGACGTGTTCCTGCTTGGCGTGCTGGTGTTTGCCGCCGGCACCTGCATGAACGGCGCGCAATCCTCCATGCCCACGCTGGCCGCCGGCTTCTATCCCACGCAATGCCGGGCCACCGGCGTGGCCTGGATGCTGGGCATTGGACGCTTTGGCGGCATCGTCGGCGCGCTGCTGGGCGCGCAGATCCTGGGATTGGGATGGAGCTTTGGCAAGATCTTCGGCCTGCTCTCGCTGCCCGCCTTTGTTGCCACCGCCGCGCTGCTGATCGCCTCGGCACGGCCACGCACCGCGGTGCGGCCTGCCGTAGGCCAGCACGATGCCGCACACTGAGCGCCGCGCCACCCGTCAAACCACCGATCCAACGTCGCCATGAATGCCCGGGTAAGCCGGTTGCGTCCATCCTTCATTGGGATGGTGTACCCGCGCGATTGGTTCGCTGGCCCACACACCCAGTGTTGCCACAGGCAGCAAGCGGCACCGCCCGCTTTGCCTGGCGTCCGGTCGCCGCCTACCATGCTAGCAAAGGTAAGCCCGGCTACAGGGCGGCTGTACCAGAGAGAAATCGTGGTGAGGCGGGGACATTTTGGCGAATTACCTGGAAGAGTACTGCACGCGCATCCGGCGCGCAGCGGCGACAGCCGTGATCGACAAACCGGTGCTGGTGGATCGCGATGGCATCTACACGATGTGCTACGTGCCGTTCGAACACAGCCATGAGCACGCGCGGCTGGTATTGGTGAGCACCACGCCCGGGCACACCCACGTGCAGCTGGCGGCGGAGCTGACCGAGAGCCTGCTGCAGCGGCATGCGCCCGGGCGCACCATCCAGCGCGAGAACAAACGGCGCGCGGAACTTGGCGGCCCGCTCGTGCGGCCCAACCTGATTCGCATGCTGGATCACTTCGGCATCGCGCAACTGGTCGGCCTGCCCGGCGCCGCGGCGCTCTGGGACGAAGGCTTCGAGCGGCTGCAGCCGCTGGCCTTGCTGCCCTATGCCACCACGCGGCGCGGCCTGGCTTTCGATGGCGACCTGGAAGAACTGATGGCGGTGCCGATGCTGCGCAGGGTGTTCGAGAACCTGTTCCTCGGCGCGCTCGGGCAGATGGATGACCAGGCGCTCTATCTGGCGCTGGGGCGCACCGCGTGGTCCGCGCTGGGCCATGCCGCTGACCGTGGCCTGCTGCAGCGCCGGCAACTGCTGGGCATGATGCCTGTGCCCGCGCGCGCGGGCAGCATGGTGAAGTACTTCCTGCGCGAGGTCAGCGTCGATGCACTCTCCCCGCGGGACCCTGTGCGCCATCGCACCGCATGGCTCGACGCCGCGCATGACGAACTGGTGGCGGCGGTGCGACGGCAAAGGCAGCACGACGCGGACGCGAGCCAGCCCGGCACGGCGGCGACCTGCCTGGAGGCTTGAAGCCGGCCGCCGGCCACCTCTCGATATGCCTAAATCATCACCCCACGTCGGTGGGGTTCATGTTGCACTTTGGCGCGCCGTTAGCCTTCTGTGAGGGAATTGCCTCCCTCGACATTCCCGATCGGCGGCCCCTCGTGGCCGCCTCTTTTTTTGTGCGCGCGCTCAGACGCTCACGCGCTCAAGTGCCCGGACACTCAGGCCCGCAGGTGCCAGGCCCGCAAGTACTGGAACAAGTCCAGCCCGTGCGTGCCGTGGAACCACACGTGGCGCGACAACGCCAGTGCGCCCATCCACGAAGCCGCGACCACCAGCAGATCGCAGCGTCCGCTCTTCCACCAGTTCAGCGAATGCCGCCCGAGAATCCAGGGCACGCCGAGTGGGTTGGGCCAATCGGCCAGCAAGTGCATGAGCCCGCCACAGGCAAACCCGAACGCCGGCGCGGCCAGCGCGTGCGTGCCCAGGGCACGGTGCGCAAACACCAGCAGCGCCAGCCAGGCGATGCCCCAGTGCGTCCAGGTGCGGTGTGTGATCCACAGCCGCCGGGATCTGGACCACCAGGCGACCTCCAGCCAGTCAGGCGCGCCGCCACCGGCCACGCCCGCAAAAAAGGCAAGCACCGCGGCCATGTGATAAGGGCCACCGGCACCAGACTTGGCGACCACCGCGGCGGCGGCGAGGCCTGCCGCCCATCCGGTGGCATGGTGTGCTTTGCTGGAAGCCATGACGTAGATGCGCCCACCGGGGGCCGTGAAATGAAGGGGCGCAATGGTGGCAGATCGCACCGCAAAAGAACAGGGCTCGGAGCCCGGCTTCGGCTTGCACGCATCCGCCGCGCGCGCTAAGTTGGAAGCTGCTTGCGGAAAACGCGCCGCACACCTTGGGAGCGGGTCATGAGATCGCAAATTGCCCGGCGGGCCCGCGCAATCCTGGCGGCATCCCTGTGGCTAGCCGCGGCGGCACATGGCCAGCCGGTGGAATCCGGGCCGCTCACCATCGGCGGCTCGCTGATGGTGGAAGGCCCCCTGACCGTCCATGGCACGCTGACCGTGGACGGCAGCGTCCTTGCGCACGGCCCGCTGACCGCAGCGTGGTTTGCCAATCGCCCACCGGTCTATGGACAGCCGCCTGGCGCAGGGCGGCAAAAGGTGTTTCACGGCCCGCTCACCGTGCACGGGCCCTTGGTGGTGGAAGGCAACCTGCTGGTCAACGGGCCGGTCAACGTCGATGGGCCACTTAGCGCGGGCGGCGGCATCGATGCCGACGGCCCCATGCGCGAGCGGCGGCGCCAATGACACGCCGGTCGATCAGGCCGATTGCAGGCGCGCGGACGTGCGCCTGCCAGTCATCGCGAGCGCCGCGCCGCCGACGATGAGCGCGGCCGCGCCTGCCAGCGTCCACGTCAGCGTGGCAAAGCCGAACCCCACCAGCAGCAGCGTAGCCATCAGCGGCGTGGCATATGACAACACCCCCAGCAACGCCAGGCGACCGTGCTTGGTGCCGTGGTCCCACGCCGCGAACGCCACGCCGGTCGGCCCCGCGCCCAGCAGCAGCGCCGCGAGCCATTCGCCGGCGCTCGGCATCACGGTGGATTCCAGCGCAAGGTGGCACAAGGCACCGCACAGGGCCACTGCCCCGCACACGCTGACCATGGTGGTACTTGGCACCTCGCCGTAGCGCCGGTTGGCAACCGAGTAGCCCGACCAGATCACGGCGCATGCGAGCGCGGCCAGGTAGCCCGTCACCGCGCCGGCCTGCGCGCCTGCCGGCAAGGCCGCCGGCGCGGCTTGCGGCGTGCCCGTGACGATCAGCAAGGTGCCGAGGAACCCCAGCACCGCGGCAGCGACCTGCCGCCGGCCCAAGGCGCCACCCGGCGCCAGTGCGCAGAACAACACCATCAGCAAGGGCCAGAGATAGGCCAGCAAGCTGGCCTCGGCGGGCGGGATCACCGCGAACGCGTAGAAATACAGGGCGTGGTAGAAAAAGATGGCGCCAAAGGCGAAGAGCCATGCCCGGGCCCGGCTGCCTGGCGGCAAGCATGGCGCAGCGGTGCACCGCTGCCGCGCCAGCCACGGCAGCCCCAACAGGAATGCCACGCCGAAGCTCAGCGCCAGCAATTCGAATGGCGGCAAGCGGCGGGCCTGGGCGGTCAGCAGCGGAAGCGTGGCCCACAGCAGCAGCGCGAAGGCGCCGATGGCGGTGGGGCTGATCAGGCGGCCAGCAGGATTGGAGTGGGTGGGCATGGCAGTGGTGTCGAGAGTCAACGCGAGACGCAGGCGATCCCGCATGGACAGCATCGTGGCCATGCCCCCGCCGCCTGTCTTGGCAATTACGGCTATGCGATGCGCGCGCCGTTTGACGATTTGCGAGGGAGAATAAACAGGGGCTTCCCATCGCGAAAAAAGGGCGCTATAATCGCGCCCCTCGCGACACGAAATGTACATCACGTAGCGAGCAAGTCTAAGTCCCCATCGTCTAGAGGCCTAGGACATCACCCTTTCACGGTGAGTACAGGGGTTCGAATCCCCTTGGGGACGCCAGTTTCGAGAGCAACGCCACCAAGCGCAGCCTCAACACGAGCGTCGGAAACCGCAACAAGCGGGTTCCACAGCCACTGCGGAGTGGTAGTTCAGTTGGTTAGAATACCGGCCTGTCACGCCGGGGGTCGCGGGTTCGAGTCCCGTCCACTCCGCCAGTCAGTATATGTAAAAGCTTGCTGCTATCGAAATAGCAGCAAGCTTTTTTTATTTCAAGCCTGGCATCTGCCCTTGATGCGGCACACACCGCGCGTTGCGATTGCTGGCGCCGCCCGGCGTCTGCGCGCGGCGATAACGCCGGTGCCGGCGACATAGAGGCTAAGCGACGCACACCAGTGCACCGTCCGTGCCCACCCGCCCCGGCAATCGCACTCAAATCCAGCCCAAGCCTTCAGCCCGATGCCGCCGCGCGCGGCAGCTTGACCACAAAGCTCGACCCCTGCCCTTCCTTGCTGGTGACCAGGACCTCGCCCTGGTGCAGGTCGACTGCCAGCTTGACCAGGTACAGGCCAACGCCCGCGCCTGCCGTGCCGGCGACGTTGCCGCCGCGCACAAAGCGCTCGAAGATATGCTCGCGGTCCTTGTCCGGGATGCCCATGCCGCGATCGGACACGGACACGCGAATCATGTCGGCACCGCCGGAAACATGCACGGTAACCGGCGTGCCTGCGGGCGAATACTTGATCGCGTTGCCAACCAGGTTGCTGAAAGCCTGGAACAGCAGCTTGGCGTCGCCATGGAAGATCTCATTCACGCCGGGGTCGATGATCTCCTCGATGACGGCCGTGGGGGAACTCTCGCGGTGCATCTCGCAGACTTCGTGCATCAGCAGGGTCAGTGAAAAGTCGACGCCTTGCAGCGTGGCAAGGCGCCCGCCGTCCAGCAGTTGCGAGGAATCGAGCAGGTGGTCGATCAGGTTGGTCATGCGCCGCACGGCAACACGGATCCGCCCGCAGCGCTCGCCGAGGACTTCGGCGGTGGGCGCCTCCTTCATGCGCATGAGCCGCTGCGCATGGCCGTCGATCACATTGAGCGGCGTGCGAAACTCGTGCGAGGCCATCGAGACGAAATTGCGCTGGAGCACCGCCAGGCGCCGCTCGTTTTCCAGCGTGTCCAGCAGCATCGTGGTCTGGGCAGCCAGCGCCGCCTTGCTGCGCTCCAGTTCGATCGTATTGTCGCGAAAGCGCACCACGGCGCGGGCGATTTCACCGATCTCATCCTTGCGCCCGGCGCCGGGGATCTCCACGTGGGGATCGTTGTCCATGATGCGGTGCATGCGCTCGACCAGCCCCGCGATGGGATTCGACACGGCCCTGACCAGATAGATCACCGCCGCGATCACGAGGAAGCCCGACACCAGGATGGCGCCGGCAATCAGTTGCCGGGCCTCGTGATAGGCATCCGCCTCGCGCTCGGTTGCCTGCGCGGCGCCGACGACGTTGCGCTCGGTCAGCACGCCCAGCGTGCCGTTAGCCTGCTCGAAGGCGCGGCGCGACTCGCCGCGATAAAGCGCCACGGCCTGCGTCGTGTCCTTCTGGTGGGCCAGCAAGACCACGTGATCGACCAGTTGCCGGTAAGCCGACCACTGCGCCATGAACTGCTCGTAGAGCGCCAGCTCGGCCGGATCGTGCTCGATCCGGCCATAGCGGGCCTCGACCTCCTTGATCACATCGTCCAGCCGACTGATCTGCCCCTCGGCCGCGCGCAGGTCGGCGCGCGTCGTCGCGATCAGCGCGTCGCCCTCGAACGCGCGGTAGTCCGAAATATAATTGTTGAGGTCGCCCAGGATGCGGTTGCTCAGCAGCCAGCGGCCGCTGATCTGCGCCGAGACGCTGTGAAAGTTACTGAGCCGGTTGATACCAAACAGGCCCACACCCACCACCAGCAGCAGGAACAGCACGAACACGAGCGACAGCCGGACGCGAATCGGCCTGAGCATTGGGACTGAATCGGGCAGCCCGACCAGGCGCCGCCCCAGGCCGCGACGCACTCGCCGGCTGGCGGGCGCCGGACGAATCGAGTGATTCATAAGACTTTTATCCTGAATTTCGCTACGCTGTACCTCGGCGGGCCGCAAGGCGCGGCTCGCTGCCGCCACCAAGGACCACCATGACCGATGCCCGCCGGAAGATCCTCTGTATCGAGGACGATGCCGAAACGGCCGCGCTGATCGCAGAAGAGTTGATCGAGCGGGGCTTTGCCGTGAGCATCGCGCACGACGGCCAGCAAGGTTTTGCCGCCATTTTGCGCGACACGCCGGACCTCGTCCTTTGCGACGTGAGTATGCCAGTGATGACCGGTTTCGAACTGCTGGAGAAGATCACCTCGCTGGCGCCACGCTTTGCCGACATGCCCTTCGTGTTCCTCACGGCGCTGGCGCAGCGCGAGGCCGAACTCAGGGGGCGCAGGCTCGGGGCCGACGACTATGTGACCAAACCGGTCGATTTCGACATATTGTCCAGCATTGTCGAGGCTCGCCTTGCGCGGGTTGCCCGCACGCGGCCGGGGCTGCCGGCCGTGCAGCTCAGCGAGCGCGAGGTGGAAGCACTGGTTTGGTCGGCGCGCGGCAAGACCTCGGGCGAGATCGCCACCATCCTCGGCCTGTCCAAGCGCACGGTCGACTTCCATATTGACAACGCTCGCCAGAAACTCGGCGTGGCCACCCGCATCGAAGCGGTCGTCAAGGCCGCGTCCGCCGGCATTATCAAGCCCTAGCGGCGCGGCCGCCCCCCGTCCTACTGTGATCAATCACAGTACTCGGCGGCGGCCAATCCACATAGAATCGGCGCAATTTCATCGCTCCCGGAGCACGGGTTAGCGGGATTTTACGACCAGGGCGCCAGCCCCGGGGTCCACGGCGTCATGGCCGGATCTACCCGCGCCGACGATATGAGCAGATTTCAGCAGCAACGACCCACGCGAGCCGAGGTCGATCCTACCGCCAGCCGCGCGAACGTGTATCCCCATGCGGACGACCTGCGCCGCGCCACGACGCTGATCCATGTGCGTGCGAGCGGCGCGGCAGGCGTCTCCGATGCCGACCTGACCGCTTTCCTGCTGACCGCATGGCGCAAGCTGCACAGCGCGAGCCACCGGCCGCCGCAGTGCCCGCGTTGCCGGGCCCGCAAGTCGACCTATGACGGTACCGATGGCAGTAGCCTGCCGCTCTTTCACTGCGGCGGCTGCCGGCAACGCTTCAGCCGGCTGACCGGCACGCCCATGGCACGGCTCAGGCTGGAGGACAAGGCGGAAGCCTTCTTCAACCTGGCCTCCCAGCAAGTGTCGGTCGCCGAAGCGGCGCGGCGCCTGGGGATCAAAAGCGAAACCGTCAGGCATTGGTCGATCCAGACCCGCTTGTGGCTGCTGACGCTGGATCCGCAAGGCGACTGGGAGCGGCGCGTGCAGCTCGGCGTTCGTTACGCGGTACTGCCGGCGAACTCCCGCGGCGAGCCCGCAAGCGCCGCGCGCGAGTGCAAGTGCACCATCGCCTCCGACGATAGCGATGCGCTCGCCGAAATGGAAAACGCGCCCCTGTTGATCCGGGTGTGCCCGCTATGCGAACAGACGGCGCACTAGCATGGAATAAACCAGATAAAGGAAAGGCAGGCTCTTTTTTTACGGCCCCAGACCTGAATTAACCAGAAACAGCATCGATCAATTCATATTGATTTCGATGTGGTTATCCTATTGCCTTTAAACACGGCCATCCATTTCTTTCGCACGCCGGATACAAAGCGTACCGCAGAATAGATGTGGTGGTCCCGGCCACTTCCTGCATCCCCCATTTCATGGGACAGCGCGCGCCAACCGGCTTGCGGCGTGACATGACCATCCGAAGGATTTCGATAGCGATTTTGCTATCGCTCCGCGGAATAGTCGATGCTGGATTCCAATTTTCAGTTCCCAATGCGGGTAATCCCCTAAATTTCCGAAAGCCATTTGCAATGTTCTGGAAGGGCAATTGAAAGCTTGTCCTGTCATAACTGTTACAAGTAGCGATGGGAGTGTTTATGATTAAAAAACCAACTAACAGAAAAGTTGGAGCAGCCGTCATCCTGGTCTTTTCTGCACGGGTCGCATGGGGGGTTCAACTGAGCGGAGATACCGATCCGGTCCCGCTTGTTCCACCTGTGCAGAAAGCGCCTGCTGCCGGCAAAGCGCCAGCCAGCGGGTGGGATCAGGCAGCGCCGCGCGGCGCCGGCGCGAGCGCCGCGCCAGCAGCCACGCTCAGTGCCGAAGAAAAGACAAAGGGCCTCGTTGGCCCCGGGTTCTCCTTATGGGAGCTGTCGGAGGAGTTGCGCGCCAGCAACCCGCAACTGATCCAGGCGCGCTCGCTCTATATGGCAGCCAAGGCCACCGTGCCGCAGATCGCCGCGCCAAACAACCCGCAGGTGGGCTTTATCTGGGGCAACCTGCCCAAGAACAGCCCGCTGGCACTGGCGCGCGCCGAGAGCTTCAGCTACACGCTCACGCAATCGATCCCGTTCCCCGGCAAGAAAGCGCTGGCCGCCGATATCGCCAACACGCAAGCCGAATCGATCGACGCGCAGCGCGACGCGCTGTACCTGCAGCTCTACGCGCAACTGAGCACGACCTACTTCCAGGCGCTGGCGCAGAAGGCGCAGCTCGATGTGCTGCGCCTCAATCTCAAGCGGCTGGAGCAGGTCAAGCAGGTGGCACGCATCCGCTACGCCAACAACGCGGCGGGCTATGTGGACTACCTCAATGCCCAGGTCGCGCAGAGCAGCGCGCAGAACGACACGTTTGGCCTGGAACGCCAGTATGACAACGCGCTCAAGACCATCAACACGCTGATCGGCAAGAATCCCGAGTTCCCGCTGGAGCTGCGCCCGGATGCCAGCGCGGTGCGCCTGCCGCCCACGCCGCTGCCCGAGCTGGAAGACATGGCCCTGCGCGAGCATCCCAATGTGCGGGCCTCGCGCTTCATGGTGGAAGCGGCCGAGAAGGGCGTGCGCCTGGCCCGCAAGGCCTACCTGCCCGACTTCCAGATCATTGGCACCTTCAATGGCAACAACCCGCCGCTGGGCTTCAAGCCGGCCAGCTACGGCATCGAGTTCGACGTGATCATCCCGCTGTTCTTCTTCACCAAGGAGAAGTACGGCGTGGATGAAGCCGTGGCCAACAAGGTGGCGTCCGACGCCAATGACCAGTCGGTGCGCCAGCAAACGCTGCTGGCGGTGGATACGGCGCACAACAACCTGCGCCAGTCGGTGAACCAGGCCGAGTTCCTGCGCCAGCGGCAATTGCCCGAGGCCATGACCGCCTACAAGATGGCCTTCACCAACTACGCCAACAACAATGCCGACTTCACCGACCTGCTGACCGCCAGCTCCGCGCTCAAGAACGCGGAACTGGCGGTGACGCAGGCCGAGTCCGAGGCGCGCCAGGCTTACTACACGCTCGCCGCCGCGGTGGGCCGGGACAAATTCTGATGGCCGCAAGGCCTTGAACCTATGAACAAGAATCTGATGATCGGCGCTGGCTTTGTGGTGGTCCTGGCCGGCGGTATCTGGGGCGGGAAGTACTGGGCCCAGTCCCAACAGCCTGAACATGCACAACAGGCGGAGCAAGCCGCCAAGGCCGGCATGGCCGCGCCCTACGCCAAGCCCGAGGCGGCAAAACCGCGCAACGTGCCGTCGCTGCTGACGCTGCCCGAAGGCGGCTTCGACCCGAACGCGGTCAAGTCCGCGGTGTTCAGCACGCAAGCCGTGACGGTCGACACGCCCACGCCCGGCAAGCTGGCCTACAACGTGCAGCAGGCCAAGCTGGCCTCGGCCCGCGTGGCCGGCCGCGTCGAGCGCATCCTGGTGTTCGAGGGTGCGGTAGTGCATGCCGGCCAGCCGCTGGCCGAGCTGTACTCGCCCGAGTACATCTCCGCGCAGAACGAATTCCTGCTCTCGCATAACGCCTTCAAGACGCTCAGCAACAGCGACCTGAAGGAACTGGTGGACGATGCCCGCCTGACCATGCAGTCGTCCGAGAACAAGCTGCGCGTGCTGGGCGCGACCACCGAGGACATCGCCCGCATCCGCGAGCGCGGCGTGGCCTCCGACACGCTGACCATCCGCGCGCCGATCGGCGGCACCATCGTCAAGCGTGACATGGACCCCGGCTCCTACCTCAATGTCGGCGACTCGCTGATGAGCATCATCGATACCCGCTCGATCTGGTTCACCGGCAACCTGTACGAGAACGACATCAAGAATGTGCGCCTGGGCCAGGTCATCGAGATCGAGACCCCGGCCTATCCGGGCCGGCACTACCGCGGGCGCGTCAGCTTTATCGCGCCCAATGTCGACGCCGATACGCACACGCTGCAGGTACGCTGTGATGTGCCCAACCCGGACGGCACGCTCAAGCCGGAGATGTACGCCACCGCGCGCATCGTCACCGGCAGCGCGCAGGCGCTGGTGGTGCCGCAATCGGCCATCGTCAAGGACCAGGGCAAGCTCTACCTGATGACGCAGCCGGACGACAAGCACATCGAGCGCGTGACGGTGCAGGGCACACCACGCAGCGACGGCACCTTCCAGGTCACCGAAGGCGTGCCGGCCGGCGCGTCGGTGCGGGTGGTGACGCAGGGCGGCATGCTGCTCAACGAAATGTTGCTCAAGCAGGAGGCCTGAGATGGTCTTCTCGCCAATCAAGAGCATCCTCAAGCGGCGCCTGGTCATCGTCTTCCTGGCCATCGGCCTGCTGGCGGCCGGCGTGCTGAGTTTCCTGCAGCTGCCGCTGCAGGCGTACCCGGGCGTGGCGCCGGTCACGGTGCAGGCCATTACGCAGTGGCCTGGGCGCAGCACGGTGGAGGTCGAGCAGCAGATCACGATTCCGGTGGAGAACGCGCTGGCCAGCGTGCCGGACGTGCAGTCCTTCCGCTCGGTCTCGCTGTTCGGGCTGTCTGTTGTGACCGTCAAGTTCAAGGAGGGCGTGGACAACTTCAAGGCCCGCCAGAACTTCGTCACCTACCTGTCGCAAGCCAACCTGCCGCCGGGCGTGCAGCCCAACCTGTCACCGGACGGCGACGCCACCGGCGAAATCCTGCGCTACCGGATCGAGGCCGACGGCATCGACGTGACCACGCTGAAGACCTACCAGGACTACAACGTCTACAAGGAGATCAAGCACGTCCCGGGCGTGGCCGATATCACGGCCTTTGGCGGCAAGGTCAAGCAATACCAGATCGTGCCGACGCCCGAGAAGCTGCAGGCTTATGGGCTCTCGCTCAAGCAGGTGGTGGATGCGGTGTCGAATGCCAACGCCAACACCGGCGGCGGCCTGATGAAGGCCGGCGAGCAGCAGTTCGTGGTGCGCGGCGTGGGCCTGCTGCAAACGCTCGACGACATCCGCAACGTCACCGTGTCGGTGTCCAACGGCGTGCCGGTGCGGGTGCGCGATATCGCAGAGGTGCGGGTGGGCAACACGCCGCGCCTGGGCATGGTGCAGTTCGACCAGCACGACGATATCGTCGAAGGCATCGTGCTGATGAAGCGCGACGAGAACGCCACCGAGGTCCTGGCGCGGGTGCGCGACAAGATCGCCGACATCAACCAGAACGTGCTGCCCAAGGGTATCCAGGTCAAGACGTTCTATGACCGGCAGAACCTGCTCGATATCACCATGGGTACCGTCGAGCATGCGCTGTTCGTCGGCATCTCGCTGGTGCTGATCGTGC
Organism: Cupriavidus basilensis; assembly: GCF_008801925.2. Lineage (NCBI taxonomy): Bacteria > Pseudomonadati > Pseudomonadota > Betaproteobacteria > Burkholderiales > Burkholderiaceae > Cupriavidus > Cupriavidus basilensis. The sequence continues at coordinate 274,632 of NZ_CP062804.1, read as the reverse complement.
TGTTCATCTTCCTCGGCAGCTTCCGCGCCGCGGCGGTGGTGGCGGCGGTGATCCCGCTGGCGCTGTGCGTGTCGTTCATCAACATGGCCCACTTCAAGGTGCCGGCCAACCTGATCTCGCTAGGGGCGATCGACTTCGGGCTGATCGTGGATGCGGCGGTGATCGTGATGGAGAACATCATGCGCCACCTGGAGGAGGGCGAGACCAATGTGGAGGATGGCATCGTCAAGGCCACCAGCGAGGTCCAGCGCGCCATGATCTTCTCCACCGGCATCATCATCGTGGCCTACTCGCCGCTGTTCTTCATGGGCGGGGTGGAAGGCATCATCTTCAAGCCGATGGCCTTCACCATGGGCTTCGCGCTGCTGGCCTCGATCGTGCTGGCGCTGACCTTCGTGCCGGCGGTGACGTCCTTTGTGTTCCGCGGCTCGCTGCGGCCGCACTCGCCGAAATTCATTGCCATCATCCTGAGCGCCTACAAGCCGCTGCTGCGCAAGCTGCTGAAAAAGCCCGGCCTGGTGTTCCTGGCCGCGTTCATCGGCCTGGCCGGCACGCTGTACAGCTCGCGCTACCTCGGCACCGAGTTCCTGCCCACGCTGGAGGAGAACAACCTGTGGCTGCGCATCACGCTGCCCAACACCGTGGATCTCGACTACTCGGCCTCCGTCGCGCGCGACCTGCGCGGCTTCTTCCGCCAGCAGCCCGAGGTGAAGACCGTGTCGGTGCAGATTGGCCGTCCGGACGACGGCACCGACTCCACCGGCGTGTTCAACCAGGAATACGCGCTGTACTTCAAGCCCCCGGCCGACTGGCCCAAGGGCGCGACCAAGCAGCAGGTGGTGGACCGCCTGTCCAAGCACCTGGATCGTATCCCGGGCATCGAGTACAACTTCTCGCAGTACATCCAGGACAACGTCAACGAGGCGCTGTCCGGGGTCAAGGGCGAGAACTCGGTGAAGATCTACGGCTCCGACCTGGTGACGCTGCAGGACAAGGCCAAGGAGGTCGAGTCCATCCTGAAGAAGGTGCCAGGCCTGGCTGACGTTGGCATCTTCAAGGAACTTGGCCAGCCCACGCTGAACATCACGGTGGACCGCGAGAAGAGCGCGCGCTTCGGCATGAATGTGAGCGACATCCAGTCCGCCGTGCAGTTTGCGATTGGCGGTGATGCGGTCACCAACATCCTGGAAGGCGAGAAGACCTTCGGCCTGTCGGTGCGGCTCAACGACCAGGCGCGCAACAACCCGGATGTCATCAACCGCTTGCTGGTGGATACGCCGGACGGCCAGCGCATTCCGCTGTCGATGGTGGCCAAGGTGGAAGCCACCGACGGACCGTTCTTCGTCTACCGCGAAACCGGCAAGCGCTATATCGCCATCAAGTTCGGCGTGCGCGGACGAGATCTTGGCAGCGCGGTGGCCGAGGCGCAGGACAAGGTCGGCAAGGCGGTGACGCTGCCGGCAGGCTACAGCATCTTCTGGGATGGCCAGTTCAACCAGATGAAGATCGCGCAGAAGAAGCTGGCGGTGATCGTGCCGCTGACCATCCTGGTGATCTTCCTGCTGCTGTACAGCACCTTTGGCAACTTCAAGGATGCGCTGATGGTGGTGCTGAACGTGCCGTTCGCGGCCATCGGTGGCTTGCTGGCGCTGCATATCGCGGGAGAGACCTTGTCGATCTCGGCGGGCATCGGGTTCTTGTCGCTGTTCGGCATCGCGATCCAGGACGGGGTGATCCTGATCTCCTACGTCAACCGGCTGGCGCAGTCCGAAGACTTGCATGAAGCCGTGGTCGAAGGCGCCGCGCTGCGCTTGCGCCCGGTGGTGATGACGGCCATGCTGGCGGGCCTGGGGCTGTTGCCCGCGGCGCTGTCGCACGGCATCGGCTCGGAGGCGCAACGGCCGCTGGCGCTGGTGATCGTGGGCGGCATGGTGACCACCACGCTGCTGACGCTGCTGGTGCTGCCGGTGGTGTTCTCCTGGGTCAACCGCCATCGCGGGCGCAAGGGCGGCCCGGACGCGGCCTCGCTGACGCCGGCTGAAGGCATCTGAACCTGAACCAACCAGTGGCCGGCACGCCCCGGGCGGACCGGCCACGCAACGGGAGTCCATCATGAGCATACGAAAAAATGCACCGGCGGCACTACTCGCCATCCTGCTTTGTGCCGGCGTCGGGGTTGCCGGCGCCGCGTCGCCGAAGTCGTCGGCCAGCGGCAAGGGACAGTCGGCGCAGTCAGGGCAATCCGCCAAGCAGTCGAGCCGGAACTCGGTGCTGCCTTCCAACGTGCGGAAATAACCGGCCGGCGAGCCTCAGGCGCCGATAGGAATCAAGCCTTGGTTCCCGTCGGCGCCTGCTTCGAACACATCGCGCAGCCACTGCACGAACACCCGCACCCGCCCGGAATGCCCCCTCCGCTTCTTCCAGGTCGGCTATCAGGCGCACGCAGCGCCGGTAATGCGCTCCGCCGTCGTGCGTGAGCCGCGCCGTGCGGGTGGTGCGCTCCAGCAGCCGGGCGCCTGGCGCGGGACGGTTTCGCCGTCGCCATCAACGACGCGGCCGGCGCGGCCCAGGCCGACGCCCTCGTGGCCGAACTGAAGGCCGCTGGCGCGTCGACCATCGCAGTGCAGGGCGTGCTGGTCAACAACGCTGGCGCCGATGCCGGCTGGGTCAACGGCCAGATCCTGCGCGCCAACGGCGGCTTGGCCTGAGCGCTTGCGCGGCAAGGCATCCGGACGCGGGCTACCGCTACTACGCCAAGATCTTCGGCAATGCGGCTGCCGACGCGCACACAAAGACCCGGGCCGCTGCCTACAATGGAGACAATAAGAACAATGACGGCGACCATCGGGCAATCGACCATGACCCCCCATCTGGCTTTGACGCATTCCCCCCGCTCGGTGGCGCCGCGCGCTCACGTGCTGGCCACCCTGCTAGCCTGCGGCCTGCTGCTCGCGCACGCTGCGCCGGCCCGAGCGCAGGCATCGGCAGCATCGGCGCCGGCGGCCGCCCCCGGCGCCGCCTTCTCCGCCGGCACGCCCGGCGGCCCGCTGCCGCCCGGGTGGAAGAACCTGCCGGTGGCGCACGGCAAGGCGTCGACCCACTACAGCCTGGTGGCGCAGGACCACGCCACAGTGCTGGAAGCCGACGCGACCGCCTCCGCCTCCGCGCTGATGCACAAGGGCAACAACCTGGACCTGGAGGCCACCCCGCAGGTCAGCTGGCGCTGGAAGGTGGAACACCCGATCGACGAAGCCGACAACAGCGTCGCCGCCAAGGAAGACGCGCCGGCGCGCCTGGTGTTCATGTTCGATGGAGATACGGACAAGCTATCGCTGGGCGAGCGCACCGCCATCAAGCTGGCCAAGACGCTGGCGGGCGAGGAACTGCCCTATGCCACGCTGATGTACATCTGGTCAAACACCGCGCCGGTCGGCACGGTCATCGACAACCCCCACACCTCGCGGGTCAAGATGATCGTGGTGTCAGGCGGGCCCGACACCGCCGGCAAGTGGCTCACGCTGAGCCGCAACGTGGAGCAGGACTTCGAGCATGCCTTCAAGGAGAAGCCCGGCAAGCTGACCGCCTACGGCCTGCTCACCGATACCGACAACACGGGCGGGAACGCACGGGCCTGGTATGGGGATATCCGGTTCGGGGCGGCGAAGTAGCGTCGCGTGCCACGGCAAACGCGGATTGCAGTCGTCGCTTGCCAGTCATTCAAAGGGGTTCAGAACACGCGCCCCGGTACCAGCAAAATCACTAACGTTGCGCGTCACTACGGTGAGGTCGTGAATCAGCGCCGTCGCCGCGATCAGTTTGTCCAAGGCATGCTCCGCGTGGGGGACACGAAGGCGCCCCCATAGCTGACCGATTTCCGCATCTACCGCGAGGATATGTGCCCCGAACTCTTGCAGCACCGTGTCGAGCCACGTGGCAAGAAGCGCGCCTTGCGCATGATCTCCCCGATGCTGGATCAGCTCGACGCCACGCCGAAGTTCGCCGACAGTGACGACCGACAAGTACAGCTCACTCTCCTGCTTTGCCGCTTGGCGAAAGAATGCTCGAACACCCTTGTCGGCACGCTCGCGCTTCCTCATCTCACTGATGACATTGGTGTCAATCAAATACATGCGCGGCCCCGCCCGGCTGATCGACGCGCTCGAAATCGCTGTCCTCGCCGACATCTGGCATGCTTGCCAACACCTCGGCAAAGCTCTTGCGCCTGGTCGTGTGCAACGCCCGCGCAAGAATTTCACGGTGCTCGGCCTCAGCGCTACGACCGTGTGCAGCAGCCTGCTCACGCAGCCTCTGTACTAGCGCTTCATCAATCCCTCGAACCAGCAGATTTGCCATGATCCCCCTCCTGCAATGCCATCCAAAAACGATAGCATTGATATCATTGCGATGCAATCGTGGATCGCATCGCAATGATGCCTGCGCAGGACGGGTGAGCAATCCGCCTTAGCCTGCCAGGAACCCGCAAACCGCCTGCGCAAACCCCTCCGGCTGCTCCCAGTTCGACAAGTGGGCCCCGTCCAGCTCCACGTAGCGCGCCCCGGCAATCCCTTGCGCCACTTCGCGGCCTTGCGCTGGCGTGGTGGCCAGGTCGTGTGTTCCCGCAATCACCAGCACCGGGCTGGCGATGCGCTGCAGCTGCGCGCGCAGGTCGGCGTCGCGCACGGCGGCGCAGTTGGCCGTGTAGCCTTCGGGCGATGCGTCCAGCAGCATCTGGCGCACGGGCGCGATGCGCGCGGCGTTGCCGGCCAGCCAGGCGGCGCTGAACCAGCGCGCCAGCACCGCATCGACGATGGCGGCCATGCCCTGGCTGCGCACCGTCTGGATGCGCGTGTCCCAGCCGCTGGCCGGGCCGATGAGGGCGGCGGTATTGGCCAGCACGAAGCGGTCGAAACGCTCGGGGTGATTGGCCGCCAGCCACATGCCGGTCATGCCGCCCATCGACAGCCCGCAAAAATGCGCGCGCCCGATGCCGGCGTGATCCATGATGGCCAGCACGTCCTGGCCGAGTTCGGTAAACCCGAACGGCGCCGCGCCCGGGGACGGCAGGCCGGAGCCCCCGTGGCCGCGGGTGTCGTAGCGCAGCACGCGAAAGCGCGGCAGCAGGCTATCCATCTGCGGCGCCCACATCTGCATATCGGTGCCCAGCGAGTTGGACATGACCAGCACGGGCGCGTTGGGCGCCCCCTCGATCTCGTAATGCAGCGCGATGCCTTGGTGCAATGCAGTGGTCATGGCGTTCTCAGTCCGCGCGGATGCCGCGCTCGCGGATCAGCTTGCCCCATTTATCGGTTTCGGCAGCGAGGTGCTTGCCCAGCTGCGCGGGCGTGCTGCCGATCGGCTCGGCGCCGATGGCGGCCAGGCGGGTACGCACCGACGGCTTGGCCAGCGCGTCCACCATGGCCTGGTTCAGGCGCGCGACCACGGCGGGCGGCGTCTTGGCCGGGACAAAGGCGGCGAACCACGGCGACAGGTCATAGCCCTTGACGCCGGCTTCGGCCAGGGTCGGCACGTTCGGCAGCGTCGACGAGCGCTTGGCGGTGGTCACCGCGATCGGCGTGAGCTTGCCGGAGTCGATATGCGGCTTGGCCGAGGTGATGCTGTCGAACATATAGTCGACCTGGCCGCCCAGCAGGTCCGTCATGGCCGGGCCGCTGCCCTTGTAGGGCACGTGGAGCATCTTGACGCCGGTGAGCGAGGTGAACAGCTCGCCGGCCAGGTGAATCGAGGTGCCGTTGCCGGCGGAGGCATAGGTGTACTTGTCCGGCGTGGCGCGCGCCGCGGCGATCAGGTCGGGCACCGTGGCGGGCAGCTTCTTGGCCTTGCTGGTGACGAGCACGTTAGGCACCACCGCCAGGAGCGAGACCGGCGCGAAGTCCTTCACCGGGTCATAGCTGAGGCGGCCGTACAGCGCGGGGTTCACCGCCATGCCGTTGGCGACGATGATCAGCGTGTAGCCATCCGCGGGCGAGCGCGCCACCATCTCGGCGCCGATATTGCCGCCGGCGCCGGGGCGGTTTTCCACCACGATGGACTGGCCCAGGCTCTTCGACATTTCCTCGCCCAGCGTGCGGGCGATATTGTCCATCGCACCGCCCGCGGGGAATGGCACGACCCAGCGGATCGGGTGATCGGGATAGGTGTCGGCATGGGCGGCGGACGGCAGCACGGCCAGGGTGGCCAGCGCACAGGCGTAGGCGGCCCACGCGCGCAGGAATGGCAAGCGCATCAGAGTCTCCTCCAAGTGGATTCGGAGTTGGTGTTGGCGTTGGACCGCGGCCATCGGGGGCCGCGGCGGTATTCAGGGTAACGGCGAGCCGGCCGGCTTACTTGATCGACGACGGGTGCTTGGCCAGCGGCGTGACATGGATTTCCATGTACGGGAACAGCGGCAGGCTGGAGAGCATGGTGTGCAGTTCGTCGTTGGACTCGGCATCGAACACGCTGTAGTTGGCGTACTCGCCCACCACGCGCCACAGATGCGGCCACTTGCCCTGGCGCTGCAGGTCCTGCGAGTACGCCTTCTCACGCGCCTTGATCTCGTCGGCCTGCGCGGCCGGCATATCCACCGGCATCTTTACGTCCATTCTCACCAGAAACAACATGCTTGAATCCTCGGTCTATGTTTGCTTGGGCAGCGCCTCAGGCGGCGCGGCGGTAATGGGCCAGCTTGTCTTCGTCCAGCGTCAGGCCAAGCCCCGGGCCAACCGGCAGGTGCAAGGCAAAGTCACGGTACTCGGGGCGCGCCGTCACCACATCATCCTTGAGAAGCAGCGGGCCGAACAGCTCGGTGCCCCAGGCCAGCCGCGGCAGCGTGGCAAAGCCGTGGGCAGCGGCAATGGTGCCCACGCTGCCTTCCAGCATGGTGCCGCCGTACAGCGCGATGCCGGCAGCGTCGCCTACCGCCGCTGTGCGCAGCATCTCGAAGATGCCACCGGACTTGGAGATCTTCAGCGCAAACACGTCCGCGCCCGCAATGCGCGCCAGTTCCATCGCGTCCTCGGGGCCGCATACGGCCTCATCGGCCATCACCGGCACCACGAAGCGCGCCGCCAGCCGGGCCAGCGCGCCACGCTGCTCGCGCGGCACGGGCTGCTCGACGAGATCGATGCCGGCGGCTTCCAGCATGGCGATGCCGGTGGCGGCATCGGCTTCGTTCCAGGCCTGGTTGACGTCCACCGTCACGCGGGCACGGTCGCCCAGCGCGCGCTTGATGGCGGACACATGGGCCACGTCATCGCGCACGCTGCGACGGCCGATCTTGAGCTTGAAGGTGTTGTGGCGGCGCTCGGCGAGCAGGGTTTCGGCTTCTTCGATATCGCGGCCGGTATCTCCGCTGGCGAGCGTCCACAGGCAGGCCAGGTTCGGCCGCACCGCGCCGCCCAGCAACTCGGACAGGGGCAGGCCCAGGCGCTTGCCCTGCGCATCGAGCAGCGCGGACTCCAGCGCCGACTTGGCGAAGCGGTTTCCCCGCGCCACCGAAGCCAGGCGCTGCATGGCGGCGTGGATATTGCACGCGTCGATGCCGGCCAGTGCGGGCGCCAGGTAGGTATCGATGGTCAGCTTGATGCCCTCGGGGCTTTCGTCGCCGTAGCTCAGGCCGCCGATGGTGGTGGCTTCGCCAATCCCCTCGATGCCGTCGCTGCAACGCAGCCGCACGATCACCAGGGTCTGGCGCTGCATGGTGGTCATGGCAAGCTGGTGTGCCCGGATGGTGGGCAGGTCGACCAGGATGGCTTCGACGGAGGTGACGGTTGCTTTCATGCTGGGTGTCTGCCAAGTATGGAATACGTTGAGAAGCAGTATGTGGCTTGACATCCAGGGTGTCCAAGACCGAGTATGTCCCGATCAATACCTTTTAAGTATGAAAGGACGGGGTCATGGAGCTACGTCACCTGCGTTATTTCCAGGCCGTTGCGGCCGAACTCAACTTCACCCGCGCGGCTGAGCGCCTGCATATCGCCCAGCCGCCGCTGTCGCGCCAGATCCGCCAGCTGGAGGACGAAATCGGCACCGTGCTGCTGGACCGTTCCTCGCGCGCGGTGCGGCTGACCGAGGCCGGCCGCTTCCTGCTGGAGCAATCGCTGCAGCTCAACCAGCGCATCGACGAGATCGTGGAAGGCACGCGGCGTATCGGCCGCAATGAAAAGCGCTGGTTCGGCATCGGCTTCGTGCCATCGGTGCTCTATGGCTTCCTGCCGGAACTGATCCGGCTGGTGCGGGGTTCCGATGCGGCGCTGGAGGTGGGCTTGTCGGAGCTGACCACCGTACAGCAGATGGAAGCGCTGAAAGCCGGCCGCATCGATATCGGCTTCGGCCGCATCGTGCTGGACGACCCCGCCATCACCCGCACGGTGGTCATGGCCGAAACGCTGGTGGCCGCCGTGCCCAGCGGCCACCCGGCGCTCAAGGGTCTGCCCATGACGCCGGCGCAGCTGGCGGCCCACCCCTTCGTGCTCTACCCGGCACGGCCCCGCCCCAGCTACGCCGACCACGTGCTGGCGCTGTTCCGCACGCAGGGCCTGCAGTTGCGCGTGGCGCAGGAGGCCAATGAGCTGCAGACCGCCATCGGCCTTGTGGCGGCGGGGCTTGGGATCTGCCTGGTGCCGGCATCGGTGCAGCGCCTGCACCGCGACGACGTGGCCTACGTGCCGATTGACGCACCCGGCTTTACCTCACCAGTGATGATGAGCTATCGCAGCGACGACAGCTCGGCACTACTGGCCGAGGTGGTCAGGCGCGTCGGCGAACTGGCCGGGACACCGCCATCGGCCTGAAATCCCGCACCGGCCATGAGAAAACCCGGTGGCATCCCATGAATGGGTGATGCGCGAAGGCCGGCCGGTTTGTAGAGTGCCTTCATAAAAAGGATACGGGGAAATCGTGCCATCGATGCACTCAGGGTCACTATCGGGCCACGCCGCGCCACGGCCAGGCGGCCTGCTCATTGCGCTGCTAAAAGCGTGCGGGGACACGCTGCGCAAGGTCTGGCGCGGCGAGCAAGGTGAGGCAGCACTCACCTTGCTCCAACCGCCCACGGCGCGCAACGCCACCTCCGCCCTGGCGCCGGACTGCGCCTTGCGCCTGCAACTCACCTACGCCGACACGCCGCTGACGCCCGGTGTGCCCCGGGTCACCGCCACCGCCGCGGTGCTGCGGGGCGACGGCACCGACATTACCGCTTCTGTACCCCCGTCCGCATGGACCTGGCGCCAGGCTTCCGGCCTGTCGATGCGGGCCGGCTACGGCGCGGTCACGGTCGATACCGAGGGCCAGGGGCATGCCGTGTGCGTTTGCCCGCAGGGGGCCAGCGTGTCGGTTTCCGGCACCAGCCGCGCGGCCTGCCAGACGATGGCATCGGGGATGGAAGTGACCGTTTTGCTAGCCAGCGGCGAGCGCTTGAGCCAACGCTTCCAACTGGGCCTGGCCGGGCTGGAATAAGCCAGGCAAGCCCGGACACAAGAACGCGGCCAGCCCATCGGCGGTCGCCGGCCACCCCGCAAGTCACCCCGCCAGTCACCCCTTGAGGTACATGTTCAGCCGCTTGGCGGCGTTGCGGAGGTGGGTTTCCGCCGCCTGCGCCGCCCGCTCGGGATCGCCCGCCACGATCGCGTCGTAGATGGTCTTGTGCTCTTCCTGCACGGCCTCGACCATGTCCGCGTGATGGCTCTTGGTATTGCTCCTCGCCTGCCGGATCACGCGCCGCGCGCCGTGCTCCAGGTGTTCGCTCAAGGCCTGGAAGTGCGGGTTGTGCGTCGCCTCGACGATGGCCTGGTGAAAGGCGAAGTCCTCTTCATCGCCCAACCTGTCGTTGGCGATCTCATACTCCATGCCGATCAGCGCGCGCCGGATCCGCTTGAGGTCTTCCGGCGTGCGGCGCATGGCCGCGAATTTGGTAGCCGCCACTTCAATCGTCACCAGCAGCTCCATCACCATGGCCAGCGAGTCTTTCTCGTCAATGGCCACGTCCTGCATGCGAAACGCCTGGCGCTGGCTGCGCTCGGTCACGAACACGCCGCTGCCCGCCTTGGGCGCAACCAGCCCCTCCGACTTGAGCTGCGACAGGGCCTCGCGCACCACCGCGCGGCTGACCGAGAACTGCTCGCACAGCAAGCGCTCGCTGGGCAGGCGGTCGCCCACGGCGAACTCGCCCGCCTGGATTGCCTGGATCAGGCGCCTGGCGATCTCGTCCGGCAAATGTTTGGGCTCGGGATGGAACATGGTTCCCTCCGGGCGCTGGGTGGGCGGCGGCGCTGCGGCACCGGGCACGGTCTTGTTCAATACGGGCTCCCTGGCGCCAGCCAGCTTCCGGCTGGCGCATGATCTTAAATTGGTCTTACAAGTCAATGTAGCACGTCTTCGCGCGCGTGAAACGTGTGGAATGTACCAGCACGAAGCGGTGCCGGCTCCCGTTATTCGCCCGTAAGCCAAGCCCGGCAAGGGTACACACCCCTCGTTCCGCTACGCGGATACACGTCCGATCGGACTCTCGGTAGAAACCCGCATAGCGCGCAAGTCGCCGTTGACGACCGTCTTCCATCTCCCTATAGTAAACCTGTCAGACCACTTTAACCACAGGTCAGACCACTATGGCGGACCAGTTTCGGCGCCCGCCAGATGAATCCAAACAATAGCCAGGAGACACCCATGAGCGGTAGCCGCATTACCCGTCCTTTGTTCGCAGCCGCGGCACTCTCCGTGCTGGCGGGCACGGCATCGGCGGCGCCGGTGAAGATTGCGCTGGTCGAGACGCTGTCCGGCCCGCAGGCATCCACCGGCCTGATGTTCCGCGCAGCGGCGCGCTATGCGATCGACAAGATCAACGCCACCGGCGGCTGGAACGGCGAGCCGCTCCAGCTGGTCGAGTACGACAACCAGGGCGGCCCGGCGGGCGCGGCGGACAAGCTGAAGGCGGCCGTGGCCGATGGCGCCCAGATCGTCATGCAGGGTTCGTCCTCAGCCGTGTCCGGCCAGATCACGGAGGACGTGCGCAAGTTCAACCTGCGCAATCCGGGCAAGGAAATCCTGTTCATGAACGTCGGCGGCGAGGCGATGGAACTGACCGGCGAGAAGTGCCACTTCTACCATTTCAAGTTCGCCACCAATGCGCAGATCCGCGTCAAGGCGCTGGTCGGCGCGATGAAGCCGCTCCATGCGCTGGGCACCCGCGTGTACTCGATCAACCAGAACTATTCCTGGGGCGTCGACATGGAAAAGGCCATCGGCGACTACGCCGGCGCCGGTGGCTACACGGTGGTGGAAAAGACGCTGCATGACGTGAACAAGGTGCAGGACTTCTCGCCCTACGTGGCCAAGATCGCTGCCGCCAAGGCGGACAGCGTGATCACCGGCAACTGGTCCAACGACCTGCTGCTGTTGATGAAGGCCAGCAAGGCGGCCGGCCTGAAGACGCGCTTCGCCACCGTGTTCCTCGACCAGCCGGGCAATATCGGCAACGCCGCCGACGTGGCGCTGGGCCACTATGTTGCCCACCCCTTCAATGCCGAGGCGGGTAGCGCCGACAGTGAGCGCTTCGCCAACGACTTCAAGGCCAGGCAGGGCCATATGCCCGCCTACATCGAGCCACAGACGGTGTTCGCGGTGGAGATGCTGGGCGAGGCGCTGAAGACCGTGAAGCCGGAAGGCGGCAAGCTCAACACCAGCGCACTGGCCAAGGCGCTCGAAACCGCCAAGGTCAGATCGCCGCTGGGCGAGATGAGCATGCGCGCCGCCGATCACCAGGTGCTGCTGCCGATGGTGGTGTCCGTGGTCGCCAAGGATGCGAAGTTCAAGGTCGACGGCACCGACATGGGCTTCAAGCCGGTCAAGACCTTCTCCGCCGCCGAGGCCGCCACGCCGGCCCAGGCCAGTTGCAAGATGCAGCGCCCCAGCTGATCCCCTGTCCAAGCCCCCCTAGCAACATCAGCCAACGCTTGCGCCACTGCGGCGCGGGCGATGGCAAGTACGGCCACGCGCCAGTTGGCCGCACAGGCTCGTTCCAAGGAAGCCTCATGGAATACCTCGTCGTCTCATTGCTTAACGGCACCATCTACGGCCTGCTGCTGTTCATGGTTTCCGCTGGCCTGACCCTCATCTTCGGCATGATGGGCGTGCTCAACTTTGCCCATGCGTCGTTCTACATGCTGGGCGCCTACTTTGCCTATACGTTGCAAGGCACCATCGGCTTCTGGCCGGCCATCGTGGTTTCGCCGATCCTGGTCGGACTGGTCGGGGTGGCGGTAGAGCGTTTCTTCCTGCGCCGCGTCCATCACCACGGCCACGCGCACGAACTGCTGTTGACCTTTGGCCTGTCCTTCATCATTGCCGAGCTGATCAAGCTGTTCTTCGGCAACTTCCCGGTGGACTACCGCATCCCGGCGTCGCTGGACTTCGCGGCCTTCCACCTGGGCGTGTCCTCCTATCCCTTCTATCGCGTGTTCATGGGCGGCATCGCCGTGGCCATGTTCGCCGTGATCTACCTGCTGCTCACGCGCACCCGGGTCGGCATCGTGGTGCGCTCGGCGATCTACAAGCCGCGCATGGCCGAGGCGCTGGGCCACAACGTGCCGCTGGTCTTCATGGGTGTGTTCGGCATCGGCGCGGCGCTGGCGGGCCTGGCCGGCGCGGTGGCGGGCGCGTTCTACACCACCAACCCGAACATGGCGCTGGAACTCGGCGTGATGGTCTTCGTCGTGGTGGTAGTGGGCGGCCTGGGCTCGCTGGAGGGCGCCATGCTCGCCTCGCTGCTGATCGGGCTGATCACGTCGTTCTCGGTCGGCATCGATCGCAGCCTGGCCGACCTGCTGGCCTTGGCCGGGGCGGGCGCCTGGGCCGAGCAAGCCGGAGGGCTGATGACCCTGAAGCTCTCCAGCCTGGCCGGGACGATCCCGTTCGCGCTGATGCTGCTGATCTTGCTGGTCCGTCCGTCAGGCTTGATGGGCGAGAAGGAGTAACCATGACCCACCTCTCCAACACGCAGAAGACCTTGCTGCTGCTCGGCACAGGCGCACTGCTGGCGCTGCCGATGGTGCTGTCGCAATCGCTGGTCAACGCATCCATCCAGATGCTGATCGCGGTGCTGTTCGCGGCCTCGTTCAACCTGCTTAGCGGCCAGGGCGGCATGCTGTCGTTTGGCCATGCGGCGTACTTCGGCATTGGCAGCTTTGCCACCGTGCACGCCATGAACGCCTTCGGCGGCAACGGCCTGCTGCCCACGCCGCTGCTGCCGCTGGCCGGCGGCGCCATGGGCCTGGTCGCCGGCCTGGCCGCCGGCTGGTTCGCCACCAAGCGTACCGGCGTCTATTTCGCCATGATCACGCTGGCGCTGGCCGAACTGCTGCACGCGCTGGCGCCGCACCTGAAGGGCTGGTTCGGCGGCGAGGCGGGCCTGTCCACCATGCGCATGCCGGCGTGGGGCCTCGCCTTCGGCGACAGCAACCAGGTCTACTACCTGACCCTGTTCTGGGTGCTGCTGTCGCTCGCGCTGCTGTACCTGTTCACGCTGACGCCGGTGGGCCGCCTGACGCTGGGCCTGCGGGAGAACGCCAACCGCCTGCGCTTTCTCGGCTATGACACGCACCGCCTCGGCGTGCTGGTGTTCGCCGTCTCGGCCATGTTCGCTGGCATCGCTGGCGCGCTGCAGGCGCTCAACATGGAAGCGGCCAATTACGTGGTGTTCGAGTCATCCGCCTCCGCGGCGGTGGTGCTCAACAGCTATATCGGCGGCGTGAAGCTCTTCCTCGGCCCGGCACTGGGCGCGGCGGTAATGACCTTCTTCGGCTACGCGGTATCCGACCTGACGCGCTCGTGGCTGCTGTACCAGGGCATCGTGTTCGTGCTGGTGATGATGTTCATGCCGACGGGCCTGGCCGGGCTGATCAAGTCCTTCGCCACGCACAGCAAGACCTATGGCCTGCGTGCGCTGCTGCCCATGGCGCTGGCATTCGTCATCGGCACGTTGCTGCTCGCAGGCGGCACGGTGTTCACGGTGGAGATGCTGCAGCGCTTCTTCTCGCAAGACTACCGCTCCATGGCTGCCCTGAATGGTGGTGGCTGGCCCGCGATTGCGCTGTTTGGCCGCGAGTGGGATCCCATCTCGCCGCTGACCTGGCTGGTGCCCGCGGCGCTGCTGGTGGCAGGCATCGCCACGGCCCGCCTGGCCAACGGCCGCTGGCTGCGCCTGAAGGACGCCACCCCCGCCATCGACGCGCCTGCCACCGCGGCCACCAACGTCCGGAGGAACCCGGCATGAACACGCAAGCGATGCTCTCCCTGCGCGGACTGCGCAAATCCTTCGGCGACGTCGACATCATCCGTGGCGTAGACCTCGACCTCGTCAGTGGTGAGCGCCACGCGCTGATCGGCCCGAACGGCGCCGGCAAGTCCACGCTGTTCCACCTGATCTCCGGGCGCCTGCCCCTGACCAAAGGCGAGATCATGCTCAACGGCGAGCCGATCCACGGCCTGTCGCCGCAGAGCATCAACCATCGCGGCCTGGCGCGCTCGTTCCAGATCACCAATGTCTTCGCCGGCCTCACGGTTTTCGAGAACCTGCGCCTCGCCGTCATGCGGCGCCACGGCCTGCAATACACGCTGTGGAAGTTCGCCCACAAGGTGCGTGCCGTGCGCGACGAGACCCAGCACCTGCTCGAACAGGTGCGGCTGGCCGGGCGCGCACAAGCCATCGCCGGCGAGCTGTCGTATTCGGAGCAGCGCTCGCTGGAGATCGCCATGACGCTGGCCTCGGACCCGAAGGTCATCATGCTCGACGAGCCGATGGCGGGCATGTCGCAGGAGGAAACCGACTACACCGCCGGCCTGATCCGCGAGATCGCGCAGGGCCGCACACTGCTGATCGTGGAGCATGACATGGACGTGGTGTTCTCGCTCAGCGACCGCATCAGCGTGCTGGTCTACGGCGAGATCGTCGCCACCGGCACGCCCGACGAGATCCGCAACAACGCACGCGTCAAGGAAGCCTATCTGGGCGAGGAGGTCACGGTATGAGCGCGCAGTCCGTACAAGGCGCCGATCCGCTGCTGAGCGTGCAAGGACTGCACGCGCACTACGGCAAGAGCCACATCCTGCACGGCGTGGATTTCCATGTCGGGCGGGCTGAAGTGGTGAGCCTGCTGGGCCGCAACGGCTCGGGCCGCTCCACCACGCTCAAGGCCATCATGGGCCTGGTGCCGCCAAGCGCTGGCCACATCAGGCTGCGCGGGCGCGATCTGGCCGGCGCGCAATCGTATGCGATCTGCCGGCGCGGCATTGCCTATGTGCCGGAAGAGCGCGAGGTCTTCGCCAACCTGACCGTGGACGAAAACCTGCGCATGGGCGAGCAGCGTGCCACCGAGGGCGCGCCGCAATGGACCTTCGAGCAGATGTTCGACTACTTCCCGCGCCTGAAGGAGCGCCGCAACACCAAAGCCGGCAGCCTTTCCGGCGGCGAGCAGCAGATGCTGACCATGTGCCGCTCGCTGCTGGGCAACCCCTCGGTGATCCTGATCGACGAGCCCACCGAGGGCCTCGCGCCCAAGATCGTGACGGTGGTTGGCGAGGCCATCCAGGACATTCACCGCCGGGGCGTCTCGGTGGTGCTGGTGGAGCAAAAGCTCGCCATCGCGCTGAAGGTATCGAGCCGCGTCTGCGTGATGGGCCACGGCCGCATCGTCTTTGAAGGCACGCCCGAACAACTCACCTCCAATACCCAACTTCTGAAGGACTGGTTAGCCGTATGAGCACCTCTTTGCCTATTGGATACCCGAACGCGCAGCCCTTTGCGCGCGCCAGCTACCCCGGCCTGGCCGGCAAGGTCGTGCTCAACACCGGCGGCGCCAGCGGCATCGGCCGCGCGATGGCGCATGGCTTTGCCCGGCATGGCGCCCGCCTGATGCTGCTGGACCTGGATGCGCAAGGACTCGCCAGCGCCAAGGCGGAGCTGGAAGCGGCTTACCCGGAAGTGCAGGTCGAAGTCGTGAAGGCATCGATCACCGACCCTGAGGCCGTGGAGCAAGCTTGCGCCGCCACCGAAGCCCGCTTTGGCCGCATCGACATCCTGCTCAATAACGCCGGCATCTCGATGAACAAGCCCTCGCTGGAACTGACGCCCGACGACTGGCGCCGCGCCATCGATATCGACCTCTCCGGCGTGTTCTTCTGCACGCAAGCCGCGGCGCGCCGCATGGTGCGCCAGGGCGGCGGCGCCATCCTGAGCACCGCGTCGATGTGGGGCCTGGCCTCGTCCGCACGGCGCCTGGCGTACTGCGCCGCCAAGGCTGGCGTGGTGTCGCTGACCAAGTCGCTGGCGGCGGAATGGGCGGAGTACAACATCCGCGTGAACGCGGTCTGCCCGGGCTACACCAGCACCGCGCTGATGGAAACGCTGCTGGCCAGCAAGGCCATCGACGGCGAGGCGCTGCTGGCGCGCACGCCGCTGCGCCGCTTTGGCGCGCCGGAAGAGATGGCCGAAGTCGCCCTCTTCCTGGCCTCGGACTCGGCCGCGTTCATCACCGGCCATGCGCTGGTCTCCGATGGCGGCTGGACCGCCGACGGCTTCTGAGCACGCAGTCCTCCAACACGATTGAAAGCACCATCGAACGGTAATCAAGGATTCTCCAATGTCTGAACGTAACGCCCTGCGCCCCGCCGCCGAATGGGTGGAACTGCGCACCACCGATGAAGACTGGGCCAAGGCCGACCCGGCCCTGCTCGGCACCCTGCTGAGCCACCTGCACCTGATCCGCGGCTTCGAGGAAGCTGTGCTCGAACTCGCCGCCGAAGGCCTGGTCCACGGCCCGGCGCACTCCAGCATCGGGCAGGAAGGCGGCGCCGCCGGCTCCATCGTGCCGCTGACCGGCGCGGACCAGATCAATGGCTCGCATCGCGGGCATCACCAGTTCGTCTCCAAGGCGCTGGGCTACCTCGCGCCCAACGGCATCGACCCGCGCGCACCGCTGCCGGCGGATGTGCAAACGCTGCTGCAACGCACGCTGGCGGAAATCCTGGGGCTGGCGCAGGGCTATTGCAAAGGCCGTGGCGGCTCCATGCACCTGCAATGGGCCGAGGCCGGCGCGCTGGGCACCAATGCCATCGTGGGCGGCGGCGTGCCGATGGCCGCCGGCGCGGCGTGGTCGCACCGCCATGCCGGCACGGATGCGGTCGCCATCACCTACTTCGGCGACGGCGCGGTCAATATCGGCTCGGTGCTGGAGACGATGAACCTGGCCGCCGCATGGAAGCTGCCGCTGTGCTTCTTTATCGAGAACAACCGCTACGCCGTCTCCACCACGGTGGAAGAGTCCACCGCCGAGCCGCGCCTGTCCGCGCGCGGCATGGGCTTCAATATCCCGAGCTGGAAGGTGGACGGCATGGACCCGCTGGCGGTGTACCTGGCCACGCAGGAAGCGCTCGCGCATATGCGCGCCGGCAAGGGTCCCACGATCATCGAAGCCGATCTGTACCGCTTCTTCCACCAGAACGGCCCCTTCCCCGGGAGCGCCTTCGGCTACCGCAGCAAGGAAGAAGAGCAGCAATGGCGCGCGCGCGACCCGCTCGAACTCATGGCGCGCCGCATGCAGGCGCGCGGCCTGATCAGCGCCGGCGAGATCGCCGCGCTGCGTGAGCGCATCAAGCAAGCCATGCGCGACGCGATGGCCGCACTGACCGAAGCCGATCCTTCCGGCAAGCCCGGCAAGCGCCGCATTCGTCCCGAGCTGTGGCCGAGCCCGGATTTCCGCGATGTGGGCATTCGTGGCGACCTGAGCGAACTGGCGGGCCTGCGCTGCGAGGAGGAGGCCGGCTTCTCCGGCAAGCTGGACAAGCGCAAGTTCATCGACGTGGTGGCGGACGTCATGCAACGGCGCATGGAGACCGATCCGTCGGTGGTGGTGATGGGCGAGGACGTGCACCGCCTCAAGGGTGGCACCAACGGCGCCACGCGCGGCCTGCGCGACAACTTCCCGGACCGCGTGCTGGGCACGCCAATCAGCGAGAACGCGTTCGTGGGCCTGGGTGGCGGGCTGGCCCTGGATGGCCGCTACAAGCCGGTGGTTGAGTTCATGTACCCGGACTTCATGTGGGTCGCGGCCGACCAGGTCTTCAACCAGATCGGCAAGGCGCGCCACATGTTCGGCGGCGAGAGCGACGTGCCGCTGGTGCTGCGCACCAAGGTGGCGATGGGCACGGGCTATGGCTCGCAGCACTCGATGGACCCGGCCGGCATCTTCGCCACCAACCCGGGCTGGCGCATCGTGGCGCCGTCCACGCCGTTCGACTACGTGGGCCTGATGAACACCGCGCTGGCGTGCAAGGACCCGGTGCTGGTGATCGAGCATGTGGACCTGTACAACGCCTCGGGCATGGGCCCCGTGGAAGACTTCGACTATCACCTGCCGGTGGGCAAGGCGGCGGTGCGCCGCGGCGGCAGCGACGTCACTGTCATCACGTACCTGTCGATGGTCGGCCACTCGCTCGAAGCGGTGGAGCAGACCGGCATCGATGCCGAGGTGATCGACCTGCGCTGGCTGGACCGCGCCAGCATTGACTGGGACACCATCGCGCAGAGCGTAAAGAAGACCAACAACGTACTGATCGTGGAACAAGGCGCGCGGGGTACCTCCTACGGCGGATGGCTGGCCGACGAGATCCAGCGCCGCTACTTCGACTGGCTGGACCAGCCCGTGCAGCGCGTGACCGGCGCGGAGGCCGCGCCGAGCATCTCCAAGGTGCTGGAGCGCGCCGCCGCGGCCCGCACCGAGGAAGTGGCCGAAGGCCTGCGCCAGGTGATGCGCGACAAGGGCGCGGCGTGAGTCCGGAATCCCGCCTGGCCAACTGAACGAACCCAAGGAATACCAATGACCCTGAACATGATTGTTCCCCTGGAGGTCGGCATCGCCGTGCGCGACCTGCCGCGCATGCGCCGCTTCTACGAGCAGGTGCTGGGCTTCGCCTTCGTCAGCGAAGTGGCCGTGCCTGCGGCAAGCGCCGTGCAGGCTGCCATGCACGCCGGCGGCTATACCGCCGTGCGCCTGCAAACCAGCTACGGAGAGCGCATCAAGCTGCTGGCCCCGATGCAAGCGCCCGCACCTGCGGCAACGCCCGAGTACATCCTCGACAAGGCCAACGCCACCTACCTCACGTTTATCGTGGACGACATCCAGGGCGCCGTCGACAAGCTGCTCGCCGCCGACGTGGAATTCCTCACCGGCCCTCAGCGCATCGAAGTGCGCCCCGGCACCTACCTGGCGTTCTGCCGCGATCCCGAAGGCAACGTGCTCGAGATCGTGCAGTACGCGGATATCGCCGCTTATCGCCCCGACCTGCAACAGCCGAGGACTGCCTGACATGGCCACCCTGCTACGCATGCCCGAGGTGGCGGCCAATGCCACCCAGGCCACGCTGCAAGCGTGGACCAAGAACGAAGGCGATACGATTGCCGTGGGCGACTGCATCGCCGAAATCGAGACCGACAAGGCCGTGGTCGAGCTCAATGCCGATTCGGCCGGCGTGCTCGCCCGCCGCCTGGTGGCAGCCGGCCAGGACGTGGAAGTGGGCGCGCCCATCGGCGTGCTGCTGGTCAATGGCGAGACCAGCGTGGATATCGATGCGCTGATCGCCGCAGCCGGTGGCAGCGCGCAAGCGCCGCGGGCCGAGGCGGCATCCACTGGCCAAGCCGTGGTGGCTGCCAATGCCGCCCCGGCGCAAGCCGCACGCATCTTCGCCAGCCCGCTGGCGCGCCGCCTGGCGGCGCAGCGCGGACTGGACCTGGCGGCATTGCGCGGCAGCGGCCCCAATGGCCGCATCGTCAAGCGCGATATCGAGCGGGCCGCCGCGGCTCCGGTCGCCGCCATCGCACCAGCCGTTGCGCCCCCCGCCGCACCGCAAGCGCAGGCCAGCGATGCGTTCACCGAAATCCCGCACAGCAATATGCGCCGCACCATCGCACGCCGGCTGAGCGAGAGCAAGGCCACCATCCCGCATTTCTACCTCACGGCGGATTGCCGCATGGAGAAGTTGCTGGCGCTGCGCGCGCAGATCAATGCCAACGCGCCGCGCAAGATCTCGGTCAACGACTTCATCGTGCGCGCCGTGGCAGTCGCCCTGCGTGAGGTGCCGGCGGCCAACGTGGGCTGGACCGATACGGCGATGCGCCAGTATCGGCAGGCCGATATCGCGGTAGCGGTATCCACGGACGCCGGCCTGATCACCCCCATCGTGCGCGCTGCCGATACGAAGCCGCTGTCCGTCATCAGCGCCGAGATCGCCGACCTGGCCACGCGCGCGCGCGCTTCGCAGCTGCGCCCCGAGGAGTACCAGGGGGGCAGCTTCAGCGTGAGCAATCTCGGCATGTTCGGCGTGTCCGAGTTCTCCGCCATCATCAACCCGCCGCAGGCCGCCATCCTTGCCGTGGGCGCCACGCAAGCGGTACCGGTGGTGGAAGACGGCGAGCTGAAGGCCGGGCAGGTCATGCGCTGCACGCTCTCGGTGGACCACCGCGCCATCGACGGCGCACTGGCCGCGCAATGGCTGGCCGCGTTCAAGCGCCTGCTTGAAAACCCCTTGTCGATGCTGATCTAAGGACCATGACGTGGCGAACTCCGCATTTGACCTGATCGTCGTGGGCGGCGGCCCGGGCGGCTACGTGGCCGCCATCCGCGCCACACAGCTAGGCATGAAAACCGCGCTGGTCGAGAAAGCGCACCTGGGCGGCATCTGCCTGAACTGGGGCTGCATTCCCACCAAGGCGCTGTTGCGCTCCGCCGATGTGCTGCGGCTGGTCAAGGACGCAGCGGCCTACGGTGTGCATGCCGCGCCGCCTACCGCCGACCTGCCTGCCATGGTGGCCCGCTCCCGCGCGGTGGCCGCGCAGCTGGGCAAGGGCGTGGCCCACCTGATGAAGAAGAACGGCGTGACCGTGCTCAACGGCCACGGACGGCTGGCGGGCAAGGGCAAGCTGGCAGTCACCGCAACGGATGGCGCGATCAGTACCGTTTCATCCGCCCACATCCTGCTCGCCACCGGCGCACGCGCCCGCCAGCTGCCCGCACTGCCGGCGGACGGCAAGACGGTCTGGACCTATCGCGAGGCGCTGGCGCCGCCCGTCGTGCCAAAGCGCATGCTGATCGTCGGCGCCGGTGCCATCGGCATCGAGTTCGCCAGCTTCTATCACGCGGTGGGTGTCGAGGTGACGGTGGTGGAGATGGCGCAGCGCATCCTGCCGGTGGAGGATGCCGACATCAGCGCGCAGGTGGCAAGCAGCCTGAGCCGGGAAGGCATCGTGCTGCATACAAGCACCGGCATCAAGAGCGCCGAGCGCAAGGGGCAAGGCTGGTCCGTCGAGCTGCAGGGCGGCAAGTCCGGCGGCGCGAGCGTCGACGTCGACGTCGTGCTGGTGGCGGCAGGCATTGTCGGCAACGTGGAAGGCCTCGGCCTGGAGCAAACCGCCGTCAAGGTCGAGAAGACGCATATCGTCACCGACGGCTTCGGCCGCACCGATGAGCCTGGCGTGTACGCCATTGGCGACGTGGCGGGCCCGCCGTGGCTTGCGCACAAGGCCAGCCACGAAGGCGTGATCTGCGTGGAGCGGATTGCCGGGCTGCATCCGCATGCGCTCGATGCCACACGTATTCCGGCCTGCACCTACAGCCATCCACAAGTGGCGAGCGTGGGGCTCACCGAGGCACAGGCCAGGGAGCGCGGCCATCCCGTCAAGGTCGGCACGTTTCCTTTCGTCGGCAACGGCAAGGCCATTGCCATGGGCAGCACGGCTGGCCTGGTGAAGGTGGTATTCGACGAAGGCAGCGGCGAACTGCTCGGCGCCCATATGGTGGGCGACGAGGTCACCGAGATGATCCAGGGCTACGCCATCGCGCAGACGCTGGAGACCACCGAGGCCGACCTGATGGCGGCCGTCCTGCCGCACCCGACCATGTCCGAGGCCATGCACGAAGCCGTGCTCGCGGCCTACGGGCGCGCACTGCATATCTGAACACGGGAGACAACATGTACAACTTTGATCAACGCACGCTGCTGCTGACCGGCGCCAACGGCGGCATCGGCCGTGAGACGGCCAGACTGTTCCTGGCGCACGGCGCCAACCTGGTACTGACGGATCTGGACGAAGCCGGCATCACCGGATTTGCCCGCGAACTGGACCCGGGCGGCGAGCGCATCGCCACGCTGCGCATGGACGCCGCCAGCCCCGACGATTGCGAGCGCGCCGTGGCGCTCGCGCAGGCGCGCTTTGGCGGCATCGATTTCCTGGTGCCGTCGGCAGGCTTGTACCAGGCCCAGCCGGTGGCCGAGATGAGCGACGCGCAATGGCGCCAGACGCTGTCGATCAATCTCGATGGCGTGTTCTATCTTGTGCGCCGCGCCATACCCGCGCTGCGCGAGAACAGCGCCATCGTCAACCTGACGTCGGTGGCGGCGCACCGGGGCGCTTACTACAATGCGCACTATTCGGCCTCCAAGGGTGGCCTGCTCAGCCTCACCCGCAGCCTGGCGCGGGAACTCGGGCCGCGCACCCGCGTCAATGCTGTATCGCCGGGCGTGATCGAAACCCCCATGACCACCGAGCTGATCCAGAAACGCGGCGCCGATTCCGTCGAGCAGACACCGCTCAAGCGCCTCGGCCACCCGCGCGAGATCGCCACCGCCATCGGCTTCCTGTGCAGCGACGCGGCCAGCTTTGTCACCGGCGAGGTGCTGCACGTCAATGGCGGGCTGTATATCGCGGGTTGAGTCGCGGCTTGGATCGCGGCTTGATCATCCGTCCGGCGGCCAAACGAGATCGCCGGATCCTGCTAACCTGCCGTCAGCGGCGCTGCGCCGAATCCCCCCAACATCGCTACGGAACCGGAACCAGACCATGTTGCAACTCCAAGACCCCTCCCTGCTGCGCCAGCAGTGCTATATCGATGGCCGCTGGACCGATGCGCAGCGTCATATCGACGTGACCAATCCCGCCACCGGTGAGCGCGTCGGCCAGGTGCCCTTGCTGGGCGCCGACGAAACGCGCCAGGCCATCGAGGCCGCCAACCGCGCCCTGCCGGCCTGGCGCGCGCGTACCGCCAAGGAACGCTCCGCGCTGCTGCGCAAGTGGTTCGAACTGCTGCTGGCGAACCAGGACGACCTCGCCCGCATCATGACCGCCGAGCAAGGCAAGCCCTTTGCCGAAGCCCGCGGCGAGATCGGCTACGCGGCCTCGTTCATCGAGTGGTTCGCCGAGGAAGGCAAACGCGTCTATGGCGAGACCATTCCCGCACCGGTCAGCAACCAGCGCATCGTCGTCACCAAGGAACCGGTGGGCGTGTGCGCGGCCATCACGCCGTGGAATTTCCCCGCGGCCATGATCACGCGCAAGGCCGGCCCCGCGCTAGCGGCAGGTTGCACGATGGTGGTCAAGCCCGCCTCGCAAACCCCGCTGACCGCGCTGGCGATGGTGGCGCTGGCCGAACGCGCCGGCATTCCCGCAGGCGTGCTGTCGGTCGTCACCGGCTCGGCTGCCGCCATCGGCGGCGAACTCAGCAGCAACCCGCTGGTGCGCAAGCTCACCTTTACCGGCTCGACCGAAGTCGGCCGTACGCTGATGGCGCAGACGGCGTCCACCATCAAGAAGGTCTCGATGGAGCTCGGCGGCAACGCGCCCTTCATCGTGTTCGAGGATGCCGACCTGGATGCCGCCGTGGAAGGCGCCATCGTGTCCAAGTACCGCAACGCGGGACAGACCTGCGTCTGCGCCAACCGCCTCTATGTGCACAGCAAGGTCTATGACGCCTTCGCCGAAAAGCTGGTCGCGGCGGTGCGCGCGCTGAAGGTGGGCAACGGCATGGAAGACGGCGTGCGCATCGGACCGCTGATCGACGCCAAGGCCGTCACCAAGGTCGAGGAACATATCACCGACGCGATCTCCAAGGGCGCGCGCGTGCTGCAAGGCGGCAAGCGCCACGCGCTCGGGCAATCGTTCTTCGAGCCTACCGTGCTGGCCGACGTGACCCCCGGCATGCTGGTCGCGCGTGAAGAAACCTTCGGCCCGCTTGCCCCGCTGTTCCGCTTCGAGACCGAGGACGAAGTCGTCGCCATGGCCAATGACACGGAATTCGGCCTGGCAAGCTATTTCTACGCCCGCGATCTCGGCCGCGTGTGGCGCGTCTCCGAGCGGCTGGAGTACGGCATGGTCGGCGTCAACACCGGCCTGATCTCGAACGAGGTGGCGCCGTTCGGCGGCGTCAAGCAATCGGGCGTGGGCCGCGAAGGCTCGCACTACGGCATCGAGGACTACCTGGTCATCAAGTACACCTGCATGGCCGGCATCTGAGCCATCGCCATGCCCGCGGGACGGCGCGCATCCGTCCCGCCTTCCGCTCCCTTCTCCCTCTTCCACGTCACCCGGAATCCCGCAATGCAGATCGATGGCAATACCCAGCTTGTCGGCATCATCGCCGCCCCCATCGCGCACGTGCGCACACCACAACTCTTCAATGCCTCGGTCGCCCGCCAGGGCCTGAACGCCGTCTGCGTGCCCTTCCATGTGGAAGCGGCGCAATTGCAGGCATTCCTCGCCGGCGCGCCAGCCGCGCAAAACCTGCAAGGCCTCGTCGTCACCATGCCGCACAAGGAGGCGGTGGTGGCCATCTGTGGCGAACTGACCGATGCCGCGCGCCTGCTCGGCTCCGTCAATGCGATGCGCTTCGACCGCCAGAAAGGCTTTTGGGTCGGCGGCAACTTTGATGGCGACGGTTTCGTCGCCGGCCTGCACGAACGCGGCCACAGCCTGTCTGGCAAGCGCGTGCTGCAGCTAGGCGCCGGCGGCGCCGGCAAGTCGATGGCCTACGCCATCGCGCGCGAGCAGCCGGCCGAACTGGTCATCTACAACCGCTCCGCCGACAAGGCGCAAGAGCTGGCGGCAAGCCTGAAAGGGGTGCTGCCGACCGTCTCGATTCGTGCCGGCGATCACAACCCCGCCGGCTTCGACGTGGTTATCAACGCCACCGCGCTCGGCTTGCGCGATACCGACGCCACGCCGCTCCCCGCTGCGCAACTGAGCGCAGGCACGCTGGTCTGCGAGGCGGTGATCCGCGATGGCGATACGCCACTGCTGAAAGCCGCACGCGAACGCGGCTGCGCGGTGCATCACGGCCAATGGATGCTGTATGGACAGATCGTGGAGATCTCGCGCTTCCTCGGCGTTGCGCTGGCGCCGGAGTTTGTCGAACGGATCCTGGGGCCGGCGGACTGAGCACGAGCACGGCGGCATAACGAACGCCCGCCCTCTCCCCCGCCCCTTGTATGTCGGAAAATATGTCCTGGAAGCCTCAGATCGATGGCCCCATGCCCTGGGCGAAAGCCCAAGTTCGAGGGAGAGCGAGGATCGAGGCTTCCATTTTTGATAGCGTTTAGCCTAAGCCCGAACGGTTGGATGGCAGCACGCCGAATGGTCACAAGGATGGGATAAGCCAAATGGATATCAAGGTTGTAGGAATCGACGTTAGCAAGAACACGCTGGATCTGGACTCTTTGCCTGACAGCGCGAGCTTGCAGTTCATCAATGACGAAGCGGGTATCGCTTCGCTGTTGGCATACCTGGCCGAGCACAACGACGAAGGTCAAATCGATCGCATCGTGCTTGAGGCGACAGGCGGTTATGAAACCAGCGTCAGTATCGCGCTGGCTGGTGCCGGATTGCCGGTCGCAGTTGTCAACCCCAAGCAGGTGCGCGACTTCGCCAAAGCTTGCGGGATTCTGGCCAAGACCGACCGGCTCGACGCGCGCGTGCTGGCGCGTTTTGCCCAGCAGATCCGGCCGCCAGTGCGTCCGTTGCCCGACGAGGCGCAGCGCGAATTTGCTGACCTGTTGGACCGGCGCAGCCAGCTCGTGGTCATGCGGGCGCAAGAGAAGGCTCGAGTCGCCACTGCGCCGCCGCTTGCCATCAAGAGTCTGAAAGAGCATATCGAATGGTTGGACGCCCGTATCAAGTCGCTCGATATCGATATGACCCACAAGCTGCGCACCAGTGACGTATGGAAGCAAAAAGTGGAATTGCTCAGCAGTGTGCCGGGCATTGGCAAAGTCAGCGTGTTCACCCTGCTGGGGCGACTGCCCGAGTTGGGTAAGCTCAACCGCCAGCAGATCGCAGCGCTGGTCGGCGTGGCGCCGTTTAACGACGACAGTGGCAAGCGCCGGGGACAACGCTACATCCGCGGCGGTCGAGCCGAGGTGCGCAATGTGCTGTACATGGCGACGGTAACAGCGATTCGTCATAACCCTGCCATCCGTAGTTTCTATGAGCGCTTGAGTCTTACCGGCAAGCCATTCAAGCTCGCCGTGACTGCCTGCATGCGCAAGCTGCTGACGGTCCTCAATACCATGGCGAAGACCGGTCAGCCGTGGGAAAACAAACTGCCCGCTTGACACGGTTGCTCTCCCGCAAGCGGGAGAGGGGAGCAAACCGGTGGATGGCAAACGGTAGCGCGGCGGCCGATGCCGCCCCGCGCGAAAGCCCAAACGCGCGATATCCGAGGACGAAAGCAAGAGCGCTGCCGCCAGACGCCGACTCGGTGTAGCCGTGCGGAGCGCCCGAGGGGCAGGCCGTCAAGGTATACCAGACTGTATGGGGCGCCTCGCAGGCAGTCAAAAGGAGCAACCGGAAAGGCACCGGCGCACCACAAACCCCGGATTTAATAACGCTTGACGTTAATAACGTGTTGCGTTATTATAAATCCATGATCACATCGTTCAATTGCCGAGATACTGAGACGGTCTTTGCTGGCACCCGGGTTGCCCGGTTCGCCAACATCGAGAAGGTCGCGATGCGAAAGCTACAGCAACTGCACGCCGCCACTGAACTCAACTTCTTACGCATCCCACCGAACAACAGGCTGGAAGCGCTAAAAGGAGATCGGGCGGGACAGTTCAGTATCCGCATCAACGATCAATGGCGCATCTGCTTCCGTTTCGCTAACGGCAACGCGACCGACGTCGAGATCGTCGACTACCACTAAAGGAGCAAACCATGGCACGAGAAATTCCGCTGGCCACACCAGGCGAGATCCTGCAGTTGGACTGGCTTGAGCCGCTTGGGATCAGCCAATACGCGCTAGCCAAGGCAATCGATGTCCCGCCTCGGCGCATCAACGAGATCGTCAAGGGCGAGCGCGCCATCACCGCCGATACGGCCGTCCGGCTCGGCGTGTTCTTCGGCACCGATGCCCAAAGCTGGATGAACCTCCAAACCCACTACGACACCGAAAGGGCGAAGGAAAAGATCGGTGCGGAGAAACTGGCAGCGATCAAGGAGCATGCCGTCGCCGCTTAGCAAACCAGCGCGAAGAAAAAGCGATATCGCGCGATCAGGATTCGGTGTAGCCGTGCGGAGCGCCCCCACGGGCGGTCCACACCGTCCTGCGATGCGAAGCGAGCCGTCAAGGTGTACCAGGCCGTATGGGGCGCCTTCTTTGCCTACTTTCTTGGCAAGACAAGAAAGTAGGTCGCCGCCCCGCAGGGGTGGTGAAACTGCCTTTGACTTTAAGCCTTTGACGTTGACTTTGAACGGCAAGCAGTCCCAACAGCAATATCAAATTCAAATCACCCCATCCCTGCGCAGTCCCCCAATCACCTCCCCCGTCACCCCCAATCCCGCAACACCGCCTCACTATCCGCACCAGGCTCCACAGGCGCCTGAGGCACGCCCGCCGGCGTGCGGCTGAAACGCGGCGCCGGCGCCGGCTGCATCACCCCGTCGATCTCGATAAACGTCTCGCGCGCCCGGTTATGCGGATGTTGCGGCGCCTCGTCCCAGTCCAGGATCGGGGCAAAGCAGGCGTCGCTGCCTTCCAGCAGCTCGCACCACTGCGCGCGCGTGCGGGTGAGGAACAGCGTGGCCATGCGGGCCTTGAGCTCGGGCCAGTGGCGTTTGTCGAGCTGCTTGTCGAAGAGCGGATCGTCCAGGCCGCAGCGCTCGCGCAACAGCGCGTAGAACTGCGGCTCGATGGCGCCCACCGCGACGTACTTGCCATCCGCGCAGGCATAGGTGTCGTAGAAATGCGCCGCCCCATCGAGCAGGTTGTCGCCGCGCTGGCTGGTCCAGCGCCCGGCGGCCTTGAAGCCGTACATCATGGCAGACAGCAAGGCCGTGCCGTCGGTCATGGCGGCGTCCACCACCTGCCCCTTGCCGGAGTTGCGGGCTTCGTTGATGGCGCACATCACGCCAAACGCCAGCAGCATGCCGCCGCCGCCAAAGTCGCCAACGTAGTTGAGCGGCACCACGGGTGGTTCCCCCGCCCGGCCAATGGCGTGCAGGGCGCCGCCGATGGCGATGTAGTTGATATCGTGACCGGCGGCCTGGGCCAGCGGGCCGTGCTGGCCCCAGCCGGTCATGCGGCCGTACACCAGCGCCGGATTGCGCGCCAGGCAAGGCTGCGGCCCCAGGCCCAGGCGTTCCATCACGCCAGGGCGGAAGCCTTCGATCAGCACGTCGGCCTTGGCGATCAGGTCCAGCACGACCTCGGCCGCGCCGGGCTTGCGCAGGTCGATGGCCAGGGAGCGCCTGCCGCGCGCGGTCACGTCGCAGCTTGCGCGGCCAGCGCCGGTGGCCGGCGCCTCGCCCGGCTTGGCCGGGCGGGGGCGGTCGATGCGAATCACCTCGGCGCCCTGGTCGGCCAGCATCATCGCGCAGAACGGCGCCGGGCCGATCCCAACCATTTCCACCACTTTCAGTCCAGCCAACGGTCCCGCCATATCCTGTCTCCGGTTGTGTGCTCCCGCAAGGGAAGCGTCTTGCCGGTCAGTTTGCCACGCTCGCCGGGATGTGGAATCGTCAATAACGACGAATACGCGCACAGCTACGGCCCGGGCCTAGGCCGGGACCGTTGCCGCGAAAGCCGGCGGCGTCGCGGCAAGCGCCTCGGCGAGCGCTTGGGACGTGCGCTCGCCGAGGTCGCCGGGTACCGGCTGCCCGCTGTCGGCCAGTGCCTGGGCCACGCTGACCACCTTGTCGGCACGGTAGCGGCGCCCGCTGCCGATGGCGGCCTCGAAATCGTTGGCGCGGCCATTGATCTCCTGAGGATCGGCGCTGACCAGCAGCACGGCGTGCGCCAGCACCACGTGCAGGCTGGCGTCATCCGCGCCCGCCACGCGGCGCCAGTATTGCGCCGTGCCGGCGATCTTGCGGGCCTGCTCCGGCGGGCCCCAGGCCAGGTTGAAGCGGCCATCGCAAAACGACCCATCCACCGCCTGCCAGTGCGTCTGCAACCCAAGGCGGCTCAACGCGGCGGCCAGCACCTCGCACAGGTGCAGATAGGCCGGCTCCGCATGGGTCCCGGCGCCACCGCGCACCGGATAGGCCAGGCTCAGGTTGACGATGCCCGGGCCCTGCGGCACCAGCCCGCCGCCTGACAGGCGCAGCCAGACCGGGCAGCCACGCGCGGCAAAATCGGCGCGCGCGGCCTCCAGTTGCGCATGCCGCAGGTAGCTGCGCGGCACCACCAGCGAAACCGGCGCCTGCCACAGGTGCGCCAGCCAGCGGCCGGCGGATGCCTGTTCCAGCAGCGCCTGCTCGGCGTGCAAGGGATCGGGGTCGGTGGGATCGGGATCGAGAAATTCAAATCGCATGGCATGACCGGTAAGCGCCGGGTCGGAACGCGCGACGGCACGCGCACATGGCGGGCCGCACCGCGGCCCGGCGCCGGTCAATGGAAGGTGAAGCCACCGTCGACATTGACCGACTGCCCGGTCACATTGTCCATGGTCGCGAAGAACAGCGCCATCCGGCCCATGTCTTCCGGCGTCTGCGCCCGGCCCTGCGGGATCAGCGTGAGCTGGTGGCGGGCCCAGGAATCATCAACCGATTCGCCCTCTGCCTTCCATTCGTCGGAGAGGCGATCCCACATATAGGTGCGCACGATGCCGGGGCAGATCGCGTTGACGGTGATGCCGTCACGCGCCACTTCCTTGGCCAGGGCGTTGGTGAAGCCGACCACCGCGAACTTGGAGGCGCTGTAGTGGGCAAGGTTGGGGAAGCCTTCCTTGCCGGCGATCGAGGCGACGTTGATGATGCGGCCCTTGTGCTGGGCTTTCATGTGTTCCAGCGCGGCCTGGCAGCCGAGGAAGGTGCCTTTGGCGTTGACGTCCATGACGAAGTCCCAGTCGCGCTCGCTGAGTGCATCGACAGGGTGGATGCTGATGACGCCTGCGCAGTTGACCAGGATATCCAGGCCGCCGAGCTGGTCAAGTGCCTGCCTGACCATGGCACGGTGCATCTCAGGCTTTGTCACGTCGACCTTGAGGGTGCTTGCCCGACGGCCGAGCGCGCGCACGTCCTCCGCGGTTTCGCGCATGGCGTCTTCGAGCAGGTCGGCGATCAGGATGTCAGCGCCGGCTTTGGCGAGTGTCAGGGCGATGCCGCGGCCGATGCCGCGTGCGCCGCCGGTGATGACGGCGACTTGTCCCTTCAGGGGTTCATCCATGGGTGGTCTCCTAGGCTTGTTTTGTTGATTTTCTTCAGTGCATACCGCCACGAAATACGTCGCGCCCCGCGCTGCCCTCTCGCGCTTGCGGGAGAGGGCAGCAAACCAGCAGGACTCCGATTCGTCAGCCGCCGATATGCCGCTTGAGCAGCGCGTTGACTTCGTTGGCCTTCTCCATCTGGCTCATATGGCCGGCATCGTCGAACACCTTCACCGTCGCGCCGGCTGGCGCGTTGGCCGCATGCGACGCGGGGATGATCTGGTCCTGCGCGCCCCAGATCACCAGCACGGGCTTGCCGGTATCCCCCAGCCTGTGACCGGGCAGTTCGGTTTGCCGGCCGCCACCGAACAGGCTCGCGCCTAGTGTGCCGAGCGCTTCCGTGATGCCGTCCAGCCGCTTGTACTTGAGCAGGTCGTCCAGCATCTGGCGGCTGACCAGCCCGGCATCGGCGAACAGCAGTTCCACCACCGGCTTGAGGTCGCGGCGGGATTGCGCGTTGACGAAGCCTTCGGTGTACTGGCTGTTGACCTCCTCGCCAAGGCCGGCTGGCGATACGAGCGCGACCGAGCGCACGCGTTGCGGCGCGTCCACCGCCAGCTGCGCGGCGACGCCGCCGCCCATCGAATGGCCCACCAGGTGGGCCTGGCCGATGTCGAGTGCATCCATGAAATGCGCGACGAATCCTGCCAGCGATGCGAGCGTGGTACCTGGCAGCCTGGGCGTGGCGTGTCCGTGCGCCGGCAGGTCCAGCGCGATGACGGTGTGCGCATCGGCCAGTGCGTCGAGGTTGAACAGCCAGTTGTCCAGGTCCCCGCCGAAGCCATGGATGAACAACACGGTGTCGGCACCCTCGCCGCGCCTGGCGTAGCGCGTGCGGATGCCGTCCACTTCGATGAACTGATAGGCCGAGGCGGCGGCGCCCTCCTCTTCCTCATCGGCCGCCGGCGTTTCATAGGCGGCGACAAAAGCGTCGATGTCCGCATCGCTGACCTCGGGCGGCGCCAGCACGCCCAGCAACGCCTTGACCGGCAGGATGTCGCCCACGGCCGCCACCTTGCGGCGCAGGGTGCCGGCGTCCGGCGCTTCCACCGCGTTGGCGATCTTGTCGGTCTCCACGTCGAGGATCGGCATGCCGACCGTGATCTGCGCGCCTTCCTCCACCAGCCAGTCGTTGATCGTGCCTTCTTTCATCGACAAGCCCCATTTGGGCATGACGATCGGGGTGATCTCGGCCATCAGTGTTTCCCTCCTTTCACGGTCTTGCGCGCGGCATCGGCGATGTGCGCCGCGCTGGGGATGTAGAGGTCTTCCAGCGCGGGCGAGAACGGCACCGGCGTATGCGGCGGGCAGACCATCTCGATGCCGGCCTTGAGCGCGCCGAACGCGCGCTGCGCCACCTGTGCCGAGATGTCGGTTGCGATGTTGCAGCGCGGGCTGGCTTCATCCACCACCACCAGGCGGCCGGTGTGTTCCACCGACTCCAGCACCGTGTCGATATCCAGCGGCGAGAGCGTGCGCAGGTCCACGATCTCCGCTTCGATGCCTTCCTTGGCCAGTGTCGCCGCCGCCTCCAGCGCGCGGTGCACCATCAGGCCATAGGTGACGATGGAAACATCCTTGCCATCGCGCACGATGTTGGCCTCGCCGAAGGGGATCGCGTACGAGTTCTCCGGCACTTCGCCTTCAAAGCCATAGAGATTCTTGTGCTCGCAGAAGATCACGGGGTCGTTGTCGCGGATCGCCTGGATCAGCAGGCCTTTGGTGTCATATGGCGTGCTGGGGCACACCACCTTGAGGCCGGGGATATGCGTGAACAGTGGCGTGAGCATCTGGCTGTGCTGGGCGGCTGCACGAAAGCCCGCGCCCACCATGGCGCGAATCACCACCGGCGTCTCGGCCTTGCCGCCGAACATGTAGCGGAACTTGGCCGCCTGGTTGAAGATCTGGTCGAAGCACACGCCCATGAAGTCGATGAACATCAGCTCGGCAATCGGGCGCATGCCACAAGCCGCGGCGCCGATGGCCGCGCCCACATAGGCGGATTCGGACAAAGGCGTGTCCAGCAGGCGGTCGCCGTGCTTAGCGTACAGGCCCTTGGTCACGCCAAGCACGCCGCCCCAGGCGTCTTTCTCGCCGTCCGCGCCGGCGCCGCCGACGATGTCTTCGCCGAGCATGATCACGCTCGGGTCACGGGTCATTTCCTGGTCGATCGCTTCGTTGATCGCCAGCTTCATGCTTAATTTGCGGGACATGGTGTGGTCTCCTGATCGTGCTTGCTGTCGTTATGTCTCGGAATGGCTGAGGGCGTGCGCTTAGTAGCTGACGTACACATCGGTCAGCAGGTCGGCGGGCGTGGGGAACGGTGCCGCCTTGGCCTGCTGCACGGCGTCCTCGATCAGTGCGGCAACCTGCTCGTCGATGGCCTTGAGTTCATCCAGCGCGATCACGCCGGCCTGGGTCACGGTGGCGGTGAACTTCTTCAGGCAGTCCTTGTTGGCGCGGATGTCGTCGAGCTCGCCGGAGGCGCGATAGGTTTGCGCGTCGCCTTCGAAGTGGCCGTAGAAGCGGACCATCTTGCATTCCAGCAGGGCCGGGCCACCGCCTTCGCGGGCCCGCTTGATGACTTCGCCCGCCGCCTCATGCACGGCGAAGAAATCCGTGCCATCCACCGTCACGCCGGGAATGCCGAAGCCGGCGGCGCGGTCCACGTAGCTGTCCACCGCGGTGCCGTAGTCGCGCGCGGTGGATTCTGCATAGCCGTTGTTCTCGATCACGAAGATCACCGGCAGGTTCCACACCGCGGCCAGGTTCAGGCTCTCCAGGAACGTGCCCTGGTTGGACGCGCCGTCACCGGCAAAGGTGATGCCGATCTCGCCCTTGCCGCGGAACTTGGCGGCCAGCGCTGCGCCGCAGACCAGCGGCGCGCCTGCGCCCAGGATGCCATTGGCGCCCATCATGCCCTTGGACAGATCGGCAATATGCATGGAGCCGCCCTTGCCGTTGCAGGAGCCGCCCTTGCGCCCGTAGATCTCCTTCATCATCGCCACCGGATCCACGCCTTTGGCGATGCAGTGGCCGTGGCCGCGGTGGGTGCTGGCGATGCGGTCGCCGTCGCCCAGGTGGTGCAGGATGCCTACCCCGGCGGCCTCCTCGCCGGCGTAGAGGTGGACGAAGCCGGGAATATCGCCGCGCCCGAAGTCCACGTGCAGGCGCTCTTCGAAATCGCGGATGGTGCGCATCCTGCGATAGACGGCGAGCAGTTCCTGCTTGTCGAGGGGCAGCGTGTTCCCGGTGGTACCGGATGCGTTGGCTGTCATGTCTGTCTCCTTCATGGTTTTGTGGTGGCGGTAGAAAGCTCGGTGAGTGGCTGGGGTGGGGAATGCTGTTGTGGCGGGGGCGGCGGCGCGCGCCCGCTGCGCATCAATCCGGCGGCGGCGGCGTAGCGCATGCAGGCCGCCACGTCGATGCTCAGGAAGGCGCGCTCGCGCAGCGTCACGGTGACTTCGTCCTGCGGGCCGAACACCAGCTCGCGCTCGCCGTCGAGCGCGACGATGCCGGCGCGCTGGCGCACGCGGTGCGCAACGCCGTCGGTCAGGCGTTCCCAGCCCGCGATAGGCACCGCGCGCAGCAGGCCGGGCGCAATCGGCGCGTGCAGCGCGAAGCGGCCCGCTCCGGGCGCGGCCAGCTCGATCGCCAGGCCGCCGGGCTCATGCCTGCCCACGGGTTCCAGCAAGCCGCCGATGGCGGACAGCCCAATCGCCTGCGGATCGGCGAAGGACACGTAGACCGCGCCCAGCGTCTCGGTCTTCCACAAGGCGCGCGCGCCGATGAAATGCTCGTGGGAAATCACGGCGTCGACCAGCGCGATGTCGTGGCGCACCTCGCCCTCGCCGGCAATCGTGATGTCGAGCCGCTTGTTGCCGGCCAGCGCATGCGCGGCGGGAATGCGGCCGCTGGCAAACAGCCCCGTGGCCAGCCCGGTGATGGTGGGCTCGCGCATTTCGGGGTAGGCGTTGTTGGTGCCGGTGGAGATGCCGGCAATCGGCACGTCGCCGCATTCGCGCACCACCGCGCGGTGGGTGCCATCGCCACCGAGCACGATGATGGCGGCAACGCCCGCCTCGCGCAGCATGCGGGCGGCCAGGAAGGTGTCATCGACGCGCGCGGTCACCGGCATGTCAAGGTATTCCACCTCCGGCAGCGCGGCGTCCGGCCCCTGGCGGCGCGACAGGTGGCGCGCCAGCAGCACGCGCATGCCCTCGCGGTCCGGCATCATCAGCACGCGTCCAACCCCGCAGGCCGCCAGCGCGGCCAGCAGGCGCAGCACGATATTGACGCGGTCGGCCAGTTGCAGCGTGTTGGCGTTGGCGATCACGCGGCGGATATCGCGCGCGGAAATCGGGTTGGCGATGATGCCGACCAGTGGCCGGTCGGCCAGCGCGTGCTCACCCATGCCTGTCTCCTGTCTTTCTGGTTATGACAGGCATATCGCAACGGCCGTGCCAACCCGCATCGGCACGCCGGAGACGGCAAATACTCGGGATTACCCCAGGAAAATACGGGGCGCGCAGGGACTTTGCGGGCCATGCGCACGCCGCAGCGTGACAGGTGTCACAGCATCACGTGTACAGGGGGGTGAACAGGTGTAGCGGGGATCTTGCACCGGGCAGGCAAGGCGGCGCGGGCGAGCCGCGCCGCCATGCGCGCTGGCTAGGCTAATGCGCCGCGTCGCGCTGGTTGGGCGACGCGATGCCGTAGCGCGCCATGCGGCGGTACAGCGTCATCCTGCTCACGCCGATCTGGCGCGCCACCGCGCTCAGGTTCCAGCCGGCCGCGCGCAGGTATTGCATCAGCAGCATGCCTTCCGGCGGCAACTGATGCGGGTCGAGGCCCGGGGCCGGCAAGGCCGGCGCGCTGGCGGCTTCAGTGGCCGCGCTGCCCGGCGGGACGCCGGTGGAAACCGGAAGCAAGCCCTGCTGCGGCATCCCCTCGCCAATCCCTTCCGGGAGATCTTCCACCTCGATGTGGCCGTCGTCGCAGACCGCCCGCGCATACTCCAGCGCATTGCGCAGCTCCCGCAGGTTGCCGGGCCAGCGGTGCGCGTGCAGCCGCGCGCGCGCCGCAGGCGACAGGCTCACGGTAGCTGGCTTGCCGCCCGCGTCCAGCATCTTGCCGATCAGCCAGTCCAGGTCCGTGCGCTCGCGCAGCGGCGGCAGCATCAGCCGCGCGCCGTTGAGCCGGTAGTACAAGTCCTCGCGAAAGCGCCCGCTGCTCACCAGCTGGTCCAGCGGATGGTGCGTGGCGGAAATCACGCGCAGGTTGACCGGCACCGGGCGCGCCGCGCCGATGGCAAGCACCTCCCCCTCGGCCAGCACACGCAGCAGGCGCGATTGCAGCTCGCGCGGCATGTCGCCGATCTCGTCGAGAAACAGCGTGCCGCCGTCGGCCTCCTGGATCAGCCCACGCTTGGGCCGCGAGCCCGCGCCCGAAAAGCTGTTGGGCAGGTGGCCGAACAGTTCGCTCTCGATCAGGGATTCGGGAATCGCCGCGCAGTTCACCGCCACGAAAGGGCCGTCGCGGCGCGCGCTGGCGCGGTGCAGGGCTTTGGCCAGGTACTCCTTGCCGCTGCCGGTCTCGCCGTTGATCAGCAGGTTGATGGGCGAATCCACCAGCTTTGCGGCCCGCAGCAATTGCTGCTGCAATGCGGCATCGCCACCGCACAGCGCGGCTAGCGGCGCCTGCAGCGGCGTGGCCCGCTCGGCGGTATCGCGCGCGCGCTGCCAGCGCAACGCCGGCGGCATCACGCTCAGGTAAAGCCGTGCGCCGGTGCGGGCCAGCGCCAGCGCGCGCTGCTCGCTGGGGCGCGAATGCATGAAGCGGCCCAGCTCATCGAGCCGCGCCTCGAACAGCGACTCGAACGGCATGCCAAGCAGCGGCGCCCCACCCGGGGCCAAGCCCAGCTCTGCCTCCAGCATCTGCTGCGCGCGGCGGTTATGGCCAACGATACGGCCCGACGCATCGAGCGCGAGCAGGAATTCCGGGTTGACGTCGACAAATTCCGGCGCGGCATTGAGCTTGAGGATCCAGTCTTCGCGGTGGCTGCGCACGAAGCTGGCGTTCTCGATCCGGCTGGCGTAGATACGCACCATCTGCAGCGCCAGGCCCTGGCTTTCCTTGGCCTGTGGCGAGGTCAGCGCGGAAATGTCGAGGATGGCGCAGAGGCTGCCGTGCGAATCGAACAGCGGCGCCGCGGTGCAGGTCAGCGGAATATGGGTGGCGTCGAAATGATCCGCCTGGTGCACGGTCAGGGCCTGGCCGGTGGCCAGCGCGGTGCCCACCGCGCAGGTGCCGGCGCCGGATTCGCTCCATTGCGCGCCTAGGTACAGGCCGGCGTGGCGCAGGCGGGCATCGGCGTTGGCGTCGCCCAGGTAATCCACCGTCACGCCCTGCGCGTCGGTCAGCAGCACCACGTAGCCCATCCCGGCCACCTGGCTATAGAGCGTCTGCAGCCCGTGGCGCGCAATCCGCGCAAAATCGTCGATGCGCTGCTGGTGCTCGCGCAGCCGGGTCTGCGGCAGGATGCGCGCCTCTTGCATGCGCGCCGGATCCAGCCCGTACTGATGCACGCAGCGCCGCCACGAATTCTGGATGATGGTCTCCGGCGCACGCACCATCGGCGCGCCGGCGCGGGTGGTGAGCTGGACTACCGTGTCGATGTGCTCGCGTTGCCGCAGGTCCATCGTGGTCTCCTTGTCGTCTCCTGGCGCGCTGCCGTGCCGGCGCGTGCCAACTCCCGGCTCTCGCATGGCCTCTGTGGCGCCGCAGGGTTGCAGCGTGGGCGGCCGGGAGTCCTAATGTATCCGACAGGGAGCGGCTTGGGCAAACCCGATCGCGCCGGCCGGGCACGCGAGACGCGCGCCAAGTGCAGCCAGCGCTTCACGGCGGGAGGCCGCAATCGCAGGCTTTCCCAAGCCGATGTGCGCTGGCTGGCGCACGCGCGCTCAAGCGCCCAGCCGCTGCGCCAGTTCCGTCAAGCTATCCACCACCACGTCCCAGTCCGACTCGGCCGCCAGATCCTTCGCCTGGTTCGGCCCGTACTCCGTAGGCCGGTTGACATAAGCCGTCCGCATGCCATGCGAGCGGCCATGCCGCAGGTCATTGTTGTGCGCCGCAACCAGCATCACCTCCTGGGGCTGCAGGTCGAAGAAGGCAATCACGCCTTGATAGATCTGCGCCTCCGGCTTGAAGTGGCGCACGATGTCCGCGCTGAACACCGCGTCCCACGGCAGGCCGGCATGCTTGGCCGTGTCGACCAGGCACTGCACGCTGCCGTTGGAAAAGGTGGAAATGATGTAGCGCTGCTTTAGCCGCGTGAGGCCGGGCACGGTGTCCGGCCAGCCTCGGAGGCGGTGCCAGGCACGGTTGAGGTAGTCCTTCTCCGCTTCGCTCAGGTCCTCGATGCCGAACTGGTCGAGCAGCGCGTCGAGCCGTTCACGGTGCAGCACGTCGATATTGGCCCATGGCCGCTCGCCCTTGCGCACGCGCTCCATGCCGGGCACATAGCCGGCGCGCCAGGCGTCGGCAAAGGCGGTCCAGTCGGCCTCGATGCCCTTGTTCCGCCCGAACGCGGACAGGTCCGCGATGACGCTGGTACGCCAGTCCACCACGGTGCCGAAGACGTCGAACACCAGCGCCCTGACCGCGCTCAGGTCCGCTGCCTTGCTGCCGTCGCTGTTGCCGTGACTCAATCTGTTCTCATGCATCCCTTATCTCCTCCGGGGTTGGCCGGCTCACGCGCTGGCCTGGTCCAGCAGCGCGATATCGCCGGCGCTCAGTGGCAGGCGCGTGGCGGCAATCAGGTCGTCCAGCTGCGCCAGCGAGGTGGCGCTGGCGATCGGCGCGGTAATGCTTGGGCGCGCGATCTGCCAGGCCAGCGCGACCTGCGTCGGGTTGGTGGCGGTGCGCGCCGCGACATCGTCCAGCGCCGCCAGGATGCGCAGGCCGCGCGCATCGAGATAGGCCTTGACGCGCTGGCCGCGCGCGCCGCTCTTGGCAAGATCGGCCTCGGAGCGGTACTTGCCGCTGAGAAATCCGCTGGCCAGCGCATAGTAGTTGAACACGCCCAGGCCTTCGCGCAGCACCAGCGGCTCGAGCTCGGCCTCATACTCGCTGCGGGTATAGAGGTTGTAGTGCGGCTGCAGGCTCTCGTAGCGCGGCAGGTTGTGGCGGCGGCTGGTTTCCAGCGCCTCGGCCAGGCGCGCGGCGCTGTAGTTGGAGGCGCCGATGGCGCGCACCTTGCCGGCCTTGATCAGGCGGGCGTAGGCGTCCAGGGTTTCCTCGAGCGGCGTGTCCCGGTCTTCGTCGTCGTGCGACTGGTAGAGATCGATGTAGTCAGTCTGCAGGCGCTGCAGCGAGGCGTCCACGGCGCGTTCAATATAAGCGCGCGACAAACCCTTGCGGCCCTCGCCCATGTCCTTGCCCACCTTGGTGGCCAGCACCACCTCGGCACGCTTGCCGCTGCGCTTGAACCACTTGCCGATGATGGCCTCGGACTCGCCACCCTGGTTGCCAGGCACCCAGCGCGAGTACACGTCGGCGGTATCGATGAAGTTGAGCCCGGCGCCGACAAAGGCATCGAGCAGCTTGAAGGAAGTGGCCTCGTCGGCGCTCCAGCCGAACACGTTGCCACCAAATGCCAGGGGCGAGACTTCCAGCCCGGACCTGCCCAGTTTGCGTGTGGTGATGCTTGAGGTCATGCGTTTTGCTCCGCGGGTTGCGTCGAGCCGCCCGTCATCCAGGCGCGGCGAAAGTCACATTGTAGGCAGGGATCGGAAAGCTTGCCGGCCCGGGAAAAAGCAGCCCTTTATTCACTTATCTTTCCCCCATTCAAGTCCCGACGGTGACGGGTCGTTAACCGGCTGTGGCCAGGCTAGGCGCGGCGCGCGGATTCGTCTCGCCTGTGCCGCTCTGTCAACACCAAGGTCAGGCCGATGCCGCGCCGCCGGCGCGAACCGGCTGCCCATACCCGGTAAGCATGATCATGAATCGAATCTCGTTGAACGCCAAACTCTGGGCCGCGCTGGTGGCGATGTGGCTGGCCCTGCTGGCGCTGGGCACCTGGGGCGCCGTGCACACCCGCGCCACCATGATGGCCGAGCGCCGCGAGAGCCTGCAGTCCCTGGTGGCGACCGCCGAAGGCATCGTCAAGCTCTACGTGGACCGCGCCGCCAAAGGCACCATGAGCACCGAGGACGCCCAGGCCGCGGCCAAGGATGCACTGCGCGTGATGCGCTTCGGCGACAAGGGCTACCTGTTCCTGCTCAACTCCAAGCCGCAGGTGGTGCTCAACCCCGGCCTGCCGGATACGGAAGGCAAGATCGTGGGCGACTTCAAGGACCCCGACGGCAAGCTGGTCTACCAGAGCATCGTCGATGCGGGCAAGGCGGGCGCGCGCGCCGGCGCCAGCCCCGATGACAGCTTCGTCACCTACCGCGGCCGCCTCCCGGGCACCGAAACCCCCGCGCGCAAGCTGACCTATGTGCGCTATGTGCCGGCCTGGGACTGGCACGTTGCCACCGGCGTGTTCCTCAGGGACATCGAAAGCAGCTTCCGCGACGACCTGATCTCCGCCGCAATCAGCACCTTGCTGATCGGCGTGCTGGTGTCGGCATTCATGCTGGCCATCATGCGCACCGTGCGCAAGAGCCTGGGCGGCGAGCCGGCCTACGCCGCCGAGGTGGTCACGCGCATCGCCGACGGCGATTTCACCGTGCCCGTGCGCATCCACGCCGGCGACCAGACCAGCCTGCTGGCGGCCATGCAGCGCATGCAGCAGCGCCTGTCCGGCACGCTCGGCGAGATCCGCGGCGCGGCGGATTCGATCGCCTCGGCCACGCAGCAGATTTCCGCGGGCAATACCGATCTGTCGCAACGCACCGAGGAACAAGCCTCGGCGCTGGAGCAAACCGCTTCAAGCATGGAAGAGCTGACGGGCATCGTGCGCCAGAACGCGG
This sequence comes from Cupriavidus basilensis, assembly GCF_008801925.2. NCBI lineage: Bacteria > Pseudomonadati > Pseudomonadota > Betaproteobacteria > Burkholderiales > Burkholderiaceae > Cupriavidus > Cupriavidus basilensis. The sequence continues at coordinate 234,142 of NZ_CP062804.1, read as the reverse complement.
ACAATGCGCGCCAGGCCAGCTCGCTCGCGGTCAATGCTTCCGATATCGCGCAACGCGGCGGGCAGGTGGTCAACCAGGTGGTGAGCACCATGGGCGAGATCAACGGCGCCTCGCGCCAGATCGTCGACATCATCGGCGTGATCGAGGGCATCGCCTTCCAGACCAATATCCTGGCGCTGAACGCCGCCGTGGAAGCGGCCCGCGCCGGCGAACAAGGCCGCGGCTTTGCCGTGGTGGCCGGCGAGGTGCGCAGCCTGGCCCAGCGCTCGGCCACCGCCGCCAAGGAGATCAAGGGCCTGATCGACAACTCGGTGGCCCAGGTGGACAACGGCTCGGCGCTGGTCGCCAAGGCCGGCCAGACCATGGAGGACATCGTTGGCGCGGTCAAGCGCGTGACCGACATCATGGGCGAGATCAGCGCGGCATCGAACGAGCAGAGCGCCGGCATCGAGCAGGTCGGGCAAGCGGTCAACCAGATGGACACCGTGACCCAGCAGAACGCGGCACTGGTGGAACAGGCCGCCGCCGCGGCCCAGGCGCTGGCCGAGCAGGCGCAATCGATGATGCGCTCGGTGGCGTCGTTCCGGCTGGCGGCATAGGGAGCGGGAGGCGGCAAGTGGGAGTTTGGCCGAGAAAGGTCCCCTGTCTCTCACCACGGAAGCCGAACCTTGACGCTATCCCGATGCTCGGCGATATAGAGCGAGGGCAGGAAGCGAGAAAGGAAGGTGAATTCGTTGTAGCAATGCATAAGCAGTGCCTGTCCGAACGCATCGGGAAAAGCCGCCTTGATCCCCTCGGCGCTATGCCCTTGCGCGGGCATATCCTCGCCAAGGTAGAAATGACTTCTCAGCGTCATTCCCGATGGCGTATCGCGTCCCATGTGCAACAGCCGGCCGCCAAGTATTTCACCGCTGCCGGTGCGTTCGGGCGCATCCCCCATGCCTACCCGGCCGCAAACCGCCGCGCTGATGGCGCCCCGGTCCCTGGCCTCGTCGTACGCCGCGGCATCGAAATACTCATGGGGATGACGAAACTGAATGGCGAGCTTTTCCGCTGGCGATCCGGAAAAATGCTCCTCGACCAGATGAATGGACCCGATATGTGTCCCATCCTGAGCCTCTGCCCACTTGCTGGAGACATGGTCGGCCGGATGCCACCAGATGTACTGCTGCGTATTTGGGCGAAAGCGGAACCACCATTCAAACATTTCCCCCGTACAGCCGTGTAGTTCCGTGCGGCAGGCCACGTGCAAGACCCCGCTTGCGAGACGTTCATAGCCGGTCTCCAGGGCAAGCGGAGCCGGATCGAGCAAGGCGTGCGCTTCAGACAAATCCATTCCAATCTCCTTCAAAATGAAAAGAACTCCAACTGACTGTCACCTTAGAACCGCGTGGCCATCCCGATACGCCCAATGGCCTGACTGGATCCGGACGACGCCGCGTCTGGCCCGAAAAGTCCGTTGATCCAGGCCTGAGCGCCGTGGTCGCCGGCAGCATGCTGGTAGACACCTTCCAGGTAAACCGAGGTACGTTTGGACAGCGCATACATCAAGGTCGACGTGACCTGTTGCGCTTTGTTGTGGCTGAGCTGTGCGTTTCCCTTCATCCACTGGTAGTTGGCGCCAAGTGTCAGGCCGCCGGAGAGGGTCCAGTTTGCGCCCGCCTGCACGACGTTCACCATTGCACCGGAGAATGTGTTGCGCGTGTTCGTGTAAAGAATGTGGGCAAGCACCGAAGGGAATCCATAGTGCGCGCCCACGCCGATGTTGCGTATGCCGTCCCGGCCATTGTTGATCGCGCTATAGCGCGCGTCCGTGACGGCAGCGCCAAGCGCCAGCGGGCCGCGCTCATAATTCACTCCGGCGCTGGCGGTCCGCCCAGAGGTTACAGAGCCTGCAATCTCACCGAAACCATACAAGGCGCCAAGCGTGAAGCCTCCGGTTGACGGTGTCACATATTTGACGGAATTTGCGACGCGCGTGGAGGCGCCGACGCGATCGAAGTCGGTCGCTCCGGTTGGATTATTCGGAATGCCGAGGCCAGTGAACGGACCATTGCGGAAATTGTAGAAGCCGCCATATAGCAGGCCACCGTCAAGACCGGAAAACAATAGCGATTCAGTCATGAAGTCGTACTGGTTCCCCAGGGAGATTTTCCCCCAGGATGCATTGCCAAGACCGACAAATGCCTGCCTGGCGAAGAGCGAACCGTTCGACGGAATTGTTGCTCCATTGTCATTGCTGAACTGGCTGGCCAGTTCAAAGAATACCTTGCTGCCTCCGCCAATGTCCTCGTTCCCGCGCAGCCCGAAAATGCTTGGCACATACACCCCGGTATCGAGCAATACGCCCCGTTTGCCGGATTGATTGCTTACATACGTCACACCGGCATCAAGCATGCCGAACAGCGATACGCTGCCCTGGGCGCAAGCGCCGGCTCCGAACCCAAGACACGGCAGCGCCAACAGCCATGTTGCCTTCACCGTCTTCGGTGTTTTCATTGTCGTCTCCTCGTTATATTCTTGTACGCTGCGCTGCGGGCGCGAACTGCGCAGAGCCCCTCGGAACGTGGCGCCGTCACGCATCCGTCATCACGGGTTGCCAGCAACGTCCGCTGCCCGCCGTTCACCCTCCCGCGCAGGCCGGGCACCTGGGTTGGCGGCGGCCGGAAGGTGCCAGCGTGTGGGCAGGAATGCAATGCCATGGCGCGCGGCGAGTTCGCCCCAGATTCCCCTTGGATAGAAACGCATCACGACGATGCCGATCAAGCCCAGAAGAATCAAGTAGGTGCTACCGGTATCGGCAAGGTACTGCCGCATCAAGAAATAGACGATGCAGCCGATGATCGGGCCCTCAAGCGTGCCGATTCCGCCAATCACCACGATGAAGATGATGTAGCCGGTCCAATTGATGTCGAACGCGGAAGCCGGTGAAATACGCAGCTTGGTCAGGAAGATAAACGCGCCCAGCATGCCGTAGGCAGCGCTGATCACGACATAGACAGCGAACTTGAGGTTCCGTTGATGAATCCCCATGGTGGACGCCGCGCTCTCGTTGTCTCGTATCGCGCAAAGGGCGAGACCATACTTCGACCTGAGCATGCGGTACGCGCCATAGTTCACCGCGACGGCAAGCAGCAGGGCGATGAGATAGAGCAGCATGTCGCGGCTCATCCAGCCGAGGTCAAGGGAGCGCACCGCATCCAGGGGTATGCTGATTCCCGACCCCGCGCCAAGCGCGCTCGCCTGTGAAAATGCCAACCGGAACACCTCGGCGATCACCCAGGTCCCGATCGCCAGGTATGGTCCGGCCAGGCGAAAGACGGCAAATGCGACGATGCACGCCATGCCGGCAGCGAATAGCCCAGCCAGGACAACCGACGCCAGCGGCGGCATCTTGAAGAAGATCGCCAGGGCAAAGAGGACATACCCCCCGCTGCCAAGGTAGGCCTGCTGTCCGAGCGACATGAATCCGCCATAGCCAGCCAGGATATTCCAGAGCTGTGCGAGCGCGACGAAATAGAAGAACTCGACGAGCATGGACTGCTGTCCGGTATCGAGAACGAAAGCCAGCGCGGCCAGCGCAACGGTTGCGGCAACAAAGGCGCCGTCGGTGCGCGAAAACCTCGGCGCGCCGGCGGGCAGCGCCAAGTGAGATGTCAGGTGTGCGCTCATTGGTTGCCTCGTTGGGGAAAGAGTCCGTTAGGCGCGATCAGCAGCACCACGAGAAACAGCAGGTGGCCGGCAAGGAGTTGCCAGTCGGGGTCAAGTGATGCGCCGATGCTCTGAGCGACGCCGAGCGCGATGCCGCCGGCAAGGGTGCCCCACAGCGAACCCAGGCCGCCGATGACCACTGCTTCAAATGCGAAGATCAACCGGTCCGGTCCACTGGCCGGATCGAAACTCGCCCGCGTCCCCATGAAGACGGCGGCGATGCCGACGACAGCCATCGATATGCCGGTCGCCAGCGCGAACAGGTTGCGGTGATTGATGCCCATCCAGCCAGCCGCCTCCGCGTCATCGGAGGTTGCCCTGAATGCCCGTCCGATGGCGGTGCGTCGCAGCATGAACTGGAGCGCGCCAAGAACGGCAATCGCCGCCAGCAGCGTGATCACCGGGAGGATGCCGACGGCGATGCCGCCGCCGAGGGGCACGCTCATTGTCTCGATCGAGCCGCCGGGAAGCTTCCTGGAGTCCGCCGAGAAAATATCAAGGAGACCATTCTGCAGGACGATGGACAGGCCGAACGTCAGCAGCATCGGACGCAGCACGTTGGCGCCCATGGCGCCGTTCAGTAGCGCGCGCTGCAAGACATAGCCGATCGCGAACATGACCGGGACGGTTAGCAGCAGCGAGGAAAATGAAGTCTCCGCCCCCGGGATGCGAATGGCAAAGGCGAGGAATGCCGCCAGCACGATCAGGTCGCCGTGCGCGACGTTGACCAATCGCATGACACCGAAAATGAGCGACAGCCCACTGGCATACAAGGCGTAGAGGCCGCCCAGAAGAATGCCCTGAACGATCACATCGATCCAGCCCGTCATTGTTGTTCTCCAAAGTACGCGCGTCCGATCTCGTCCTTGCTGGCCGATGCGGATTGGCCGGACAGCGTGACCCGTCCCTTCTGCATGCAGTAGTAGCGGTCCGAGAAGCGAAGCGCCTGATGAATGTCCTGCTCGACGATCAGCAGCGTCGTGCCTTCCTCCTTGAGGGTTGCGAGGTGGCCATACATCTCTCGAATGATCTTGGGCGCGAGGCCCAGCGACAGCTCATCGCACATCAGCATGGAGGGGTTCGACATGAGCGCGCGCCCGATGGCGACCATCTGCTGCTCGCCACCGCTCAGGGACGTCACGTTCTGCCGGCGCCGCTCCGCGAGCCGGGGGAACATCGTGTAGACGCGTCCCAGATTCCACGGGCCCGGCCGCCTGGCGTACGCCCCGATCTGCAGGTTTTCCTCCACGCTCAGGCTCGGAAACATGCGGCGCCCCTCGGGAACGAGCGCAATGCCCTTGCGCACCACTTGCGCCGCATTGTCATGTCCGAGGCTGTGTTCGCGCAGGCGGATCGCGCCGTGCCTGACAGGGAGCGCTCCCGAGATCGCCTTGAGCAAGGTCGACTTCCCGGCCCCATTCGCACCGATGATCGCCACCGACTCGCCTTGCTGGATTGTCAGGCTCAGGGCAAACAGCGCCTGAAAGTCGCCGTAGTACGCATCGAGTTCATGAATGCTAAGCATGGGCTTCCACCTCGATACCCAGATACACATCCCGCACCGCGGCGCTGTGCATCACAGCCGACGGCTCGCCTTCCATGAGCTTCTTGCCGAAGCTCAGCACCATCAGCCGGGAGACAACCGCCAGGAGCGCATGCACGACGTGTTCGATCCAGATGATGGCGGTGCCTTGGGCGTGGATGCATTGAATGGTTGCGACCAGTTCCGCCGCCTCGCCCTCCGTCAGGCCGCCTGCAATTTCGTCGAGCAACAGGACCTTCGGGCGGGTCGCCAGCGCTCGCGCCAGTTCCAGTCGCTTGCGTTCGAGCAGCGACAGCGCAGCCGCCGGCTTGTCGGCATGGCGGAGCAACCCGGTCAGTGCCAGCGTTTCGTAGCAATGCTGCTGAGCTCGGCGCGCGTCCAGCCTGGCGCCGAAGAATGCGCCAACGAGCAGGTTTTCAAATACCGTCAGCTGGGAAAAGGGCCGGGGGATCTGGTACGTTCGCCCGATCCCGGCAATCGCCCGCTCGTTTGGCGATGCATGGGTGACGTCCCGCCCTTCCAGCAGGATACGGCCGCTGTCCGCGCGGATGTTGCCGCTCAGCAGGTTGAAGAAACTGCTCTTTCCTGCACCGTTGGGGCCAATGACGCCCAGCGCTTCGCCGTCACCGAGCGCAACGGACAAATTGTCGGCGACCGTCACCGCGCCGAATCGCTTCACCAGCATTTCGGCGGAAAGGACACAATGTTCCATACGACCCCTCAGGTGAGAATTGCCAGGCGCTTCTGCACGCCGATATCCTTCGCAAGCGTTGCGCTCACGATCTGCAGATCCAGTGGATGCCTGTTGCCCGCGGTCCATTGCGCGCCTACCAGCGGCGTCTTGGTGACGTTCTTGACCGGGCTCCCAGTCCACTTGACGGGACCGACGGCCGACGCGTAGTCGGTCGTGCGGATCGACGTGACAATCGCCTGTGGCGTCAGCGCGGCGCTCCGCTTGAGCACGTCGAGTGCGACTTCGAACAAGGACAGCGTTGCGCCAAGGGGTTGCACCCACTGCCGGCCGGTAGCCGCTTCATAGGCAGCGGCAAACTGTGCGCTGGTTTCGCCGGTCAGTGTGGAGCGATAAGGATAGGCGGGCGACCACGCCACCTCCGTGGACAAGCCGACGCCTCGTGGCCCGAGTCCTGCAACCGCGGAAGGAAAGAGCAGCGCCTTGGCAAAGGTCACGATCTTCGGCTTGAAACCCTGCTGGGCTGCCTGGCTCCAGAATGTAGCGAACGCTGCGGGCGGCAGGACGCCCGTCACGATCTCCACGTTTGCCGCCTTGAACGCGCGGATGTGCGCCGAGAAGTCATTGGCGGTCGGCTGGAACCGGCCGAGGTCGATGAGCTTGTAGCCTTTCGCGGCAAGCGCCGCCGGAAAGCCAAAGGCCTTGTCACTGAACGCGTTGCCTTCTGCATCGTTCGGCCAGAGCGCTCCGACGGTGCGATTGGTGGCGGCGCCGGCGCTGTCCCAGATGGCCGTATATACCGCGATCAGGTCTTCCAGTCCCCAGCAAAAGTGATACGTATACTCGAAGCCCTTCGCCGGCGAACCGCCTCGCCCGAAGTAGTAAGGTTGCCACGGGCAGTTCGTGGTGATGCAGGGGATCCGGCCCAGCTCGCATTGATCGGACACGGGGTTGACGGTGTCCGCCGTGCACGCGGACACAATCAGGTCCACCTTGTCGTCCTTGATCAGGCTTGCCGTGACTTCGGCGGCGCGATTCGGATTCGACTGGCTATCCTTTTCGATGATCAGTACAGGATGCACATTGCCCGCTACAGAGATGCCGTTCGCAATCGCTGCGCGCACGCGCTGCAGGATGAATCCATCGGTCTCTGCGAACGGGGCGAGCGGCCCTGTTCGAGGGCTCACGTAGCCAATCTTCAGCGGCCGCGCGGCCGCTGAAGCGGGCCGGATCGATTGCACGCCGACCGTGGACGCGCCCAGTGCTACCAGGCCACGCAAGGTGGCGCGGCGCCCGGCGGAGTGCATTTGGCGGACAGTGCCACCTTCCATTTCCTTCTTCATGTCTTGTCTCCTGTCATGCTTATGTCGGCGCGGCTCTTCTTTGGAACCGCTTGCCTTTCGTACCTGCCGCTCCGGGGCGGGGCGAATCACTAACCGGCTGTGTAGCCTCCGTCGATATATAGCGTCTGGCCGGTGCAAAACTCCGACGCCCTGGAAAGCAGGAACTGCAACGCCCCGACGAGATCCTCGGGTTCCCCCAGGCGCCCGAGCGGAATACGCGCGAGCATCCCTTCGCGCGCCGCGCGGCCGCGATCGTCATCGGCGAACATCCATGCCGTGAGCTCGGATCGGAACACCGTCGGCGCGATGGCGTTGACGTTGATGCCGTAGCGGCCCAGCTCGCATGCCAGTGTCCGCGTCAGGCCATCGATCGCCGCCTTCGAGGGGCAGTAAGCCGAGTAACCGGCGGCAAGCCCGAGCTTGCCGCGCGTGGACGACAGCAGGACAACCCTGCCGCGCTGCGCCATCTCGATACAGTGGGTGGCGAAGGCCTTGCAGACCAGCCACGATCCGCGCACGTTGGCTGCCATTACGTGGTCCCACTGTTCCGTGGTCATATCCTGGATCGGCGCGGGATCGTTGGTACCCGAGCCGACGACGACGAAATCGATGGCACCGAACTGCGCAACCGCTTCGTCGATCAGGTTGCGGGCATTGGCCTCCGTGTCGGGCCTGCATGCCTTGGCCTTGACCCGGATACCGTCGGCATTCAATTGCACTTCGAGTTCGCGCAGCGCCTGCGCATTCGCCCCCGCGATCACGAGTCTCGCGCCGGCATCGGCCAGGCTGTGTGCCGCGGCCCGTCCGAACGCGCCGGTGGCACCGGTGATCACGCCTACCTTGCCTGACAAGCCAAAGGCGGCACTGGTATTAGCCATTGTTTCCTTCTCCTGTAGATTGGCTCCCGGGCAAGGCCGAAGCCAGGATCACGAGCATCGAGGCCGGCAACCTGGAATCGTTCCTGATGCTTCGCCCTTCGCCGGCCGGAATCACGCACGAGTCCAACGCCTTGAGCACGACGTCCCCGCCGGCGGTGGTGAGCGTGATCTCACCGCTCAGCACCACGTAGACCTTCTCTGTCGGCCCTGCGTCCCATTGCGCGCCGCCATCTGGCAAAAAGTGCGACAGGCCTACCCAAAAGTGCTCCACGTGCGTGGCATCGAGCCCCTGCAAGCGCAGGGACCGCATGTCGAAATGCCTGGCCGCGTCATAGCGAGCGGCGGCATGCAGTCGTTTGACTTCCATGGCCGCGTCCGTTACAGACCGCTTTCAATACGGAAGGACTGGCTCTTGTCCTGCATCGCCACCACACGCACGATGCATCCGTCGCCCTTTACCCAGCGCCAGGGGAACGCCGCTATCGTCACCCGCTTGCCGGTCACCTTGTCGAGATCGCCCCCGACATTCTCGATACCAGGGATACCCGCCTCGAGCAGCGCACGATGCGCCGGCTCCCAATACGGAAAGTCCTGCTCGACGGAGCGGCCCGTTTCACGCTCATACTCCTCGCATACCCGCGGCAAGAGCGGGCCAACGCCGTGGCGGCCGATGGCCGTGCCCAGCGGATGGTCAAGGGCTTGCTGGTCGACGCCCACCATCTTCACGCCTTTTTCGGCCAGCCATTCGCCCGCTTCCTTGTACAGGCCGGGAGAGTAGGCGTAGTACTGGCTGTTGTCGCCGTAATGATGGTGCCAGCCGGTGTTGATCATGACGATGTCGCCCCTCTGGATCTTCGGATAGGCGTTCTCCAGGTCCTTGGCCGTGATGACTTCCCACTTTTTCTTGGGAATGCTGACCACCACGCCTGTGCCGAAGAAACGGTCCAGCGGGATCTCATCCAGGAACGGCGTGCCTTCGATCACGTGCGCAGGCGCATCGATATGCGTACCGCTATGCATGACAGTGGTAATGCGTTGCGTGAGCACCCCGGACTTCGCCATGTAATGGATCCGCTCGATCTTCACGTCTTCGAAGTACGGCCAGTTAGGTACGCCGTGACCCCAGGGGTGGCTCAGTTCGACGAATTCGACGCCGTCGGTATTGGAAGGGGGCGTGGCGGGGTATGCGGATATCGACATGATGTCTCCGTTGTGGAAAGGATGGCGTGATTTCAATGGGTTCAGAACGCGACGTTGTCGCGCCCTTTGAGTTGCAGCATGGATCGCGCTTCGGCGGGCGATGCGATATCGAAACCGAGTTCTTCCAGGATGTGGCGGATCTTCCTGACCTGGTCGGCATTGGACTGCGCCAGCTTGCCGCGCCCGAGGTACAGGCTGTCTTCGAGGCCCACCCGCACGTTCGCCCCCATGATCGATGCGTAGGTCAGCAACGGCATCTGGTGGCGCCCGGCACCCAGCACGGACCAGTAATAATCGCGGCCGAACAGCCGGTTAGCCGTCTCGCGCATGAACGTCACGTTCTCGGCTGCAGGCCCGATACCTCCCAGGATCCCGAAGATCGTCTGGATGAAAAACGGCGGCTTCACCAGGCCTGCATCGACGAAGTAGGCCAGGTTGTACAGGTGCCCGACGTCATAGCACTCGAACTCGAACCGGGTCCCGCATCCTTCGCCAAGCTCCATGAGGATGCGGCGGATGTCCTTGAAGGTATTGCGAAAGATCGTATCTTCCGTGCCCTCCACGTATGGCTTCTCCCAATCGTGTTCCCACTGGGCAATCTTCGACGCGACAGGGTGGATCGAGAAGTTCATCGAGCCCATGTTGAGCGAGGCCATCTCGGGCCGCGCGCGCAATGGGGGCGCGAGCCGCTCCTCCAGTGTCATCTTCGTGCTGCCGCCGCTCGTGATGTTGATCACGGCATCGGTCTGCCGCTTGATCTCCGGAAGGAACTGCATAAAGACTTCGGGATCGGCACTCGGGCGGCCGTCCAGCGGATCGCGCGCATGCAGATGCAGGATCGACGCTCCCGCCCGCGCGGCGTCGACCGCCTGCTGCGCGATGTCTTGGGGCGTGATTGGCAGATAGGGCGACATCGTGGGCGTGTGGATCGCCCCCGTCACCGCGCATGAAATGATGACCTTCTCAGCTGCCATGGCTGTCTCCTGTTTATGTTCGTACCGCATTGCGGTTACTGTGTATCGCTTTGCGGTTACTTTATGGAGGGCCATCAGCGTTGTCAAGCGTATAGGCAGCGGCGTTCCCTGTAATGCGTGCAACGGCAGGCATGCAACTCCCTCGCAGCCCTTGCCAGGACTGGGAATTCGGCTGTTCAGCAGCGTTTACCCTTGGTTGACCGATGCCGGTTTCCTGCTTATTGTTAACCGCAATAAGGTACATATGTACCGTATAACGGTTAAAAATAAGCGGGAGAGGATATTGAATTCAATGTGTATCGGTGTCGTCGGCGCCGGGCTGATGGGCCACGGCATCGCGCAGGTATTCCTGGAGGACGGCCGGTTCGATGTGTGCGTCTACGATGCCGCGCCAGGCTTGATTGAAACCGTGCAGGAACGTATTGCTTCCAATCTGAAGACGCTGGGACGCCCCGCTGTGTCTTTTGCAAAGCTCAGGCTGAGCGACGACATCAGCGAAGCCCTATCCGGCTGTCAGATCGTGTTCGAAGCTGTGCCCGAGAAGCTAGAGATCAAGCATCACGTCATGCGCCAGATCGAGGCGGTCGTATCTGGCGAGTGCATCATCGCGTCGAACACGTCCGTCATACCCATCGGCCATATCGGCGAAGCGATCAGCAAAAAGGATCGCCTCGTGGGAACGCACTGGTGGAATCCGCCCTTCCTCATCCCGCTGGTTGAAGTCGTGCAGGCGACGGCAACGAACCAGCAGGTCGTCGAACGCACGATCTCGCTGCTGGAATCGGTCGGCAAGGTGGCGGTACACGTCAAGAAGGATGTTCCCGGCTTCGTCGGCAATCGCTTGCAGCATGCGCTCTGGCGCGAGGCAATCGCCCTTGTGTCGCAAGGCATCTGCGATGCGCGGACGGTCGATCTGGTCGTCAAGAACTCGTTTGGCCTGCGGCTGCCGGTATTGGGGCCGCTGGAGAATGCCGACCTGGTCGGGCTCGACCTGACGCAGGACATTCACGCCGTTATCCTGCCGACGTTGGATAGCACGTCGTGGCCGAACCGTATCGTGACGAACAGCGTGCGCGACGGCAACCTCGGCATGAAGTCCGGGAAGGGATTCTACGAATGGACGTATTCGAGTGCGCAGGGCGTCAGGGAGCAGCTCCTGGCGTATCTTGCCGCCGCCCTAAAGGAACGCAGCGATGCCCAGATGTAAGGCGTAGCCTTGGGGAACAGGGCCGGAACCTGGGTCAGGCCCTGCGCAGCGGTCCTGCCAGGAGCCGCGCCCTGCATTCCACGAGCTTCTCAGTGAGAAGCGCTTCGCTTTGCACGAAACGGTGGGTCGGGGTCGGCACCGAGATAGCGATGCGCTGGTCCATTGGCCCGAGCAAGCCGATTGCGACGGCGCAAATCCCCAATGAGTTTTCCTCGCGATCCACGGCGACATGGGTGGCCCGCGTCGACTCAATATCCTTTGCGAGATCTTCCCAGCTGCGAAGGGTATGCGGTGTCAGCTGCTCGAACTTCAGCTTGCCTTTGACCTTGGCCAGGGCTGCGTCGTCCAGCATGGCGAGCAGGGCCTTGCCATTCGCCGAGCAATGCAACGGGAACGCGGCTCCGACAGCGGAAACGGCCCGCAGCACATGCGTGCCCTGTACCTGATCGATAAACACCGCCTTGTTCTGATCCAGTATCGACAAGTCCACCGTTTCTCCCGTCGCTTTCGACAAGTCGACAAGCGCGTCGCGGACCATATCCGCGATCTCGAACTTCGTCGCGTTGGCCAGCGAGAGGATAGCCGGACCAAGCCGCACGCCACTGCCGCCCGAAGCGGACATTGTCAGACCCTCCGCGCCCAGGGCATCGACAATCCGCTGCACGGTCGAGCGCGGCAAATCCACATCTTTTGCAATGGCGCCGAGACTCAGGCCACCTGGGTGGCTGCTCAACGTGCGCAGTATTTCCGCCGCCCGCGCAATGACCTGGATGCCTGCCCTCGCGGCGCGGGGGTCCTCTCCGGGGTATTCGGAGAGTGGGGTGGGGGACGGTGCCGCGGCGGCGACCGATGACTCTGACTTCCGCATTCTTCAATACTCAAATGGTTGCACGGATGTAGGACGGCGGAAGAGAGAAAGTCTGCCAACTGCCATGCTGAGGTAGATCCTTCATCCTCGGTGCGCCGGTCCATGGGCAGAATCGTATTGCAGCAGCGTGATGCGTGCCCTATGGGTGCATCAAGGACGCCTGCTGCCCCGAAACACGGGTTCAGGAAAGCCGGTGTGGATTATAGATCAACGTAGATTGCGCGCCTTACTTGAGCGTCGCGCAAGAACCGTGCGGCTCCAACTCGCGTTGGAATGCAGCAGCCTTGCAGCCTGCGGCGGCTTATTGTTTCGATCGCGTTGGTCGGGGGGCATGAACGCTTTCTCTACTCAGTCACCCGAGGCCGAAGTGTCCACCGAAACCATCGACGGATTGATCATCCTTTCCGGAAGACAGCGACGGCAGGTCCACGCGGATCATATCGCCCACCAGGCGCCAGAACTGATAAGAACGATGCGGCCAATGCCGCGTCTTTCAGTGAGGCGGTGAACTTGATACCGAGGGCCACGCCAACTTGGCCGCGCAGGAGCGGGCTAGCGCTACCGAGCGCCGCGCACTTCGAGAGATCTACAGGCGCTGTCGTTCCCGCGCCCTCTGCGGAGAGTCATCGGTTTCCCGCAGCGAATTAAGAAAATCCCGCGCCAGCGCGACACACTCATCAAAGCTCCGGTCGAAGCTGATCCGCTGGATCCTGGCGAACTGCTCGCGCATGATCGGCGGGCCCGCCTCGATTTGGCCCAGGAAGGCTGCTGCATGCCTAAGCAGAAACGGCGCGGCATGCGCGAGGGCTATTGATTCTTGCTCGACCACGACGGCCAGGTCGAAGAAATCCCGTGCGGTGGCGCGGTCGCCCCGATGGTAAAGCTTCTTGGCAACGATTTCGGCTGCGGTCTCCACTTTGACTGGCTGCCCCAGGATCTCCCAGACCTCGAATGGCTCGTCGGTCAGGTTGGGCGATGGCGGTACCGGAGCATCAGGACCGTCCCGCCTCCGAAGGTCCAGAACGGCTCGATACCCCCGTGCTTCCTGACCTCCTCCATCAGCGTGAAGGCGTGAGGGAACAGGCTTTCCCAGATGTCACCCTGGAGCTCAATCTTCATGCCCACAGCCCTCCGCGTGTCGCCATCAATGACTGCGCGAGCCGTCTGAGGTTCTTCCAGATATCGGCCGGTTTCCGGTGCTGCTTCGCCGCCACCTCGGCCACTACCTTGGTGACGAGTTGCAGTGGCGCCTCATCCAGAACCTGGGCTACTTGCGGACGAAACTCCGCCGGCACCTCGCCAGTGGCCAGCGCCCATTCAAGCTGGTCAGGCGTGAGCTCGCCGGTATAACTAACGTTTGCGCCCTTCACGGCCATCCATAGCGCGCGGGTCGGCATGCCTCTGGCTTGGCGGTCGGCTTCGGGATCGTACACATCAAGCGCCAGGCCGAGGACGTCCATCAGCCGGCCCAGCGTTTCGAGCGTGGCGTTCACGGTTCCATGCTCGATACCGTTTAGGGACTGGCGTGACAGTTTGGCCATATCCGCCAGTTGCTGCTGGGTCAAGCCGAGGGCGATCCGCTTGTGTTGAATCGTATTACCCAGGAGGGCAGGGTTCATGGCGACAACCTCCGATTTATTTGTCAAGTATAGACGACATAAACGGACAAATGTTCCTTCGGCAATTGGCGTGCTATGTGCCGCACACGGCTTCATCGGAGCCGGAGATGTCGACCACGTCGATACGCGCGACCTTGTCCGCCAGGTGCCGCAGCGTCTTGGCCAGCTCGCCGCGTGCGACCAAACAACGTCAGATTTTTTGAACCGGCCTCTAAGCCCTATGCGTTGCGAAGTATCGGCTAGGCGCCTCACCCAGGACATGCTTGAAGACGGTCGCGAATGCACTTGCGCTGCTGTAACCCAGCTCCATGGCGACGCGCGTGACAGGTTCGCCATTGCCGAGCCTAACCACGGCTGCGAGCAGGCAGGCTTGTTGCCGCCATTCGATATAGCTGACGCCGGTGTGCAGCCGAAACTGACGGGTAAAGGTGCGGCGGCTCATGCCGGTGCGCTGCGCCATGTCGTCGATGCCGATTTCCAGCGAGGGGAACGCCAGGAACTCGCGGCAAGCGCGATCAAGACGCGGCTCCGCGGGCAATGGCGCATTGAGAGATAGCGCGGGCATGGCGGCGATCTCGTGCAACAACAAACCCATCAGATAGCCGTCGCGCCCGCCAGCTGCATAGTGCGTGGGCACCGCCAGCGCCTGCTCCAGCAATTGCCTCAACAGCGGCGACACGTCGCAGACCTGGCAATGCGCAGGCAAGCCAAGCCGCTGCACGGCCTGCGCGCGGATGTAGGTGTTGAGCATGGTGACCGGGCCGCGCATCTGCATGGCGTGTGGCAGCCGGGACGGCACCCAGACGGCGCGCTGGGGCGGCACCACCCAGTTGCCCTCGTCGGTGCGTACCGTGATGACACCACGCGCGGCGTAGGCGAATTGCCCGCGCTGATGGCGGTGCGATGGGAACAGCTCGCCATCCGCGTAGTCTCGCGCCGTCACGACGGCATCGCGCGGCGTGTTCTCGTAGGGATCGATCGTGATTTTCCGCATGGCCTGATTTTATTGCTTTTTGACCTGTAATCGAAAGCAGGCCATGCGGATTTCCGGCAAATTTCCGTCGATGCCAGCGCTTTACGCCTTGCAGCCAGCAAGAGACACACTGACCATGCAAAGAAAACACCTGTTGCTGGCCGTCGTCGTGACGGCCGTTTGGGGATTCAACTTTCCCATCACCAAACTCGGGCTTGCCGGGATCGATCCACTGCTGTTGACGGCCATCCGTTTTACGCTGGCCGCTTTGCCGTGGGTGTTCTTCGTGAAACGTCCGCAGGTGGCCTTCCATTGGCTAGCGGTCTATGGCTTGATCTTCGGCGTGGCAATGTGGGCGTTGATCAACCTGGGGATCGCGATGGGCGTGCCGCCCGGCAGCGCCTCCTTGTTGATTCAGTTCAGCGCATTCTTCACGTTGGGCTGGGGCGTGCTGTTGTTCCGTGAACGCCTGGCGTTACCCCAGTTGATCGGCATGGTGCTGGCCGCCATCGGGCTGGTGGGCATCCTGCTGGGCAGTCCCGGCAAGGCCACCACAATCGGTTTTAGTTTGGTGATGGTCAGCGCCCTGGCTTGGAGCATTGGCAATATCGTCATCAAGGTGTCCAAGGTGCGCGAGATCTTCGCCTTCGTGGTGTGGGCCAGCCTGTTCCCGCCGATTCCGCTGTTTCTGTTGACCTGGCTGCTGCATGGGCCGGGGCCATTTACCGCGTTGCCCTCGCATTTGAGGGGGGCCGCCATGTTTTCACTGGCGTTCCAGGCCTACGGCGCAACGCACTTCTGCTACTGGGGATGGAACCTGCTTTTGCGCGAGTACCCGGTATCGCGGGTTGCGCCCCTGTCGCTGCTGATTCCGGTGTTCGGCATCGTCAGTTCCCTGTTCATCATCGGCCAACGTCCCAGCGCCTCGGATGGGGCCTGCATCGCGCTGATCCTGCTGGCACTCGCCGTCGGCATGAACAGGGGCCGCATCCTGCCGGCAAGGCAGCCCGTTGTGCGCCGGCCCCTTGAAAGCCAAGTCTCCATGAGGGAGCCTTGAGCGGCACCGACCCAGCCCCCGGCCCCGGCCCCGGCCCGAAGTGCGCTCCAACTTTTTGACTTCCGAGGTCTGAAACGCGCTCTGCGCGTCGGCAGGTTCCAGTTGCGTTGAATCATGGAAATGACAGTGGGCGACCAGCACTGGCGCCTGGAAACCGGCGACTGCCTGTCCATGCGGCTGGACCGCCCCATCGTCTACAAGAATCCCACCCGCAAGGCCCGCCGCCGCGGCGTAGCGCAGCGGCTGCTGGCGGCCCTGGACGATGCCGCGCGCGAGGCGGGCAAGTCGGTGCTGGTGCTCGACACTGTGACCGGCGGCGACGCCGAGCGCCTGTACCAGCGCGCGGGATGGCAGCGCGCCGGCGCGGTGCCGAAGTACGCGCTGATGCCGGACGGCGAGTTCTGCGGGACAACGTTCTTCTACAAGCACCTCTGAGCGCATCGGCGCCATCCGCACAAGTCGATGCGGGCAAGGCGAGCGCGCGCGCCGGCGCCAACCCCCGTGACAGCTTCGTCACCTGCCGTGGCCGCCTCCCGGGCACCGAAACGCCGGCGCGCAAGCTGACCTAGTGGTTGGCTCCAGGCGGCTCACACCCACAACCGGTACAGCCAGAACGATTCGTCTTCGTCAAAGCGCCGCGCAAACTCGCTCGGCGAAAAGCCGGTGATCTGTTTGGAGGCGCGGCTCAAATGGGCTTGATCCGCAAAGCCCTCGTCCTGGGCCAGCCCTGCCCAATCGAAGGGCAGGCCCGCCTCGTAGCGGTCCCGCGCGGAAAAGAACACGCCTTCGGTCTTGACGAGCGACTGCCACTGGCGCAGCGATCGCCCGCTGTGCGCCTTGATGCGGCGCTCGACCTGGCGCGGGCTGTGCGTGCGCAGCCATGCGTTAGCTTGCCAGGCCAGGCGTTCGACCCAATGGCGGCCAAACCGGCGCAGCGAGGGCATGGGCGACGTGCCGCCCTGCAGCGCCTGCCAGCGCGGCGCAAGGTGCAGTTCCAATGCGGCCTGCGTGGCCGCGTCGTCAGCAGCATCGAGCAGCGCCTGCAGGAATGGCCACCAGGCGGCATCGAGCACTGCATGGGCGGCGACAAAGCGGTCCTGCACGGCAGCCAGGTCCAGGCCAAGCAATACCCGCGCGGCATCCGCCGCGAAGCACACCGTGCCAGCACGCCCGGTGGTCGGTGCCCAGCCCACCGTAGGACGGGACTGGCTGCCCGAGACCACCACCGCCGCGCCGAATGGCCGCCACTGCGGGCTGCCGCCGGTGCGCTCGACAAGCCCCGCATCCAGGCCCTGGTACCACGAAAGACACACCAGCGGCGTGGCTGCGACATGCGACAGCCGCTGCGCGCTGCTCAAGTTCAAGCCGCGCGTATCGCGGTGGACGACGGCGGCAACCGCGCCCTGCAAGGCGGGCGGCGCGAGGTACAGACGGTCGCGCACGGTCTTCGCTTCGCCCGGCGCGCGCGGGGCGCGCGCTAGCGGATCGGGGCAGTGTGGCGGCAAGGGCGGCAGTTCGGTGGAGAGCATCGCGCGAAAAACAGGGAGCCTTTGGAGCGCGTGGCCATGTCGTTTGCGTTCAAGACCGGCGCCGCAGGATGGTGGACGATGGGTCGAATGAATACCTCATCGTCCCCGGATTGTCCATTTCATGCGGGTGCCCCGTCCCACCAGCCCGTACTCCATCCTCCTGGCGTCTGGCCCCCCGGGCCGCCTGCCGGCCTGACCGGATGGCGCTTCCTGCGCGGCATGTCGCGTGATCTGCTTGGCATGCTGGCCACGTGGCAGCGGGCATTCGGCGATGTGGTGCACGTGCGCATCTGGCCTGAGCATCAGATCATCGTCACCGACCCGCAGCTCGCGCGCGAATTGCTGGTCACACACCACGACGCGCTGATCCGCTGGGAGCGCGGCATGCGCGTCTTTGCGCAACTGCATGGAAACAGCGTGCTGATTGCCGAGGGGGACGCGTGGCGAGGCAAGCGGCACGCCTTGCAGCCGAACTTCTCGCCGAAGGCAGTACAGGCCTTCGTACCGACCATGGCTGGCGCCGCCGGGCAGGCGCTGGTTCACTGGCCGGATAGCGCGGGAAACTGGCCAATCGAGAACGCGCTCACGTCGCTGGCAATGGATGTGATCATGCGGATGGTGTTTTCGAGCGAGATCGGCGCGCACGCCCGCATCGCCGAGCAAGCCTCGCGCACGGCCATGGCGGCGGCCAACGCCGAGTTCTACTGGCCCGCGAGCTGGCCCGACTGGGCGCCCTGGAAGCGCGCCAAGCGGCAAGCCCTGGCCACGCTCAACGGCTTGATCGACCACCATCTGCAAGCCCGGCTGAAGCTGCCGCGTGACACCTGGCCCGACGACCTGGCGACCCGTCTGCTGCAACTGCACCGCGACGACGCGGCCGCATGGCCGCTGCAAGCCGTGCACGACGAGTGCATGACGACGTTCCTCGCCGGGCATGAAACCGCCGCGGCGACACTAACCTGGTGGACATGGAACATGGCGGCAAACCCGGCCGCGCAGACCGCGGCGGCAGAGGAAGTCCGGCGGGTGCTGCAGGGCCGCGCGCCAACGGCAGAAACCCTGCCGCTGCTGCGCTACCTGACCCAGACGCTGCAAGAGACGCTGCGTTTGCACCCGGCCGCGCCGATGCTCAGCAGCCGCCGCTCCACGCGGCCAATCACGCTGGGCTCATGGCAGCTGCCCGCGCGCACCCAGTTCATGGTGCCGGTGCAGCTGATGCACCACGACCCGAGATGGTTCCCCGAGCCGCTGGCATTCCAGCCCGAACGTTTCGGCCCCGAAGCACCGGCGGTGCCGCGCGGCGCCTACCTGCCCTTTGGCACCGGACCCCGCGTTTGCCTGGGACAGCACCTGGCAATGACCGAGATGACGGTGGTCGCGGCGATGATTCTGCAACGCTTTGCACTGTCGGTGCCCGACGGCATGGCCGCGCCACGGCCCGTGTTCCATATCACGCTGCGGCCAGAGCAACCCCTGCACCTGCGGCTTGCTCCGTCTGAGGCGGCGCGCGCCGGGCGATAAGGCCGCCGTTCAGATCGCGGCCCTGGCCACCGGCTCCACCGCCCGCATCGCCTGCGCCGCGATCTCGAACGAGCGCAGGCGGGCTTCATGGTCATGGATCTGCGCCGTCAACATCAACTCATCCGGCCGGAACTCCTCGATGAAATTGCGCAAGCCATTGCGCACGCCTTCCGGATCACCCACCACCGTGCACGCCAGCGAGCGCCGGATATGCGTGGCCTCGGTCTCCGTCCACATCAGCTCGATGTTATCCACCGGGGGCCGGATCGGGCCGGGACTGCCGCGCACCAGCGCCAGGAACTGCAGCTGCAGCGAGCTGAACAGCCGGCGCGCCTGCGCGTCCGAATCCGCCGCGAACACATTGAGCCCCAGCATCACATGCGGCTTGGAGAGCTGCGCCGACGGCTGGAAGGTCTTGCGATACAGGTCCACCGCCTGGCGCATGAAGCCCGGCGCAAAGTGCGAGGCAAACGCGAAGGGCAGGCCCATCGCCGCCGACAACTGCGCGCTGAACAAGCTGGAACCAAGCAGCCACAGCGGCACCTTCAGGCCCGCGCCGGGCACCGCCCGCAAGCGCTGGCCGGGACGCGGGTCGTCGAAGTAGGCCTGCAGCTCCTCCACGTCCTGCGGGAAAGCATCGGCCGTATCCTGCGTGGCGCTGCGGCGCAGCGCGCGGGCGGTGGACTGGTCGGTACCGGGTGCACGGCCCAGGCCAAGATCGATACGGCCGGGGAACAGCGAGGCCAGCGTGCCGAACTGCTCGGCCACCACCAGCGGCGAATGGTTGGGCAGCATGATGCCGCCGGAACCGACGCGGATCGTGGACGTGCCGTTGGCAACGTAGCCAATCAGCACCGCCGTGGCGGCGCTGGCGATGCCGGGCATATTGTGATGCTCGGCCAGCCAGAAGCGCTGGTAGCCCAACCGCTCGGCGTGCTGGGCAAGCGCGAGCGAATTGCGCATGGCCTGGCCGGCGTCGCCGCCTTCCACGATGGGCGACAGGTCAAGCAGGGAATAGGGGATCATGGCGAGCGACTGCGGCGCAGCAATTTATTGAACGATCACTATACTAATCACCACTGGCGTCACTGGCAACGGAAAAATATAATGACCACTATGAAAAAGAGTGTTTCCGGTGCGGGCCGCGGACGGCCCAGGCAGTTCGATCGCGACGAGGCGCTGGGCCAGGCCCTGTCGCTGTTCTGGCGCTATGGCTATAGCTCCACTTCGATCTCCGCGCTCACCGAGGCCATGGCCATCACCGCGCCCAGCCTTTACGCCGCGTTCGGCAGCAAGGAGCAATTGTTCTATGAAGCCGTGGACCGCTATGCGGATACCCACGGCGCGCTGCTCTACGCGCCGCTGCAAGGCGCTGGCAGCGCGCACGACGCCGTGCGCAGCCTGCTCGCCGGCGCGGCCGCCTTGTTCAGCGCCAAGGGCAACCCCGCCGGTTGCTTCCTGATGACGGGCACCAGCTGCTCGGCCGACTGCGCCTATATCGAAGACACGCTGCGCCAGCGCCGCAAGGAAAAGGAGCAAGCCCTGCAGGCCTGTATCCAGCAGGGCATCCGGCGCGGCGAACTGCCGGCCGGCACGGATGCATCAGCACTGGCCAAGTTCTTCAACACGGTCATGCAGGGGATGTCGATGCAGGCGCGCGATGGCGCGTCGCGCGCCGCGCTCGAAGCACTGGCCGCTACCGCGATGCTGGCTTGGCCGGTAAAGGCGGTGAAGGCAGTAAAAGCGGTAAAGAAAGCCCCGCCGCACGAAACCCAGGCAGCGTAGCTTGCGGGTGCGGCATCAGGCCGCCGGCTCGGGCCGGCGCCATAGCCACACCAGCACGCAAGCCATGCAGGCAATTGCCCCGTAGGCCAGCCAGGGCCGATGCATGCCGAACAGCAGCACGGCGCTGCAGATGCTCATGGCCGCCGTGGCGCTCCACTTGGCGCGGCGGCTCACCATGCGGCCGTTGTGCCAGTTGTAGAGCATCGGGCCAAACACGCGATGGCCAAGCAGCCACGCATGCAGGCGCGGCGACCCCTTGGCCGCGGCCCAGGCGGACAGCAGGATGAATTCGGTACTGGGCAGGCCGGGCACGAACAGCCCGAGGATGGCCACCCCCAGGCTCAGCAACGCCAGCGCGGTCAGCAACGCACGTGCCGTGCGGGTACGCGCCAGCCGCAGCGGCGGATCGCTCGGGTTGGCGCCCGGTACCGGCGAAGCCGTATCGGCGTCATCCAAGACCGGTCACCGCGAATGTCGCAGTTGGCGCACAGCGCAAGCGGCACCGCGGCAGTGAAAGCCTGCAGGCGGCGGCAACCGCTGCAGCAACGGCAGAAGGCATTTGGCAGTTCTCTCGGTTCTGGCAGGAGGCACGACTGGCCCATTGTCCACGCGCGAGACGCAGGTGGTCAACGCCTCTCATGATGGGACGAACAGGAAGACTTGCCACGTACCACGCAGCGGGCAAAACCCGGCGGCTTGCAAGGTCATCGTCCCTTTCCCGGCTGGGAATATATACTCCCCCATACTATATTCGAGGCGAAGCCGTGAGCCACACCATCCGCGAGAAACAGAAGTTGCTGAACCGGGTGCGCCGCATCCGGGGGCAGATTGATGCCATCGAACGCGCACTTGAGGAGGAGCAAGGCTGCGTGGGGGTGCTGCAGCAGATCACGAGTTGCCGTGGGGCCATGAACGGCCTGCTGGCCGTGGTACTGGAAGACCACATCCGCACGCACCTTGTCGAAGCCGAGCCAGCCCATGGCGAGTCCGAAGGCGACGCCAGGGAGCAGCTCATCGAGGTGGTGCACAGCTACTTCAAATGAGTAGCCTGACTCACTCAGTCTATTACCCGCTTCACGGTTTACTACCCGCTCACGCTCGAATCGCCACGAAACTGCAGCAGATCGAACATGCATACACATGACCTCACCCCGTGGACCCACACCCACGTATTCGACTCAGGCAACAAGGCCGCCGAGCGAGGCACGCGCCTCGTGATGCTGATCACCGCGGCGATGATGGTTGTGGAAATCGCCGCCGGCCTCTGGTTCAACTCGATGGCGCTGCTGGCAGACGGCTGGCATATGAGTTCCCACGCGCTTGCCATCGGGTTGAGCGCCTTTGCCTATGTTGCGGCGCGGCGCTATGCCCATGACCATCGATTCGCCTTCGGCACCTGGAAGATTGAAATCCTGGCGGGATTCGCCAGTGCGATCTTTCTTCTCGGCATCGCAGCCTTGATGGTCTTCGGGTCCGTTGAACGGATCTTCAGTCCGCAGGCAATTCACTACAAGGAGGCCATGGCAGTCACGGTCATCGGACTGCTTGTCAATATAGGATGCGCGCTGATACTGGGCGATGCGCATGACCATGGCCACGAACCTGGGCATGAGCATGGGCACCAACATGGACACGCGCATGGCCATGGCGGCCATCACCAGCATGACCTGAATTTGCGCTCGGCATACGTCCATGTGCTGGCCGATGCCGCGACATCGGTGCTTGCCATTCTGGCACTGGCCGGAGGCTGGCTGCTCGGGTGGCGCTGGCTCGACCCGGTCATGGGCATCGTTGGCGCCGGGCTGGTCGGCGCGTGGGCCTTCGGCCTGCTGAAGCAAACCGGCGTCGTTCTGCTCGATCGCGAAATGGACCATCCGGTCGTGGACGAGGTACGCGAAGTGTTGCAGGCTTTCGATACCGGCGACGAGGGTACCCGTGTTGCCGACCTTCATGTCTGGCGAGTGGGTAAGGAGAAATTCTCCTGCCTTGTCAGCCTGGTGACGCACGACCCCGCGCTGACGGCAGCGCGCGTCAGGAGCGCCCTTGCCGTGCATGAAGAGCTCGTGCATATCACCGTGGAAATCCACCGGTGCGCGGATTGAGCGGATTGAGCGGATTGAGCGGATTGCGGGCGCGGGGCCGTGCACGCGCAAAAAACGCGCCGCGCGCGGCCCCACTCGGTATACTCTGAGGCACGTTTATCTCATGCCTGCAGACCGCCCATCGTGTCCAACTCCTCCGCGCGCAAGACCGCCGCGCAAAAACCCGCCGCCGCCGACTACGATTTCACCGAGCAGGTCGGGCACCTCCTGCGGCGCGCCTACCAGCGCCATGTGGCGATCTTCCAGCAGACCATTGCCGACTCGCAGCTGACCGCGGCGCAGTTCGTGGTGATGTGCGCGGTCAACGAGCGCGGCTCGTGCTCGCTCAGCGAAATCGTGCGAGCCACCGCCATCGACCAGGCCACCGTGCGCGGCATCATCGAGCGCCTCAAGGCGCGCGAGCTGGTGGCCGTCTCGCACGACACCAATGACCGCCGCAAGGTCGTGGTCACGGTGACCCCGGCCGGCCATGCGCTGATCGAGGAGACCGTGCCGTTCGCGCACAAGATCTCCGAGCAGACGTTCGGCGACCTCAATCCCGCCGAGCGGGTGGCGATCACCTACCTGTTGCGCAAGATGAGCGAGTTCGACGAGCGCGACGAGCGCGGCAACGCACCAGACGGCGAGCCAGAGTAAACCCGCCTCAGGCGGGCTGGCCGGCCAGCGCCGCGAGCACCGCCTCCGGCGTGAAAGGCGCGCGCCGCAACCGCACCCCCGTGGCATCGAACAGCGCGTTGGCAATAGCCGGCGCGCCCGGCAGCGACGCGGATTCTCCCGCGCCCATCGGCGCTTCCTCCTGGCGCGGCATCAGCAACACTTCGATGGGCGGCAGCTCGGGAAAGGTCAGCAGCGGATAGCTGCCCCATTCGCGGCTGGCCACGCCGCTGGCGTCAAAGCGCACCTGTTCCTTGAGTACGCGGCCAAGCGCCTGCACCACATTGCCCTGCACCTGGTGGCGCACGCCGTCGGGGTTGACCATCATGCCGGTGTCTTGCGCCACCACCAGCCGCTCCACCACGATCTGGCCGGTTTCGGGCGCGACCGTCAGGTCCACCACCCAGGCGGCCCAGGCGGCGCCAAAGCCCGGGAATTTGCTGTGGATATAGCGGGCATAGGCCACGCCGCGCCCACGCAGCAGCCCATCCGCGTCCGGCTGGCCACGCGTGCCGCGCGCGCCTTCGCGCCAGCCGGCATGCGCCGCCAGCGCGCGCAGCAGGTCGGTGGCGCGCGCATCAGGCAGGTGGCGCAGGCGGTACGCCAGCGGATCGGCGCCGGCCTCATGCGCGAGCTCGTCGATGAAGGACTCGTGCGCGAACACGTTTGGCAGCGCGGACACGCCGCGCAGCCAGGACGCGCGCACGATGGCTGGCGTGTCGTCGCAACCGATGCGCGTCGCGGCGTACTGGTAAGGCGGTACCGCGGTGCGGTCGCCCATCTGCAGCATGCGCGGCGCGTTGTCGACCACGCCGGTCAGCAGCAGCGCCAGCGTGGGCGCGTCGTTGGATGGATAGCGGCTGACGAAATCGTAGGCCAGCAACTCGCCATCGGGGCCAACGGCGCCGCGCACATCCATCAGCTGCGCCGCGCCCTTGGGCTCCCAGAGATGTTCCTGCTCGCGGCTGAGCTGCACCCGCACCGGGCGCCTCACCGCGCGCGACAGCAGCACCGCATCGGCGCAAACGTCGTCGGCGCAGTTACGGCCATAGCAGCCGGCGGCTTCCATCCGCACGATCTCGATGCAGCCTTCATCCAGGCCGGTCAGGCGCGCCAGGTCGATGCGCAGCACATGCGGGTTTTGCGTGCCGGACCAGACCGTGAGGCCATCCTCGCGGTAGTCCGCCACGGCGCAGGACGGGCCGATGGAGCCGTGCATCTGGTAGGGCCACGCGTAGCCGCGCGACAGTATCCGCTCGGCGCAGTCGAAGGCGCCTTGGGCGTCGCCCTCGTCCACCAGCGTGCGGCGCGTCGCGGGATTGGCACGCAGCGCGGCCTCGGTGTCTTCCGGCTCGCTGAGCGGGGGCAACGGCGGCGCCGGCTTCCAGTCCACGCGCAGGCGGCGCGCCGCCTGCATGGCCTGCTCCTCGCGCTGCGCCACCACGCCGATGAAATCGCCCTGCACCACCACGTCGACGACACCGCGCACATCGCGGATCGACGCGCGGTCGACGCCGCGCAGGCTGGTGCCGACAAAGCCACCGCTATCGCGCCCGGCGTAGGGTGGGCGCACCACGCGGCCGTGCAGCATGCCAGGCACGCGCACATCGTGCACGAAGGTGAGCTGTGCCGTGGCCTTGGCGGGAATGTCCACGCGGGGCGCGGGGCGCCCGACCACGCGGTATTCGCTGACCGGCTTGGTGGCAATGGCGTCGGCCAGCGGCAGCTCGATATGCTCGCCGGCCAGCAGGTCGCCGTAGGCCAGGCCTTCGGCGTTCTCATTGCCTGCGCCGCGCAAGCGCAGGCGGCCATCTTCGGCGATCAGCGCTTCGGGCGCCACGCCAAGGCGCTGCGCCGCGCGCTCGCGCAGCCAGGCCATGGCCTGCGCTGCCGCGCGGCGCAGCGGCAGCGCCGAGATCTGGATGGTGGCGCTGGCAATGGTGGGGCCCTGGTTGGGCGTTGCTTCGGTATGGCCCAGCGTCATCGCCACGCGCGCCGCCGGCACCTCCAGCTCCTCGGCCACGATCTGCGCCAGCGCGGTGCGGATGCCGGTGCCCAGGTCAACGTGCCCGTTGAAGGCCAGGATCTCGCCGGTGTCGCGCACCGCCACGAACATGTCGGGCTGCGCGGCGATGTAGTCGGAGGCCGCGCCGGGCTGGCCGGGCGCGGGCCGCGGCGCCGCTTGCGGCGCGCGCGTCACCAGCAGCACGCCGCGCGCCTGCAGCAGGGCGTCGCGCTGCGCGCCCGGGGACATCGGCGCCGATGCGGGAAGAGAGGCGGACCGGGGTCCGGAGCCGGGGGTCGTTTCCATTCGTTCCATGTCTCAGGTAGGCACGCTGGCGGACTGCCGGATTCCGGCGCCGCCCGCCCTGGCCGTTATACTGCCAGGCTCGAACAAGCAATACGTATCAAACATATGAGCACCCCGACCGCTAAGAAAAGCGCGGCAGCCGGAACCCGGGCCCGGCAAGCTCAGGACACCCGAGCCAAGATCCTCAAGGCCGCCATCAAGGTCTTCGCCTTGCGCGGCTACGAAGGCGGGCGCGTGGAGAAGATCTCCTCGCTGGCCAAGACCTACGACCGGATGATCTATTACTACTTCGGCAGCAAGGAAAAGCTGTTCGTCGAAGTGCTCGAAACCATCTACATCCAGCTCAACGAGGCCGAGCAGGCGCTCAAGCTCGACCCCGAGGATCCGGTCCGCGCGCTGACCCAGCTGATCGACTTCGTCTGGGGCTACTACCTCGATCATCCCGAGTTCGTCGCCATCCTGTCCAGCGAGAACATGAGCCAGGGCAAGCATGCCAAGAAGTCGAGCCGGCTCCGGGAGATCTCCAGCTACGCCCTGTCTGTGCTGGACGGCATCCTGGTGCGCGGCAAGGCTGCCGGGCTGTTCCAACCCGATGTGCTCGCCCGCGATATCTACCTGGTGATCGCGTCGCTGGGCTACTTCTACAACTCGAATCATCATACGCTCAGCGCTTTCCTGGGCGAGCCCATGATGAGCAAGCCGGCGCTGGAGCACTGGCGCGATGTGATCCAGCGTACGGTGCTGAGCACGGTTTGCGTGCCGGGCACCGGCATCGCCCCGGCTGGGCAGGCCCCGGCCGAAGCCGAGGCGGCGGCGCCCGCCGCCCGCAAGAAGCCGGCACGCGCCAAGCGTGCCTGAGCCTCGCATCCGGCGGTCATCGCGCATCGCCGGATGCCTTTCCCTTAAGCCGTAGCCGTAGCCGTGGCCGTAGCCCGCGCCAGCATCGCCAGCGCTTCGTCGCGCGGCATCACCGTGGCGTTCTTCTGCGCCATGTCGAACAGGTTGGCATCGTGCGGCCCGATAGCGCGATCGCCCACGCAATCCGACAGCACCAGCGGGCGGAAGCCGTACGACATGGCATCGACCACGCTGGCGCGCACGCAGCCGCTGGTCACGCAGCCCGCCACCAGCAGCGTCTGCACGCCGCGCTGGTTCAGCCATGCGGCCAACGAGGTGCCGAAAAAGGCCGATGGCACGGTCTTGCGCACCACCAGTTCACCCGCGCGCGGCGCCAGTTGCCCGACGATGGCGCTGTTGTGGCTGTCTTCCTTCAGGGCCAGCAGGCCGGGCACCTTCTGCGTGAAGATGTTGTGGTCGCTGTCGTCGTCGGCAAACACGATGCGGCTGTGCGCCACCGGCCAGCCCTGCTCGCGCGCCGTGGCCAGCAGGGGCACGGTGTTGGCGATGGCCTGGGGGATATTGCCGCCGCCGAAGACAGCCGGGTCGGCGAAGCCGTTGACGAAGTCGATGATCAGCAGGCCGTAAGGTGCCTTCGGTTCCAGCGCGGCGCCGAAGCCCTGGCGCTGGTAGGTCTTCACTTCATCATGCATGGATGGCTCCCTTGGCATCTCGTTGCTGGCTTTGCTGCGCTTGCTGGTACTCGTGATCCAGCACCTTTCCTTTTTCAACCACCGCCTCTGCGTCCAGCCGCACCGTGCAATGGCGCACGGGGATATCGATATGGCAGGCCGTGGTGCGGCTGCCGCCGGCTTCGTTGTTCGGGCCGAAGGAGCACAGGAAGTTGCCTTCGAACGCGCGCGCATCCATGCCGATGGTGGCCTCGCGGTCATACATGGCGAGCGTGGACCAGCGCGCGCGCGGCTGCAGGCCCCAGCCGATATGCGACATGGCGTAGGCCTCGGGGTCGTTGAACGAGGCCATGTAGTCGCTCAGCAGCTCGGCATCCAGGCCGCCTTCGATGCGGGTCACGTAGCCTTTCTCCACCGTGATGTCGATCGGCTCCTGCACATAGGATTTCATCGGCAGCAGGATGTCGCCGCGATCGAGCACGATGCGCCCGTTGGTGCCACCCTCGTCCGGCCAGGTCAGCACGAAGCCGCTTGGCCAATGGTCCCAGCGGCCCGGCTCATCGACAAAGCCATACTCGCTGATGGCGGGAAACTCGCCCAGCGCGCAGCGCAGGTCGGTGCCGGCATCGGACGTGATGTGCATCTCCCGCGCGCGCGCCAGCCGCGCCGTGGCGGCTTTCACGCGGGTGCGGTCGCCTTCGGTGGGCACCAGCCGCACCAGCACCTCGGGCGGCTCCACCGCCAGCAGGATCTTGGTGCCGCCGGAGAGGATCTCGTGCTGTTCGGGCGAGAACAGCAGCGTCATCAGGTCCAGCACCAGGTCGCTGGCCTTGAGCGCGGCGATGGCGGCCGGGTTGCCGGTCAGCGGCGTAGTGCCGAGATAAGCCAGCGCGTCGCGGCTGAGCGCCTTGTCTGCGTTGACGGGCGGCAGGTCCAGCCGGTTGACGATGGCGCCCATCGCGGTGGCCGCCATCTGCGCCGTGCGCAGCGTTTGCGGATGCGTGGCGGCGCCGGTCAGCACCGTGACCGTCTGGCCCGGCTCCAGTTTTGACAGGGTGAGCACCTGGCGCCATGCCTGGGTCAGGTCGTGATCGCTTACTGGCATGTGTTCTCCTTTCTGGTGAAGCGGGCAGCTCAGGCGGCAGCCTGGTCCTGCAGCAGCGGCGCGCCGAGGAAATCGCCGAAGGCGCGGTAGAAGCCGGCCTCGTCGTCCCACGGGATCATGTGGCCCGCATCCGGCACGCGGGCAACCTGCACGGCAGGCAGCAGGCCGCGAATCTCTTCGATGTCTTCCGCGCGGATCACATCGCCGCGGCCTGCCACCATCAGCAGCGTGGGTACCTGCACCAAGGGCATGTCCGCATGCACATCGTCGCGATGGAAGTCCTCGAAGCTCGTCACGATGGCGCGCTCGTCGCAGGTGTGCAGCCACTCGGCGCGCAGGCGCAACTGCTCATCTGTCCAGGTCGGGCAGAAGCGGCGCATGCCTTCGGCATCGATGCCCTGGCGCGCCAGGCGGATGGAGTCCACGTACCACGGCAGCTGGGAGGGATAGGCGCGCCGTCCCGGGCCCGACACGGGCGGGTCCACCATCACCAGCCGCGTCAGCCCGGCGGGATTGCCGCGCGCGGCGCGGATGCCGATGCGCGCGCCCATGGAATGGCCGACGATGGCGTAGCGCGCCAGGCCCAGTGCCTGCGCGAACGCCGTCACGTCCGCGGCTTGCGCATCCAGGCTGTAGTCCAGCGCATCGCCCGCCTCGGACAAGCCGCGCCCGCGCACATCCAGGATGTAGGTATCGAAGTGCTTGCCGAACTGTTCGCCGACAAAGCCCCAGGTGACCGCCGGGCTGGTGATGCCGGGCACGATCACCACGGCGTCGCGCTGCGCGCGCGCGCCGGTGCTGCCGCCGTAGCGCAGGTAATGCTGGCGGATGCCATTGGCGAACACGTTGCCGCCGTGGAGAAACTCGCTCATTGCTGGGCTCCCTTTACCGAAGACGTAGTCAATAGGCACCCGACAGCAGCGCACCCGCGCCGGGCACGACCGGCTCCAGGTCGAGCTGCTTGAGGATGGCGTAAGTGGTGGCAATAGCGGCCGTGATCACGGGCTTGCCGGTCATGGCTTCCACCTTGGCCACCGCCGGCAGCGACGGCATCTGCACGCAGGCGGACAGCACGATGGCGTCCACATCCTTGGTGTTCATCTGCGCGACGATGCCGGGCAGCCTGGCGGGGTCGTGGCGGCCCACTTCGAGGTTGTCGGGGATTTCCAGCGCGCGCCAGTCCACCACTTCGTAGCCTTCGTTGCGGATGTAGTCCACCACCAGCTCGGTCAGCGGCTTCATGTAAGGCGCAACCACGGCGATGCGCTTGGCGCCGATGACCTTGAGCGCGTCGATCAGCGCGCCGGCGCTGGTGATCACGGGCGCGTCAGCGCCGTTGGCGGCGGTATGAGCCTGCAGGCGCTTTTCAGAGACGCGATGGTAGCCGTGGCCCATCGCCATGATGGCCACCAGGCAGGCATAGCCCAGCACGTCGACGCGGGCGTCGCTCAGTTCCAGCGCGCAGCGGTCGGACTCGGCGTCCATGGCGGCCAGTTCTTCCTTGACCACCTTCTTCATGCGCATGCGGCTGGAATGGAAGGTGAAGCGTTCGGGGCGCACCTGCTGGCGCAACGTCAGCATCGCCGGGATCTCGGTTTCCATGGTGGTGTTCGAGCTCGGCACGATCTGGCCGATACGGAAAATTTTCTGCACTGTCGACTCCGTCATCTGTGTGTTCTGTCCACCCGCCCTGGCGCCCGTCTTAGCGGGGAAGCGCCCTGCACGGCCGGACCGGAGCCTTCAGCGGTCTCCGTGTCCTGCGAACGATTGTAGTGTACACACGATATTTGTACAACAAGACGTTCGACCGCGCACGGCGCACGATTTCAGTGCCCACTTCATGAATCAACCCCTCATATGGTGCTTTATTTCCCGGTTTATGGGCATCAAAACGGGACTGTCACTTTGGCATAAGGGTTTTCCATAGGGGTGGCATGTCATTTCTTTACAAGCAAATTTCTCGTGTGTACACTCGATTTACCGATTGGCCAGACGGCCACTTCAGACCCATATCACACCGCCAGGAGAAATATCGTGCAAGGCAAACCACGGATCGCAGTCATTGGCGCCGGGCTGGGGGGGACGGTTGCGGCCGCCCTGCTGCAGCGCGCCGGATTCCAAGTCAAGCTGTATGAGCAGGCTCCGGCGTTCTCGCGCCTGGGCGCCGGCATCCACGTCGGGCCCAATGTGATGAAGGTCATGCGCAGGATCGGCCTCGAAGATGCGCTCAACGACATGGGCTGCCACCCGGACTACTGGTACAGCCGCGACTGGCAAAGCGGCGAAGTGATCGCCCAGATCCCGCTTGGGGACTATGCGCTGTCGCACTACGGCGCCAGCTACCTGACCGTGCACCGTGGGGATTTCCACGCCCTGCTGACCGAGGCGGTGGCGCCCGGCACGCTGCTGTTCGACAAGAAGCTGGCCAGCGTGGAAGACCTGGGCCACGTGGTGCGCCTGAGCTTTGCCGACGGCACCGTGGACGAAGCCGACATCGTGATCGGCGCGGACGGTGTGAACTCCCGCATCCGCGAGACACTGCTGGGCGCCGAGCCGCCCAAGTACACCGGCTACGTGGCGCACCGCGCCGTGTTCCCGATCGCGCGTGTCAAGGGCTTCACCCATGACCGCTGCACCAAGTGGTGGTCCGACGATCGCCACATGATGGTGTACTTCGATACCAGCAAGCTTGACGAGATCTACTACGTCACCGGCGTGCCCGAGCCCACCTGGGACATGACCAAGAGCTGGCTGCCCAGCAGCATCGAGGAAATGCGCGCCGCGTTCGACGGCTGGCACGAAGGCGTGCAATCGCTGATCGAAGGCACCGTGGAAGTGACCAAGTGGCCGCTGCTGGAGCGCGATCCGCTGCCGGTGTGGAGCCGCGGCCGCCTGGTGCTGCTGGGGGATGCCTGCCACCCGATGAAGCCGCATATGGCGCAGGGCGCGGCCATGGCCATCGAAGACGCGGCCATGCTGACCCGCTGCCTGCAGCAGACCGGGCTGTCGGACTTCGGCGCCGCGTTCTCGCTGTACGAAGCCAACCGCGCCGAGCGTGCCGGCAAGGTGCAACTGGTCTCGCACAACAACACGTGGCTGCGCACCAACGAGAACCCGGACTGGTGCTTCGGTTACGATGTGTTCAACGAGCCGCTGGTGGAAGCCGGGCGCGTGGCCGCCGCAGCCTGAGCCACGCCCCAGCCAGACCGCCGGGTGCCCCCCCAGGGCCCCGGCCCCGAGCGAGTGATGTTCCAAAACGCCCCCAAGCCCCCGATGAACACGCCCCGCCCCCTGTGCCTCCGGGTCAACCGGACCACGTACCAGCTCGATGCCGAGGTCGACCCCGACACGCCGCTGCTCTACGTCCTGCGCAATGACCTTGCTTGCAACGGCCCTAAGTACGGCTGCGGGCTGGGCCAGTGCGGCGCATGCACGGTGCTGGTGGACGGGGTGGCGGCGCGCTCCTGCGTGATTCCCGTGAAAGCGGTGGCGCAACGCGCCATCACCACGCTCGACGGGCTGGCCACCGGCGGGCAGCCCGACCCTGTACAGCAAGCCTTTATCGATGAACAGGCCGCGCAGTGCGGCTATTGCCTGAACGGCATGATCATGACCGCCAAGGCGCTCCTGGCGGAAAACCCCGACCCCAGCGAGGCGCAGATCCGCGAGGCACTGCGCTTCAACCTTTGCCGCTGCGGCACGCACGTGGAGATCCTGCGCGCAGTGCAACGCGCTGGCACGCTGCTGCGCCAGGCCGCAAGCCGGGATGGCGCGGCATGAGCGGGCGCGACGACCTCATCATGGCGCAGGCCGGCCCCGGCGCATGGCAGCCGCCGCCCGAGCGGGAGTGGCTGGCCGGGCACGTCGTCCGTCCGCCCGTGCTGGCATGGCAAACAAGCACGCTGCTTAGCGCCCGCCTGATCGATTGCGATGAGACGGCCGCGCGCGCGGTGCCCGGTGTTGCCACGGTACTGCGCCGGGGCGACTTTCTCGGCGTCGCTGCCGATACCGCGCCACAGGCGCTGCAAGCCGCCCACGCGCTGCACGCCCGCTGGCAGGCCCCGCCAACAGCGGCAGCCTCGGGCTTGCCGCTCGCCCGCCGCATCGTTGCCGAACACGGCGACGCCGCCCAGGCCATGGCGGATGCCGCCGGCCGCAGCGCGCAGGATTATCAATGGCCACTCGCCGGCCTGCAAGCCGCCGGCTGCTCCGCGCTTGCGGACTGGCGCGACAGCGCGCTGCGCGTGTGGCTGCCCAGCCGTCGCCCCGGCGCGTTGCGGGCCGAGCTCGCCGCCCTGCTCGGCATCGGCGAAGACCGCATTACCTTGATCTGCTGGCAGGCTCCGGGCCACGACGAAGATCCCCTGTACGCCCACCATGCCGCCGCCGATGCCGCCCTGCTGGCGCATGCGGCCGGGCGAGTGGTGCGCGTACGCGTGGAGGCCCATGAACTTGGCGCCACGCAGGCCATGGTCAACACCCACATCGAAAGCGCCTGGACGCCCAATGGCGAGATCGCCGCCTATGCCGTCAACACGGCCGTGGATGCGCGCGGCAGCGCCGCGGTCATGCATGCGCCGCCGCTGGCCCTGTGGCTGACCCGCACGACAGCGCCGGTCAGCGAGATAACGCCGGAAGCATCCGCCGGACGCGACACGCGCGACGATGCCATCCTGCCACCCTACCGCTTTGACAGCCTGAGCGTGACGCAGGCCGACCTGCCGGGACAGCCGCGCGTGGAGAGCACGCCGGCGCAGGCAGCGCGCGCCCACGTGTTCGCGCATGAGTCGCACCTGGACGAAGTGGCGGCGGCTAGCGCGCAGGATCCCGTGGCCTTGCGGCTGCGCCATCTCGACGACGCGCGCGGCGCTGGCCTCGTGCGCCGGGTCGCGGCGCAGGCTAACTGGCAGCCACGCGGCGAACGCCCGCAAGCGCAACAGAACGTACGGCGCGGACGCGGCTTTGCGTACGCCAGCACCATCGAAGCCGGGCCGGCCGATGGCGGCCAGCCCGTGCGCAGCTGGTCAGCCTGGGTGGCGGAAGTCGAAGTGGATGCCACCACCGGCGAGGTCAGCGTCACCGGCGTCACGCTAGGACACGACAGCGATGCGGGTGAACAAGGCGGGGCCAATGCCGTGGCCTTGCAGCGGGAGGCCGCGCGCGCCGCGCAGCAACTCACCGTCGACGGCAGCCGCTTCGATAGCTGGCCCGCCGCCAACCTGCCCGCGGTACACAATGCCAGCCTGCCGGCGCTTGCCACCGAGCAATTGCCGGAAGTGCGCGTTGCCGGTGCGCTGCGCCCCGCCAGCGCCACGCTCGGCACGAGCGCCGCCGCCACCCTGTCCGCTGCGCCGGCCGTAGCCAATGCCATCTTCGACGCCACCGGCGTGCGCCTGCGCGAGCCGCCCTTCAGCGGCGAACGCATCCGGCTTGCGCTGGCCGCGCAGGCCAATCCCGAGGGCACGCCCAGGCGCGGTGCCGCCCGCAAGCGCAACTGGCTGCTGGCCGGCGCCACCGCCGCGGCCGGCTTGTTCGCCACAGCCATGCCATGGCGCGCGCCTATCGCCCCGGTGGCCCCGCCGGGGGCCGGCTTCTACTCGGCCGCTACCATCGAGCGTGGCCGGCTGGTAGCGGCGGCCGGGGATTGCGCGGTCTGCCATACGGCGCCCAACGGCGCGCGCAATGCGGGCGGGCTGGCGCTGGACACACCGTTCGGCACCATTTACAGCACCAACATCACACCCGATGTCGAGACCGGCATCGGCAACTGGTCCTACGCGGCGTTCGAGCGCGCCATGCGCCAGGGCATTCATCGCGATGGCCGGCATCTTTACCCGGCGTTCCCCTACACCGCCTTTGCCAAGACCAGCGATGGCGATCTGCAGGCGCTCTACGCCTACCTGATGGCCGCCGAGCCGGTGCGCGCCAAGGCGCCCGAGACCGCGCTGGCCTTCCCCTACAACCTGCGCCCGCTGATGGCCGGATGGAACCTGCTGTTCCACAGCCCCAAGCCCTTCGAGGCCGATCCGGCCCGCTCGGCGCAGTGGAACCGCGGCGCTTACCTGGCCGAAGGGCTGGGCCACTGCAGCGCCTGCCATTCGCCGCGCAACGCGCTGGGCGCCGAGCAAGGCGGGCGGCGCTATCTTGGCGGCGGCGAGGCCGAAGGCTGGGAGGCGCCCGCGCTGGGCAAGCTGTCGCACGCGCCGGTGCCGTGGACGGAGCAATCGCTGTTCTCCTACCTGCGCACCGGCTACGCCCCGCATCATGGCGCGGCGGCCGGGCCGATGGCGCCGGTAATCGAAGAGCTGGCGCTGCTGCCCGAGGAGGATGTGCGCGCCATCGCTCACTATGTGGCATCGTTCGGCGACACGCAGCCCGATGCGGCGGCGGCCAGCGCACAGGCGCAGCAGCTTGAGCAACGCAGCGCCGACGCCGCGCGCACGCTTGGCGGACCCGCCGCGCGCCTGTACCAGAATGCCTGCGCGGTCTGCCACCAGAGCGACCAGGGCATCAGGCAATTCGGCATCAAGCCGTCGCTGGCGCTCAATAGCAACCTGCACGGCGACAAGCCGGACAACCTGATCCGCGTGCTGCTGGATGGCATTCCCACGCCGGGGACAAGCGATCTGGGCTATATGCCGGCCTTTGGCGAGAGCCTGGACGACCGTCAGCTGACGCAACTGGTGCACTACCTGCGCAAGCGCTTCGCCCCCGACAAACCCGCCTGGGACAACGTGGACGATACGCTCGCGCGGCTGCGCGCGGCCCCCACTCACCAACCCACTCATTAAGCAGGCACTGAACAATACCGGGCCGGCCTGAAGCCATCAGCCCGCCATTTTTCCGGCAAGCCACCTTGCCGCAGCCCCCTGCCGCGCCTACCCGGTGCATACGCCGCGCGGCAGGGGGAAAACCCCGAGGAGAAAACCACCACCACGCTCTTGCTAGCTTGTTTTATGTAGCTTACGCTGAACTATCATGTAGCGGGCACTACATGAGTGCCGGATGAAGAAAAGCAGTGCCCTCGCTGCACAAGGACGGCGCGTAACACCCCGGCCAGCCCGCCGGAAACCATAAGAAGACAGCCATCCATCACTGAACAGGCCTGGCCCGCTGCTTGCATAGCAAACAGCACAAGCCAGCCGAGCGCAGCGGTGGCAA
Source organism: Cupriavidus basilensis (assembly GCF_008801925.2). NCBI lineage: Bacteria > Pseudomonadati > Pseudomonadota > Betaproteobacteria > Burkholderiales > Burkholderiaceae > Cupriavidus > Cupriavidus basilensis. The sequence goes on along the minus strand of NZ_CP062804.1, from coordinate 198,381 downwards.
AGACACACACACGGTAGACAACGGTAAACAGTAAAGGAGTGAACATGTCGTATCAGTATCCAGACGGCGCGGCGGGCGTACTACCCGCGGCGGCCGAGCCAGACATCTACCGCAAGGTGACCTGGCGCCTGATCCCGTTCTTCTGCGCCTGCTATCTCGCCGCCTATCTCGACCGCATCAACGTCGGATTGGCCAAGCTGCAGATGCTGGACGACCTGCACTTCAGCGAGACGATCTACGGGCTGGGCGCGGGCCTGTTCTTCGTGGGCTACATCCTGTTCGAGGTGCCCAGCAACCTGGTGCTGCAAAAGGTGGGCGCGCGCCTCTGGATCGCCCGCATCATGGTGACGTGGGGCTTGCTGTCCGGGGCGACCATGTTCGTCACCACGCCAACGCAGTTCTACGTGCTGCGCTTCTTGCTGGGCGCAGCGGAGGCGGGCTTCCTGCCCGGCGTGCTGCTATACCTGACCTACTGGTTCCCCACCCACAAGCGCAGCAAGATCATCGCGCTGTTCATGATGGGCCTGCCGCTTGCCAGCATGATCGGCAGCCCGCTGTCCGGCTGGATCATGACCGCTTTTGCCGGCATGCACGGCTGGGCCGGCTGGCAGTGGCTGTTCTTCCTGGAGGCCATCCCCTCGGTGCTGCTGGGCGTGATGGTGTTTTTCTACCTGCCCAACGGCATCAAGGACGCCAAGTGGCTGCAGGCTGACGAAAAGCGCACGTTGCAGCGCAACCTGGATACGGACGTGCTGGTGGAAAACAACCACTCGCTCATGGCCGCCTTCGCCGATCGCCGCGTGTGGATGCTGGGCCTGATCGACATGTGCCTGCTGATGGGCACGTACTCCATCGGCTTCTGGATGCCCACCATCATCCGCGACTCCGGCGTGGCCAGCCCGCTGCACATCGGCCTGCTCACCGCCATCCCGCACGCCGCGGCGGTGATCGGCATGCTGCTCAACGGCGCCCACTCCGACAAGACGCGCGAGCGCCGCTGGCACATTGTGCTGCCCACCCTGGCAGGCGCCGCCGGCCTGGTCGGCAGCACCTTCGTCACCGGCTCCACCTCCGCCACCCTGGTGATGCTGACGGTGGCCAACGTAGGCATCGTGGCGACCTTCCCGGTGTTCTGGTGCCTGCCATCCACCTTCCTGAGCGGCACCGCGGCCGCCGCCGGTATCGCACTGGCCTGCTCGGTCGCCAACCTGGGCGGCTTCGCGGCCACCTACCTGCTGGGCTGGCTGAAGGACACCTTCCACAGCCCGAGCGCCGGCCTGATCCTGTTCGCAGGCTGCCTGGTGGCGAGTTGCTTCCTGGTGCTGGCGATGCCGGCCAAGGTGGTCAACCGGTAATGTTTGGCCTGATCGTCCGGCTCCGTGCAATGCGGGCACGGCCGGGTTAAGCGCGAAAGCAAGAGGCTCCCGAGCAATCGGGAGTTTTTTATGGATTTTTACGCACTTTCCCACTGAATTCGCTAACAAAAACTGATCGTAAATGAGCAGATTCTGAAACGTATTTCCCAATACCATAGCCAGTTTCTGGCATTTCGTGTGATAGAGTCACTATCAACGTAAATCCGACCCGGCAGGCAAGCCATGAAACTGGAAGACCGAATCAATCGCTCGCTGACGCAGCGCGCTGCGACTGTCATCCTGCGCTCGGAGCTTGCCAAGCTGGGAAGCTCCGCACAGGTTGGCCGCGTGCTAGCCCGTCTTGTGGACGAGGGCAAGCTGGTCCGCGTTAGCAAGGGGGCGTTCGCCAAGACACGCGTCAACAAGTTCACCGGAAAACCAACGCCCGCCGGCACGCTTGAGGACATAGCTGCCGAGCTGTTCCAGAAGCTCGGCATCGCGATCTCCCCAAGCCAGCTCGCGCAGGACTACAACAGCGGCAGGAGCACCCAGATCCCGATGGGAAGCATTGTCAACACTGGGCGCCGGCGCATCAGCCGGCAAATCACGGTAGGCGATCGGACCATCCAATATGAAAGCCATCACCGCTGAGCTCAAGTCCGACATTGAGGACGCTGCCACGGCAGGCCTGCTGAACAACTTACCACCCGCCGTCGCGGAAAAAGACGTCCACATCACCGATGCGCTGATTGCACTCTCCAAAATCCGGATTGCGCACATCGCACATCGGCAAGAGCGCAGGAAGGGAGATACGCGCCCGGCTCGGGTAGCACTAAAGAGCCAGCTAGTCTTTGCCGGCGGCACCTGCCTGTCGAAAGCCCACGGCCTCATCGAACGGATGTCGGAAGACATCGACATCAAGGTTCTGCTGGAAGACGCTCCGGATGGCTATGCGCTGCCGAAAGGTCATTCGACGCGCAAGCGCCTGGGCGACATCCAGGCAGAACTGGAGGAGCGCCTGAGCCGGGTTGGCTTTGTCTTTACGAAAATCGAAGACAAGAACAACCCGTTCTCAAACGACAACCGTCGCTACTACAGGCTCGCGGTTGAGTATGGTCCGCAATTCAACGATGTCTCCGGCGTCTTGCGTCCAGAGTTGAAAGTCGAACTCATCCATCGTCCGCCCAAGCTCCCGGTTGAAGCGCTCGAGATGGGCTACCTGCTGGATCGTTTCATTCCCCGCGACACGCCGGTTCGTTTCCAGATGCTTGCGATCTCGGTCGCGGAGACCCTCGCGGAAAAGGTGCTTTCGCTCTTGCGACGCTGCGCCTGGAAGTGGGATGGGCACCAGCGTGGCGACTCCGACCCGGCGCTGGTTCGCCACGTCTATGACGTCTGGCGTATCCACGCGGCACGGCCAGACGCAATCGAGCCGGCTCGCGCTGTCTTTGCCGCGCTCGTGGCGAAGGATGTTGAAGAGTTCAAGGGCCAACATCCCGGATTCGATACCAAACCCTACGCCGTCCTGAGCAACGCGCTGGATCGCGCCCGTAGCGACGAAGGCCTGCGCCGAGATTTCTCGCAGCGCCTGCTCCCTCTCCTGTTCGCAAAAGAAAGGCCAGTCTTCGAGACCTGCTTTGCGTCTTTCGCCGCAATCGCAGAGCACTTCCTGACAACGGCAAGTACCACGAGCTCCGGCTGGGGCTCCCCGCCACCGTGCCTTCCCGACAACAAAGATTGAGCCGCGCGCCGCTTATCCGTACCATGCTGCCCATGCAAAGCAGGATCAAGGCAGGATAACGGTATGACTCTCAAGACTCTAGACGGCGCGCTGGCCTTGCTGACCTACTTCACTGTGCGCCAGCCCACCTGGGGCGTGCGCGAGCTGGCCAAGCACAGCGGTGTGCATCACGCGGTGGTGCACCGCGTGCTGGCCACCTTTGCCGCCAACGGTTTCCTGGTGCAGGACGCAGCCAGCGGCAAGTATTCGCTGGGGCTGCGGCTGTTTGAGCTGGGCCAGGTGGTGCGCAAGACGTTCTCGCCCGCCGAGGTGGTGCAGCCCGTACTGGAAAAGCTGGCCGCGCAAAGCGGCGAGACTGTCTTCCTGTCGTGGCTGGACGGCCATGAAGGGCTATGTGTCGGCATGGTCCAGAGCCAGCATCAGCTGCGCTTCTCGATCGAACTGGGACAGCGCTTTGCGCTGCACGCGGGCGCGCACGCCAAGGCCATCCTAGCCTTCCAGGACGACGCCTTCCGGGCTCGTGTGCTGGAAAACGCCAGGCAGCGCGCCCAGGGCCAGCCTACGCTGGGCGCGCCCGATCCCGCCGTCATCGAGCCGCAGCTTGCCGAGATCCGCCAGCAGGGCTGGGCCCACACGCGCGGCGAGGCCGCCGCCAGCGTGGCGGGGCTGGCCCTGCCGCTGTGGTCGCGCGACCAGACCGAGGTGGTTGGCTCGCTGGCCATTGCAGGCCCGCAGCAACGCCTGAATGAGGAGTCAGTCCCGCGCCTGCTGGAAGCCCTGCGCGAAGCCAGCCGCCGGCTGGAAGAAGTGGTGGGTTTCGGGCGCTAGCGCGCCCACAAGGCGCGCGCCACCGCGTCGCCGCCGGCGCCACCACCGAACACAAGCTGGCCGATGGAGTACCCCAGCTCGCGGTAGCTCTCCCACTGCGCTTCATTGAAGAACTGCTCGATCGTGGGTTCCTGCGGAAACGCCGGATGGCCGGCGCGGTACTGCTGCACATCAACCGGCGCCGAAGCAACCGGGCAGGGCTTGAGCAGCACGATGCGCGATACGGGACGGCGCGTGGCGGCGGGCTCAGGCGCACGGTACACGTTCAACAGCAGCGCGCACTTGTTGGCCGTTGCCGGGTTCTGGCGGGCCGCCGGCAAAAAATCCTCCGGCGTGCCGAACACGCTGCCCAGCACGGCATCGACGGCGGCCGCGGCATCGACCACGATCTCCAGCCCCATGTCGATGCGGGCCAGCCGGATCAGGTTGGCCAGGTCGCCGAACTGGTAGTCCGGGTCCGCTCCGCAATCGCACAGCACGATCAGCCCCACCCCGCGCTCGGGCCGCAGCAACTCATACACGGCGGTGTTCTCGAAATGCCCGCCGTCCGACAGGTATTGCCAGCCGCGCCGCGTGCCATGAAAGCGCGCGCTCAGTTCGCAGGCCAGGTAGTACTGCGTGCGGAACAGCGTGATCAACCCGCCCAGCCAGGGCGACCCGGGCAGGTCCGCCTGCACGCGGTTGCGCTCTGCGCCGCCGGCGCGCGGCGCGCTGCCGGCATCCAGCGGGTACGACGGCCACCAGGTGCCCAGGCGCAGGTTGGCCAGCCCTAGCAGCAGCGACGTGCCCAGCGTGGTCGAGCGGCCCAGCCCGGTGGAGACCGCCGCACCCGAGGTCGCGATCCAGTCGCCCAACGTGCGCGATTGCGAAAGCTCGCTGCCACCCGCCTTGTGCGTTTCCGGAAAATAGCGCTGCCCGTCCACGGTGAAACGCACGAAGGCATCCTCCGGCATGGTGCGCGAGGCCGTTGCCGGCAGCACGAAGGGGCCTGGCGCCACGCAAAGCGGCTTGCCCTTGCGATCGCGCTGCACCAGTTGCTCGGCGGGATCCACCGTGAGGTTGAGCGTGACATTGATCAGGTGCAGCGGCGCCAGCATGGCGGGATCGTAGTAGGTGTTCAGGCTGAGCGCGTCGCCGTCCGCGGGCTCTGCCACGCTCAGCCTGGCGCGCTGGCTGGCATGCTGCTGCGCGGGCGCCGCGCCGCTGCCGGGCATGAAGCGCTTGCCGTTGGAGCCGCCGAGGTAGGCGCGGGTCAGCCGGGCCGAGTAAAACGGCTGCAGCGTCGACAGGTTCAGGAAACCGGCGAAACGCCCGGCGATCATGGTCAGCCCGAGCGCCAGCACGATCAGCGTGCACAGCACCGGCGTGGTGTAGGCGTTGCCGAAGGTAAACCAGTCGAGCGGCTCGCCGCCATTCCAGCGCACCCACAGCACCAGCCACGACCACAGCACGAAGACCAGCAGCGCCACCACGGCGGCGGCAATGCCCGCCAGCAGCGACACAGGCAGACGCGCGCGCCACGTATCACCCTTGCCATTGCCGCCATTGCCTCCCTTGCCATCGAGCAGCGCCGCGCCATAGCGGATGAGCCAGACCAGCGCACCCAGCATCCCCGCCGGCCAGAGCGTGCGCCAGGACTGATGGGAGGCCTGCGTGTAGAGATAGAAGGTGCGCGCCACGGTGTCCGCCACGCCCAGCGCCGCGAGCCACAGCGCAATGCCAATGGCCTGGCTCAGCAGGCGCGTGGCCCGCACCCGGTAGTCCTGCACGGTGGCCGGCGGCACCCGGCACAACACAAAGCAGCAAGCCACGCCTGACAGCGTCAGCACCGCCATCGCCAGCAGCAGGCACGACAGCACCAGCCCCGGACCAAGGTGGTGCAGGACCGCGGCCATGACCAGCATCGCCACACCAGCCAGCGCGGCCAGCCGCGTGGCGAGGCTGTCAAAGCGCAAGGCCGCCTTGCCATTGCCGCCGTGCGGATAGACCAGCCAGTACGCCACGCCCGGCGGCACGGCAAACAGCAGGAGCGCCGCCAGCGGCAGCCACAGCAGCTCGCTCCACCAGATCGCCAGCCCCCCCTCGTTGAAGACCTGGCGAGCGTCGTGCAGCAGGTCCAGCTCGTGCCGGCCCAGGTCGAGCCAGGTGCCGATAGCGAGATGGCGCAGCAGCGCCAGCACCGCCAGCAGCAACAGCAGCGCGCTGCCGATCACGTACTGCATGGCAAACCAGTTGCGCACCACCAGCGAGGCCGCGTAAAGCGAATCGCCAGCGCCGGTCGGCGTCAAATAACGGCCGTTCTCGCGCAGCCACGCCACCGCGGCGCGCCCCGGATCGGAGGCGTAGGACGCCGACGAGCGGATGCGCTCCGGCGGCTCATGCTGCAACGTGCGGTAAGCAAGTGCCGCAGCCTCCGGCGGCGTGGTGCCCGGCTTCAACCTGCCCGGTACAAACAGGCTGCAGAAGAAAGCACCGATGTAGCCGCCGCCGCTGACGGTGGACAGGTAATCAAACTGGCCGAGCAAGGAGGTGGTGGCTGGCGCGGGGGCGGGAACGATGGCATCCGGCCCGTCGCCTTCCTGGACGGCATCCGCCGGCGCCTGCCTGGCAACTGCGTGCAGCGCAGGACCGGCCACCGGCGGCGCAGGCGCCTTGGCCAGTGCCTGCATCACGCCCAGGCAGAACGTCGCGCTGCGGATCCCGCCGCCCGAGAGTGCCAGTGCCCAGTTGCTGTCGCCATCGCGCGTACGCCGGGCAATCCCGAGTTGCCTGCGCCGGCGCGCGATGCGGGCCAGTTCGTCATCCGAAGGCTGCTCTTGGACTGGCATGCAGAACCCTTTCCTTTGCACATTCCCGCCCAAGTATAGGCGGCGTTGTGGCGTGGCAAAGCACGCACACGTGCACCGTTGCGCGGCAGCATTCCGTGTTTACCCTGATTGTTCGAGTCCATGGCGAGGCCTAGCATTTTACAAATAAAGAGACGCTGTCTCTTATATAGAGACAAAAACAGCAAGACACAAAGATCGCATGCTCAAGACCCTCAACGGCGCCCGCGGCCTGCTGACGCATTTCAGCGTGCGTCAGCCGAGCTGGGGCGTGCGCGAACTCGCCAAGCACGCCGGCATTCACCATGCGGTGGTACATCGCGTGCTTGCGACCTTCGCCGCCAACGGCTTCCTGGTGCAGGACGCGGCCGGCCGCTATGGCCTGGGCCTGCGCTGGCTGGAACTAGGGCAGGCCACGCGCAAGGCTTTCTCGCCCAGCGAAGTCGTGCAGCCCGCGCTGGAGGCGCTGGCCGCGCAGAGCGGCGAGACCGTCTTTCTGTCCTGGCGCGAGGGCCTTGAGGGCTTGTGCACGGACATTGCACAGAGCCCGCACCAGCTGCGCTTTTCCATCGAAGTGGGCCAGCGCTTCCCGCTGGTTGCCGGCGCGCATGCCAAGGCCATCCTGGCCTTCCAGGACGAGTCCTTGCGCCTGCAGGTGTACCGCGCGGGCGGCTGGCAGGACGCGGCGGTGGATGCGCTGGAGGCACAGCTCACCCGCATCCGCGCCGACGGCTGGGCGCATACCCGTGAAGAAGCCGCCGCCGCGGTGGCCGGGCTGGCGGTGCCACTGTGGTCGCGCGACGGGCGCGCGGTGGTGGGCTCGCTGGGCATCGCCGGGCCGCTGCAAAGACTGGACATACAGGCCGTACCCCGCCTGCTGGACGCGATGCGCCGGGCCAAGGGGCCAATCGAGGAGGTTGCCGGCTTCATCCGCTAAAAAAACGTGCGGAGAACACTGGCAGGACAGATGATGAAAGGTAGAACCATGGAAGCCCCGGCAGCAATGAACCCACCCCTGGCGGCCAAGCCCGCCACACGCGCGCGCATCACCGAACCCTTCCTGCTGCTGGTATCGGTGGGGCTGTCGGTTTTCGGCGCGATGATCGGCATGCAGCTGATCGTCTCGCTCGGCATCTCGGCCAATACATCGATCATCGGCGCGCTGATCGCCATTGTGTTCTCGCGCATCCCGCTGGAGATCACCCGGCGCTTTCGCGTGCTGGAGCGCCAGAACCTGGTGCAGACTGCGATTTCCTCGGCCACCTTCGGCGCGGCCAATTCCCTGATGATCCCGCTCGGCGTGCCCTACGCCATGGGCATGCCGGAGCTGGCCACGCCGATGCTGATCGGCGCGGTGATCGCCATGTTTGTCGACGGCGCCATGCTGTATTTCCTATTTGGCAGCAAGATCTTCCCGGCGACCGGCACCTGGCCGGCCGGCATCGCCACCGCTGAGGCGATCTGGGCTGGCGACCGCGGCGGGCGCAAGGCGGCCTTTCTCGGCCTGGGCATCGCGGTGGGCGTGGGCGGGGCCTGGCTGGGCATCCCGATGTCGGCCTTTGGCGCTGCGTTCCTCGGCAACCTGGCCGCGCTGAGCATGTTCGGCCTGGGGCTGCTGACGCGCGGCTACTCGGTGCCGCTACTCGGCATCGACATTGCCAAGGCCTATATCCCGCACGGCCTGATGATCGGCGCCGGGCTGGTGGCGCTGTTCCAGGTGGCACGCGAGATCCACAAGTCGCGCAACGCCCCCGCCGCCGACGCCCGCACCATCGAAGTCCCGGCCGCGCGCGCCAGCCGCATTCTCTCGGGCGGCTTCCTGGTCTACCTGGCCATCGCACTGCTGATCTCGGTGCTAGCCGGCCATGTCTCCGACATGTCGCTCGGCATGCTGGTGGCATTCGTGCTCTACGCCGCGTTTGCCGCCTATGTGCACGAGCTCATCGTGGGCATCGCGGCCATGCATTCGGGCTGGTTCCCGGCCTTCGCGGTGGCGCTGATCACGCTGACCATCGGCATCCTGATCGGTTTCCCGCCGACGGCGCTGGCGGTGCTGGTGGGCTTCTCCGCCGCCACCGGGCCGGCCTTTGCCGACATGGGCTACGACCTCAAGACCGGCTATCTGCTGCGCGGCGAAGGCCGCGACATGGAGGCGGAGCTGGCCGGGCGCAAGCAACAGTTCTTCGCCGCGATGATCGGCTTTGCCGTGGCGGCCGTGGTGGTGCTGGTCTTCCACGGCACCTTCTTCTCGCAGGGCCTGCTGCCGCCGGTGGACCGCGTCTATGCCGCGTCGATCAAGGCCGGCTCGTCTGCCGAGATTGCGCGCAACCTGGTGATCTGGGCCATTCCGGGCGCGCTGTTGCAGTGGCTGGGCGGCGCCAGGCGCCAGCTTGGCATCCTGCTGTCCACCGGCATGCTGATCGCCTCGCCGCTGGCCGGCTGGGCCGTACTCGCAGGGCTGCTGATCCGCTTCGTGCTGCTGCGCCTGCGTGGCGAGCGCGATATCGCGGAGATGAGCGCCTTCGCCGGCGGCGTCATTGCGGGCGACGCGCTGTTCAGCTTCTTCGGCTCGGTCACCAAGCTGAGCAAGTAAGCCTTGCCGAAGCACCTTCTTTCCCGCATCACCCCGAGACGTTTCATGGATATCCAAGCAATCCGCGCCGACACCCCGCTGACGGCCTCCACCATCTATCTCGATACCGCGGCGGCCTCGCTGCCGCCGGACGCCGTGCTCGACGCGGTGCGCGCGTACCTGCTCGATACCGGCCACGTTGGCATCTACCTGCCGGCCTTCCGCAAGGCCACCTATGCCCGCGTGGAAGCCGCGCGCGCACAACTAGCCGGCCTGCTGGGCGCGGCCGCCGACGAGATCGCCTTCACCAAGAATGCCACCGAGAGCATCTCCATCGTGGCGCGCGGCATCGCCTGGCAAGCGGGCGACGAAGTGCTGGTGGCCGACACGGAAATGCTCAGCAACCTGCTGCCGTGGAAGCGCCTGGAGCAAACCCACGGCATCGTGGTGAAGATGGTCGCGGCCGATGCGCAAGGTCTGCTGAGCCCCGACAGCTTCGCCGCCGCCGTCACCCCGCGCACGCGCCTGCTGACGTTCTCGCACCTGCCCAATTCCACCGGCGCGGTGCAGCCGGCCGCCGCCATTTGCGCGGTGGCACGCGCGCATGGCGTGCTGGCGCTGGTCAATGCCGCGCAAAGCGTGGGCATGCTGCGCTCCAACGTGCAGGCGCTGGATTGCGATTTCCTGGCCGGTTGCGGGCGCAAGGCGCTGCGCGCCACCGAAGGATCGGGGTTTCTCTATGTGCGCCGCGCGTTGATCGAGACCATCGAGCCCGCGCTGGTGGGCTGGTGGAACGGCAGCTATGACCGCGCCACCGGCGCGCTGTCGCTGGTGCCGGGCGCACGCCGGTTTGAAGCCGGCTGCCCGATCGTGCCGGCCATCCTCGGCCTGGGCACCGCCATCGGCTATGCGGAACACATCGGCATCGACGCCATCGAAGCGCGCGTGCGCGATCTCACCGCCTACGCTGTGGAAAAGCTCTCCGCTATCGCTGGCTTCGAACTCTACGGCCCATCCCATGCCGCCGACCGCATCGGCATCGTGCCCTTCAACGTGCGCGGCGTGGACCCGGCCAAGATCGTAGCCGCGCTGGAGCAGCAGCAGTGCATCATCGAAGCCGGCAATTTCATGGCCGATGCCATCCTGGCGCGCTACGGCGTGTCCACCATGGCACGCGTCTCGCTGCATTACTTCAATACCCATGAGGAAATCGACCGCGTGGCCGAACTGATCGCCGCCACCGTGGCCTGAGCCTGACATCACGATTGAACTACCGGAACCCGACATGAACCAACGCATCTTGCTGATGAGCAGCTCCCGCAAGGACAACCTCGGCTACCTCGAACACGCTGACGCGCAGATCCATGCCCTACTCAGGCACGAGCCACGCAAAGTCCTGTTCATCCCCTTCGCCGGCGTGACCTTCAGCTTCGATAGCTATCAAGGCATGGTCAAGCCCGTGTTCGAGCGCCTGGGCTACGCGCTGGCGTCCATCCACCACAGCGCCGACCCGCGCCGCGCGGTGGACGAGGCCGAAGCCATCGCGGTTGGCGGCGGCAACACGTTCGCGCTGCTCAAGCGCCTGTACGACGCCGATCTCGTCGACGCGATCCGCGCCAAGGTGCAGGCCGGCACGCCGTACGTGGGCTGGAGCGCCGGCAGCAACGTGGCCTGCCCGACCATCCGCACCACCAACGACATGCCCATCGTGCAGCCACCCTCTCTGCGCGCGCTGCGCCTGGTGCCGTTCCAGATCAACCCGCACTTCATCAGCGGCAAGCCCGCCGGCCATAACGGTGAAAGCCGCGAAGAGCGCCTGGCGGAGTTCCTGCACATCAACGCGCCGGAGCAGGTCTTCGCGCTGCCGGAGGGCTCCGCGCTGTTCTCCGACGGCAGCAACGGCACGGTGCTGGGCGAGCGCCACGCGCTGCACTTCACGGCCGAGGGACAGGTACAGACGCTGCGCGAGGGCGAGACCTTCCCCTTGTCGCGTATCACCGGGCCGGCCGGCATGGATGGCTGGCAAGACTTCCGGGCCTGATTTCCGGGCCCGAATCCGGGACCTGATTCCAGGCGCCTCGCGGCGCCAAACCACCCACGCTACACCCCGACGCAGTGCGAAAGACCCCTGCGCGGGCCCCCTATTACCCTTGGAGGAGGAAACACCATGATTAACAAGCACTGGCTTGGCGCACTCGTATTGAGCCTGCCCGCCGCCGCAATGGCGCAGGGCGGCGTCACGCTGTACGGCGTGATCGACACCGCGCTCACCTACCAGACCCATTCGGACCCTAACGGCAGCGCGCTGGCTGGCCTGCAACAGGGGGGAGAGGGCTTTCTGTCCGGCAGCCGCTTCGGCCTCAAAGGCAGCGAAGACCTGGGCGGCGATCTGTCGGCAGGCTTCGTGCTGGAAAACGGCCTGCTGTCGGACACCGGCAAGCTCGACCAGCAGGGCCAGCTGTTCGGGCGCCAGGCGTATGTGAGGATCGGCAGCAAGCGCTACGGCGAAGTGGCGCTGGGCCGGCAGTACACCACGGCCAACACCATGCTGTACTACGTGGACCCGCTCGGCGTGGGCGCCGCGCCGTCCAATGCGTGGATGGTCTTCCTGACCGGCCAGCGCTATGACAACGCGATCAGCTACACCGGCAACTACGGCCCGGTGGCGCTGATTGCCGAGTACGCGCTGGGCGAGACCGCCGGCAAGGGCTCCGCGATGTCGTCGGTCTCGCTGGGCGTGAAGTACGCCTCGGGCCCGCTAGTGGCCGTGGGCGACTTCCAGCAAACCCGCGACAGCATGAGCCGCGCCGCGCGCATCTACCTGGCCGGGCTGAAGGCCTCGGTCGGCCGCGCGAGCCTGTTCGCCAACTATATCTACAGCGACCGCGACGCTGGTTTCGACTCGTCCAAGGGCGGCACCGATACCGCCACCATCACCAGCATGTCGACCGCCGCCACGGCCACCAACCGCGCCGCGTTCAACTCGGTGTTCGGCAGCAACCGGCGCGACGACTTCTTCACCGTGGGTGCCAACTACACGGTCACCCCCGCCGTCACGCTGACCGCCAGCGTGATGCACGACCGCACCCGCGCCGACGCCTTCAGCGGCAACCGCACCACCGCCTACGGCGTGGCGGACTACGCCTTGAGCAAGCGCACTGACCTCTACCTGGCGCTGGCGTACGACTGGGTACATGGCGACTGGTCCGGCCTGTTCGGCAACGCAACGACCAACTGGACCGGCGACAGCGGCAAGAAACTGGACGGCCGCAACAACCAGACCACCGTGATGCTGGGCATGCGCCATTTGTTTTGAAGGTACGGCAGGCCAACGCGGATTGGAATGACAGCGGCATATCCGGCGCCCGCCCTCTCCCCCAGCGGCAACAGAAACGACATCGTCAGCACACCGATTCGGTGTAGCCGTGATTCCCGCCCGTCAGGCGGGAATCACCCACGCGCGATGCGCAGCGAGCCGTGGAGGTGTACCAAGGCCGTATGGGGCGCCTCGGGATTCGGCGAAAAGAGCGGAAAAGAGGGACCCATGTCTGAGTATCGCCTTAAGGCGATGCGAGTTTGGGTCCCGGCCGCTCTTTTCGCCGAAGCCCGAGGGGGTAGTCGCCCCATCCGGCGCGCCTTCTTTGCCTACTTTCTTGGCAAGACAAGAAAGTAGGTCGCCGCCCCGCAGGGGTGGTGAAACTGCCTTTGACTCTAAGCCTTTGACTCTAAGTCTTTGACTCAAAGCCTTTGACCTTAGGCCTTTGAAGTTGACTCCAACCCACCCCATTCAAGGAGACCCCCATGACCCTGCAACAAACCCTCGTCATCCACGAAGCCCTGGACAGCCCCAACGCCAACGGCGCTGTTGTCCGCGAACTGTTCGGTGCCTACACCGCCGCCGGCGTAACGGTAGACGTCGTCACCATCAACAACACCCCGCCGGAACCCACCACAAACACCACCGACTTCATCACCATCGTCATCCCCGGCACCCAAGGCAAGCGCGGCGGCGGCAAAGCCCCCACGCTAGGCGTGATCGGCCGCAATGGCGCCATCGGCGCGCGCCCGGAGCTGGTCGGCCTGGTGTCCGACGCGGACGGCCCGATCGGCAGCCTGGCCGTGGCGCTCAAGCTGGCGCAGATGAAGCACAAGGGCGACCACCTGGCCGGCGACGTCATCGTGACCACGCACTTGTCCACCAACGTGTCGATGCAGCCGCACGATCCGGTGCCCTTCATGGGCATGCCGGTGTCGTCCGACACCATGAACGAGTACCAGGTGCTGCCCGAAATGGATGCGATCCTGTCGCTCGATGCCTCCAAGGGCAACAGCATCATCAAGCACCGCGGCTTTGCGATCTCGCCCACCGCCATGCAAGGCTATATCCTGCGCGTGAGCCCGGACCTGGTGGCGACGATGGAATCCACCACCGGTTGCCCGGCAGTGACCTTCCCGATCTCCCAGCAGGACATCACGCCCTATCACAACGGCCTGTACCACTTCAACAGCATCATGCAGCCGCATGTGGCCACCGCCGCTCCGGTGGTAGGCGTGGCGCTGACCGCGCAGTCGGTGGTCTCGGGCAGCGCCACCAGCGCCAACTACGAGATCGACATTGCCGAAGCGGTGCGCTTTTGCGTGGAAGTGGCCAAGCGCTTCGGCGCGGGCAAGTGCCAGTTCTTCAACGTGGTGGAATGGGGCAAGATCCGCGCGATCTATCCCGACATGACAGGTTTCCAGCGCGCCGGCACGGCGCACTGAAACGAGGCGCCGCGGTGCCCGGGCGTGCGGCAAGCCACACGCGGGCATTTTCAGCGGGCGCGCTTCGGTGTATGGTTGCGCTCCTGACGCAGTCGCCGCCTTAGCGGCTATTCTTGCAACATGCTCCGCCTGAACGACACCGACAGCCCCGCGCTGTCCCGCTGCCTGTCCACCCTCGCCGCCTGCGCCGCGCTAGCCGCGCTGCCTGGCTGCGAACGCAATGAACCGGCTCCGGCCACCGCCGCCACATCCCCATCCGCCGCAGCCGCATCGGATGCGCAGGCGGCGCGCGCCGACGACGCTGCCCAGCCAGACGACGGGCTCAGCTTTGTGCCCGCGCCGCTGGCCCGCCCGCTGGTCGCCCTGCGCGGGCTGACCAGCATGGCGGACGTGCAGGCGGCGTGGGGCAAACCGCCGGACATCACGCCCAACCAGGATGAATGCGGCACGGCGCTCGACGAAGAGCACCTGATGGACTACCACTACCCCGATGCGCTGATCGAAGTGGGCCGCAGCGGCGACGCCGTGATCCGCGCGCTGCACGGCATCCCGGCCGGGCTGACGCTCAAGCTGGAAAACCAGGACGTGACCGCGGCCTCCACGCTGACGCAGCTCAACACGGCCCTGCGCAAGAACCCGCGCTGGAAGCTGGCGGAGGCGCCAGGCAAGGTACGCAGCCCATCCGACCGCGACGAGGGCGACCCGCTCGAGCAGCTCGCCTACACCACGCTCTACACGCTGGACGGCGACGGCGACCAGTACCGCCTGTACTTCCTTGGCGACCGGCTGGTGGGCTACGCCTACTGGGTCGGCTGCTGACCCGCGCCGCGCTAGCGCACCGCGCCGGGACCACCCGTGTGTGGCGCAAGCGCCGCTGCGCCATCGCCGTCGGTGGCAGCGGCCTGCGATGCCTCGCCATGCAGGCGCTTCCATTCGTCGAAGCCGCCGGCCAGCGCCCAGGTATTGGCGTAGCCGGCCGCCTTCAGGCGTTCCGCCAGCACCGCTGCAGATACCTCATGCGGGCAGGCGCAGTAGACCACGATGTCGATGCTGGTCGGATGCTCGGAGAGTAATTCCAGCGGCGCATTCAGGTCGATGATCATCGCGCCGGGGATCCGCTCCACCGCGTCGCTGCGCACATCAAGCACCAGCGGGAAGCGATCGCCCAGCCGGCGCGCTTCCAGCTCCCCCACCGACATGCGGGGCACACGCCGGGTGCGGCGCAACAGGCGCACGCGCCGCCAGAACTTCCACGCAACGAAGGCGGCGAAGGCGCCCAACACCACCATGACGGCCACCGGGCCATAGGTGCTGAACGCGTTCAGGATGACATCGACAAAGTCGGTGAACACCACGCCAACCAGCAGCGCGCCGCCGGCCCACACCAGCGCCCCGATGGCGTCGTAGAACAGGAACACCGCGAACGGCGTGGAGGTCATGCCGGCCATGGCGGTGGACAATGCGCCGGCGCCCGGCAGCAGCTTGGCGAACACCAGCGAGCGCGGACCCACGCGCAGGTACAGCGACTGGGTCTGGCGGATGCAGCTGTCGGGCGAGATGGAAACGCGGCAGATGGTGCGCAGCATGGGTTGCCCGAGCCGCTTGCCGGCGAAGTACCAGGCCGTATCGGCAATCAGGCAGGCCAGGATAACGGCGGCCAGCACGGCGCCCAGCGCCGGGCCGCCCTCGCGCATGCCGAGCGCGCCGGCAACGAACAGCATGGGAACGGCCGGCACCGGCAGCCCGGCCTGCTCGGCCAGCACATTGAGAAACACGAGCATCACGCCGTGGCTCTCCAGCAAGGACTGCAATTCACCCACACCGATCTCCCGCACTATGGCCGTTTTATGGCCGTTTTCGCCCCCTCAAGGTAACCGGCGCGAGCGAGAATGCTCGCGCCGGCGGGCATAGGCAGTAGTGTGCCACCAAGGTGGCGCGGTGCAGCGCGCCGTCTTGCATGCGAACTTCAAAAACCCTGAACGAGATGCCTGCGAGGCCGCGGGCCAGCGCGCCGGTTATCGCCTCGGTTATCGCCTCGGTTATTGCCCCGATTTTTGCCCCGATGGTCAGGCATGCGCGCCGTCCTGATAGGTATCGAACTGACGCGCGGGATCCGCGGAAGGACCACTGCGATCCATGCCGGCCAGCTTCTGCGCGCCATCCTGGAACGGATCCACCGTGCGCGCCGGGTCCGCGGAAACGCCGCTGCGATCCATCCCAGCCAGCTTTAGCGCACCGTCCGAGAACGGATCCGGCTTGCTCCGGCGGCTGGCGTTCGCGCCCGCTGCCGGCGCGGCGGCCGGGTCCAGGCGCGCGCCATCGCTATAGACATCGAAACGCGACGCATGGAAGACGTAGCCGTAGCGGTCCCCGGACACGGCACTGTCCCTGGGGCCAGCGGCCTGCGCCGGAACCGCCGTGGCGGCAATGCCGGCAAGTGCGGCCGAAGTCATCAACAACTTGAAGAAATGGCGGGTCATGGCAATCTCCTTCTGGGCGATCGGCGGATCGCGGCTGGCTTGCAGGGGAGCAGCGCCTTGCGCCGTTCCGGCCACACGTGAATCGCGCGGTTAAACCAGATACGCCGCGAAGCGGGCCGTGGATGCATAAGGACGCTGGTTGCTTACCGCGCCGGCAAGCGGGCATGATGGCGGCTACCGATCCCGGAGCGCCGCGCATGCCTGCCCAACCTGACTCGCCACACCAAGACCAAGACAAAGACCAGTTGATCCAGCGCTTCGGCCTGCAGCCGCATCCGGAAGGCGGCTATTACCGCGAGACCCATCGCGACGCCGTGCGTGTGTCGCGGGTGTCCCATGTGTCGCGTGAAGGGGCCGGCAATCCCGCCACACATGCCGCCTCCACCGCGATCTACTACCTGCTGTGCGACAGCGCTTACTCCGCCTGGCACCGCATCCGCTCCGACGAAGTGTGGCACTTCTACGCGGGCTGCCCGCTTAACGTGCATGTGCTGGAGCAAGACGGCAGCCTCACCACGCACCGGCTGGGCAATGCGCTCGCCGATGACAACGCGGTGTTCCAGGCCGTGGTCAGGGCTGGCTGCTGGTTCGCCGCCGAGCGCAGCGATCCGGATGGCTTCTCGCTGGTGGGCTGCACCGTGGCGCCGGGCTTTGAATTCAGCGAGTTCGAGCTGGCCGATGCCGACAGCCTGCTGGCATCGCACCCGCGCCATGCCGCGCTGATCGCACGTCTCGCCCCTGCGCCAAAACGCTGAGGCGCAAAAACGCTTGGCGACGTACTAGCTGCGCAAGGCGTCGGCCATGGCGCGCAGCGCCAACGTGTAGCCGGCAACGCCAAGCCCGCAGATCACGCCAGTGGCCGCGCGCGAGATCAGCGAATGGCGATGGGTCTCCTCGCGCGCATGGATATTGGTGATGTGCAGCTCGATCACCGGACGCTGGATCAGCTTGACGGCGTCCAGCACGGGGATGGAGGCGAAGGAAAAGCCAGCCGGATTGATGATCACGCCCGCGTTCTTCTCGAACGCTTCCTGCAGCCAGTCCACCATCGTGGCTTCGCTGTTGGTCTGGCGAAAATCGCACGCGATCCGCAGTTCATCCGCCAGCGCCGCAACCCGCTGCTGGACCTCGGCAAGCGTGGTCGTGCCATACAGATGCGGCTCGCGCTTGCCCAGCATGTTGAGGTTGGAGCCGTTCAGGACATAGACGAGTTCGGTCATGATATGTGGCGCGCGGCAATGCGCCGCGCGCTGATTGAGTGAGTGGGATTGGCAGGGTTAGTGAGATTTGCGCGTGCCGATCGGCATGAACCGAGCGCCCTCGGCGAGGACGCCGGGTGCATCGGAACGGTTCAT
Organism: Cupriavidus basilensis; assembly: GCF_008801925.2. Lineage (NCBI taxonomy): Bacteria > Pseudomonadati > Pseudomonadota > Betaproteobacteria > Burkholderiales > Burkholderiaceae > Cupriavidus > Cupriavidus basilensis. The sequence continues at coordinate 180,464 of NZ_CP062804.1, read as the reverse complement.
GTCGATGCCACGCGTCTCGGGCGCCGTCAGGATCATGGCCAGCGAGATCAGGTTGAACACGACACAGACGGCGACCACGCCCCACGGCGAGCCGTTGCAAACCTGCAGCAGCCACACCGCGACCACGGGCATCGGCCCGCCGGCAATCAGGTTTGCGCCGGTGTACGCAAGCGCCGATCCCGAATAGCGGACATTGGTCGGAAACGCTTCGGCGAAGGCGACCGGCTGGATGCCGCTCTGGAACTGGGTGAAGCCCAGGAACAGGCCCATGATGGCGAGCATCGGCAGGAAGCTCTTGGTGTCGAGGATCTGGAAGTAGACGAACAGGATCAGCAGCGTTGCGACGGAGCCAATGGCCAGCGCCTTCTTGCGGCCGATCTTGTCGCTGAGCATGCCACCCGCCAGCGCGCCGACGATAGCGCAGACATTGGCGCCCATCAGCAGCAGAAAGCCGGTCTGCTTCGGCACTGCAAGCGTCTTGGTGATGTAGCTCAGCGAGAACACCACGATAAGGTAGAAGATCGCCGCCGGGCCGCAAAAAAACAGCATCCAGCGCAACACCGTTTTGCCGTGCAGGCGCAATGCATCGCGCAGCGGGTTGCCCACCTCCGCCACCTGGCTCTTGCGCAGCTCGACGAATGCCGGCGTTTCACTGACCTTCAGGCGGATATACACGCCGACGATCACCAGGATGAAGCTCAGCAGGAACGGCACCCGCCATCCGTAGGCGTCGAACGATTCCGCTGACATCGTGGAGGCAAGCAGCAACAGCACGCCATTGGCAAGTATCTGGCTCAGCGGAGAGCAAAGGCCCAGCAGGCCGGAGTACTTGCCGCGCCGGTCCGGGCTGGCGTGCTCGATGGCCATGAGTTGCGCGCCGGTCGATTCGCCCCCGAGCGCGAAGCCCTGCAGGATGCGCAACAGCACCAGCAGCACCGGCGCCCAGACGCCGATCTGCGAGTAGGTGGGAAGCAAACCCATCAACACCGAGGACAGCCCCATGATCGTGACCGTGCCCAGCAGCAGGTTGCGGCGCCCGAGCTTGTCGCCAAGGTGGCCGCAAATGATGGCACCGAGAGGCCGTGCCGCCAGGCCAACGCCGAAGGTGGCCAGCGATGCCAGCAGCGCGGATGTTGGCTCCATGGCCGGGAAAAACAGCTTGGGCAGGATGGTGGCCGCCAATGCCCCGTAAAGCGTAAAGTCGAACCACTCCAGTGCGGTGCCGATGGTGGCGGCCGCCACGGCGCGCGTGCGCATCGCTGCATTGGCCGGGCGTTGTGTCTCTGCAGTCATTTTGTCTCCTGGCATTCTCTTCCTGGGAAGGGTAGGCGTCGCCGCCCTTCCGATGTCCGTTGAAGCCGTCCAACGCTCTCATGCTTCTGCCTTCGTGCCGGTTGGATCGGTGAAAGCATGCTAGCAAGGGTTCGTGAATACCATTCCAATCTTGACGCATTGAAATTCGTATTGGATAGTGATGAACTATATTGACGTCAGCAGGGAGGTCGCCATGTCAGGCGTACTACGCACACTAGGCATCCTCGAATACCTTTGCACCCAGGTCGAGGCCGTGCCGCTCGCCGCCATCGCCGACGATCTCGACATCCCCCGCAGCGCGTGCCACCGCCTGCTGGTCGACCTCAAGAATGCGGGCTATGTACGCCAGTTGCGGGACCATGGCGACTACATCCTGACAACCAAGCTGGTGGGAATGGGGCTGGGCTTTCTGGCAACGTCCGGCATCGTGGACATCGCGCAGGCCAGGCTGGACCGGCTGGCGGATACGTCGGGCGAGCTGGTGCGCCTGGCCATTGTCGACGGGGATCGCCTGACCTGGGTGGCCAAGGCGCAAGGCGCGCTGCGGGGACTGCGCTATGACCCCGATATGGGCATGGACACGATTCTTTCGTGCAGCGCGACGGGGCACGCGTGGATGCAGACCATGACGGATGAACGCGCCCTGGAGCTGGTGTCGCGGCAAGGGTTCGGGCAGCCGAATCAGTACGGCCCCAATGCACCCACCACCATCAAGGCCCTGCTGGGCTTCATCCACCGGGCGCGGGAGCGCGGCTATGCCACGATCAATGAAGTCTTTGCGCCGGCCATGACGGCCATGGCGGCCCCCGTGCAGCGCCGTGGGGGCTATCCGGCAATCGGCGTGATCAGCATTGCGGGCCCGCTGAGCCGGCTGACCGAGCAGCGCATGAAGGCGCTGGGCCCGGCGCTACTTGCCGCCGCCGCGGAACTGGCGCTGGCAAGCTCGGCCTCGGCGCTGTTCAACCGGGCAGTGTAAGCATTCTCCTGGCCGCTCAGCGCGGCTTGCGGTACTCGTTCTCGATCCAGTCCGCGGCGCTGGCCTTGCTTAGCTTGAAGCCCGGCGACACGCGCACCTGGGCCAGTTCTTCGCCGAGCTCGTCGGTGGCGCGCAGCACCGCGAAAGGGTTGTCTTCGTCGGGCACGATGTCGAGCGTCACGCTGATGCGCGCCGTGTCCGTGTCGACAATCACGCTCTTGTGCAGCATGGCGTGCAGTTGCTGCTCATGCCGGCGCAGCACTTCGGAGGCGGTCTTGACCAGCGTCGAGAAGGCGTTGGTGTCCAGCGGCTTGGGGTTCTTCTTGTCGCGGCCCATGGTCCAGGGGCCAACCAGCGCGGGCTCGGGCTCGCCGTCCTTGATCATGGCAACGGCCCAGCCATCGTCGTCCTCGTTCTTGATCACGCGGGCGGTCCAGCCGTCGGCACGCCAAAGGCGCGGCTCCTGGATCTTTTCGGCGTTGTCCCCGGCGGCGTCCTGGTCGTCGGCTTCGGGGGAGAGTTCGGGCTGATGGGTCATGGCTGGCTTCAATTCGGGGCTGCGCGGTGGGCTGCGGGCGCTGGCCGGGGCGCCACGCAATGCTTGGCGGGGGCGGACCGGGACGGCGGCGGCATCAAGGGCGCGATTTTACCCGCCTCGCCGCGGCGGGGGGCGCCAGGCGCCGCGCGCGCCCGGCAGCTGAGACATAGCGAGACATGAATCCCCTCGGAAGTTGTATTTAATGTCTAACCGCCGCGTCCTATGCTGGACTTGTCGCCGGGACCCCCGTCTTGATGACACACCCTTCCAGTCGCCGTGCCCTTGAGACGGCGATTTTTTTTGGCGGCCTGCCCCATCCCCGCACCAAAATGGGGATCGTCCGCAACAAAAGCGCTGGCCCGAGGCGCCCAGCCGGTTTAAGATGCGCGATTATCGAACAACCCGCGCGCACTCGCTCACATGGACGCCCCCAATCCCAGCAGCCCTGGCCAGGCAACGGCCGCCACTGTCCGCGTCGCCCGCCCCCAGGCCGACCTTCTCAACAGTTTTGCCGGCGACCCAAATTTCATGCTGTCGCTAGCGCGCGGCTTGAGCGTGCTCGAAGCCTTCTCCGAGCGTAAGCGCCCGCTCACCATTTCCCAGGTGGCGCAGCGCACCCAGCTCTCGCGCGCATCGGTACGGCGCTGCCTGTACACGCTGGAGCAGCTTGGCTACGTCAGCCAACAAGGCGGCCAGTTCGCGCTGCGCCCGCGCGTGCTGCACCTGGGCCATGCCTATTTCTCGTCGACGTCGCTGGTGTCGCTGGCCCAGCCGATCCTCGACGCGCTGAGCACGCGCATCCAGCAGACCTCGGCACTGGCTATCCTGGACGACACCGACATCCTTTACCTGGTGCGCTCGGAGGTGCAGCGGGTGCTCACTTATTCGCTCGGCATGGGCAGCCGGCTGCCGGCGTACTGCACGTCGATCGGCCGCATGCTGCTGGCCCACCTGGCCGAGCCGGCGCTGGAAGATTTCTTCGATCGCGTCGACCTGCGCCCGCGCACGCTACAGACCAAGATCTCGCGGCGCGAGCTGGAGGCCAGCTTTGCGCATGCGCGCGAACTGGACTATGTGCTGATCGACGAAGAACTGGAGCCCGGCCTGCGCGCCATCGCGGTGCCGGTGCGCGGCATCTCGGGCAGCGTCATGGCGGGCATCAGCGTCAGCGTGCGCGCGGCGCAGGTATCGGAAGCAGAGATGATCTCTCGCCTGCTGCCGCCGATGCGCGAAGCGGCAGTGGCGATCGGCAAGCTGATCGCCGCCTGAGCCACCTGAGCCACCTGAAACCAAAACCGACAAGGAACCGCAGACTCATGGCGCAAAGCACCCTTAACCCGCTGGCAGGCAAGGGCATGCGCTTTGTCCGGCGGGTCTACGCCATGCGCGCCATCGGGCTGGCGATCGGGTTCTTTGCGGTGGCGGCGGCCATGCTGGAAGCGGGTGCGCCGCGCTGGCTGCTGGCGCTGGTCTTCCTGCACGGCTTTGTCTGGCCGCACGTCGCTGTCTGGCGCTCAAGGCACAGCGAGGTGCCGTTCCGGGCGGAAATCCACAACATGATGATCGATGCCGTGCTCGGTGGCATCTGGGCCGCGGCCATGAAATTCAACCTGCTGCCGAGCGTGCTGATCCTGTCGATGATGAGCATGAACAATGTGGCGGCGGGCGGCACGCGCCTGCTGCTGCATGGCCTGGGGTGGCACCTGGCGGGGGCACTGGCGGGTATCGTGGCCTTCGGCGCCGCCTGGCATCCGGAAGCCAACCTCACCACCATCGTCGCCAGCCTGCCGATGCTGGTGCTCTACCCGCTGGCGCTGGGGCGCACCACCTACAGCATCTCCCGCCGGCTGGCCGCGCACGGCAAGGCGATCGAGGCCAACAGCCGCCTGGACGGCCTCACCGGCGTGCTCAACCGGGGCTATTGGGAGGCCATGCTGGCCGCGGAGTTCCAGGCCTGCAAGACCGGGCGGCGTAGCACCGCCAGCCTGGTGCTGCTCGACATCGACCATTTCAAGCAGCTCAACGACACCCATGGCCACCTGGCCGGCGACGAAGCGCTCAAGGCCTTTGCCGCGCTGGTGGTACGGCACGCCGCGCAGCACGGCCCGGCTGGCCGCGGTGAAGCGCGGCAATGCCTGGTGGGACGATACGGCGGCGAGGAGTTTGGCGTGCTGCTCAGTGGCGCGAGCCTGACGCAGGCGGTGGAGATGGCCGAGCGTCTGTCGCGCTCGCTGCAGCCGGGCGCCGCTTGCGGGGTGGGCATTGCCGCGCTGCGCGGCCACACCGCCAGCCTTGGCGTAGCCGCCTTTGATGCCGGCATGGCGGGCCACCACGAATGGCTGGCGCACACCGACCGCGCGCTTTACGAAGCCAAGCGGGCCGGCCGCAACCGGATCCGCGTCAGCGCGGGTTGAGCGCAAGCAGCGCAAGCAGCGCAAGCAGCACAAGCAGCAGCCAGATGCGCTTAGCCGCGGCTGGCAAGCTCCAGCGCAAACACCAGGCGCTGCAGGAAATTCTCCATGCGGCCGTCAAGGTTGGAGAACGCACAGCCGAAATGGTGGATGGCGCTGTCATCGCGCCCGGCCAGCCAGTGGCCCACCACTTGCAGGCTCAGGTCCAGCTTGCCCAGCGCACCAAAATCCAGATGCACGCCGGAGATGGTGGTGCCCACCGGCAGTTGCGTGGCGTCCACGGTCTTGGAGCGCAACCCGACACCCGAGAGCGAGAGATCTGCAATATCGAGCTTGAGCACGGTGCCGTCGCTCATCTTGATGGTGCAGACGTAGCCCTTGGTGACCAGCGTGCGTGCGCGGAAATGACGGCGGCGCTGGAAGTGATAGAGCTTCTCCGGGAACGGCGCGGAAAATGCCGGGCCACCCTTGTACTGAGTGATCTCGGGGGTGCCGATCAAGAAGTTCACGGGCACCCCGCGCAGCGATGCCGAGAAGGCATTCTCGTTGGAAGCCAGCAGCGCCTGCCGCTCGGGCTCGGTGGAGCACCAGTCGAAAACAAAGGTGCGGCTGGCCGGATCCACATGCAGCACGGACGTGACCATCTCGTGGGCGGAACGCGCGCGCACGTTCAGGATGCACTTCTGCCAGGCGAGGTCGCGCAGCACGGTGCCAATCTGCGAGGAATGGGTAAGGCGATAGCGGTCGTCTGGCAACGCGCTGGCGTCAAGCTCGGATTGCTCCGGGGAATCTTGGAGACTCATGAAAATCACGCAAACGTCTGAGAGAGGCCTGCGTCGCGCCAGACTGGCTTGCGACGGGGGAATTCGGGCTGCCCGCGTACCCGGATGCAGGCGGGGGCGAGCGGCTAGCGCCGCATGTTAAGCGCGACGCCTGCTGCTGCGCAAGCTCTTGTTTGAACAACGGCGAAGTGTGGCAAAACTTGAGCCAGACTTCCGTGGGGTAGCCCGCCGGGGCAGGTTCGCGCCTCATTTGCCGTCTTTGCGCCCGCCACGTTTTGCCGCACCCTTGGCCGCGCGCGCTGTATGTGGCGATGCGGCCACCTGGGCCGGATCCGCGCCAAGCGATGCTTGCGCCTCCTGGCATAGCCAGTCCCTGACCGCGCGACGCCGTGCATCGTGCTCGAACGCCACTGGCGAGAGCAACTGATAGCAAGATCCGTCGCGCACGAAGCCCCGCGGCGCGGCGATGCGGCCGTCGGCGAGTTCGTCGGCCACCATCAGGCGCGACGCGATCGCGCAGCCAAGCCCGGCCGCAGCGGCCTGGATGGTCAGGTAGAAATGCTCGTACCAGGCATCCGCGCCAAAGCGCTGCGCGCCGCCGGCGGCCTTGGCCCAGCGCTGCCAGGCATCCGGGCGCGAGCGTGTATGCAACCGGTGGGACGACGCCCCGGCGCTGGCCCCGGCGCGGCAGACCACGCCCACCCATTCCTCGGCAACCTCATGCGCATGCAGCTCCGGCCCCACATGAAAATCGTTGCGGCGCAGCGCCAGGTCCACGCCGCTGCGCGCGAAGTCCACCGGACCACCGGCGGCCATCAGGTGCAGCGTCACCTCCGGATGCGCCTCGGTAAAGCGCGGCAGGCGGGGAATCAGCCAGCGCATGGCGATGGTGGGCTCGCACGACAACACCAGCGCCCTGGGCTGCCCATGCGCGCGGATGCGCTGCGCGGCCGCGCCCAGCACTTCGAGCGACTGCGTGGCGGCGGCATGCAGGATGTGCCCCGCCTCGGTCAGGAACACGGCCCGGTTGCGGCGCTCGAACAGCGCCACGCCGAGCGCCTCCTCCAGCTGGCGAATCTGGCGGCTGACCGCGCCGTGGGTCAGGTGCAGTTCGTCCGCAGCCCGCATGAAGCTCTGGTGCCGCGCCGCGGCCTCGAAGAAACGGATCCCGCCCAGCCAGTGCATGCTCGCCTTGATGTGTCAGTTTTTCTCATGGATTTGCACGAGTATAAATCGGTTGTGGCGCCACATATCAACGCAGAGAATGCCTGGAACGCGATATCTATCCGGTCAAGGATCCTCATACAAAATGCACCCTCTCACCGAACTGCTGGCCGTCGCCACCATCACCGTGCTGGCCGTGATCAGCCCGGGCCCCGACTTCGCCATGGTGATGCGCAACAGCTTCGTGCATGGCCGCAAGGCCGGGCTGCTGTGCGCGCTCGGCATCGCCCTTGGCGTCCAGGTGCACGTTTTCTATACGATGTTTGGCGTGGCGTTGTTGATGGAGCACGCGCACAAGCTGTTGACGGTGGTGAAGCTGCTCGGCGCCGCCTACCTGATCTGGATCGGCATCCAGACCTTGCGCAAGCGCGCGCCGGACCCGAATGCGCCGCTGCTCGGTGCGGATGCGGGCACGCCAGCGCTGACAGCGCTCGGCGCGCTCAAGATGGGCTTTCTCACCAATGCGCTCAATCCCAAGACCACGTTGTTCGTGGTCAGCACCTATACGCAGGTGGTGAATGCGCAAACCCCGCTGGCCGTGCAGTTCGGCTATGGCCTGTTCATGTCGCTGGCACACCTGGCCTGGTTCGGCCTGATTGCGTGCTGCTTTTCCACGCCCGCGCTGCGCGCCGCCATGCTGCGGCGCCAGCGCTGGCTGGATCGGGTGATTGGTTCGGTGTTGCTGGCGCTGGGGGTGGCGCTTGGCCTGGGCAACCTGGCATGACGCCCGCCGTTGCCGGCGGCATCAGCCTGGCGCCGGATCCAGCCCATACGCACGCCGGCATACATGCTGCGCGCCGCCCGCGCGCAGATGGCTTTGATACAGGATGAAGCGCGCCACGGGGAACGGCTCGCACACCAGCCCGGCCTGTGCGTCGCGCCATGCCTGCAGTGCGGTATCCGCCACGGCAGGCCCGCAGCGCGCCAGCGTGATGTGGGGATGGAAGCCCGCACGCTGCCGCAAGCCAGCATCGGGTAACGTTGTGCCCTCGCATCCGGCAAGCGCCTGCGCCATGCGCGCATGCAGGCTGTCCAGCGCTGCATTGGGCGCCACGCCCGCCCACAGCACGCTCGCCCGCCGCCCGCGAAAATAGCCGGCCGCTTTCACCGTGAGCGCAAAGGCCGCGCCGCAGACGCCCCCAAGCGCCTGCTCAATGCATGCCGCGGTGGCGTCGTCCTGCTCGCCGAGGAAGTGCAGCGTGAGATGGACCTGATGCGGCGCCGCCGCCCGGATGCCCGCCACGCGCGGCACGCGCGCCAGCAACGCGGCCGCCAGTGCTGGCGGAACCTCAATCGCCACGAACAAACGTGCCATCGGTCTCACCTCCCGTGACCGCCTGGCGCGGGTGGTCAAGCGCAGCGGCGCGATGCCGCTCGCTCAAAATGCCAACGCCGACTGGCGCAGGATGGGCAGTGCCATGGCTGCGGCCGTGCCTTCGAGCCGGAGCAGCGCGCGCTTGCGGTCGGTGCCACCGGCATAGCCGGTGAGGTCGCCGCTGGCGCCCAGCACACGATGGCAAGGCACGATCACCGACAAAGGGTTGCGCCCCACCGCCCCGCCGATCGCGCGCGCATGGGTGGGGGCGAGGCCCAGCCCGGCGCCCAGTTCGCCATATGACGTGGTCTCGCCGAACGGGATCTCGCACAGTGCCTGCCAGACCGCGCGCTGGAACGGGCTGCCGCCCAGCACCATGGGAACCGTGAAGACCTGCAGGCGCTCGGCGAAGTAATCGGCCAGCTCATCGGCGGCCTGCTCGAAGACGGGCTTCGCGGCGGCAGGCACGCTGGTGTCCGGCGTGGCCGCTGCCGGGTAATACTTCTGCCCGGAGAAGAACAGCCCGCTCAAGCGCGCGCCGTCGACGCGCAGCAGCACTTCGCCCAACGGGCTGGCGACGATGCGGTAGGCAATCATGGTGTGTTCCTTGTAGTGTCTCTTGTAGTGTCTCTTGTTGTGTCCCTTGTCTTGTCGTCTCGTTCCGACTTGTCCGACTTGCCCAACTTGTGTTCCTCGTAGCGCCGCCACAGGTGGATGGCGGCGTAGGCGCGCCACGGCGCCCACTGCGCGACGTGCTGGTTCATGCCTCGCACGGTAGCGATGCCAAGCACCTTGCGCAAGACATAGTCAGTGCCCGGAAAAGCATCCGGCCAGCCCAGCGCGCGCATGGCCACGTATTGCGCGGTCCAGTCGCCCACGCCTTCCACCTCGCGCAGGCGCGCCATGGTGTCTTCCGGCGCGGCATTGGGCTCCAGCTTGAGCGCGCCCGCCGCCACGCGGGCCGCAATGGCATGAATGGCCCGGCCCTTGCCCAGCGGGATGCCGATCTCACGCAAGGCCTCGGGCGACACGCCAGCCAGCGCAGCCGCGCCGGGAAACGTCACGCGCAGCACCGGCGTGGGCTGCGCCAGCGGCAAACCGTAGCGCTCGGCCAACCGCGCCAGCAGCGTGCGCGCGTGCTTCACCGAGATCACCTGGCCCACCACCGCGCGCACGGCGATCTCGAAGCCATCCACCGCGCCCGGCAAGCGCATGCCGGGCGCCTCGGCAGCCAGCGGGCCCAGATGCTGATCCACCACATCGGGCCGGCAGCCCAGGTCGCACAAGCGCCGCACGCGGCCCAGCGCCTGCGGTATCACGTGCGCCAGCGAACCGGATAACGTCACCTTGATCACATGGCGGCGCGCGACATGCTCCAGCCGCAGCCAGCCCACATGCATGCGGCCACCGCTGTCGATCGCCAGCGTGCGCGCGTAGGTGCCATCGCCAAGCTGCTCGATGCCATCCACCGCGCGCACGCCCAGGAATTGCAGGAACGCGGCCCACGCCATCGGCGGGCGGTAGCCCAGCTCGAACACCAGCTCATCGGCCACGTTGTCGGCGGCGCGCTTGCGCATGGCCATGGGCGTCAGCCCGTAGCGCGTCTTGAGCACATCGTTGAAGCGCCGCACGCTGCCAAAGCCAGCGGCGTGCGCCACGTCGGTCACGGTCAGCCCCGTATCGGTCAGCAAACGCTTGGCCAGCAGCAACCTCTGCGTCTGCGCATACTCCAGCACCGAGACGCCGAACTGCGCATCGAACAGCCGGCGCAGGTGGCGCTCGGTAATGCCGATGCGCGCGGCCAGCCCGGCCACGCCGGCATCCACCATGAAGCCGTCGTCAATCAGCGTGGCTGCGGCCTGGGCCAGGCGCCCCGACAAGTCGGCCAGCCCATGGCCCGGCGCCAGCTCGGGCCGGCACCGCAGGCAGGGCCGGAAGCCCTGCTTCTCGGCCGCGGCGGCGCTGTCGTAGAAGGTGCAGTTCTCGCGCTTGGGCGTGCGCACCGCACAGATCGGCCGGCAGTAGACGCCAGTGGACGACACGCCCACAAAGAAGCGCCCGTCGAAGCGGCGGTCGTGCGAAGCCACGGCCTTGTAGCAGGTATCCGGATCGAGTTTCATAGCCAGCATGCTACTCCGTTGCGCATGCGGAACTAGCTGGATTCGGACATTTGCCTCGGCGGCGTGTATTGACCTGCCACTGCGACACGAAGACCACCGGCACAGCGGCAGCACAGCAGCGCGCTGGCATCATCCATCGCCAATCTCGCCCTTCGGCTCATCCATCGCGGCGGCCAGTTCGCTCAACACCAGCGTCTCGTGCGCAAGCACGGCCACCAGCGAAAGCAGATGGGCCTGGGTTTCTTCACCAAGGTTGCAGAAAGTGCCGCCCGCCGCGTTCTCGACGGCGACAGACAACAACGCATTGAGCTGCGCGGTCTTCTCGGCGGCGAGGCTTAGCGGGCTTTCGGATGGGGCATGCGCGGTCAGGAAGGTATCGCGGCCCGTGCGTTGGGCGGTGATGTTGTAGCGCGGGTAGTTATACATCGAGCGCCCTCCGGTGGGAGGCGCGCAAGCGCTGGTGGATGACGGGGAGCCTGGGGGATGCGATTTGCCCGGAATGGGCGAATGAAGACTGGGGCATGGGAGTGCCTCCTTTGCGAGCGTGTTTGACAGCGTTTTTTTGTCGTCGGGCTGTCAAACCCGGCCGCTCTGGTCGCAGCAACGAGCGGAGTATATCGTGGGGCCATGCAGCCGAACCCAGCCGCAACAAAAAGTCACACCCGCTACGCTAGCCTACGGCCACAAGTACTAGATCGATGCTGCCCGCCGTCAGCGGCAACGTGCGCCGGCTGCTCCGGCCCCAACGCTCGGGTAGCCCACCTCCATGCTTCACGTTGGTAACTGCATTCTCCAGGGCAATATGCCCATCCCACATCCCGAGTATCTTGGTCGCCTGATTGTCTGTCAGCACAAACCCATCTGTGCTGTTTGTGGCTACTGAGCACTAAGCTGAAATACGGGAAAATCGTCTGGAAACTCCTGTTTGCCGGGCACAACGTGCAAAATCAGAAGCCGCGCAACCTCTGCCTGCTCTGCGCGAGCCAGTCCAACAAGGCATACATAGCAAGTTGTGCCGCCGACGGACTTCTCCGGTGCTAGCGTAACGAAAATGTCCTCTTCATCACGCCACCATTGAACTCCCAAGGGGAGCTTCTGGCTCTCAACGTTGCATAGGGAATGGACGTCGACGAGAGAGCACTCACCTTCCTCGTCCCACACGTGACACATCCCTGTGCGCGAGTTTTCCAACGAGAAGCCAAGCTGAACAAGCATATCTCGCAGCCTTGCCAGGACGTCTGTTGCCGACTCGTTCGACCAAACTGTGTACGTAAATGATGCCATGCGGTGCCTCTAGGGAATGGGCTTCACAAAACTTGAACCCAAGACTCTCGTTGCAGCGTTAGTAACGGACTGCGTCCAGAACAGCGAATTACACCTCCTGGAGACCAGGTGCAGTCTGAGCGACCTGCTCAAGGTGCCTGAAGAACATCGATCGACTAAGTTCAAGCAAAGGAAGCAGTGACACCATATCCCGCACATTCAAATACACCGTCGTAGCTCGGCCTCTGCTTGCTTGAGTACGTCTACAAATTCAACAAGTGGAAATTTCATCACCACGCTTTTCTCGATAATAAAAATGTCTGTTAGAAACTCTATTTCCATTTTTTCACTTTCACCCTCTTTGCTTATCAGGCAAAAACGCTGCTTCCGATAGGATATTTCCGCCATCAGATGCTCGCGATCTACGTCACTGACAAAAACAATCTGAAAATCTCTCATATCATTAAATACAGATCACCGGAAAAAGCACTGCATATTTTCTTCAAAAGAATATCAATACCTACAAAACACCTTTTAATTTGAAAATTTCCCTCATTTTCCTTTCCGCACAAATACCGTCCTCTCGCTTACCTCACCTTCATAAAGGCATACCACTTCAGCACCCCATGAAGGCTCTATCGCAAAGATTTTTAAATCCCCGGTTTTTGTTCTTTCTACGTACTTGCATAGCGCATCTTCCGAGATAAGCAGCTCACCGCCTGACAATTCATTAACCCACGAAACGAGACGCTTTAGCCACACCAAATTGCAGAGAAATATCATCGGTTTCCAAACGCCCCCAATCTCCTATTTTTTCGATCTTCTTTAAAATTGAATCAGATGATAATTTCTTTCCGTCCTCTTTAAAAATAGTGGAAACGTCCAGCGCTCGCATCGTCCCAATGAGTACACGCAATGCATCCAGGTTTTCAATTGAGCAAATTTTTCCTTGAAATCTCACATGATCTTCGCCGAGCATGACCTCCTTCGATTCGGGCGCCTCTCTCAGTGCAAAGACAAGCTTCAATTCTTCTGTTCTATTCCGTGTCATCATGGATACACCTTAATTGTCACCGTCACCCCGCGACTCGCACCATAGCTAACAGTTGTAGGTGCTGTCCGCGTTGCCCTGCGTGAGGCTTGAACTGGCGTTTACCGTGGCGCCGTGGCAGAACAGCAGCATGCAGAGGCTGGCGTGGACGCCTGGGGACGATTCCGTGGCGTGATAGGTGTCTGTGTCCGGGCGGCACTCGATATTCAAGTTGTGGCCCACGATACGGCTTTGTCGTTGATCGCGTCGTTCTGCTTACAGCCATTCGCCGACCACTTCCACGCTGCGTAGATCAATTCCCCCCTAATACCCGTTGAAGGTTGAACGAACATGTGCCGTTAGTCCCGCGAGATCGCTGTAGGCTAGGGGACCAAATTCGGGAGAGATTTGAGCTATATACTGTCCAACAGTCATACCATGGCTGCACGCAATCTGATTTAATTCAGACATCAACCTCGGTGAAATAATCCAGTTTCTAGTACCAGGAAACATCTCCCGCAAATGCTCTTCCATAAGCCACTCCACTGAGCCTTTGTAAGTTCTCACTGCCAATTTAAGCTTTGCGATAACATCTGGATTATCGACCTTGAATCTGAAGCTAGTATAAGGCGGGTGTGTTGATCTATCCTCAGTCTTTGGCTCTTGCCCTCGAAATTTAAACACCGGATATCGCGACTCGAACTTGAACCAAGATAGCTCGCCAAGCTGCTCGATGAAGTCCAGAAGCTCACGCCCAGGCTTTCCTGTGGTCGCCATCACCGTAATCCTTTAGGTTATTCAGAAAATTTAATTCCGCCTTGATTCAAATTCAATCCTTGATTCAAATTCAATATATGCCACCCCCCAATCACCTTGGGATACGGCACCACGCCCACGCCGCTGTTGTTCGGGCCACGTCGCCAAGGCTAAGAGCGGACCGTACTCGTCGATCCAGGGCCAACCAAGCTGACGCGCAATTGTTTTATGGTGGGATACTCATTCATCATGGCATTCAGTACTGCACATCTGCAAAATACACCGTACCGCCCCCATTCATTTGGTAACGATCGGAAACCGCTTCAATGGCGAGAAATCAACCTTCCAGATATCAAGTTCATAGAGTCCTCCGCGATTGTCCAAGTTGATTGCAACCATAACCGGTACGCTATCGATATCGAGAAGCTCCTTTTCGGTCAATTGTTCGCCGAGGCAACGCGACGTCCCATCCGAAGCACAGAAGCGCAGGCTTCCCATTCCGCCATCGTCCATTTCTTCAACGAGTGCGTCAGCGAGAGAATCAAGGAGGCGCGTTCCCTGGGGCGTACCGGCAATCAACTCGGCTAACAGCGTCCGCTCATCGTCGTTCAACCTTCTCACAATGCCCATACTCATCTCGGTGGCGTAGTACGCCCAATGTTAGTCGTGTCTTGTTGCTACCCGCAGTGATCGCAAGCAGTGACACCATATCCCGCACATTCAAATGCACCGCCGTAGCTCAGCCTCTGCTTGCTTGAGTACGTCTACAAATTTAACAAGTGGAAATTTCATCACCACGCTTTTCTCGATAATAAAAAGGTCTGTTAGAAACTCTATTTCCATTTTTTTAATTTCCACCCTCTTTGCTTATCAGGTAAAAATGCTGCTTCTGATAGGATATTTCCGCCATCAGATTCTCGTGATCTACGTCACTGACAGAAACAATCTGAAAATCTCTCATATAATTAACATTTTCTCGCGGTCAGGAGGGCTGCTGATGATCGCTGTCAGATTTTTTCATTTCTCTGCAGACTCCGAAAAAAGTGATAAATTTCCATCGGAACTGTAGTGAATGCCCCTCCCGTCCACCGTAGCAATGCCGATCCCGCTACCAAATCGTCCCGTGCTCCGCACGCATTAACGTTCCGGCTTGGATCATTCAGAATTTCATCCACGATTCTTTGACCCTGATCATGAACTGCGACGGGATTCCGCCTCGAGGATGGGAACGCACTGCCAAGCAGAGCTTCGGCCTCCGCATCACTCTGGGTGATCTGCCTTGAGGATCTCACAACTACTTGGCATGGCAAACCAGAGTCCACCAGGATCGGGATCTTCGCTCGATGCCAACCATTCATCGATTACGCCCTGGACCATCGATTCGGGATCTGCGCCAAACCGATCTACCGGCTCCCAGTAGTGGATTCCATCTATGGCCCCTTGCACTGGTATGGCTCCGTGGGCAAAAAGTGCCAGGAGCGATCGACGAACATACTCAACCAAGTCCTCGCCAGCCAAGCCATAGCCTTGCCTTCCAAATGGAATAATTTGCCATAACCCAACAGCATCGTCTTCAAGTTCAAGGTGAATTTTCGAAATACGATCTTTGATGCTCTCATCGAACCACTTGTCCTTCAATTCCTCATTCATTTCTGGTGCACCTTGAATCCGGGCGGCAAAGAATGGCTGCTTACGATATCTATCGTAACGCTATCATCGTGACTATTACGAATCCCGATTTTTTCCATCTGATCACTCATACCACGTTCCTTTTTATCTTGGAGGCGTGCCTACTGGCTTGGATACCTTCATCAGGTCTGCCTGCAACTGTTTGAACTCCTCGGCAGGAACCGTTCGAATATTCGATGTGCCCTCTTGTTAACCTCCCCAACAGGACTGCCCCCGGCATCAGGATAGCTGGGCAAACCTTCACTCTGTTGAAATCAGTCGACAAAATCATTTCCGTGAGCACAAACTCATCCGCGCTGCTTGTCGCACCTAACCCGGCGTATAGGCGGACGCAGGCTTTGCAAATCCCTCCCAAAACACCCACAAGCGTTCGCAATTAGGGCACTTCAAAACAGGTAGCATCGCTCGATAAATTTCTTCCGCATCGACGTCTCCCGAAAACCGATCGTAGGCTTCATCGGAAATCATTAACCACTGATCTCGGCATGGGATCTCGCCATACCTGATTCTATGACCGCACGTGCAAATCATGCTCGACATCTCTATTTTCCAATGCGTTTTATGTCAGTGATGTTCGTCGCTCCAGCTCCTCGAACCCGTTGCAGGACGTTCCCCAACTGATCGGGACTCACATTTCGACATGGCGATGCGCTGACTCGGGGCCGAGGTACTTCTGCACCCTGCTAGATCACGTTTGATAGTCCTCGAACTCCCACGCACCAATCCTGGGCACTTTCTGAGCCATTTCCGAAAAATCCTTCCCCGTGCAGCCGTTTACATACCGAGTGATTTCGCTTTTGATTCGTTCAGGATCAAATTCAAAAACAATTAGCATATGGCGCCCCCATATCGCTCCCGCCTGACCGTATTCCCTGGTTATCCGGGCCGGCGTACACGCCAGTATTTGGTACAGATGTCCTCCTCCTCCTTCTTCGTCGTCCGACCCGACCCGACCCGACCCGACCCGACCCGCACGGTAAGCCATAGTCCAAAGCACGATAGATCTTCTGGCCAATATTGGTCGAAACCAATGTGGCCACCGATATCTATTCCTTTAACGATCGCTTTCGTGGCTTCGCGATATTTAAATGGCCGTTACTGGTCACGACACCATTCTCTAACCGTTGGACATTAGCTTGAACACCCGTCGGCGCAAACTGTGTGGAAGTGTTGGGTTTCACAGCCGGCGGTCGGTACACGCGATTTCCATCCGCACTCACTAGACCACCGGCTACGCCATTCATAGGTCGAGCGCCATCTCCAACCCACACCTTCCCCAATCTATCCGCATCGGCTGCAGTTCCAGTTCCAATAGAGAAATTCGGATTCCGTGTACCGCTTCCTCGTACTGCTGCAGCCAACCGTGAGCCCTGCGCACCGATGTTGGCCAGATTCTCCCTGGCAAGTTGGTCCTTCAGTGATCAGTAGGTTGCAACGTTTGTCGCACTATCCGCACCCGCTGGCCTGTTTAAGGCTCCAGAAGAACTCCCCACCTTCGTTGCTGACGTTCCGGCGCCCTGATCACCTTTCTGCCCTGCGTTGAAAATCGCCCCTAATCCCTCGGAGCGGAATCGAAATCAGCTTCTTCAGCGTTGGAATCTAGGCTCGAATCGGAATCAAGGGAGATTTATCGAGGCCAACTCCATAGTCATCAAATATCTTTTCAAGCTCCTGAGCGAATGCGGGGTTCAGATCGCTATCCCATTCGATATGATGGCGATTGATCAGGTCGACGCATTTCTCCGTTCCATACATCTGGAGCTCCAACCAGTAGCCTGGTTCTAGCTGCAAGGGCGGGTATGTTGCGAGGGAATCAAATAGGATCGTCAAATTCTCTTCAATTTCCCCAACCCAAGTAATGTCCGCAAGCTCGCACGTAATGAGGCGATAGATGCAATCGAGGGCGGCCTGCCATCGGCCTCGAGCAGGCTCTGGGTACAAACTCTCGATAGACGCCAGCAAATTTGCCAGCGGGATGTCATCTATCGACATGAATTTCATATCCCATTGGTAAGCGTGAAGTAACTGCTCTTTGCTCGGGTTCATGGTATTGGTGGAAATTTGAGTTTTAACGGACGTCCTGCATTTGCAGCGTTCACCCTGGGGCCATTGATGTCTACACTTGCGGTGTCTGCCGCAGTACGCGTTGCCTGACCTGCAGGCCGGTAGACCACATAGGTTCCGTCAGGTAGCTGAGCACTCCACCCGCCATCCTTGATGGGCTTAACAGCAACGGGAGTCTGGCCGCCAAATGCTCGCTTAGCAAAGTCCTCTGCCGATTGGTTCGGATTAGTCGTACCTGGCATCTCACGCGGAGTTCCGAGACCACCGATCGGGTTACCTACGAGATTGCCATTTGGCGCAACTGTATCAAGCGATCCAGATTTCTGAGCTCGTGAAGTGAAAATCGCCCCTAACCCCTCGACAACCCGGAGCGGAATCGAAATCGGCTTCTGCACCACGTCAGCCACCGCGTCAACCGCATCCTTCACTGGCTGAACAAACGGCTGCGACGTATGCTGCCCAGACTGGTCCGGGGTGCCTGTCAGTGTGCTTTGATCACCATCATAGCCCGGCTTGCCTGGCGTCGAATTTGGCTTCTGCCGCTCCGCTGGGGTCGGCGGCAGCAATTGCGTCGGTCCATGCCCAAGGCCCAGGAAGTTGTACTGTGTGCCCAACCCGCCTGCGGTGCCGGCTGCCGCCGCATCCTGCCCTGATCCGCCGACTATACGGCCCGCACCTGCGGCGACGATTGTCCCTGCGATCTGCACCAGCGCCTTGCGGCCCTCGACCGACATGCTTTGCAGATCAGGGTTGTTCAGGATCTGTTGGCCGACCAACTCCGCAGCGGCCGTCGCTGCCGCATCGCCCGCCGCGCCAGCGGCGAACTTTCCGCCCATTGCCTCGGCCATCAAGCCGCCAATGATGGCGTGCACGGCGACCTTGACCTCGGGCGCTTGATCCTTCGTCAGCGTGCCAACCTGATCGTAGATCAACGGCGCAGCCTGCTGCGCCACCTGGTTCTTCAGCTGGTTCAACTCCTGCTGATCCCTGACCTTCTGCGCATCGAAGAACTTGTCGATGCCCTGGTTGGCGTTCTCCGTATCGCGATTCAGTGCGGTAACCGTGTCTTCCGCCGTCTTGCCGGTCCTGGCCTGCTGGGCCGCACCGTCGGCGATAGTGACCGTGCCTGCCGCAACCGCGCTCTTGGTCACGCCTGCGGCACTACCTGCAGTCGGCCGTTGCGCGTTGCCCGCCGCCGTGGCGGCCAGGCTGTTGGCCGCACTCTGCAGCACATTGGCATTGCCCCAGTCCACGTGCGCGGGCTGCACCGGCCCGAGGTTCGGATCGCTTGCCTTCACGCTGCTGCCACCGCTGTAGCTGCCCGCGATGGTCGAGGTGCTGCTGCTGTACTCCGCCTTGTTCTGGATGTCGCTCTGGGTCAGGGTGCCGGTGGTCAGGCTGTTTCTGGCCGGCGCTGCCGTGCTGGCCAGGATCCCGCCTTTCAGGTCGGTGTTGCCCTTGACGTTGACATCGAAGCCGCCTTTGCCGGCGTAGATGCCGCTCTGCTCCCTGACCGAGCTGTAGGTGCTGTCCGTGTTGCCCTGCGTGAGGCTTGCGCTGGCGCTTACCGTGGTGCCGTAGCAGAACGGCGGCACGCAGAGGCTGGCCTGGGCGCCTGAGGACGATTCCCTGGCGTGATAGGTGTCCGTGTCCGGGCGGCTCTCGATATTCAGGTTGCGGCCCACCGTAGCTTCCACGGTGGCCCCGATCAGTTGGGCGCCCTTCAGGTTGGTGTCGCGCCCGCTGGTGACGGTAACCTTGTCGGTGCCGGCCACGTGCGCGTTCTGGTTGCTCACCGATTGGCCTTTGGCGTTGGCCTTGTTCTGGCTGGCGGCTAGCTCCAGCGTGAAGCCGTTTTGCTGGCCGCCGATGCCAAAGCCCACGCCGATGCTGGCGTTGCTGCCGCTGCTGCGGCTGTCCATGCTGGTGTGGTCCTGGGCGCTTTCCAGGCTTACATCGCGGGATGCGCTCAGGCTGACGGTCTTGCCTTGGATCTGCGCGCCGCGGCCGCTGATGTCGCCATCGGTGGCGAAGCCTTCGGCGTCCTTCTGGCCGGAGCCGGTCGCGACGATCGTCACGGCGTTGCCGGCCTTGACCGTGGTGCCCTGGTTTGTGCTCGCCTGGCTGCGCGATTGGCTTTCGCTGGTGCCGCCGCCGATGCTGGCGGTGACCTTGAGCGCGGCGGTGGCGCTGGTGCCGCCGCTGGTCACGGCCTGGATGCCCTGGATGCCATTGGCGACCGCCAGCGCGGCTTGCACGCCGTAGAGCGTGGCCACGCGGGCGTCCTTTTTGGCTTCCACGGCCCGGGCGGCGTTCTCCACGGCCTGCACGGCGCTGACCGCGTAGCCGGAGAGCGCCAGGGTCGATCCGTACTGGCTCATCCGGTGGCGCTCGTTCTGGCTGGCCGCGTCGGTGCCCGGATCGAGGACGACGTTCTTGCCGATCAGCGTCACATCCTTGCCGGCGGCGATATCCGCGCCGCGCGCGGTGATGTTTTCGCCGGCGGCCATCGTCACGTTGCCGCTGCGGCTGGCCACCTGGCTGCGGATGGTGTTCTGGGTGGCCCGCGTGCCGTCGGTGTGGTGCGATTCGCTGCGCACGCCGACCGTGCCTGAGTACCCGGTGCCACCCAGGTCGCCGATCTGGCGGCTGGCATTGTCCGCGCGCTGCGACAGCGTGTCCTGGCCGGACAGGATGTCGATCTTGCCCTTGGCCGCGGAGAGCATGACGTCGTTCCCGGCGGCGATGCCGCTGCCGGCGATGGTGATGTCGCCGGTGTGCGCCTTGATTGCCACGGTGTTGGCGGTGATCACGCTGGCGTTCTGCTTGCGGCTCGCGAGCTCCCCGCTGGCGTTGGCTTTCTGGTTGCCGTAGGGCAACATGCTCACGCCGCCGTTGTTCGGGCCGCCGCCGATGTGGCGGGCCACGTCGCCAAGGCTGGGCAGCGCGTTGCTGAGCGTCCAGCCACTGCTGCTGGCGCTGCGGGTTGCCTGATAGGTGTCCGTGGAAGTGCGCAGCGTGACATTGCGCGCGGCATCCAGGACGGCGGCATCGCCCGCGCCGATCGTGCCGCCCGACACCAGGATGTTGCCGTCCACGGCCTTGCCGTTGGCATCGGTCTCGCCGTTGCCGGTGGCGCGCACGCGGACGTTGCCCGCGCCGCTGAGGTTGCTGGCGCTGCTGATGGCGGCGGCGCTCGCCGACTGGGCGCTGCCTTTCTGGTTGCCGATCCGCACGTCAACCTGCGGCATCGTCAAGGCGGAGGCGCCCAGCTCCTTCAACGTCCCCGTGACGCGCGACACGGCGCTGGAGTCCTTCTGCACGGCCTGCAGGTTCTTGAGCGTATCCAGCGGTGTGCCGGCCAGGGCCACCGACAGGCCGCTGGCGCTGTTGCGCTGGCTGGCGTCCTGATCGATGCGATCCACGCCTTCGGCGATCGTCACGTTCCTGGCCAGGATGTCGATATTGCCCGCGGCGGGATCGGCATTCCCGCTCTTGCGGCCGGCCACCAGGTCGCTGCCGATGATGGCGGCATCCTTGCCCGCGGTGATGGCGACGTTGCCGTTGCTGGCGCCTACCAGGCTGCGGGCATCGCTCTGGGTGACCGCCAGGGTGTGGCTGGCGCCGCTGGCGCTGTTGCTGCCCACCGACACGCCGACACCGCCCTTGCCGGCGAAGGCGGAGAACCCGGACGTCTTCTCCTGGCGGGAGGCGCGTTCTTCCCGGATGTTCTCGCCGGCGGTAATCAGGACGTTGCCGCGCGTGGCCGCCAAGGCCACGCCGTTGGCGCCGGCAATGGCGCTCTGGCGCACCGTCAGGTCGTTGCCGGCCTGGACCTTGATCGCATCGCCCGCGAGCGTGCTGCCGACACCCAGGTCTTCGTGGCTGCTGGCTTGCAGGCTGCCGGAGGTGCGCCGGATGACGCTGCCGCCCCTGCGCTGCACATCCAGGCTGCTGTCGTGCAGCTCGCGTGCTTCGGCAACCGTCACGTTGTGGTCCGCCACCACCGTCAGCGCGCCGCCGCCCTTGCCGTTGGCGCCGGCTTGCACGCTGGCGCCGGTGAGGGTCACATTGCCCTTGCCGTCGGTGCGGCCGGTCCCGCCGCCCTGGTCGGCCGCCTTGACCGCCGCCAGGGTGGCATTGCCGCTGGCTGAGAGGCTTACGCCAACGGTAGACTGCTCGCGGCTGTGCTCCTCCTGCTGGCGGCTCCTGCTCTGGCGCGCCACATTGTCATGGGTGGCCTCGTTGGTGACGGCGGTGGCGCTCAGGTTGCCGCCCGCGATCAGGGTCAGGTCCGTGCCGGCCTTCACCTGGGTGCCCTTCAGGGTCGTGTCGCCGCCGCTGGTGGCCGTAAGGCTGCCGCCCGCCTTGACCGTGCTGACGGCGTGCGCGGTGCGGCTGTCCTCGCCGTGGTGCTTGTCACTGTGGTAGAGCGACTGCCGGGTCTTGCCTTCCAGGGTGTCGAAGGTGAGGTTGCGGCCCGCGATCACCGCCGCATCGCCACCAGCGGAGAGGGTTGAGCCGGCCGCCATCACATCGCGGCCGGCCGAGAGCAGCATGTCGCCGTGCGACGTGATGCCGGCCTGCTGGCCATAGAGGCTGGTCGAAGCCTTCGCGTTGCCCGCCGCGGACTGCACGCCTTGCTGCTCGAACAGCGTCACATTGCGGATGTCCCGCCCGGCCGCCAGGCCGACCTTGTCGCCGCTGATCTGGCCGGACTGGTTCAGAATGTCCCGGCCCGCCGAGATGGCGGTGACGCCCTGGCTGCGCATCGCGCCGCCGCGGTTGATCACGTTGTCCTTTGCGGCGATCGAGAGCCGGCTGCCGGCATCGAGCACGCCGCTGTTCTTCATGGTGCCGCTCGCGTGCAGTTCGATGTCATCCGCGGCCAACAGCGCACCGTTGGCCTGCAGGTCGCCGGTGCGGGTGCGGGCCAGGTAGATGCGCGGCACCAGCACGCTGCGGGTGCTGCCGTCGGGCAAGGTGACCGTCTCGGACACCAGCCAGACGATGTCGGTAGTGAGCGCGTCCATCTGCGCGGCGCTCAGGCTCATGCCGGGCAGCATGTTGAACGGCTGCGCGGCGCGGACCCCGGCGGCCATCAGGGCCTTGTATTGCGCTTCAGCGCTGTCGTAGCCGGCAAGGTAGGTTCTTCCGGTGAGCCGGGTCACCTGGTCGCGCAGCAGTGTCTGCTCGTAGAAACCGTCGCCGAGCCGTTTCTGCGTCATGGCCGGATCGATGCCGAGCAGCCCCAGCATGTAGTCCGACGACAGGAAGTTGCCGTACCGGGTGAAGCGCGGATCGGTCTCGACCAGGTAGGTGTAGCCCGGCTCGGTGCGATACGTGAAGAGCCCGTTGGATGGCAGCTTGATGGGCGTGTTGGCGAGCGACACGTTGGCCACGCGCCGTGCGGCTGCCGTGGCGCCGGTCAGCGTGGTGCTGCCGGTGCCGGCCATCGGGTCGCTCTTGCCGACATCCTCGTTCTGGACATTGCCGCCGTAGATGGTCAGCCGCTTGCCGGCGGTGACGGCGCCGCCAATGGTGCCCACCGCAACCGGCGTCAGCACCACGCCCGGCTGCACGACCTGGCCGACGTCCTGGCTGGGGTCCTTGTTCCAGCGTAGGTGGAAACAATGCCCTGCGTGGTGCGCTGATACAGGGTCTGGCCGATATTGCTGACCGTGGTGGGGCCGTACTGGCCGGATGTCACCTCGCCGCCCTGGCGCTGGTCGCCGATCTGCATGCCGCCGCCGGCGGCCACGGTGCTGTACCGGTTGGTGAGGTTGCCGACGTTGGCGAGGATCATGTCGCCGCCCGAGATCAGGCTGGCACCCGGCTGGCCGGGGTTGGCGTCCCGCTCGGTGGCCGTTGTCGTGGTCGTGTCGCGCGCGATCTCGACGCGCTGCCAGCCGCGATGCCCGTCATTGCGGCTCGCGTACTCGGTGGCCGGGTCGTAGTGGATGTCGCGGTTGTAACCATCCCAGTAATTGACCAGCAAGACCCCGCTGCTTTCCGTCAGCGTGTTGTAGTCGATCTGGGTGGCGACCCCGTTGATGTCGGCAACCAGGCGTTTCCTGGCGTCGTCGCGCGCGAGGATCTGGGCGGCCGTGAATGACGCATCGACTGGCGTCTTGTAAGGACCGGCCCAGACGGCCTGCGAACAGCCCTTTTTTGGATAGGGGTTGGTGGTGGCGCACGCAATGTACTTCTCGCGCTTGCGCTCGTGCTTCGTGTCAACGGTGGTGTCGATGGCGACGGTCGGCGCCGGACGCTGGTTGATGAGGTCCTGCGCGGCGATCTCGAGCACGCCGTCGCTGCTGCCGCCCTCGATGGTGCTGCTGTCGTTGAACACCTGGCCGGTGCGGTTCTTGAGCAGGCCGCGATCATCCCGCTCGCCGTTGGCCGCGATATGGAGGTCGCCCAGGCTGTAAAGCGTGGCGCCCCCGGTATTGGTGACCTGCTGCCGCCCGTAGACGTTCAGCGTGTCGGTGGCCGCCATGACGGCGGCCGCGCCGGTGTTGTGCACTGCCCGGGCGTTGGCGGTCACCGTGCCGCCGATCATGGCCCCGGTGTTGTTGAGCGTGTCGCTGCTGGTGGTGAGTGTGTTGCCCTCCAGCCGGCCGGCGTTGGCTATCTCACCTGGGGCGGCCAGCTTCGTGGTAGCGGCGTTGATGGTGCCCTCGGCCTCGTTGACGATGCGGCTGGCCGACAGGTCCAGGGTATTGACGGCCTCAAGCCTGCCCTGGTTGGTGAAGGCGCCGGTCGTGCCGAAGGCGAGGTTGCGCTCCGCCTTGAAGCGGCTGCCGGCGGCATTGACGTAATCGCCCTGCGTCGCCACCGCCAGATCCTGCCCGGCGTGAACAGTACCGGTGCCGGTGAGGCTGGCGGCGGTCAGCCCGATATCGCCATCGGCGACGACCTTGCCGGCGGCGTTGTCCATCTTTGCAGCCTGGATGGATGCATTGCCGCCCGACGCGAGGCTGCCGCCCTCGTTATGGAGGCTGCCGCTCTGGGCAGTCACGGTCAGGCCCGTTGCGCCATAGGTTTTGCCGCCGGCGTTGCTGAACGACTGGCCGATGTCGAGTTGCAGGTTCTTGCCCGAGACCAGCTGCGCGCCCACGGTGTTGTCCAGTTGCCGCGCCTGGAGCTGAACGTCGCCGTTGCCGCCAAGGGTGGCGCCGTGGATGTTGTCGATGGCAGAGGCGGTGATACGCGTGCCGCCCGTTCCGGTATTGGCGATCTGGCCGTTGTCGTTGGTGACGGTGCCGCCCGCGGCCAGGGAGAGTGTGTCGCCCGCCTGCAAGCTGCCGCCGGTATTGTCCACGTCGCCGTTGAGGTTGGCCGTCAAGGCGCCATTGGCCAGCACCGTGCCGTGGCGGTTCGATAGCGAGGCGCCGGCAAAATGGATCGACTGCCCGGAAATCGTGCCGCCGTCATTGCCCCATGCGGCCTGGCTGCCGCCGACATGCAGGCGCTGGCCAGCGTGAATCTGGCCACGCGTGTTGTCTGCCGGTCCGCGCAGGTGCAGGGCGAGATCGGTCCCGGCGATGAGTTGGCCGCCGCCGGTGTTGGCCAACTGGCCTACCGTGAGTGTCAGCGCGCCGCTACCGCCGATGATGCTGATGATGCCGAGAGTGCCGGCGCCAATGGCGCCGCCGCGATTGCTGTTCTCCACCCGGGCCGCCTGCACGGTGGTTTGCCCGGTGCCGGCATTGGTGATGCGCCCGTCCGCGTTGGCCAAGTTGCCGCCGGCCAAAACGCCAAGGTCGCCCGCATCGGTCTGGATGGCGCCACCCGTGTTGTCGGCGTCGCCTTGGACCGCGATACCAGCCCCGTTCTGCGCGTACAGCGTGCCCGCGCGATTCGAGAGCGTCTGCGCCGACGCATCGATCCGGTTTGCCGTCAGCCGGGCGCCATCGGTGCGCAGCGTGGCGGCGGTATTGGCGGTGAGTGCCTGCCCCGCCGCCAGAGTGGCGCCGGACAGGTCGAGATCCCCCGACTGCGCCGTGAGCGCCACGTCGCCGTTGGCGCGTGCCTGGCTGCCGGCCAGGCTCACGGCGCCGCCGCTCACGTCCAGGCGAGTCCCAGCCAGGTTCTGCCCGGTGGAGGCCACGGACTGCGTGCCACGCACGGTCAGGTTGCCCGGCCGGGTCGTATTGCCGTTGGCATCGATGCCGGCGGCCAGCGTTCCGCTGGACTGCACCGAGCGGCCGGCCACCGTCAGGTCCTGGCCGGCGACCAGGGCGCCAGCGTTGCTGATGGTCCCCTCGCTGGTGGCGGACAGGCTACCGCCAGCCGCGGTGGTCCCGGTGTTCCCAATGCCTTGCGCCCCGTGCGTGGCGAATGCGCCGGTGGCGGAGGTGGTTCCCGATAGCGCGACCTGTCCCGCGCTATCGAGCGTGAAGTCGCCTGCCTGCGCGGCCAGCGTGCCGGCGCTGCGCACCCCGACGCCCGCCTCCGTGCCGATCAGGCGGATGCGGTTCGCGTACATCCCGCCGAGGTTCGACACATCGATGCCAACGGTGGGGCGATTGGCATCGCCGGGGATCACGTGGACGCCAAGGTTGGCGTAGTCAACCTGGTTGGTGCCAGTGATGACGTTGACGGCGTTGGCCCACAGCCTGCCGTTGATGGCCACGGAGCGGGCGATCAGGTCGACCTGATCGAGACTGGTGCCGTTGAAGCCCTGGCCCTCGACCTGGATGCCGCCGCGGGTCACGCGGAATGCCGCCAGGCTGCCGTCGCCGCCGAACACCGGCGCGCCGGTTGTGAGCATGGCGCGGTTGGCGTTGATAAAGCCGCCGCCGTTGACCGAAATGCCCGCACCGTTGGAAAGGATGACGTCGGCGCGCTGCCCGGCAACCTCGATGTACCCATTCAACCGGCTTGGCGCCGCGCCCGTGACCTCGTTCAGGATGATGCGCGCGGGGCCGCCTGCGCCGAGGTTCGCGTTGCCGGGCACATAGCCGCCAAGCTGCGTTTGCGAGATGGCCGTGGCGTTGTTCAGGATGGCGCCACGCCCGTCGACCGAAAACTGCTGGTATTGGTTATGCGACACGCCAGCCCCGGAGGGCGTATTGATGTTGATCATCGGCGTGCCGTTGGGCGCCGCTGCCACGCCAGGGCCGCGCCCGGCGGCGCCGTCCGGCACGATCTGCGCGCCGCTTGCCTGCACCATGCCCAGCGCCAGCAGCACCGTCCAGACGATCGGCCGCAAGGTCGCCACCACCGGCGGTGCGCGGCCGATCAGCGTATCCAGGCATGTGCCCGCCGCAGCTTTGTGCGCAACAGTGCAGCATGCGGCAACAGCCATCCGCACGCCGCGCGTCATGTCAAAAACCAGGCGATAGCGATTGTTGTTCATTGCGTTAAGGCGTCACAAGCAGGGAGGCGCGGCAGCCAGCCGTATTGCGCTTTCGGATTCGGCGCCCGCGTTGTCAGGGCACTAGTTGGCGGCCACGATGCCAGTCGTTTCAGCCGTTACGGTGGCCACGCCCACCAGCGGCGCGCCGGAGAGCTTGACGATGCCGGCGCCCGGAGCCAGCCAGGCGGTCCCTTCCAGCACGGGCAGCGGGAACAGGGTGCCGGGATCCTTGCGGTCGTAGTGCAGCGCCAGCTTGCAAGCGCCCTTGTACGTCACGCCCTTGGCCGTCACGTCTTCGCGGCCGATGTATTGCACGGCAACGTTGACGACCCGGTCGATCGGCTTGAGGGCGGGTTGCGGCTCGGTCGCCAGCGCCCCGGCGTTCGCTTCCGACATGGTGAAGCTGCGCGTTTCGTTTGGCTTCATGCCAACCAGGTTTGGTGTGCCTGTTTGCCTCGACACGTTGTCCTTGAAGGTGAAACGGCGATACTTGGTGTACTTGCCGTACGGGCCCTGATCGAGGTCGCCGTAATCGGTTGCGCCGATTGGAAAAATCGCGGAGGCCGGATCGATATAGAGCCGAGCGTTCGTCCCGTGGCCATTGAAGAGGCCTTTGACCAGCTTGACCTCGAGCGTGTCGTAGCTGCCGCCGTCGAAGACCGTGGTGCCAATGGCTGTGGCATCAAAGGTTGCCACCTCGCTCACAGGTCCGAAGTTCAGCGTCGCGGTGATCTTTTGTCCGGCGGCAGGCGCCGCCAGGCAGGCCGCATCGAGCGGGTCTGTGCTCACCGGCGCGGGTGTTGTTGCGCTATCGGTGGCGGCCGGCGCGTCATTGGGCTTGGCTCCGTTGCTGCCATCCGACCCGCCACCGCAGGCGGCGAGCAGGAAGGTCGTCACGGCCATCGCGGCCATCGCGGGGTTCATCTTTTTTTGCATCCTTGTTCTCCTAGTATTGGAAAGACACCGAAAACCCGCCTGCCGGCGAGCGTGTAGGGAAATTGGCGGGCTTGACGAGACCCCAGGCGAGGAAGGCGTCGTAGTACAGGCCTTTCACAGGGCTGCCGCGCAGGCCCACCGCGACGCCGGCCAGGGTGCGGCCGGCCAGATAGCTGGCGCTTGGGCCGCCAACGGTGCCGGCATCCAGGCCCAGGTAGACGCTCTGCGCGGTGGCGCCGAGCGGGATCTCCAGATCGTTGCGCCAGTACGCGCCACGCTCGGCAGCGAGCGTGGCGTCACCATCGAAGCCGCGCACGGTCCAGCGGCTGCCCATCGAGATGAACTCGCTCGCCAGCAAGGCCTGGCCGGTGTACTGGGCGTGCACCGTGGTGATGTAGCGCATCGGCATGCGGCTGCCACCTGGCCCGCCGGGCGCCGAGAATGGGACCACCAGCGTGGCATCGAGCGTGGCGAGCCGATAGAGGAACTTGTCGCGCTGGCTGGGCGCATTGGGCGCGATCGTGCGAATCTCGGTTTGCCCATTGAGCCAGGGCACGCCGGCGCGATACGCGAGCGCGAGGTCGAACTGCGACTCGCCCAGGTAGTGCCGATGCAGCCAGCCGACTTCCGCAAAGGTCGTGCTGCGCTGCTGGTTGAGGATCTGCGTGTCCTCGATGTACGCGTGACTCCAGCGGTGCCCAAGACGCCATTGCAGCGTGTTCTTCTGGAACTGGTCGCGTTGGAACAGGTACTGGGCCTTGAGCTCCGCGGCCTTGGAATCCCCGCTTGACTCGAAGACCTGGTTCACCCCGGCAATGCGCTGGTGATAGTTATATGTGCTGGCCGCAATGCCGAGCGTCCAGTTTCCCCACGGCGCAGCGTAGTAGGCGTTGGCGCCCCGGGTTCCCCGATCACCCTGCGTGAGATTGGCGTCGTGGCTGACGCCGATGTTGAACAGGTCATTCAGCTCGAGCGGGTTGTCGATGCCCAGCGATGCGTTGGCCTGCAGTTGCCCCGTGCCGGAGCTGCCGCTGTCGTCCAGGCCGAGGACGAGCCTCCAGGGCTTGGTGCGCTTGACCGAGATCACCACATCGGACTCACCGGGCATTTCCCCCGGCACGATCTGCATGTCGACGTCCTGGCTCGGCACGCGTTTCATCTGCTCCAGGCCCTGCTCAAGCTCGCGAATATTCAGGAGATCACCAGGCCGGGCCGCAAACGCGGACTGCCACGAACCGCGCAGGGCTTCGTCGGCAAAGCGGATCTGCCGGATGACACCGGGAATCAGTACCAAACGTAGCGTGCCGCCGGACAGATCCTGCTGCGGCACGGCGACGCGCGTCGTGATGTAGCCGCGCGACAGGATCTGCGCACCCAGGCGGCGCACGATGATATTGATGCCCTCGCGGCCAACGCATTGATTGGCGTACTGATCCAGGTACGCCTGAGCAAAGCGAAATGCGTCCAGCGGGAGCGCGCTGGCGCCATGCCGCCGCACCGCTTCGGGGAGTTCTGGCGGCACGTCCAGCACGACCCTGTCGACAGTGAAGCAGGGGGCTTCCATCGGCAGCGAGGTGGACAGGGCAACGCTCGGCGCCTGCCCACCATCCAGGGAAACATTCGGCGCCTGCAGCTGCCGGGCGCGCTGCTCGGCCTGTTCGATATTGCGCTCGCGCTGCAGTTGCTGATTCTGTTCCTGCCGCGAGCGGCGCAATGCCTCGTCAACGTCCCGCGAACCCTGCGCCAACGCGCCACCCGCCATCAACAAGCCAACGGAAGCGGGAACAACGCGGCGCAGAAACGGAGCAAGGCATAGATCCATGCAATCAGCTCGATCGTTGTCTTGGTTGGACGGAAATGCCGACGAAGCCGGCATGCGCTCACCCCGCGCTAGCCATCAACGCGGAAGTCGCGGCGTATCACGATCCGTTGTGAGCGCGCCAATGCAAAAAGACGTTGCAAGGGATGGCGGCTTCGCGCAGCGATGCCGGATCTGGCCGTTTGCGATTTCGCCGTGGAGCGTGACGCTGCCGGCAACGGCTATCAAGTTGCGCAGCGTAGCAATGGAGGGCGACGATTGAAATCGGACAAGTACGAATTTCGACTAGGACCGGCATTAAAAATTGTTACCGTCGAGTTGTGCGCAAATTCGCCCCCGTTTGCGCGTAATTCCTCATCAAAATCAATGAGACAAATCTCAATCTGAGATGGATATTTCGTGAATGGTGTAGCGGGTGTGACTTTTTGTTGCGGCTGGGTTAGGCTGCATGGCGCGACGCTATACTTCGCTCGTCGCTGCAACCGCAGCGGCCGGGTTTAGCAGCCCGTTTAGGAAGGCGGACAACCGCCGCCAGGCGGTTTTTGTCCGTCGCGCCTTCGCACGTCCCTATGGGCGGGCCTTGGCGGGGGAGCCTTCGGGCTCGCTGGTTCCTTCTTACCGGTCTGCTAACCTCGCCATGCGCCCGCCCACCCCGATTAGCAGCGGGGAGCGGGGTCGAAATCGCTTAAGAAGGAGGCACCTCCATGCCCCAGTCTTCGCTCGCCCATTCCGGGCAAATCGCATCCCCCAAGCTCCCCGTCATCCACCAGCGCCTGCGCGCCTCCCACCAGAGGGCGCTCGATGTATAACTACCCGCGCTACAACATCACCGCCCAACGCACGGGCCGCGATACCTTCCTGACCGCGCATGCCCCATCCGAAAGCCCGCTAAGCCTTGCTGCCGAGAAGACCGCGCAGCTCAATGCGTTGTTGTCTGTCGCCGTCGAGAACGCGGCGGGCGGCACCTTCTGCAACCTTGGTGAAGAAACCCAGGCCCATCTGCTTTCGTTGGTGGCCGTGCTTGCGCATGAGACGCTGGTGTTGAGCGAACTGGCCGCCGCGATGGATGAGCCGAAAGGCGAGAGTGACAATGGATGATGCCAGCGCGCTGCCACAGCTTGAGGGGTGCGGATCACTCCCAAATTCACTGCACACCGCTTGAAAAACGCAGCAACATGCCGCTGCGGGCGCGGCAACAGCTAGAATCGGCCATCGGGCCAGCCTTACCGCTGCCTTGCCGCGCCCCGTGGAATCGCACAGATCTCCGCGACAAGGGAGCCAATCCAGACTTCGAATTCCGCATGCGTCTTATCATCAAGCGCCTTTCCTTGCTGCTAGCCCTGGCTTTCAGCGTATCCGCAAACGCCGCGCCGGGCGTGGCCCAGGCGCCGGCGCCTGCTGCTGCGAAGCTGCCGGGCGCGGCGCCGGTGGAAGTCGTCAGCGTGGAAGGCATTACCGAGTACCGGCTGCCCAACGGCCTGCGCGTGCTGCTTGCGCCCGATGCGGCGCAGCCCGTCACCACGGTCAACATGACCTACCTGGTCGGCAGCCGCCATGAGAACTATGGCGAGACTGGCATGGCGCACTTGCTCGAACACCTGCTGTTCAAGGGCACGCCGGCGCTGCCGGGCAACACCATTGCGCAGGAGCTCACGCGCCGTGGCATGCAGTTCAACGGCACCACCGCGTTCGACCGCACCAACTACTACGAGAGCTTCACCGCCAGCGAGGAAAACCTCGACTGGGCGCTGAAGATGGAAGCGGACCGCATGGTCAACAGCTTTATCGCGCGCGAGGCGCTCGACAGCGAGATGACGGTGGTGCGCAACGAGATGGAGCGCGCCGAAAACAATCCCGGTGGCATGCTGATGCAGCAGATGCGCTCGGCCGCCTACCGCTGGCACAACTACGGCAAGGCGCCGATCGGTGCGCGCAGCGACGTGGAGCACGTCGCCATCGGCAACCTGCAGGACTTCTACCACCGCTATTACCAGCCTGACAACGCGGTGCTGGTGGTGGCGGGCAAGTTCGATGTGGCCGCCACGCTCGCGCGCATCGGCAAGTACTTCGGCGCGATCCCCCGGCCCACGCGCGCGCTGCCGGTCCAGTACACCGTGGAGCCGCCGCAGGAGGGCGCGCGCGAGGTCACGCTGCGCCGCGTGGGCGACTCGCAACTGGTTGCGGTCCAATATCACATCGCGCCGGGCGCGCATCCGGATACGGTGGCCCTGCAGCTGCTCGCCGATATCCTGACCGATGGCTCGGGCGGCCGCCTGTACAAGGCGCTGGTCGAGAGCGGCAAGGCCAGCTGGCAGTCTGGCTCGGTATCGGGCATGAAGGATCCCGGCTCGGTGCTGTTCGCCGCCGGGCTGAGCAAGACGCAGGATCTCGAAGCCGCGCGCCAGGTGCTGGTGGCGCAGGTGGAGGGCTTTGCCGCCCGGCCGGTGACGCAGGTGGAGCTGGACCGCGCCCGCACCCGTCTGCTCAACAGCTACGAGCGCCTGCTGGAGAATCCTTCCGGCTACGCCGTCGCCTTGTCCGAGGCCATCGCCAAGGGTGACTGGCGCCTGCTGCTGGTGGCACGCCAGCAGGCCGAGCGCGTCACGCTGGCGGACTTGCAGCGGGTCGCGCAGAACTATCTGCGCGCCAGCAACCGCACGCTCGGCCGCTTTATCCCCATCGACATGCCGGGCGATGCGCCGGCCGAGACGCTGGCCCGGGCCACCATGCCCGCCGCGCCGGACGTCGCCGCGCTGGTGGCGGCCTACCAGAGCAAGCCGCCCAAGGCCGCGGTGGCCGCCTTTGATCCCAGCCCGGACAATATCGAGGCGCACACGCTGCGCGGCAAGCTGGCCAACGGCATGCAGTTCGCGCTGCTGCCCAAGCCCAGCCGCGGCCAGACGGTTAGCGGCACGCTGGTCCTGCGCATGGGCGACGTCACCAGCCTGCAAGGCCAGGACGCGGTCGGCAGCCTCACGGCGGCCATGCTGATGCGCGGCACCGCCCGCCTGGAGCGGCAGCAGATTGCCGACCGCCTGTCCGCGCTCAAGGCGGTGGTGTCGGTCCAGGGCGATGCCGAGGCGGTCACTGTGCGTTTTGAGGCGCGCCGCGAAACGCTGGCCGACACGCTCGCGCTGCTGCGCGACGTCCTGCGCGAGCCGAGCCTGCCCGCCGCGGAGTTCGAGACCCTGCGCGCCAACGCCATCGCCGGCATCGAGAGCGGCCTGGGCCAGCCAGAGGCGATCGCGTCGAACGTGCTTGGCCGTCACGGCAATCCCTACCCATTGGGGGATCCGCGCTATGTCGGCACCCCGCAGGAGGACATCGCGGCGCTGCGGCAAGTGCAACTGGCCGACCTGCGCGCCTTCCACACGCGCTTCTACGGCGCGAGCCACGGCCAGGTGGCGCTGGTCGGCGACTTCGACCGCGAGGCGGCGCAGGCGCAACTGGCCACGCTGTTCGGCGACTGGCAGGCCCAGGCGCCCTATGCGCGCATCGAACGCCCCTTCGTGCCGCTGGCACCGGCGCACCTCACCCGCGAGACGCCGGACAAGGCCAATGCCATCTACCTGGCCGCGCTGCCGGTCGCGCTGACCAGCGATGCACCGGAATACCCGGCCCTGGTGATCGCCAATCGTGTGTTCGGCGGGAGCGCGCTCAAGAGCCGGCTGGCGGATCGCCTGCGCCAACACGACGGCATCAGTTACAGTGTCGGCAGTTTCGTGCAGGTGGGTGCGCTCGACACCAACGGGCGCTTCGGCATGCAAGCGCTCTATGCGCCGCAGAACCTGGACAAGCTCAAGCGTGGCGTGGAAGAGGAACTGTCGCGGCTGGCAGCCGCCGGCATCACGCCGCAGGAGCTGGCACAAGCCAGGAGTGGCCTGCTGCAGCAAGGCACGCTGGCCCGCACCAGTGATTCCGCGTTGGCCGGCACGCTCGCCAGCCAGCTATTTCTGGGGCGCACGATGCGCTTTGTCACGGAATACGAGCAAGGTATCGCCACGGCGACCGTCGAACAGGTCAACGCGGCCATCCGCAAGCACCTGGACCCGGCGCGGGTGGTGCATGTGTATGCGGGAGATTTTTCTGTCACGGCAGTGCAAGATGCCGGGGCGACGATAAAGACAATAGAGGCAATAGAGGCAATAGAGGCAATAAAGGCACGGAAGGCGAATGAGCCGGCAAACGAAGCCGTGGCCGTCCCCTAAAAGGCAATACTGGAGGAAAATAGTGGCAACGCAGGGCGGTGCGGGACACCGCTGGCGCAGTAGTCCAAACGGCTTGGGGGCAACCCCTTGCCGCCATGACGCGTTGACTGTATATTCGTACAGTATAAGACGATATAAGAGGTGTGGATGTCAATAGTGCGAGCTAGCAGCAAAGCAGAAGCGCTTCGGCTTCTCGCATCGAAAGATGTGCTGGCGCTTGAGCTGGACTATGAAACCGGATGGCAGGACGCCGTCGAACTTGGCCGGCTCGGAGAGAAACGCGGCATCAAAGTGCAATACCGCGGACAGGAGAGCATTGCTGTCCATTCGCGCGAAGCCCTGATCGAAGGGCTGTCTAAGACCAAGACCACCTTCAGGCAGCGCAATCTGTATTGCCAGTTCGATCTCGGCACGCTTGCCGACCATGAACTGCTCGATCTCGAAGCCAAGGCGACCCGACTGGGCGACTACATCCTGGCAGGCCATCTGCTAAGGGATGTGGACGCAGTCTGGCCGCAAGAAGCGCAGTAACGCAGACAAAACGCAGCAAGTCCCAACAAGTCCCAACAAGGCCTGGCAAGACCCGGCAAGACACAGTAATGGGCGTTATTCACGTCAAGCGCAGCGGACCGGGCCCATCGCCTCGCCCCGCTGCCGCGACCCACGGCGCCAGCCATTGCCTTCCGCCCCCCAAGTAGTGCAAGACAGGTCACCCTGCGCCGCCATCGCGGCGCAATGGCACTACACTGGAATTCTGCGTGCCGATCTCGCACCACGGCTTGTTAGCGTGGGCGACATGCCGAACGGAAGAGACAAACCATGACAGACCTGTCCGCCCCCCTGCTCGATGCGCCGCCGAGCGCCGAGGAAAAGCGCAAGCGCGTCTACGCGATCGTGGCCGCGTCTTCCGGCAATCTGGTCGAGTGGTTCGACTTTTACGTCTACGCGTTCTGTGCCATTTACTTCGCGGGGTCTTTCTTCCCTAAATCCGATCCCACGGCGCAATTGCTGAACACCGCCGGCGTATTTGCCGCGGGCTTCCTGATGCGGCCGATTGGCGGGTGGCTGTTCGGGCGGATTGCCGACCGGCATGGCCGCAAGAACTCGCTGCTGATCTCGGTGACGATGATGTGCTGCGGCTCGCTGCTGATCGCCAGCCTGCCTACCTACAACAGCATTGGCGCCTGGGCGCCGGCGCTGCTGCTGGTCGCGCGGTTGCTGCAGGGCCTGTCCGTCGGCGGCGAATACGGCACCACCGCCACCTATATGAGCGAGGTGGCGCTCAAGGGCCAGCGGGGATTTTTTTCGTCGTTCCAGTATGTCACGCTGATCGGCGGGCAGTTGCTGGCGGTGCTGGTGGTGGTGGTGCTGCAGCAGTTCCTCGACGAGGCTGAGCTCAAGGCATGGGGCTGGCGCATCCCGTTCGTGATCGGCGCCATCACGGCGGTGGTGGCGCTGTTCCTGCGCCGCACCTTGCATGAAACGACCTCCGCCGCCACCCGGGCGAGCAAGGAGGCCGGCACGCTGACGGCGCTGTTCCGCCATCACAAGGCGGCCTTCTTCACCGTGCTTGGCTATACCGCGGGCGGCTCGCTGATCTTTTATACCTTCACCACATATATGCAGAAGTACCTGGTCAACTCCGCGGGCATGTCGATCAAGACGGCCAGCTACGTGATGACCGGCTGCCTGTTCTTCTACATGTGCATGCAGCCGTTCTTTGGCGCGCTGTCGGACCGCATCGGGCGGCGCACCAATATGCTGCTGTTCGGCGCGCTCGGCACGCTGGGGACGGTTCCGATCCTGACGGCGCTCGGGAGCGTGAAAAGCCCCTTTGTCGCCTTCGTGCTGATCTCCCTGGCGCTGGCCATCGTGAGCCTCTACACCTCCATCAGCGGCATCGTGAAGGCCGAGATGTTCCCGACCGAGATCCGGGCGCTGGGGGTGGGACTGGCCTATGCCGTGGCCAACGCGATCTTCGGCGGCTCGGCCGAGTACGTCGCGCTGGACCTGAAATCGCTAGGCCACGAATCCAGCTTCTACTGGTATGTGACGGCGATGATGGTGATCGTGTTCCTGGTCAGCTTCCGGCTGCCGCGACAGGCCAGGTACCTGCACCACGAGCACTGACGCGCCAGCGCGTCAGATGGGGAAGGCAGCGCGCTGGCGCGCGCCTGCCCGGCTTGCCACGTGCCTGGGGCCCACGGCCAGCTCGATGCCCACGCCATCGCCAAGCAACAATGCCTGCGACGCCGTGCGCACGCCCATGCCGCCACCGAGGTCATCGGCCCGCAGACCGA
This sequence comes from Cupriavidus basilensis, assembly GCF_008801925.2. NCBI lineage: Bacteria > Pseudomonadati > Pseudomonadota > Betaproteobacteria > Burkholderiales > Burkholderiaceae > Cupriavidus > Cupriavidus basilensis. The sequence goes on along the minus strand of NZ_CP062804.1, from coordinate 144,355 downwards.
AGGCCGTCTCGCTCGCCCACATGCCCAGCGCAGCGCCATCGCGCTTGAGCGTCAGCACGGCCTTGTGCGAGGTATAGGACAGCCAGCGCCGCGCCACGTGATGCACCGGCAGGCACAGGCGCTCGGCCAGCGCGTCCAGCACGTCGAGGTCCACCGCACCGGGCAAGGCCTGGCGGCAGGCATTGAGCGGCATCAGCAGCCGGCTGGCAAAGGCATAGGCGAGCCCGCTGGCCGAGTCATCGTCCGGCATGGCCATCAGCTCGGCGTTGGTGCATTCCACGTAGTCCAGCTCGCTGCCACCCAGAAGCTGGCGGCCTAGCAGGTACGCAATCATGAAGCGCACATCCGGCGCTGCCAGGCTATCGCTGTAGAGAATGGTCCAGGCGCCCGTGCCCGTGCGATACAGCGCGCCGTCGAAGCTTTGCAGGCGGGTTGGCTGGACCGAGGAAACCGGATCGTCGCGGCCCAGCGCGCCGGCGGCATCGAGCGCCAGGCGGATGCAGTCCAGCGGCGTGTAGGCGGGCCGCGCGGCGCGGGCCATCAGCGCCGCGATGATCGGGTAGCAGGGTGCAGTGCTATCCGGGCCCGCGTGGTCGTTGCCGGGCGCCGCTTGCGAGGGCGGCGCATCGAGCCGGCAAGGGGCACGCATGGACGGAAAACCGGCGTAGCTGGCGGGAACCTTGAGAGCGGCAATAGCCATCGGGGCAGCCTCCGTTGAGACAACAGGACATTGCGTTGCGCGTATCCATTGGCCGGGCCGATGCACGCCGCCCACAAGTGGCACCGGTGCGGCACGGGCCCGCTCGCGGAGCCCGCCGGTCGTGCCGGCAGGCATCCGCGCCCTCCGATCAGTCGCGCAGCAGCTGCTTGGCGATGATCAGTTGCTGGATCTGCGTGGTGCCTTCATACAGGCGCAGCAGGCGCACGTCGCGATAGAAACGCTCTGCCTTGTACTCGGCGATATAACCGGCGCCGCCATGGATCTGCACGGCGCGGTCGGCCACGCGGCCCACCATCTCGGTGCAGAACATCTTGGTGCAGGAGGCCAGCATGCTGACTTCCGGATCGCTCTTGCCCGGGGTCTTGGCGTCGTAGCGCTGGGCGCAATCGCGCACCATCGACAAGCCGGCGTACAGCTCGGCCTGGCTATCGGCCAGCATGGCCTGGATCAGCTGGAAATCGCCGATCGGCTGGCCGAACTGCTTGCGCTCCTTGGCATAGGCCACGGCATCGGTAATCAGGCGGTGCGCCATGCCGCAGGCCAGCGCCGAGATATGCAGGCGGCCGCGGTCGAGCACCTTCATGGCCGTCTTGAAGCCGACGCCGGGCACGCCGCCGATGATGTTGGCCGCCGGCACGCGCACGTTTTCCAGCACCACGTCGCAGGTCTTGGTGCCGCGCTGGCCCATCTTCTTGTCCGGCTTGCCAAGCGAAATGCCCGGGGTGTTGGCCGGCACGATGAACGAGGAGATGCCCGAAGCGCCGGCACCGCCGGTGCGCGCCATCAGGGTAAATGCGCCCGCGCGCGGTGCGTTGGTGATGAAGCGCTTGGTGCCGTTGATGATGTAGTGGTCGCCGTCGAGCTCGGCCTTGGTCTGCAGCGAAGCCGCGTCGGAGCCGGCATTGGGCTCGGTCAGCGCGAACGAGATCACCAGCTCGCCGCTGGCGATCTTGGGCAGGTATTCCTGCTTCTGCGCCTCGGTGCCGTCCATCAGGATGCCCTGCGAGCCGATGCCGACATTGGTGCCGAAGACCGAGCGGAAGGCAAAGGCTGTATGGCCAAGGTCGTACACCACGTCGCATTCCTGCGACATCGACAGGCCGATGCCACCGTAGTTCTCAGGGATGGAGATCCCGAACAGGCCCATCTCCTTCATGTCGGCAACGATGTCCGCGGGCACATCGTCGGTTTCCTCGAGCGTGTCTTCCGCCGGCTTCAGGCGTTCGTCGATGAAACGCTGCACCGACGCGCGCAGCAGCGAAAAGGATTCTGCATCCAGGCTCATGGGGATCTCCGGTCAAAGCAAGCAACGATGTGCCCAACATGGTACGCCGTCACCCGATTTTGACAATCCCACAGGTCTTGAACAGAATGGATAATCCCTTTTGACAATCAAGAGAAGGGCACAAAGAAGCATATTTTTTGTGCCGCTGGCGTCCTGCCGGTTAGCGCCCTGCCGCTTCGGCGGCGAAATCGCTCAGTTCCCGCGCCCGGTCCGCCGTCATCTGCATAAAACAGGCAGACGCGTTGACACCGGCGATCGTGCCGCCATCGGGATCGGCCTGGAAGCTGCAATTGGCGTCCCGGAACTTCAGCCAAGCGCGCTGGGCGTCGAGCAATTGTGCTTTCCTGGCGGGAGGCAATGCCTGTTGAAGGCTTTTATAGGCGGCATTCAGCGATTTATCCTGCCGCGCCGTCTCCGCCGCGATGCAGTCGTGCATGCCGGCGGTAGTGACATCCGGACGATCCATGCAGGCCCCGTATTGCTTTGACAACAATTTTTCATCCGCCAGCGCGGCAAAAGACGCGCAAAGCAGCAACGCGGGAAGCAGCGCTTTTTTCATATCGGGTCTGGGGTCTGGCAGGGGGAATTTGATGAGGAGCGCCATTGGCCTTGCGCAAGACTCGCGCCAATGGCTTGCCGCAGCGCCCATAAAGGGGAAGCTAGCGCCGGCGGGGCCGGCGCCACTGCGTCACTGTGTCACTGAGACAGCAATGCGATCAGGCTTCGGCGATCAGGAAGCGGGCGCGGTTCTTACCCAGCCAACCCGGTGCGCGGCCACGGCCGGTCCAGGTAGCGCCAGTCTTGGGATCGCGATACTTCGCGGGCAGGGTGGACTTGGGCTTGGCGGCGGCGCCATTCGCGTTGGCAGCCGGGCGGCCCCGGCGGCGCTTCGGGGCGATGTCGTCGGCCGTCAGCTCATATTCCGCCATCAGGCCCTGGATCTGCGCAATAACGCCCGCCACTTCGCTGGCACGCATCTCGGCCAGCTTTGCTTCGAGCGCTTCCTTCTCTGCAATCAGCTGCTTGTAAGTTGCCATTTTGATTCTCCTGGAGCGGTGTTAATTCAATGATAGGGGAAAATTTGCTGGCATAGCCTACCACGTTTGATTAAAGAAAATCCAATCGCGTAAGAAGTTGATACAACCGACCAAATTTGCACAAGAATAGAAAACGCCGTGGACACGCCGAATGCGGGTGCGATTGGACGCCGGATCGCACGTGCGAAGCCTGCGCATTCCGGATCGCAATGCGGGTTCAGGTAATACCCTATATGCGGGATTTCTCTGCCATGCCATCGGCACCATTGGATCCCCCCATTGGATCCCCCCATTGGATCCCCGCATTGGCATGCGCCCCGACGGTGCATTCACCCGACAGCGCGATGACACAATATGACAGCATCCAGAAAGGTTTCTGAAAGGACATTGCCCCGCAGGCATGGAAGCCGCCATTCCCGTTCTGCCACGAAAAATGTGCAGACAATGTGATAAAAAAGCCTGTCGGAGCGCGCCCGGCTTTGCCGTAATTGCCCCCAAACCGGCTAAACGCATGGGCCTGAAGCTAAGCAATATCCACTTTTAGCGCAAGCTCGCGTGCATCCACGCCTGGACTTGATCCTGACTTGGATGCCTGGCATTCAAGCCCCATGCATCATTCAAAAAACAGGAAATGGCAATCCGCTGGCGCGATGCAAGCCCCCGCGGTCTGGCTCCCGCACGGCGTTTGATACGCTGCATTCGCGCTTGCGGAATCCTTTGTTCACTGTCATTCCAATCGGCGCCGGACCGCGCCAGACCGCATTGCACGGAAAAGTCCGCGCGGATTTCTCCTTTCCTTACCGACCGGGCCGGTGATACCGTGCAAATCACGCCATTCCGAAGAGAGCCGGCGACGCCAATATTGGGGGAAACGCCATGTCGCATAGCCCGGAGCAAATCCCTGAGACGCCGATAGCGCCGCGCGAGTTCCGCCGCCGCGGTGCGCTGGTGGGTGTGGCCGTGGCCGCGGCCTGGCTCGCGGCCTGCGCCAGCTTGCCCGATCCGGGCGGACGCGCACCATCCCAAGCCCTTGCCAACACCGCCGACACGCGCCTGGGACGCGCGTTGGCGCCGGGCCAGGCGCAACACCCCGGCGAATCCGTGTTCTACCCGCTCCCATCCGGCCCGGACGCTTTCGTGGCGCGCCTGGCGCTGGCACGCGGGGCCGAGCGTAGCCTGGACCTGCAGTACTACATCTTCGACCCTGACCTCACCGGCAAGACCTTGTTGGCGGCCGTGATTGCGGCGGCCGATCGCGGCGTGCGGGTGCGCCTGCTGCTCGACGACCTGCACCTGAGCGGCCAGGATCGCGCGCTGGCGGCCATCGACGCCCATCCCAACATCGAGGTGCGCCTGTTCAATCCGTTTGCCAGCCGCAACGCGCGCTGGCTGGAGTTCGCCACCGATTCCCGGCGCCTGGACCGGCGCATGCACAATAAATCGATGACCGCCGATAACCAGCTCACGGTGGTGGGCGGACGCAATATCGGCGACGGATACTTCTCCGCCGATAAGGCAACGGATTTCAGCGATCTCGATGTGCTTGCCGGCGGCCCGGTGGTGCGCCAGGTTTCGGCCGTATTCGATGATTACTGGAATGGCCCGGCGAGCTACCCCGTCGCCAGCTTGATAGCCGAGCCTGCCGATGCGCAGGCAGAGGTCCAGGCCCTGCGCCAATACCTGGACGAACAAGCGGTCCAGGCCCGAGGCGGCGAGTATGCAAAGGAACTGCTGGCGTCAGGCATGGCGCAGGCATTGGAAGGCGGCAAGCTGCCTGCGTACTGGGGGCGGAGCACCGTGCTTGCCGATGAGGCCATCAAGGTCACGCTGCCGCCGCAAGACAACGCCAGCCACGCCATTCCCAAGCTGGCGCACCTGCTCGACAGCGCGCAACGGGACCTGGCGCTGGTCTCGCCGTATTTCGTGCCCGACCGCAATTCGGTCGAGTGGCTGGCCGGCATGGCCCGGCGCGGGGTGCGCGTGCGGATCCTGACCAACTCGTTTGCGGCCACCGATGTGAGCGCCGTGCACGCCGGCTATGCGCCCACGCGCCGCGCCTTGCTGGCGGCAGGCATCGAGCTGTATGAGCTCAAGCCATCCGCCTATGCGGAGCTGGCACGCGAAGGCCATCGCCGCCTCATCAGCAAGAGCCGCGCAAGCTTGCACGCCAAGAGCTATATGGTGGACGGCCACTTGCTGTTTGTCGGCTCGCTGAACCTGGACCCGCGCTCTGCCCGCTTGAATACCGAGATGGGCGTGGTGCTCGACAGCGCGGCGCTGTGTGCCCAGCTTGGCACGGGGCTGGACGACAAGCTGCTCGATGTTGCCTACAAGGTCATGCTGGAGCCTGGTCCGGCCGGCGCAGAGCCGGAACTGGTGTGGGTCACGCGAGAAGACGGGCTGCTGCGGACCTACGACAGTGAGCCCGGCATGAGCGCACTCCAGCATGTCGGCCAAAGCCTGTTGCGGCTATTGCCGCTGCAGGATGAGCTGTAGTGGCAATTCGCTTGCCCCGCACTGGAAGAAACCGCTTCTTACGAAAATCATCGCCTCGGCTAGGGAGATACAGGGAAACCTAAAGGGCATGCCTCGGCGCTATCCTTTGCGGATTGGACGCGCGGCGGCTTGATAAACTGTTTGCCATGCCCGTCAACGCCAGCACGCTTTCACCCGAACAAGAGCAAGCCACCAAATGGACCTGAACGCCTTACGCCTTTTCGTGGACATCGTCGACGCCGGCAACCTCTCGGCTGCCGCGCGCAAGCTCAAGATGACCCGCGCCAACGTGAGCTACCACCTCAAGGCGCTGGAAGAAGCTCTGGGCGTGCAGCTGCTGCGCCGGACCACCCGGCACGTCGAGCCCACGCCCGTGGGCGCCGGCCTGTACGAGCACGGGCGCAACATCCTCGGTGAAGTGGCGGCGGCCAACGCGCTGATCAACAGCATGGGCAAGAGCCTGCATGGCCATGTGCGCTTGTCGGTGCCTACCGGGCTGGGGCACTCGATGCTCTCGCCGCTGCTGGTGAAGTTCAAGCACCGTTACCCCGACATCACCCTCGATGTGGTGTTCGACAACCGCATCCACAACCTGGTGTCCGAAGACGTGGAGGTGGCGCTGCGCATCATCTCCACGCCGCCGGACTCGGTGGTGGCGACCGAGATCGGCGTGGTCGAGTGGGTGGTGTGCGGCTCTCCCGGCTACCTGGCCACGCAGCCGCCTCTACGCGACCTGGCCGATCTCAAGGACCACGCCATCGTCTGCGCCTCGCCCATCGGCCAGAAGCTCAAGGCCTTCGGCACGCGCGGCACCGGCAGCGACGCCGTGCGCGAGCAAGTGGCGCTGGAACCCACGCTGAGCTCGGAGAATTTCGCCTTCCTGAAGGACGGCGTGCTGGGCGACCTGGGCCTGGGCATCTTCCCGATCTACGCCATCGGTGCGGAACTCGACGCGGGCACCCTGCTGCCCGTGCTGGCGGATTACCACATCAGCGTGTTCGGCAGCCGCCTCTACATGCTGACCATGCCCAACCGCTACCAGACCATGGCCACGCGCTACCTGCTGAACTTCCTCAAGACCGAACTGCAGGCCCTGTGGCCTCAACCGCGCCGCTTGCCCGCCATGGATGCGCACGACGAGGCATGACGCGCTGCGCGTGGCACCCCGGCGCCAAAGGCACCGTCTATAGTAGGAAGCGCTAGGGTCCGTCGCGGCCCTGAGCGCAACGTACAGCGAAGGAGACGCATCATGGCCTTGGCTACCACCCTGGCAAATTGCCTCAACAGCAGGAACAGCCGTTTCGACACCATCCGCCATCCCTACACCCTCAGCAGCATGGCCACTGCTCAGGCAGCGCACGTTCCCGGAGATCGCCTGGCCAAGACCCTGTTGCTGGAGGATGATATCGGCTACGTAGCCGCGGTGATCCCGTCCAGCCATCACCTGAACCTGGCAGCCATCTGCGCGCAATCCGGGCGCACGCTGGTACTGGCCCACGAAGAGGAGATCCGCGAAGTCTTCAAGGATTGCGACCTGGGCGCCATCCCGCCGGTAGCCATGGCCTACGGCATGCACACCTACCTCGACGACGCCCTGCTGGCCCAGCCCGAAGTGTTCTTCGAAGCCGGCGATCACCAGCAACTCGTGCACATGAGCAGCGAACAGTTCGCCGACCTGATGGTCGGTGCCGAGCACGGGCGCTTCTCACGCCACATGATGTAGCGGGCCAAAGCCGCCGAACGGGCCAAGGCCGCGCGCCATGACGACGGCGGTCTCCCCCTCTCCCCTCATGGGGAGAGGGCCGGGGAGAGGGGTGGCTTAGCTAGGGGCCACATTTGAAGCGAAGTCCGTGTTTTTGCCTCGCGCCAGAACCTCTACTGCAAGCTGATCCCCGACTGCTTGACCAGCTTCTCCGTGCGCGGGATTTCCGCGCCTACCATGGCGTTGAAGTCCGCCACCGAACCGCCGCGCGGCTCCGCGCCGGTTGCAGCGAGCCTCTCGCGAAAACCCGGGTCCTTGAGCAGCTTGTTGATCGAGACATTCAACTTGGCAACCACCTCGGCGGGCGTGCCTTTCGGCGCGACAACGCCGTACCAGGGCGCGATATCGAAGCCCGGATAGCCCTGCTCGGCAATGGTGGGAATATCCGGCGCCATCGGCGAGCGCCTGGCATTGGAAACACCCAGCGCGCGCAGCTTGCCCGCCTTCACATACGGCAACCCCGTCATGATGGTGTCGAAGTACATCGACACCTGCCCGGAAAGCAAAGCGGGAATCGCCTCGCCCGCGCCTTTGTACGGCACGTGGACGATATCGATGCCGGCCAGCGCCTTGAGCATCTCGCCTGCCATATGCGAGGTGGTGCCCGCGCCAAACGACGCATAGGTCAGCTTGCCCGGATTGGCCTTGGCGTAAGCGATCATTTCCGGCAGCGTCTTGAAGGGCAGGCCAGGGCTGGCCAGCAGGATGTTCGGCGTGATGGCCACCACCGCGACCTTCTCGAAGGCGTCTGGATCGTAGCTGAGCTTCTTGTAGAGGAAGCGGTTGGTCACCATGGAGGCGGGCCCCGACATCAGCAAGGTGTAGCCGTCTCCAGGCGCGCGCGCGGCTGCCTCGCTGCCGATCATGGCCGCGGCGCCAGGCCGGTTTTCCACGACGAAGGTCTGGCCGTACTCTCGGCCCAGGCCGATGCCGAGCTGGCGCGTGATGAGATCGGTAGCGGAGCCTGCCTGGAACGGCACGACGATGCGCACGGGTTGGGTGGGCCAGTCGTGCGTGGCTTGCGCTGATGCAGGCGAAGTGGCAACCAGGCCGGTGGCCAGCATGGCCGCCAGCGCGATCGCGCCGGTACGGTGTTGAAGCAAACGGATGGACATGGGATTCCTTGCTTTGCGGAAGTGAAGACGTGAACCGTCGTGGTGGCAGCGACGGGCGATGCGCTTGAATTGCAAGTGCTGTGCCATCCGGTTTGGGCCGGAATGCCGGTGCGCGCGGACGCGGCGGGGCCACCCCCGCCGTTACCGTGGTGTTGGGTTGGCTAGCGCACCGCGATGGTTAGCGGCGCTTCGCGCCGCGGTGCATCCTGCTTGTGCGGCGCACCGGTCTGGACCGATCCGTGACGGCTCCGGGAACGGCGCGGATCAGCCGCTCACGCCACCAGCCTGTGCCACCATCGCGCCCAGCAGCACATTGGCGCCGGCTTCCAGGTGCTCGGGCTTGGCGTCTTCCACTTCGTTGTGGCTGATGCCGTCCTTGCAAGGGACAAAGATCATGGCGGTGGGGGCCACCGTGGCGATGTACACCGCGTCATGTCCGGCGCCGGTGACGATGTCCTGGTGCGTGTAGCCCAGCGCCTGCGCCTGCTGGCGCACGTGGCCCACCAGTTCCGGCGCGAACGGCGTGGGGGGGAAATACTGCACGTCTTCGATCTGCACGCCGAGCGGGTTGCCCGTGGTCTTGCCTTGCGCGAGCGCGTCGCAGGCCGCGCGCAGGCGGGCGTCCATCTCGGCCAGCTTGCCGGCGTCCTGGTGGCGCAGGTCCACCGTGAACTTCACCGTGCCGGGAATCACATTGCGCGAGGCCGGATGAACATCGAGCACCCCCACCGTGCCACGCCCGTGCGGCGCGAAATCGTGCGCGATGCGCACCACCTCCTGCAGGATGAAGGACGCGCCGTACAGCGCATCCCGGCGCAGTGGCATCGGCGTGGGGCCGGCGTGGGCTTCCATGCCGGTCACGGTCACGTCGTACCAGCGCAGGCCTAGCGAGCCGGTCACCACGCCGATCACGTTGTCGGCATCTTCCAGCACCGGGCCCTGCTCGATATGCGCCTCGAAATACGCGCCGATCTCGCGGCCGCCCACTTCCGCGCTGCCGGCGTAGCCGATGGCACGCAGTTCATCGTCCACGCGCTTGCCATCGTTGTCTGTCGCATTCAGCGCGGTCTGCAGCGGGAAGATGCCGGCGAACACGCCCGAGCCCATCATCACCGGCACGAAGCGCGTGCCTTCCTCGTTGGTCCAGATTGCCAGCTCCAGCGGCGCCTCGGTCCGCACGCCCTGGTCATTCAGGGTACGCATGACTTCCAGCCCGGCCAGCACACCAAAGCAGCCGTCGAACTTGCCGCCCGTGGGCTGCGTATCGATATGGCTGCCGGTCATCACCGGCGGCAGGCTGTCGTTGCGCCCGGGACGACGGCCGAAGATATTGCCGACCTTGTCAACCGTGACGGCAAGGCCGGCATCGCGCATCCAGCCCGTGACCAGGTCGCGCCCCTGGCCGTCGAGCGCGGTGAGCGCCAGGCGCGCATTGCCACCGCGCGGCGTGGCGCCGATGCGCGCCAATGCCATCAAGGACTGCCAGAGGCGGTCGCCATCGATCTTCAGTGTCGTCATGTCGGCTCTCTTTGTTCAGGCGGAATCGGGTAGCGCGAGGGTTGCGGCACGTGGCTCAGGCCGTGGCAGGCACGAGGCCCGACAAGAAGGAATCGAGCGCCGGACCGATGGCCTCGACCTCGTAGCCGCCTTCCTGCACCACCACCGTTGGCACGCCCAGCGCATTGATGCGCTCGCCGATGCCGCGATAGGCATCCAGCCCCACGCGCAGCACGCTGATGGGATCGTGGATGTAGGTATCGAAGCCCAGTGCCAGCACCAGTGCCTGTGGACGGTAGTCGCGCAGGGCATCGAGCGCGTTGTCGAGCGCGCCGAGAAAGCCGGCGTCCTCGGTGCCATGCGGCAGCGGGAAGTTCAGGTTGTAGCCGTAGCCCGCGCCGTAACCGCGCTCGTTAGCGTAGCCGGTATAGAAGGGGTAGTACGCGCTTGGATCGGCGTGCAGGGAGATCGTCATCACGTCGCAGCGCTGGTAGAAGATCTGCTGCGTGCCATCGCCGTGGTGCGCGTCCACGTCGAGCACCGCCACCTTGTCGAAGCGCTTGAGCAAGGTCTCGGCGGCGATGGCTGAGTTGTTGACGTAGCAAAAGCCCACCGCGCGGTCGCTGTGCGCATGGTGGCCGGACGGGCGCGACAGCGAATAGGCGATGCCTTGCCGGTCCTGCTGCTCGCACACGTACTCGGCGGCGGCCACGGCGCTGTGCGCGGAGCGCAGGATGGAGCGCCAGCTCTGCGGCCCGAGCGGCGCGCTCAGGTCGCCTAGGTAATAGCCGGCCTGGGCAATGATGGAATCCGTCGGGCACGGCGCGCGGCGCGGCTGGTCCACGCGGCCGTTGTAGTAGGGCGAAAGATTGGGCAGCACTTCGATGCCCGGCTCGAACCCGGGCCGCGCCAGCGCCATCCAGCGCTCGTACGCATAGCCAAGAAAATCGAGATACGCCGGGCTGTGCACGGCCTCCAGCGGCGCGCGGCCAAAATCGGCCGGCTCAGCCAGCGTGATGCCGCGCCCGGCCAGCGCGCGTTGCAGCGCGTGGGCCCGGGCGGGCACGTCGGTGGGTTCGCACAGGCGGCCCGCACGCATGAACTGGCGGGGCTGGTGCAGCAGTTGGTCATCCGAGAAGAAGGCGCGCATGATTGTTTTTTTGGTGAGACTCACGGTTTCCCGGCTGCGGGAGGCGGTGCAACCGGCTTGATCTCGATTTCCACGAACACGCATTCGCCTTCGTGCGCGTTGATCACGTTGTGCTCGACGCCCGCGCCACGGTAGTAGGCGTGGCCCGCCACGAGCTGGCTGACGACTTCGCCATCCGGCGTCTCCAGCCGCAGCGCGCCGGTGGTCATCGGCACCACCACGTAGTCGTAGCCGTGGCGGTGATGCCCGGTCTGCGCGCCCGGCGCAAAGCGCCACTCGGTAACGACCACGCGATCATTGTCCACCTGCACGGTGGGTACGGCCTGGGGTCTGCTCATGGTGGTTTCTCCTGAAGACGCGTTGCGTTGTGCCGAGGGCTTAGCGGTCCACGCCGCCCATGCAGAGGTACTTGACCTCCAGGTATTCCTCGATGCCGTACGAGGAGCCCTCGCGGCCCAGGCCGGATTGCTTGACGCCACCGAAAGGCGCCACCTCGTTGGAGATCAGGCCGGTGTTGATGCCCACCATGCCGTACTCCAGCGCCTCGGCCACACGCCAGATGCGGCCGATGTCCCGGCTGAAGAAGTACGAGGCCAGGCCGAACTCCGTATCGTTGGCCATGTTGACCACTTCCTCGTCGCTGGTGAAGCGGAACAGCGGCGCGAGCGGTCCGAAGGTTTCCTGCTTCGCCACCACCATGTCCGGTGTGACGCCGGCCAGCACGGTGGGCTCGAAGAACGTGCCGCCCAGGCTGTGGCGCTTGCCGCCCGTGAGCACGCGCGCGCCTTTGCCCAGTGCATCGGCAATGTGCTGCTCCACCTTGGCGACCGCGTCTTCATTGATCAGCGGACCTTGCTGCACGCCCGGCTCCAGGCCGTGGCCGACCTTGAGCTTCTGCACTGCGGCAACCAGCTTTTCGGCAAAGGCGTCGTACACCTTGTCATGCACGTAGAGGCGGTTGGCGCAGACGCAGGTCTGGCCGGCGTTGCGGTACTTGGACGCCATGGCGCCTTCCACGGCGGCGTCCAGGTCCGCGTCGTCGAACACGATGAAGGGTGCGTTGCCGCCGAGTTCCAGCGACAGCTTCTTGATGGTGGGCGCTGACTGGCGCATCAGGATGCGGCCGACTTCCGTGGAGCCGGTGAAGCTGAGCTTGCGCACCACTGGGCTGCCGGTCAGCTCGCCGCCGATCTCGATCGAGCTGGCGGCGTCGCCCGTCACCACGCTCAGCAGGCCGGCGGGCAGGCCCGCGCGTTCGGCCAGCAGCGCCAGCGCGAGTGCCGACAGCGGTGTGTCTTCCGCCGGCTTGAGCACCATGGCGCAACCCGCCGCCAGCGCCGGGCCGGCCTTGCGGGTGATCATGGCCAGCGGGAAGTTCCAAGGCGTGATGGCCGCGCACACGCCGACCGGTTCCTTGACCACCAGCAGGCGCTTGTCGGACGCGGGCGTGGCCAGCACGTCGCCGTGGACGCGCTTGGCTTCCTCCGCGAACCATTCCAGGAAAGAGGCGGCGTAGAGGGCTTCTCCGCGCGCCTCGGCCAGCGGCTTGCCTTGCTCGGTGGTCATCAGCACGGCGAGGTCGTCGGCATTGGCCAGCATCAGGTCGTACCAGGCGCGCAGCACCTGGGCACGCTCGCGGGCCGTCTTGCGGCGCCATGCGGCCTGCGCCACGCGGGCCGCCTCGATGGCGCGGGTGGTTTCCGCCGCGCCCATCAGCGGCACGGCGCCGATCAGCGAACCGTCGGCGGGGTTGGTCACGGGGAAGGTGGCGCCGCTGTCGGCGTTCTGCCACTGGCCGCCAATAAACGCTTGCGAGCGCAGCAGGGTGGGGTCTTTGAGTTGCATGATCGTTCTGGTTCTCTCTGTCTGTTCGTGAATGGCTTCGTGGATGGCTTCGCGGATGGCTTCGAGGCTCAGCGCGTGAGCACGTCGGCCAGGATATCCAGCCCTTCGTCCATCACCGCGTCGGAAATCGTCAGCGGGAACAGGAAGCGGATCACGTTGCCGTACACGCCGCAGGACAGCAGCAGCAGGCCTTGCTCCAGCGCGCGGCTCTGCACCTCGCGCGTGAACTCCGCATCCGGCGCGCCGTCGGCGCGGCGGAATTCCACCGCCACCATCGCGCCCAGGCCGCGGATCTCGGCAATCTGCGGCACGCGCGCTTTGAGCGTTTCCAGCCGCTCGACCAGGCGCTGGCCAAGTGCCGCGCCACGCGGGATCAACTGCTCGCCTTCCAGCACGTCCAGCACCGCCAGCGCCGAGGCCACGGCCAGCGGGTTGCCGGCATAGGTGCCGCCCAGGCCGCCGGGCGCGGGGGCGTCCATCACCTCCGCGCGGCCACACACCGCCGACAGCGGCATGCCGCCGGCCAGGCTCTTGGCCATGGTGGTGAGATCAGGCGCCACGTCGTAGTGCTCCATGGCAAAGAGCTTGCCGGTACGGCCGAAGCCGGTCTGCACTTCATCGGCGACCAGCAGGATGCCGTGCTCGTCGCAGATCGCGCGCAGCGCCTTCACGAAAGCCGGCGGCGCCACGTTGAAGCCACCCTCGCCCTGCACCGGCTCGAAGATGATGGCGGCCACGCGCTTGGGATCCACGTCGGCCTTGAACAGGTGCTCCATCGCCTTGAGCGCGTCCTCCACCGACACGCCATGCAGCGCGCACGGGTACGGCGCGTGGAAGACCTCGCCGGGGAACGGGCCAAAGCCCACCTTGTACGGCACCACCTTGCCGGTCAGCGCCATGCCCATCATGGTGCGGCCGTGGAAGCCGCCGGAGAAGGCGATCACGCCCGGGCGGCCGGTCGCAGCGCGGGCGATCTTGATGGCGTTTTCCACCGCCTCGGCGCCGGTGGTGAAGAACGCCGTCTTCTTGGCGCTGCGGCCTGGCGCGCGCTGGTTGATCCGCTCAGCCAGTTCGATATAGCTGGCATACGGCACGATCTGGTAGGCGGTGTGCGTGAAGCGCTCAAGCTGGCGTTGTATGGCTTCGACCAGGCGCGGGTGGCGGTGGCCGGTGTTGAGCACGGCGATGCCGGCAGCGAAGTCGATATAGCGCTTGCCTTCCACATCCCAGATCTCCGAATTCTCGGCACGCTCGGCGTAGAAGTTACACATCACGCCAACGCCACGGGGCGTGGCGGCATCCTTGCGGCGAACCAGTTCGGCATTCTTCATCTGTTGCTCCATCTTTGATATCGGTTGTGCTGTCGGGGTTGTTCTGTCGGGGTTGTTCTGTCGGGATCAGTGGGATCAGGCCGCGGCGCGGATCAGGGCCGGGTCCCACTCCTTGCCGGGAATCGCGGCAATCAGCCGCTGCGTGTAGGCATGCTGCGGCGCGTCGAAGATCTGGTCTGGCGGGCCGTACTCCACCACGCGGCCTTTGTGCATCACGATCACGTGGTGGCAGATCTGCGCGGCCACGCGCAGGTCGTGGGTGATAAAGATCAGGCCGATGTTCAGCCGCTTCTGCAGGTCGCCCAGCAGTTGCAAAACCTGGGCCTGCACCGAGACATCCAGCGCGGAGACGGATTCATCGGCCACCAGCAGCTTGGGATCCAGCGCCAGCGCGCGCGCAATGCCAATGCGCTGGCGCTGCCCGCCGGAGAACTGGTTGGGATAGCGGTCGAACGCGGAAGGCTCCAGGCCCACCAGCTGCAGCAGCTCGCGCGCGCGCGCCTGGGCCTGCGCCAGCGGCACGCCATTGGCGACAGGCCCATCGGTGATGATGCGGCCCACCGTATGGCGCGGGTTGAGCGAGGCGAACGGATCCTGGAAGATCATCTGCACATCGCTGCGCAGCGGGCGGAACTGGCGCTCCGTGAGCCGGGCGATGTCCTGGCCGTCGAACAGCAGCTCGCCGCCATCGATGTCGGTCAGCTTGAGCAGGCATTTGCCGATGGTGGACTTGCCCGAGCCGGATTCGCCAACGATGCCGAGCGTCTGCCCGCGCCGCACGCTGAAGCTCACGCCGTCCACGGCGTTGACCACGCGCTTCTTGCTGAACAGGCCACCGCCCGAGGAATACGTCTTGCGCAAGTCGCGCACTTCCAATACCGTCTCGGCCGTCTGCTGGTCGCGCGCCTTGGCGCGCCCGTGCGGCACGGCGCCGATCAGCCGCCGCGTATAGGGATGCTGCGGATGGTTGAGCACCTGCTGCACCGGGCCTACCTCCACCAGCACGCCTTTCTCCATCACCGCGACGCGGTCGGCGATTTCCGCCACCACGCCGAAATCGTGCGTGACGAACATCACGCCCATGCCCTTGTCGGCCTGGATGCGCTTGATCAGCGCCAGGATCTGGGCCTGCGTGGTCACGTCCAGGGCAGTGGTCGGCTCGTCGGCGATCAGCAGCGCCGGCTCCAGCGCGAGCGCCATAGCGATCACCACGCGCTGGCGCTGCCCGCCGGACAGGCGGAACGGATAGCTGTGGATCAGCGTGGCCGGATCGGGCAGGCCGACGAACGCCAGCAGGTCCAGCACGCGCTTTGTCCGCGCCTCGCCGGGGTAGGCGTCGTGCACGCGCATGACCTCGGCAATCTGGTCGCCCACCGTCATCACGGGGTTGAGCGCCGACAGCGGCTCCTGGAACACCATGGCCATGGCCCTGCCGCGCATGGACAGCAAGGTCTGCTCATCCTGGGTGAGCAAGTCCTTGCCCTGGAACAGGATCTGGCCGCCCTGCGGCTTCAGGTACGGCGGCAGCAGGCCCATGATGGCGTTGGCGCTCATCGACTTGCCCGAGCCGGATTCTCCGACGATGCAGAGGATCTCGCCGGCGTGCAGGTCATAGCTGACATCCTTCACCGCGTGCGCACGGTCGCCGCCCGTGGGCAGCGCGATGGTGAGGTCGCGCACGGATAGCAGCGGTAGCTTGTCTTGTGCTTGCATGGTGGCGTCTTCCTTGTCGTTACTCGCCACGGCGGCGCAGTTGCGGGTTCATGGCGTCGTTCAGGCCTTCGCCGATCAGATTGATGGACAGCACCGTCAGCAGGATCGCCACGCCGGGCCACACGCTCATCCACCAGGCTTCGCGGATCATGGTGCGGGCCGCGCCGATCATGAAGCCCCAGCTCATCATGTTGCGGTCGCCCAGGCCCAGGAAGGACAACGCGGATTCCGTCAGGATTGCCGTGGCCACCATGAACGAGGCCGACACGATGATGGGCGACATGGCGTTGGGCAGGATCTGCGTGAGGATGATGCGCAGCGGCTTCTGCCCGATCACCACCGCGGCCTGCACGAACTCGCGCTGCTTGAGCGTGAGGAACTCGCCGCGCACCAGGCGCGCCACCGGCGGCCAGGACACCACCGAGATGGCGGCCACGATGGAGTAGATGGTGGGATTGAAGATTGCCACGATCACCACCGCCATCGCCAGCTGCGGGATGGTCTGGAAGAACTCGGTAAAGCGCATCAGCGCGTCGTCGATGCGTCCGCCGCAGTAGCCGGCCACCGACCCGATCAGGATGCCGAACACCAGTGCCACGCCGGTGGAGATCACGCCCACCAGCAGCGAGACGCGCGCCCCGTACAGCATGCCAGCGGTGATGTCGCGCCCGAGCATGTCGGTGCCAAAGGGAAACGCCGCGTCGGCAAACGGACGCACCAGCGGATCGCCCACCATCAGCCAGGGCGACTCCTCGTACAGCACCGGCGCCAGCAGCGCCACGGCGACCACCAGCAGCAGCACGACCAGGCCGATCACGGCGCCGTAGTTGCGGCAATAACGTTGTGCGAAGGCTTTCATGCCGTGGCTCCCTTGCCGCCCACAGAGATGCGGGGGTCGATGAAGCGGTAGACGATATCGGTCGCGAGGTTGAAGAACACAACCAGCGCCGAGGTGACGAAGAAGATGCCGAGCAGCAGCTGGTAGTCGCGTTGCAGCAGGGCATCGAACATCAGCCGGCCAATGCCCGGCCAGGAAAACACGGTTTCGGTCAGCACCGCGCCGCCTGCCATCTGGCCGAGCTGGATGCCGGCAAAGGTAATGACCGGCAGCAGCGCGTTGCGCAGCACGTGCACGCGGATCACGCGGCCCGCAGGCACGCCCTTGGCGCGCGCGGTCTTGACGAAGTCCATGCCCATGACTTCCAGCATCGAGGCGCGGGTCAGGCGCACGTACACCGCCATGAAGAAGCAGCCGAGCGAGATGGTGGGCAGGATCATGTGCAGCGCCACATCCTGGATGCGCGCCAGGCCGGTATAGCCTGCGCCGATGGTTTCCATGCCAAACGCCGGCAGCCAGCCCAGTACCACCGAGAACAGGATGATGGCCATCAGCGAGAGCCAGAACAGCGGCGTGGCGTACAACAGCAGCGCCGCGGACATCACCGCGCTGTCGATCCAGCGCCGCTTGTTCTCATAGCGCGTGCGCGCCGAGATCACGCCGAGAAACACGCCAAGCACGAGGGAAAAGACAAAGGCACCGCTCATCAGCACGATGGTGGCGGGCAGCCGGTCCAGGATCAGGTCGAGCACCGGCAGGTGATTGCGATACGAGTAGCCAAGATCGAGCTTGGCCACGCCCTTGAGATAGATGCCAAGCTGCGTGAGCACCGGCTGGTCCAGCCCGAACTGCTGACGCAACTGGCCAACGAAGGCGGCATCGCCCGCGCCGGCCTCACCCGCCAGCACGGTGGCGGGGTCGCCAGGTGCCATGCGGATCAGGAAGAAATTGATGATGACCACGCCGAGGACGACCACGAGGGCCTTCCACAGTCGGGATAGCAGGAAAGAGAGGAAATTCACGGCATGCTCCACGCACGCGCCGGGCGGGTGGCCCGGCGCGTGAACTGACTGGCGACTTGTTACCTGGGTAGCGGCGTACTCTGGCGTACTCTGGCGTACTCAGTTCTTCTCGATGGAGACGTTGTCGAACGACTCGTTCAGGCCGATGGCGGTGGTCACGAGGTTCTTCACGTTCTTGCGATACAGCGTGGGGAACTCCAGCTCGAACAGGTTGCCCGCGGCCACTTCCGTCATCAGGATCTTCTGCACCTGGCTGTAGAGCTTCTGACGCTCGGCCGGGTCCATGGTGACGCTGGCCTTGGCCCAGAGTTCATCGGCCTGCGGATTGCTGTAGCCCTGCACGTTGGCGAACGGCGTGCCCTTGACGATGTTCTTGGTCACGTAGAGCCGCTCCACGCCCAGCGCCGGGTCGCCGTACTGGTAGGTGTAGGTGGCGGTCAGGTCAAAGTCCCAGTTGCTGACGCGGGCGGACCACGTGCCGGCATCGGCGGACTCGATGCTGACCTTGAAGCCAAGCTGCTCCAGCATCTGCTTCATGTACTCGTCAAGCCGGTCCCAGTTGGCGCCATAGGATGACGACAGGATCTTGACCGGGTACTGGCCCACGTTGACGCCGGATTCCTTGATCAGCTCGCGCGCCTTCTTCAGGTTGAAGTCATAGACCGGCGTGCTCTTGTCGAAGAACAGCGTGGCGGAGGCGAACGGGCTGACCGCCGGCTTGCCCATGCCGAAGAAGATGTTGTCCACGATCATCTTGCGATTGAGCGCGTGCATCACCGCCTCGCGTACCTTGACGTTGTTGAACGGCGGCTTGCGCATGTTCATCAACAGGTTCGACATCGGCGAGAACAGCTCCCAGCCCTTGGTGGTGTATTCCACATTGGGCAGCGCGCGCAGGCGCTTCACGTCCACGTTGTCCACGTCGCCGCCGCGCAGCACCTGCACGTCGCCCTTCTCGAAAGCCACCGCGCGCGAGGCCGAGTCCGGGATCACGTAGAACACCAGTTCATCCAGGTAGGGCTTGCCCTTCTTCCAGTAGTTGGGGTTCTTGGCCAGCTTGATATAGGCGCCCTTCTTCCATTCCTTGAACATGAAGGGGCCGGTGCCGACAGGCTTCTGGTTGGCCGGGTTGTTGCGGTAGTCCGTGCCGTCGTAGATGTGCTTGGGCATCATCGGCATGGTGCCGGTCTCGAACATCGAGATAAACGGCGGGAACGCTTCCTTGAGCTTGATCTCGACCGTGCTGTCGTTCACGGCGCGGATCGATTCCATGTACTTGTTCAGCACGGCGCGCGTACGGACGTGCACTTCGCGCAGCATCTTGTCGATCGAGAACACGACGTCGGCGGAAGTGAAGGGCTTGCCGTCATGCCACTTCACGCCACTCTGCAGCTCGAACGTGTAGGTCAGCCCATCGGGCGAGATCTTCCACGACTTGGCCAGCTCCGGGCGCGGCTTGAGGTCCGGGCCGTAGGTGAGCAGGCCCTGGTAGATCTTGCCGGCGACATATTGCGTGGGCGCCTGCGAGTTCATCGCGCTGATCAGGATCGGCGGCTCGGGTTGCACGATGCCGGACAAGGTGCCGCCAACGGTCTGCGCAACCGCGCTGCCCGCGGGCAACAGTGCCGGTGCCAGGGCCAGGCCGGCGGTTGCCAGCGCCATCGACACCAGGCTTTTACCAAAGCTCTTTTTCAGGTGTTGGGTGAGGTGTTTCATCGGTCAGTTTCCTGTGGTGGTGATCGTGATCTACGGATACGCGAAGACGATTTGCTGCGTGGACTTCAAGCGCTGACCGGCTCTACGCCGCACCAGTCGTGCATGAACTGCGCGAGCGTGGTGGCAACGCGCACCATGCTCTGGATGGAAACCGACTCGTCGATGCCATGGATGTTGCGGGCCTGCGGGCCGTAGCAGGTCACCGGCGTATCCAGCATCAGGCGGAAATGCCGCGCGTCGGTGGTGGCGGTGGTGGCTTCACGCCGCACCTCTTCGCCATTGACCTTGCGGTGGGCTTCGCCAAGCGCCTGCATGCTGGGCACATCGAGATCGAACTCGCAGCCCGGCGCGTGGAAGCCTTCGTAGCGGAGTTCGAGCGTGAGGTTGCTGGCCAGGCGCTCCAGCGTGCTACGCACACAGGCTTCGACGCGCGCCTTGGCATCGGTCACGCTCATGGTCGGGTAGAAGCCGATGCGAATGCCGAGCGTGCAGGTGCAGGGCACCGACGAATTCCATTCGCCGCCCTGGATCTGGCCGAGGTTGAAGTTGATCGGGTGCGCGTGGTCGCGGTACACGGCGGGGCGGTTTTCCGGCAGGTTCCATTCGGCCTCGAGCTTGCGCAGGTCGGCCATCACCTCGATGCCGGCTTCCACCGGGTTCACGCCGGTGGTCATGTAGGCGGCATGCGCCGGGCGGCCGGTGAGTTCGACGAACATCCAGAACACGCCCATCTGCGCGCTCATCAGGCTCTCGCCCAGCGGCTCGGGAATCACAACGGTGTCGAACGAGGCCAGCTTGCCCGCGCCCACCGCGCTGGCGAGCGCGGCCACGGTAGCCAGCGCGCCGTTGCCGGTGTTCTCTTCTTCGAGCACGGCATTGAAGCCGACCGCGCCGGCGGGCTGCACGCCGAGATCTTTCAGCGCCTTATAGGCGGCGAGCGTGCAGATGATGCCGGCCTTCATGTCGCCCGCACCGCGGCCGAACAGCCAGCCGTCTTCGACAAACGGCGCATACGGCGACTGGCGCCACATCGACTCCGGACCGGTTGGCACCACGTCCAGGTGGCCGTTGAACAGCACGGAGCGGCCGCCCTTCGTCGCCGGGCGATGCGTGGCCAGCAGGTTGTAGCGTCCGCCGTCCGGGCAGCATGGCGGCGAGAACAGCGGCAGGTCTTTCAACGTCTCGCTGCGCAGGTAGATGCGCTCCGGCTCCAGGCCCAGCTCGCGCAGCGCGCCCTCCATGAACGCCACGGCCGGCTGTTCCTGCCCGGAGGGGCTGGGTGCCGCCACGAATTCCGACAAGGTACGCACCATGTACGGCTCGAGCGCGCGCACGGCGGCGGCAATGGCATCGGTGGAAAGCGGGGGGGTGGCAGGCATAGAGGGCATAGCGGTGGGACGTTGCATAAGTGGCTCCACTGGCTGTCCGGTGCGCGCGCTTGGAACGTGCCCGGAGAGGATCGAATCGGCCTGATCGGCAAAACGTCGTTGAAAAAAACGACGATCGAAACAAGATGTGTCGAAACTTAGCCGATCATTGGTACCATACATAGATCCATATTTTTCTTTTCACGCGGGGCCACTTTGAAAGAGACCATTTTGTCGGAGCTGCTGCTGCAGCGTCTGGAGCGGCCCGCGGATGGTGCGGCGGATAAAAACGGCGCGCATATGAACCGCCAGCTCTACGAGATCATTCGGCAGGAAATCCTTGCTGGGTCTTTGGTTGCGGGTAGCAAGCTGCCCGCGTCGCGCCTGCTTGCGAAGGAGATAGGGGTTTCCCGCAATACCGTGCTTTATGCATTTGAGCAGTTGCTGGCAGAGGGCTATGTCACCGCAGCCAGCGGAAGTGGCACCTTCGTGTCGCAGAGTTTTCCCGACCATAGTGCATTGCACAACGTTAGGGCGCAAAGTGGCACCATGCCAGTGCTCGCAGCGCAGCAAAATCCAAACCGCTTCGCGCTTTCGCGGCGCGGGCAGCATCTGGTGTCGCATTCTGGTGCGTCGGATCGCCAATGGGGTGCGTTCGTCTCCGGCGTACCCGACGTTTCGCTGTTTCCGCACGCGGTGTGGGCGCGCTTGCTCAACAAGCACTGGCGCGCCCCCAAGCCCGAGCTGCTGACGTATGCGCACAACGGTGGCTACCTGCCGCTGCGCCGCGTGCTGGCCGAGCACCTGCGGCTGGTGCGCTCGGTGCGTTGCGAGCCGGAGCAGATCATCCTGACTACCGGCATCCACCAGGCCATCGACCTCATCGCGCGGCTGCTGGGCGATGTCGGCGACAAGGCCTGGATGGAAGACCCCGGCTACTGGGGCACGCGCAGCCTGCTCAACAGCGCGGGCATCGAGACCATCCCCGTGCCGGTGGACAGCGAAGGCCTTGCCCCGGATGCGGCCACGCTGCAGAACCCGCCACGTTTTATCTTTGCCACGCCGTCACACCAATATCCGCTGGGCATGGTGATGAGCTTGTCGCGCCGGCGCATGCTGCTGGAATACGCGCGCCAGCGCGGCGCGTGGATCGTGGAGGATGACTACGACAGCGAATTCCGCTTCGAGGGGCGCCCGCTTGCCTCGCTGCAGGGGCTGGATGAGCATGACCGCGTGATCTACATGGGCACGTTTTCCAAGACGCTGTTCCCCGGCCTGCGCATGGGCTTCATGGTGCTGCCCAAGCCGCTGGCGCCGCATTTCGCGACCGGGCTGTCGGAGCTGTTCCGCGAGGGGCAGCTGGTGCAGCAGGCGGTGCTGGCCGACTTTATCGAGGAGGGGCATTACGCCACGCATATCCGCCGCATGCGCCAGCGCTACGCGCAGCGCCAGGGGCTGCTGCGCGAGGCCATCGCCACGCGCCTGGGCGCGGACTGGCCCACCTCCACGCATGAAGCCGGGCTGCACATGGTGATCCACCTGCCGCCGGGCGCCGACGACCTCGGCATCAGCATGGCGGCGCGTACCCAGGGCTTGTCGACGCGGCCGCTGTCGCGCTATTTCGCGGACCCCGCGCGGGCGACCAACCAGGGCTTGCTGCTGGGGTATGCCTGCGTGCCGGACGACGAGATCGCGCCGGCCTTCCACAAGCTGGCGGAGGTGATCGAACCCGCGCTGGAGCATCTGGCGCGCACGCAGGCGCCACGCCGCGCGCCGGTGGCGGGGATCAACCGGGAGGCCTGGAGCGGTGCTTGAGTGTGTTGATGCGAGTGCGGGCACAATAGCCGGCATCCCTACCTGGAGCTGCTGACATGACCGTCGACAAAGACTACGCGCTGTTCGATGCAGGCACCGTGACGCTGCAATCCGGCCAGGCCTTCCCCGGCATGGCGCTGGCCTACAAGACCTTCGGCACGCTCAACGCCCGCAAGGACAACGTGATCGTCTACCCGACCTCGTTCAGCGCGCAGCACTACGACACCGAATGGCTGGTCGCACCGGGCGGCGTGCTGGACCCGGAACGCTACTTCGTCATCATCCCTAACCTGTTCGGCAACGGCCTGTCGGCGTCGCCGTCGAATGCCGCGGCACGGTTCGCGCCTGGCGCCTACCCCTGCGTGACCTACCACGACGCCGTGGCAGTGCAGCGCAGGCTGCTGCAGGAAGTGTTCGGCATCGAGAAGATCGCCCTGGTGTACGGCTGGTCGATGGGCGGCATGCAGGCCTACCACTGGGGCGCCTGCCATGCGGACATGGTCGAGCGGATCGCCGTGGTCTGCGGCAGCGCGCGATGCTCGCCGTTCAACCAGGTCTTCCTCGAAGGCGTCAGGGCCGCGCTCACTGCCGATCCGGCATTCAAGGATGGACGCTTCACCGAGGCCCCGCGCGCGGGGTACCGCGCCATGGGCCGCGTGTATGCCGGCTGGGCGCTGTCGCATGCGTTCTACCGCGACGAGCTGTGGCGGCAATCGGGCTTTGCCTCGCTGGAGGATTTCCTGGCGAAGACCTGGGACGTCAACTTCTCGCGCCGTGACGCCAACGACCTGCTGGCGCAACTGTGGACGTGGCAGAACGGCGATATCAGCCGCTGCGACGCCTTCGGCGGCGACCTGGACCGCGCGCTGGCGGCGATCCGGGCGCACGTGCTGCTGATGCCCGGCCAGACCGATGCTTACTTCCAGGCCCAGGACAACGCCGCGGAAATCGGCAAGCTCACCGGAGCCCGCACCGCCACGCTGCGGCCGATTCCCTCGGACTACGGGCACCGGGCCGGGAACCCGCACAACATCCCGGCCGATTGCGCCTTCCTGGCCCAGGCGATCTCGGCGTTCATGGCGCAATGAGCCCCATTGCGGCGATGGTGCCATCGTCACCGGCCCGATTGGCCCTTAACGCTATGCCCATCCTCCCATAGCATTTGCCCCCTTCTCCTTCACACACACCGCATATGGCAAGCCTCGCTCCCCAACCCGCCTCGTCTTCCGCCCTGCTCAGGGAACTCGCCACGCTGCTGGACGCGCCCGGGCTGCAAACCGGCGACGCCATCGAAACCCGCTTTCGCAAGGACTGGTATGCGCCGCTCGGCGCGGTGCCGCCGCTGGCGGTGGTGCGCCCGCGCAATACGGAAGATGTGGCCGCCGTGCTGGCGCTATGCCACCGGCTGCGCCAGCCCGTGGTGCCGCAAGGCGGGTTGACCGGCCTGGCCGGCGCCGCCACAGCTGGTGCTTTCGCTGGAGCGCATGCGCGGCGTGGAAGAGATCGATGCGCAGGCCGGCACCATGACCGTGATGGCCGGCACCACGCTGCAGGCGGCGCAGGAAGCGGCGCGCGCGGCCGGCTGGCTGCTGGCGGTGGACCTGGGCGCGCGCGGCAGCTGCCAGATCGGCGGTAATATCGCCACCAACGCGGGCGGCAACCGCGTGATCCGCTACGGCATGATGCGCGACCAGGTACTGGGGCTGGAAGCCGTGCTGGCCGATGGCACGGTGGTGTCGTCGCTCAACAAGATGCAAAAGAACAATGCCGGCTACGACGTGCGCCAGCTCTTTATCGGCAGCGAAGGCACCCTGGGCGTGATCACCCGCGCCGTGCTGCGCCTGGCACCGCTGCCCAGCGCCACGCAAACGGCGCTGTGCGCGCTCGAAACCTACGATGACGTGGTGCGCCTGCTGCGCCATGCGCAGCGCAAGCTCTCGGGGCGGCTGTCAGCCTTTGAAGTCATGTGGGCGGATTTCTACGGGCTGGTAACCACGCGCGTGCCCGGCGTGCGCGCGCCGCTGCCCGCCGGCCATCCTTTCTACGTGCTGCTCGACCTGCAGGGCAACGACGCCGCGCAGGACGCGCCGGTCTTCGAAGGCATGCTGGAATCCGCGATGGAAACCGGCCTGATCCAGGACGCGGCGATCGCATCCAGCCACAAGGAAGCGCAGAGCTTCTGGCAACTGCGCGATGCGGTGGCCGAATTCCCGGTGATGTGGTCGCCCAATGCGGCCTATGACGTCAGCCTGCCGATCGGCAGCATCGGCGAATTCGCCGAAACGCTGCGCGCGCGCCTCCTGGCGGTGTGGCCGCATGCCGAACCGGTCAATTTCGGCCATGTGGGCGACAGCAACCTGCACGTCAGCGTGTACCTGCCCGGCGCCACCGACCACGACTTCCCCGAGCATGAGATTTCCGACGTGATGTACGGCGTGGTGCAGGAATTCAAGGGCAGCGTCTCCGCCGAGCACGGCATCGGCTTTCACAAGAAGCCCTACCTGCACTGCTCGCGCTCGCCGGAGGAACTGGGATTGATGCGCTTGCTCAAGCGCTCGCTGGACCCGCACAACATCCTGAGCCCGGGGCGGGTGTTTGATCTTGCGTGAGCGCGGCAAGAAGCCCGCCTGAAAGGCGGGAAAATGTCATCAGGCCGCTTCCAGGTCGCGTGGCGCGATCTGGGCCGCGATCTCCTTGCCGTGTTCGCGCTGAGCCACTTTCAGGTCATAAGACTGCTGCAGGTTGAGCCAGGACTCGGCGTCGCCGCCAAAGTAGCGAGCCAGCCGCATGGCAGTGTCCGGCGTAATGCCCCGGCGCTCGCGCACGATGTCGTTGATGCGAGCCGCGGTGACATGCAGCGCCACGGCGAGCGCATTGGCGCTCATGCCAAGCGGGACGAGAAACTCCTCGCGGAGGATTTCGCCGGGATGGACCGGTCGCATGCCGTTATGGAAGCGGGCCATGGTGATCTCCATTCAGTGATAGTCCACGATCTCGACGGCCTGCGGGCCATCGGGCGTCCAAACGAAGCACACTCGCCACCGATCGTTGATGCGAATGCTGTGCTGCCCTTTGCGGTCGCCTCCCAGCACTTCGAGCCGGTTGCCAGGCGGGGACCGCAGGAAGTCGAGCGAGGCAGCAACCGCAAGCATCTCCAGCTTGCGTTCTGCCGCTGCCCTGATATTGGCGAATCGCGGAACGCGCCGGCCTGAGAACAACGCTGCAGTGTCTTCGCATTTGAACGACTGGATCATGGCGGAATTATATATCGTTTACCGATAAACGAGTAGGACATCCGCGATGGCTAGTCAGTTCCCCAACGGTCCTTGCTGCGCCGATGGCTCCGGCAACACCCCGTGCTCGCTGTCGTCCTTTAAATCCACGCCACTGCGCCCGAGCGCCAGCGCCCCGCGCAGCAGGAAGGCCAGCTTGGCCGCGGCCTGCGCATAGGACAGCCCTTCGGGGCGCACGTTGGAGATGCAGTTGCGCTCGGCGTCGGTGCGGCCGGGGCGCGGGTCGTGCGTGAGGTAGACGCCGAGGCTGTCGGGCGAGCTCAGCCCGGGGCGCTCGCCGATCAGCATCACCACCTGGCGCGCGCCGAGAAGCTGCGCGGCTTCGTCACCGAGCGCCACGCGGGCTTGCTCGGCCACCACCACGGGGCCGATGCGCCAGCCCGGCAGGCGCTCGCGCACGGCCAGCAGCAAGGGCACGCCGTGGCGCTGCGCCGCCAGCGCGGACAGGCCGTCGGCCACCACGAAGACGACGTCGGGCGGCTCGGCAGGGCGCGCCTGCGCCAGCAGCGCGCGGCTGGCGTCGTCGAGCTGGCGGCCAAGGTCCGGGCGGCGCAGGTAGCGCTGCCGATCCGGTGCGGCACTGTGTGCGGCCACGGTGTCGAAGCCGGCATTGCGCAATGCCTGTTCAATGGCGGCGCGCGCCAGCGGCGCATGCACCGCATCGCGCGCCTGCGCATGCGCCAGGCCGAACGCAAGCACGGCTTCCGTCGTCTGGCTGTTGCCGCAGCGGCCCAGTGCAATCCGCGCCACGGTGAACTGCCGCAGGCGCTGCCAGGGGTTGTCGTGGATCAGCTTCTGGCGCATGACGCGGGCCTCGTGCGGGCGGGAAAACGTTGGCTGGCCATGACGCGTTACAGGCCGTGCGCGAGTTGCAGCAGCGGCTGGCGCTCAGCCAGCTCCAGCAGCCGGCCATCCGCGCCCAGGATGCCCATGCGCTGCAGCCAGTCCTCGAACTCGGGCGCGGGGCGCAGGCCGAGCGTGTCGCGCAGGTAGAGCGCGTCGTGGAACGAGGTGCTCTGGTAGTTCAGCATGATGTCGTCGGCGCCGGGCACACCCATGATGAAGTTGATGCCGGCCACGCCGAACAGCGTCAGCAGCGTGTCCATGTCATCCTGGTCGGCCTCGGCGTGGTTGGTGTAGCAGACATCGCAGCCCATCGGCACGCCGAGCAGCTTGCCGCAGAAATGGTCTTCCAGCCCGGCGCGGATGATCTGCTTGCCATCGTACAGGTACTCGGGGCCGATAAAGCCCACCACGGTATTGACCAGCAGCGGCGAGAACGCGCGCGCCACCGCATAGGCGCGTGCCTCCATGGTCTGCTGGTCCACACCGTGGTGCGCGTTGGCTGACAGCGCGCTGCCCTGCCCGGTCTCGAAATACATCACGTTGTTGCCCACCGTGCCGCGCGCCAGGCCTTGCGCGGCGTCATGCGCCTCGCGCAGCAGCGCGAGGCTGATGCCAAAGCCGGCGTTGGCGCGCTCGCTGCCGGCCACCGACTGGAACACCAGGTCCACCGGCGCGCCCTGCTCGATGGCGCGCAGCGTGTTGGTGACGTGGGTGAGCACGCAGGACTGCGTGGGCACATCGAAGCGGCAGCGCAGGTCGTCGACCAGCCGCAGCAGCGTGACGATGGCGCCGAGGTTGTCGGTGGCGGGGTTGATGCCGATGGTGGCATCGCCGCAGCCGTAGAGCAGGCCATCGATCATCGAGGCGGCAATGCCGCGGGCATCGTCGGTGGGATGGTTGGGCTGCAGCCGTACCGAGAGCCGGCCGGGCAGGCCGATGGTGCTGCGAAAGCGCGTGACCACGCGGCACTTGCGCGCCACCGCGATCAGGTCCTGGTTGCGCATCAGCTTGCTCACCGCGGCCGCCATCTCCGGCGTGATGCCCGGCGCCACGCGCGCCAGCGTCGCGGCGTCGGTCTCATGCAGCAGCAGCCAGTTGCGCAAGTCGCCCACGGTGAAGGACGCGATCTCGTGAAAGACCCGGGCGTCATGGCTGTCGATGATCAGGCGCGTGACCTCGTCGTCCTCATAGGGCACCAGCGCCTCGGCCAGGAAGTGCGCCAGCGGCACCTCGGCCAGCGCCATGCGCGCGGCCATGCGCTCCTCCTCGCTGGCAGCCGCCAGCCCGGCCAGGTAGTCGCCCGAGCGCGCCGGGCTGGCCTTGGCCAGCAGGGTCTTGAGATCGGCAAAGAGATGCCGCCGCGAGGCTACGGTGTGGGCAAAGGTCATGGGATCTGTCTCGGTCAGCTGGCGGGCGCGCGAACAGCCCGATCATAGCAACCACGGGCGCACATTGTCGCCGCCCGGGCGCTTGCCTTCGCCGTCCGCCCATCGGACAATCGAGCGCCGTACAATGCACAGACGCCCGGCCGTTCACCAGACGGCGCGGCCCCTCAACGCAGGAGACTTGATGAATCAACCCGATCCGCCACGCATACCCCGCTTGCCGGATGCAAAGTGGTTCAATGTCACGACTGCCGCCTATATCCTGACCGCCCTGGCGCTCTGGACGGTGATGCAGGCCAACCTGGTGGCGGCGCTCATGGCGGGCCTGCTGCTGTACTCGCTGGTGGACGTGCTGGCGCCCAAGCTGGTGCGCCTGCACCAGCGCCACGATGCCCTGGCGGTGGCGATCCTCTCCGCTGTCACCTTGCTGGGGCTCACGCTTGGGGGCTGGGCGCTGGTGCGCTTTGTCAGCGGCGACGGCAATACGCTCGACACCCTGCTGATCCGCACCGCCGACATCATGGACAAGTCCCGTGCCCAGTTGCCGGTCTGGGTCAGCGACGCGCTGCCGCGCGGCGTGGATGAGCTGGCCAACGCCCTCATTGCCTGGCTGCGCGAGCACGCGCAGATGGCGCAGAAGTTCGGCACCGAGGTGCTGCGCAGCCTCGCGCATATCCTGATCGGCCTGGTGATCGGCGCGATGGTCGCGCTGTATCGCGCCATCTCCAAGCCCAACCGCCGGCCGCTGGCCTCGGCGCTGGTGGAACGTGCCCGCAACCTGCAGCTGGCGTTCTCGCAGTTCATCTTCGCCCAGGTGCAGATCTCGCTGATCAACACCGTGCTCACCGCGATCTACCTGCTGGTGGTGCTGCCGCTGTTTGGCGTGCACCTGCCGCTGGCCAAGACGCTGGTCGCCCTCACGTTCCTGGTCGGGCTGCTGCCGGTACTGGGCAACCTGGTGTCGAACACAGGCATCGTGGTGGCCTCGCTGTCGGTCTCGCTGCCCATGGCGATCGCCTCGCTGTTGTACCTGGTGGTGATCCACAAGTTCGAGTACTTCCTCAACGCACGCATCATCGGCGCGCGCATCAATGCCGCCGCCTGGGAACTGCTCACGGTCATGCTGCTGATGGAGTCGCTGTACGGCGTCGCCGGCGTGATTGCCGGGCCGATCTACTACGCCTATCTCAAGCGCGAGCTGTCCAACAAGGGCCTGATCTGACGCACGGCGCCACCGGTAGGACCAATTCCCGCCAATCCGGCCCACCGATCCGATACCCGGCTTCAGGCGCTTTCCCCGTCTCCTTGCGGCTCAACCCGGCTGCGCACAAAGTCGATGTGCGTCTGCATGGCGGTGCGCGCCTCCTCCGGGCGGCGCGCGCAGATGGCCTCGCACAGCGTGCGATGCTGCAGCAGCAATAGCGCGGAGGCATCCTCGTCCTGCACCCGCAGGCCCGTGCCGTTGATGGTGATGTGTTCGCGCAACATGCCGATCACGCTGGTATGCAGGTGCAGGAACATGGTGTTGTGCGAGGCCTGGGCAATGGCCTCATGCAGCTTGGCGTCCGCCTCGGCCTCGGCGGCCTTGTCGTCTTGCTGGCGGGCGGCTTCCAGCGCGCGGAGCAGGCCGCGGATGCGCTTGAGATCCGCGGCATCCGCGCGCATTGCGGCAAAGTAAGCCGTAGCGCCCTCCAGCACCCGGCGAAACTCCAGGATATCGTCGCGCAGCACCGGGTGGTCCGCTACCAGCTGGCGCCATGGCGAGGCAAAGCCGGTGCGCAGCTGCTCGGTGACGAACACCCCGGCGCCCTGCCGGCTTTGCAGCAAGCCCCGCGCCGCCAGCCGCTGGATAGCCTCGCGGATGGTGTTGCGCGCCACGCCATATTGCTCGGCCAGGAGCCGCTCCGCGGGCAGGCGGGCGCCAGCCGGCCAGGTGCCGTCCAGCATCGCCGTTTCCAGTTTCCGCATTACCTCTTCCACGCGCCCGCGCGCCTGCCTGCCCGCCGCCATCCACTCGCTCCGAAAACCGTTCGCCACGCCCAACTGGTCCAACCAATTTGAACTGGCGCGCGTCTCGCGGAATTATGCGCTCAAACAACGGCCAGCCCTGAGCCCCACAGCCAGGCGGCCGCACCCACGGAGCGAGACATGAAGCAAAGGCGCTATCCCCCTGCCCCGGCACAGGTCTACCTGTTCGCCACCTGCCTGGTCGACATGTTCGTGCCGCAAGCCGGCCTGGACGCCGTGCGGCTGCTGGAGCGAGAGGGCCTGACCGTGCACTTCCCCCGTGGGCAAAGCTGCTGCGGACAGCCTGCCTATAGCAGCGGCAACCCGGAACAGGCCCGGGCGGTGGCGCTGGCCCAGCTGGATCTGTTCGCCGAGCCGTGGCCGGTGATCGTGCCCTCTGGCTCTTGCGCCGGGATGATGCGGCACCACTGGCCGCAGCTGTTCGCGCAGGACCCCGTGGCCGGGCCCAAGGCCGCCCTGCTGGCCGAGCGCGTGTACGAGCTGAGCGAATTCCTGCTGCACGTGTTGAAAGTCCGCTTCGACGTGAGCGGCGTTGCCGGCCAGCCGCCCGAAACCGTGGTGCTGCACACCTCCTGCGCCGCCCGTCGAGAAATGGGTACGCGCGACCATGGCGTGGCACTGGTCGACGTCCTGCCCGGCGTCACACGTGCCGAACATCAGCGCGAATCGGAATGCTGCGGCTTTGGCGGCACCTTCTCGCTCAAGCATCCCGACATCTCCGGCGCGATGGTGCAGGACAAGATCACTTCGGCCTGCGCCACCGGCTGCGACCGGCTGGTCTCGGCCGACTGCGGCTGCCTGCTCAATATCGGGCACGCGGCCAGGCACCAGGGCGCGCCGCTGCCTGTCGAGCATCTCGCCACCTTCCTGTGGCGGCGTACCGGCGGCGCCGCCAAGGAGCAAGCATGAGCACACTGAGCGCCCGCGAGCGCATGCTGGGCCGGCTACGCGCAGCCGCACCCGCTGCCACCGCCGATGCCGATACCAGCGAGCTGGATGCGCGTATCGACGCGCACTACGACGCCCGCCGCGACGCGGCCACCCCCGCCGAGCTGGCGCAGGCCATGCAGGCTGCACTAAGTGCCTCGCACGCGCGGGCCTGGTGCGCCAGCGCCGAGGCCTGGCCCGCGCAGCTTGCAGGCAGGCTCGCTGCCGCCGGCGTGCGCCGCCTGCTGCTGGACCCCGCGGCCGTGCAAGGCGCCGCGCTGATGCGCGCCTTGCCGGCCAGCGTGGCGCCGTTGTCTTACGCGCGCCCCATCGAAGCGTGGAAGGCGGAACTCTTCGACACCGTGGACGCGGGCTTCACCGTGGCGCGCTCCGGCATTGCCGCCACCGGCACGCTGGTGCTGGCGCCCGACGCGCAAACGCCGCGCACGGTCTCGCTGGTGCCGCCGCTGCATATCGCGCTGGTGTACGCCGAGACGCTGCATCCGGACCTGCATTGCGCCGCGCGCGCCGAGCGCTGGAGCGCGGGCATGCCGACCAACCTGGTGCTGGTATCCGGCCCATCCAAGACCTCGGACATCCAGCAAACGTTGGCCTACGGCGCGCACGGCCCGCGCGAATTGTGGGTCATCATCGTGACCGGCAGCGCCGGAACAGGAGGCGCGCAATGAGTACGCCCACGACCACTCAGGCCGGTGCCAAACCCCTGCACTTCGTGCCCGCAGCGGACTTCAAGGCGCGTTCGCGCGCGGCGCTGGACGACCCCAAGCTGCGCAGCAGCTTTCGCGGCGCCATGGACTTCCTGCAGGCCAAGCGCGCGGTGCAGTTCCCCGACGGCGACGAGCTGGAGCAGTTGCGCGACCTGGGCGAAGCGATCCGCCAGCACGCACTGTCGCAACTGCCGGACCTGCTGGTGCAACTGGAGGACAAGCTCACCGCGGCCGGCGTGCAGGTGCACTGGGCCGAAACCGCGGACGAGGCCAATGCCATCGTGCACGGCATCGCACAGGCCCGCCAGGCACGCCGCGTGATCAAGGGCAAGTCGATGGCCAGCGAGGAGATCGAGCTGAACCATTACCTGGCCGAGCGCGGCATCGACTGCATCGAGTCCGACATGGGCGAGTACATCGTGCAGCTCGCGGGCGAGAAGCCGTCGCACATCGTGATGCCGGCCATCCACAAGACGCGCGGCGACATCGCCGAGTTGTTCGCGCAGCATATCCCCGGCACGCCCTATACCGAGGACGTGGACGAACTGATCCAGACCGGCCGGCGCGCGCTGCGCCAGGAATTCGTCAATGCGGACATCGGCCTGTCCGGCGTGAACTTTGCCGCCGCGGACACCGGCACGCTGTGGCTGGTGGAAAACGAGGGCAACGGCCGCCTGTCCACCACCGTGCCCGATGTGCACATCGCCATCATGGGCATGGAGAAGGTGGTGGCCCGGCTTGAGCACATCGTGCCGCTGGCCAGCCTGTTGACGCGCTCGGCCACCGGGCAGGCCATCACCACCTACTTCAACCTGATCTCCGGCCCGCGCCGCGCGGGCGAGCGCGACGGCCCGCGCGAGGTGCACCTGGTGCTGCTGGATAACGGCCGCAGCCAGGCCTATGCCGATGCGCAACTGCGCGCCACGCTGCAGTGCATCCGCTGCGGCGCGTGCATGAACCATTGCCCGGTGTACACGCGCATCGGCGGCCATGCCTACGGCACCACCTACCCCGGCCCGATCGGCAAGATCATCTCGCCGCACCTGCTCGGGCTCGATGCCACGGCGGACCTCGCCACCGCCTCCAGCCTGTGCGGCGCCTGCGGCGAAGTCTGCCCCGTGCGCATCCCGATTCCGCAATTGCTGATCCGCCTGCGCACCGAAGCCAACCGCGATCCCGACGAACAGGTTGCGCACCCGCTGCGCGGCCAAGGCGCCAAGTTCAGCCGCGGCGAGCACCTGGTCTGGCGCTTCTGGAGCGGCGCGTTCGCGCATCCGCTAGCCTACCGGCTCTTCCGCTGGGCCGCCACGCGGCTGCGCGTGCTGACGCCAAAACAGCAACTCGGGTGGACCCGGCACCGCGCACCGCTCACCCCAGCGCCGCGCAGCCTGTCGGACTTGCTGCGCGAGCGCGGACAGGCAGAGTAGGCAGGCACCAGAAACAGACCCAACAAAAGCGCTGACCAAACGCCCGCCAGCGGGCCACAGCGATGCGAAGCGAGCCCCCCACGCGATGCGAAGCGAGCCGTGAAGGTTTACCAGGCCGTATGGGGGCGCCTCGTCGGCAGGCAAAAAGAGCGGAAAAGAGGGGGCCATGTCTGAGCATCGCCTCAAGGCGATGTGAGTTTGGCCCCCGGCCGCTCTTTTTGGCTGACGACGAGGGGGTGTCGCCCCATCCGGCGCGCCTTCTTTGCCTACTTTCTTGGCAAGACAAGAAAGTAGGTCGCCGCCCCGCAGGGGTGGTGAAACCGCCTTTGACTTTAAGCCTTTGACCTTAAGCCTCTGACCTCGCAGTCAGGCAACAAAAAACAAGACAAAAAAGCAATAAAACGCCCCACCCCAGTTCACCCAAACGCATTCCCCGGAGGAGACCCACCGTGCAACCCTGGACCCAAACCTACACACCGCTAGGCAGCCTATGGCTGTCCGCGCTCGCGGCCGCGCTACCCATCCTCTTCTTCTTCCTCGCCCTGGCCGTGCTGCGCATGAAAGGCCACGTGGCAGCAGCCATCACGCTGCTCCTCGCGCTAGGCGTGGCGATCTTCGCCTACGGCATGCCCGTGCCGCAGGCGCTGGCCGCCGCGGGCTTCGGCTTTGCCTACGGCCTGTGGCCGATCGCGTGGATCATCGTGACCGCGGTGTTCCTCTACAAGATCGTGGTGAAGACCGGGCAGTTCGACATCATCCGCGCATCCGTGCTCGCCATCACCGATGACCAGCGCCTGCAGATGCTGCTGATCGGCTTTGCCTTCGGCGCCTTCCTGGAAGGCGCGGCGGGCTTTGGCGCGCCGGTGGCCATCACCGCGGCCCTGCTGGTGGGCCTGGGCTTCAACCCGCTCTATGCGGCGGGCCTGTGCCTGATCGCCAATACCGCGCCGGTGGCCTTCGGCGCCATGGGCATTCCCATCATCGTGGCGGGCCAGGTGACCGGCATCGATGCCATGCACATCGGCGCCATGGCCGGCCGGCAATTGCCGCTGCTGTCGCTGGCGGTGCCGTTCTGGCTGGTGTTCATCATGGACGGCAAGCGCGGCGTGAAAGAGACGTGGCCGGCGGCGCTGGTAACCGGCGCGAGCTTCTCGGTGACGCAGTATTTCACCTCGAACCATATCGGGCCGGAGTTGCCGGACATCACGTCGGCGCTGGTGAGCCTGGTGTCGCTGACGCTGTTCCTGAAGGTGTGGCAGCCCAGGAGCGCAAGCCAGCGGGCCGGCGGCGCGGTGAAGGCGGGCGGCGGTGCGGCAGCACTGGCGCGCATGGGTGGCGGGCTGGCTGGCGATGCAGGCAGCTTCGGCAACGGGGCGGGCACCAACCGTCGTGCCTCGCCCTACACTGTGGCGCAGACCGTGCGCGCGTGGGCGCCGTTCGGCATCCTCACCGCCATCGTGACGGTGTGGAGCCTGCCGTCGTTCAAGGCGCTGTTTGCCGGCAACGGCGCGCTGGCCGGGTGGGTGCTGAAGTTCCATGTGCCGGCGCTGGACCAGCTGGTGATCAAGGCCGCGCCGATCGTGGCACAGCCCAAGGCCTACGAGGCGGTGTTCAAGCTCGACCTGGTATCGGCGGTGGGCACCGCCATCCTGCTGACCGCGCTGATCTCCGCCGTGCTGCTGCGCATGAAGCCACGCGCTGCGCTGGCCACCTTCGGCGAAACGCTGATGGAGCTGCGCCGCCCGATCCTGTCGATCGGGCTGGTGCTGGGCTTCGCCTTTGTTGCCAACTACTCGGGCATGTCGTCGACGCTGGCGCTGCTGCTGGCCGGCACGGGCGCGGCGTTTCCGTTCTTCTCGCCCTTCCTGGGCTGGCTGGGCGTGTTCCTGACCGGCTCGGACACGTCGTCCAATGCCCTGTTCTGCTCGCTGCAGAGCACCACCGCGCACCAGATCGGCGTATCCGACACGCTGCTGGTGGCGGCCAACACCACCGGCGGCGTGACCGGCAAGATGATCTCGCCGCAATCCATCGCGGTAGCCTGCGCGGCCACCGGGCTAGTCGGCAAGGAATCCGAGCTGTTCCGCTTTACCGTGAAGCACAGCCTGCTGTTCGCGGTAATCGTGGGCATCATCACCATGCTGCAGGCTTATGTGTTCACGGGGATGATTCCCCACTGACCTTCTGACCCACTCCCCCACCGGGCGGGCATGGCCCGCCGCTTACTCGCTGTCGTTGGCGGCGTCGCGCGGCAGGAACCGGTCGCCCTCGGCCAGCGGCGCGTAGCGGTAGGTGGCGGGCGTGCGGCTGAGCTTGACGGGCGACCCAAGGCCCTTGTAGCCATCCGCCATCTCCACCACCATCTCGCGGTGGACGGTGTGCGGATGCTGCAAGGCGTCCGCCACCGACAGCACCGGCGCGCACGGCACGCCGGCGGCCACCAGCGTATCGGCCAGCACCTTGCCATCCAGCTTGCCCATGCGCGCTTCCAGCTCCACCTTGAGCGCGGCACGGTTGACAGAGCGCGCGCCGGCGGTGGCGTAGCGCTCATCGTCGGCAAACCCCGGCATCTCCAGGTGCTCGCACAGGATGCGGAACTGGCGATCGTTGCCGACCGCGAGAAAGATCGGGTCGGTGGCGGTGGCGACGGTGTCGTACGGGTAGATGTTCGGATGCGCGTTGCCGGTGCGGGTCGGCTCCTTGCCGCTCATGAACCAGTTGGCCGCGTGCGGATGCAGCAACGACAGGCCCGAGTCGTACAGCGCCGCCTCGACAAACTGGCCGCGCCCGCTGCGCTCGCGCTCCTGCAGGGCCAGCAACACGCCCAGCGCGGCGTTCAGCCCGGTGACCATGTCCACCACCGGCAAGCCCACGCGCAGCGCGTCGCCGCCGGCTTCGCCATTGATGCTCATGATGCCCGCCATGGCCTGGATGGCCGCGTCGTAGCCGGGCAGGCCACCTAGCGGCCCATCCGCGCCAAAGCCGGAAACCCGGCAGTGCACCAGGCGCGGGAAGCGCGCCGACAGCGCGTCAAACCCCAGGCCCCATTTTTCCAGCGTGCCGGTCTTGAAGTTCTCGACCAGTACGTCGGCGTCGGCCAGCAGGGCAAGCAGCACCTCGCGGTCGGCATCGGCGGTCAGGTCCAGCCGCATCACGCGCTTGTTGCGGTTCAGGCCGAAGTAATAAGAGGCCACGCCGTCCTTGAACGGAGGCCCCCAGGTGCGGGTATCGTCGCCCTGGGGCGGCTCGATCTTCAGCACGTCGGCGCCATGGTCGCCAAGGATCTGGCCGCAGAACGGCCCGCCCAGGATGCGGGAGAGATCGACCACGCGGATGCCGGCGAGCGCGCCGGGCGAGACAGGGAGTTTGCTCATGAGAGGGGTTCCGTAACTGCGGCGATGAACGTGCGACGAAAAACGCGGGTTGGCTCAAGCGGCCGGCGCGGGCGTGCGATCCAGCAGCTTGAAGGTGCCGGTGGCCAGCGCCAGCAGCTCGCCCTGCGCGTCGCGGATCTCGCCGCGCGCGAAGCACAGGGAACGGCCGCGGCGCTCGCACCAGGCGGTGGCGGTCAGCTCGCCGCGCCCGGGCGCGGTGAAATGCACCGACAGGTCGATCGTGGCCACGCCAAAGCGGCGCGGATCGTGGCCACGCGCGGCGCAGGACAGCGCGCAATCGAGCAGCGTGGCCAGCGCGCCGCCGTGCACGTCGCCGCGGCTGTTGGTGTGGTCCGGGTGGTAGGCCATGCTCACGCGCGCCTCTTTGGCGTTGATGTGCACGCCGGTCAGGCCGAACACGCGGGCCATGGGCATCGGCAGGGCAAACAGCAGGCCCGGCGCTTCACCGGCAAATTCGTTGACGGGCGCGGGCGAGGAGAGATCGGTCATGGCGGGCACAGAGTAGGTTGAGGCCGCATGAAGGCAAAACGGGCACCGCTATGCCACGATGCCCCCGAATTTGCCCACATGCCGCCGGGTGCATTGGACTGCACGCAGGTTGGCAAACGTCGATACTACCGCCGAACCGGCCATGATTCATAGCCTGGCTTGGCGCAGCGTGCCCCTGGCTCAGTCCAGCTGAGCCCCCGATTTCTGCACCACGCCGCGCCATTTGCTCACCTCTGCCTTGACGAAGCTGCCAAGCTGCTCGGGCGAGGTCGACGGCGGCAGTTCCAGCCCTTGCGCCTGCAAGGTCTTGCGCACTTCGGGCTGTTGCAGCGCATCGGCAAAGGCGTGGTTGAGCTTGGCGATGACCGCCGGCGGCGTGCCGGCCGGAGCGACCACGCCGAAGAACACCGAGACGTCGAAGCCGGGCACGCCCTGCTCGGCCACGGTGGGCACATCGGGCAGTGCCTGCGAGCGGCTCTTGGTGGTCACGCCCAGCACGCGGAACTTGCCGCTCTTGATGAAGGGCAGCGCGGTCAGCACGTCGGTGAAGCTCATGCTCACCTGGCCGCCAAGCAAGTCGTTGAGCGCGGGGCCGGTGCCCTTGTAGGGAATATGGCGGAAGTCCGTGCCGGCCAGGTTGTTGAACAGCACGCCGGCCAGGTGCGAGGACGCGCCATTGCCGGACGAGGCATAGGTCAGCTTGCCCGGGTTGGCCTTGCCGTAGGCGATCAGCTCACCGACGGTCTTGGCGGGCACCGAGGGGTTCACCACCAGCACGTTGGGCAACTGGCCGATCTGGATGATCGGCGCGAAGCTCTTGACCGGGTCGTAGTTGATCTTGCGGTACAGGCTGACGTTGATCGCCAGCGGCGCCGAGGTGCCGAACATCAGCGTGTAGCCATCCGGCTCCGCGCGCGCCACGGCTTCGGCGCCGATATTGCCGCCGGCGCCGGCGCGGTTTTCCACCACCACGGTCTGGCCAAGGCTGCCCTTGAGCGCGGACGCCAGGGTGCGCGCCATCACGTCGGTGGGGCCGCCGGGCGGGTAGGTCACGATCATCATGATGGGCTTGGACGGGTAGTCCTTCTGCGCCATCGCGGGGGCAATGCCCACACAAAGGGTGCAGGCGGCGACAGCGGCGAGGCGTTGCCAGAGGGTCATGGTTGTCTCCAGGTTTAGGTCTTCTTGCGCCGGGCAGCCGGTGCTGCGGCGGCGTGTGCGGCGCCGGAGGGCGCCGCGGGGGCTTGTCGGTTTGCGGTAATGCGTCAGAAGAGGTTGACCTGCGCCACCTCGCCGGTGGCGCCCACGGCGCCGTCGGCGGGCGGTGCGATGGTGTCGGCCAGCCAGTAGGGCTCGGCCTCGCCGGCCAGCGGATCCTGGGGCAGCACGCGATGGAGCAGCACCAGTTGGGCCAGGCGCATGCGCCGTACCGAGCCGATGCGCCCGGCTTCCCAGGCCATGGCGACTGCGCTGGTCACGTGGTACAGCGCGGAGGCGGCCTGGCGGGCAAGCACATCGCCATCGGCGCCGGCTTCGGCGGCGCGGGCGGCCAGCTTCGCGGCCCTGGCGATTGCCGCGGTAAACGTGGCGCGCGCCCCGGCATGCATCGGCGTGGCTTGCAGCAAGCCCGCGAGGTGGGCTTCCAGCACGGGCAGCGCGCCTTCGCGGCGGATGGCACGCAGCACGTCAAGGGCAACGATATTGCTGGTGCCTTCCCAGATCGAGCCGAGATGCGCGTCGCGCACCAGGCGCGGGTCGCTCCATTCCTCGATATAGCCGCAGCCGCCACGCATCTCCATGGCGTCGCCGGTGACCTTGCGCGCATCGCGGCAAGCGCGGAACTTGATCAGCGGCGTCAGCACGCGCATCAGCGGATAAGCATCGGCCTCGCCGGCATCGGCGCGGCGCAGCGCCTCGGCGGTCTGGAACACCATGGTGCGGGCCTGCTCGGTGGGCAGCACGAGCTTGAGCAACTGGCGGCGCATCAGCGGCATGTCCAGCAGGCGCTTGCCAAAGGCCCGGCGCTCGCGCGCGATGAACTGGCCCTCCGACAAGGCACGGCGCATCAGGCCGGCCGCACGCACGCCATTGGACAGGCGCGAGTTGTTGATCATGTCGGCCATCTGCACGAAGCCCCGGCCGAGCTCACCCACCAGGTAGGCATGCGCGCCTTCCAGGCGGATCTCGCCGCTGGCCATGGAACGCGTGCCCAGCTTGTCCTTGAGCCGGATGATGCGGTAGTGGTTGGTGCTGCCATCGGCCAGCGTGCGCGGCAGCAGGAACAGCGACACGCCCTTGATGCCGGGCGCGGCCTCGCCGTTTTCGTCCTCGACGCGGGCCAGCACCATGGCCAGCGCGGCATCCGGGTTCGAGCAGAACCACTTGTCGCCCGACAGGCGCCAGCCGCCCTCGGCCTGCGCATCGCGCGCTGCGCGGGTGGTGGTGGCGGCCACGTCGGAGCCTGCGCCCTGCTCGGTCATGAACATGGCGCCCTGGTACAGCTCCTCGAAGACCTGCGTGGTGAGGTTCGGCAAGAAGCGCTCCACCACCGCCGGATCGCCGAACTTGCGCAAGGTGCGGGTCAGCGAATCGGTCATCGACAGCGGGCAGCACAGGCCGAACTCGGCCTGCACGAACAGGTAGGTCAGCGCGTACTTGGCCGCGGCGGGCATCGGCTTGTCCCAGCCCAGCACGCCGCCACGGTGTGATGCCGCCGCCAGGCCAAACTCGGAGAACGCCACCTTCTCAAGCTCCACGTAAGCGGGGTGCTTGTCGATGCGCTGCGCATCGATGCCGGTGCGGGTCCGGTGCGACAAGGTGGGCTTGTTCTGGTCGGCGGTATGCGCGAGTTCGTCCAGCACGCCGCCGGCCAGCGCGCCCATGCGGTCGAGGTGCGGCAGCAGGTGGGCGAACAGGTCGGGCGGGAGGTAGAGCGGCAGCAGTGCGCGCAGGTCCGGGTCGCTGGCAAACAGGTTGACGCCTTGCTGGTCCGGCACCGGATGCGCGGGCGTGGCAGAGGGTGCGGGCACGGCCGAGGCGGGCGAGGCGGACAAGGTGGCCGAAACGACAGTTTGGCGCGCTGCGCTGGTCTGCATGGGGTATCTCCTGTGTGTGCCGGCAGTTGGCGCCGGATACTTTGTCTGCATTATTCAAAGTCCGGCGATTCGTGTCTAATTCTAAAATTGGCTTGGTCCATATATTTTTTATATCGCCATGGAATTCCGTCACCTGCGCTACTTCCTCGTCCTTGCCGAAGAACTCCACTTCGGCCGGGCCGCCCGCCGCCTGTCGATCTCGCAGCCGCCGCTATCGCTCAATATCCAGCAGCTGGAAGCCTCGGTGGGCGCCCGCCTGTTCGAGCGCGACAGCCGCGGCGTGCGCCTGACCGCCGCCGGCCGGGCCTTTCGTGAATCGGCCAGCGCGCTGCTGGCCCAGGCCGAAGAAGCCCGCCTGCTGGCCCGCGAGATCGAGGCCGGCGCCGTCGGGCGGCTGCGCATCGGCTTCGTCGGCTCCATGCTGTACCGCGGCCTGCCCCAGCGCCTGCGGGCGTTCCAGGCCAGCTACCCCGGCATCCAGGTGGCGCTGACGGAACTCAACTCACAGGAGCAGATCGACGCGCTGCTGCATGACGGGCTGGATGCCGGCTTCATCCACACCAACCGCGTGCCCAACGAACTGGCCACCGCGCTGGTCCATAGCGAACCCTTCCTGTGCTGCGTGCCGCATGACCATCGCCTGGCGCGGCAAGCCTCCGTGGCGCTGAGCGAGCTGCGCGGCGAGCCCTTCGTGCTGTTCTCCCGCAAAGCCTCGCCCGACTACTACAACCGCATCTTCGAGATGTGCGCGGCGCAGGGTTTCTATCCGCAGATCCGGCATGAGGTGCGGCACTGGCTGTCGGTGGTGTCCCTGGTGTCGCAAGGCACCGGCGTGGCGCTGGTGCCCGCGGCGCTGCAGAGGTCGGCAATGGCGGGGGCGGTGTTTTTGCCGCTGGCGCAGGCGACGGTGCCATCGGAGGTGTATTGCGTCTGGAAGGCGGGAACGGACGAGCCCGCGCGCGACCGCTTCCTGGAGAAGATGCGGGATGAGAAATAAGGAGGTGGGACGGGAGGAGGTCCGGGTCCTCCCGGCTCACCCCAAGATGCAACGAGCGCCTGCGACGGCGATCATACTCAGGGTAAACGCGAGGATCACAAAGAAAATGCCACCTGCTTTACCGGCAGGTGGCATGTCAAATACGCATGGAACGGGGTGTTCAGCGTGCAAGCAGCTTACCCGCTGCACTTTCCCCCACCAATAACGCAATTGCGTTATTCGGGACCCTACTCAAGCGGGGGGAGGTTTGCCCCGCCAACCCGGATTCAGAACCCCTCGACCGCCACGCTGACATGGCCCACGTTGGGCGCGGCGGCAAAGTAGTCGCCAACCAGCTTGCGCCATTCGGCGAAGTCCGCGGATTCGCGGAAATCCACCATGTGGTTCTCGACCGTTTCCCACTTGACCTCCAGCGTGAAGTGCGAGGGATTTTCGATCGACCTGAGCAGCCGCATGGCGTGGCAGCCGCGGGCGCGCTTGAAGAGCGGCGCCGCCTTGGCAACCGCTGCCTCGAAGTCCGACTCCGTGCCCGCTTTGATCTGGAACTGCGCTATTTCGAGAATCATGTCTTGTGCTCCGTCTGTGCGTGTCAGGAAGGCCGGGGCCTGGCCCGGCCGTGTGTCGACAAGCATTCTATGACAGGCCGGGACTTCGCGCGTCGCCGCGAAAATATTCTTAGATGTCGAACATTACTTGACAAGGCCGCGGCAACTGTTAGGATTGCCATACGTACTTCGATATCTAAGTATTTTTCGCATTCGCCTCAAGACCGCGACACCAACCCACCGGACCCCCGGAACCCTGGAGCCAAGCATGTACGACCCATTTGCAACCGACAAGCTGATTGACCTGTGGCTGACCGAAGACATCGGCGCCTGCGACCTGACGGTTCACACCATGATCGAGAAGGGCGAGACGGGTTCGTTCTATATGAATGCGCGTGAGCCGATGCTGATCGCCGGTGTGGATGTGGCCGCCCGCGTGTTCTCCCGCTACGATCCGTCACTGCATGTGGATGTGCGCGTGAGCGATGGCGACAAGGTTGCCAAGGGCGCCATCCTGATCGCCGTGAGCGGCTCGGCGCGCAGCGTGCTGACCGCCGAGCGCACGGCGCTGAACATCATGCAAAGGCTGTGCGGGATCGCCAACCATACCGCCCGCTACGTGGCGGCAATTGCCGGCACCAAGGCGCGCCTGATCGACAGCCGCAAGACCACGCCGGGGCTGCGCGTGCTGGAGAAGCACGCGGTGACCTGCGGTGGCGGCCTGAATCACCGGCTGGGGCTCGATAACGGCGTGATGATCAAGGACAACCATATCGCCGTGTGCGGCAGCATTGCCGCCGCCGTGGAGCGCGCGCGCCGGCAACTGCCCGTGCTGACCAAGCTGGAAGTGGAGTGCGACCGTCTGGACCAGGTGCATGAAGCCCTGAAGGCAGGCGTCGACGTGATCATGCTGGATAACATGTCCGTGCCCGACATGCGCGAAGCTGTTGCCATCGTCAACGGGCGCACCAAGGTGGAGGCGTCCGGCGGCATCAACCTGGAGACCATCCGCCCTATTGCCGAGACCGGCGTCGACTACATCTCCACCAGCAAGATCACCCAGTCCGCGCCGGCTGTGGACATCGGGCTGGACGATACCGTGTAAGCGGGAAACACTCCTTCCCGCTTCCTTGATGCGCGCAAGGCTCGCCTTGCGCGCTTTTTTTTGTCAAGTGGCTTGGCGCTTCAAGAAGCCCTCGACGACGGTAGCGAAATATGGCGGGCACGCCTGCATCGGGTAATGGCCGCAGTCAGGAATCACGTGCAGCGCCGCATTCGGATGCCACGCGAGAAAAGTACGCTTCATTGCCTGCGCATCGAGCCCAGGATCCCTGTCGCCAACAATGACCAGGAAAGGTGTTTCAAGCCCTTCTACGTCATGGACGAAATTTGCCGTGACCAGCATGTCGAGGTATCTCCTCCGGCATGCCGGTGCTACCGTGCCGCGGCTATGTCGTACCTTGCTGTCGGCCCACTCGTCGGAAAGGCCTCCGGAGACGAACTGGAACAACCGCCGAAGGGCGTTGTCGTCGTCCACCGTGCTGGCAAAGAAAGCCAGTGCCTCCGGACTTAGCCGATTTCCGGCGGCGGAAACGGGGCACACGGCGATTGCGCTTGTGACGCGAGAAGGCGCGTCCGCCGCGAGGCGTTGCGTGATCATCCCTGTCATCGAGTGGCCGACTACGTGAAAGCGCCTCCAACCGAGCCGATCGGCGAGCATGAGGCAGTCGGCGGTAATCTCCTCCACCGTGAATTCACCTGCTAGTTCGATGGATTGCCCGTAGCCACGCAAATCGACGAAAACGTATGTGAACGCCTGGCCATCGAGCCAGGGCATGACGGCATCGTAGCTTGTGTGGTCTCCGAGCCAGTCATGCATGACCAGTACGTGAATCGGGCCATTGCCATACCGTGCATAGCCGAGGCCGGCGTCCGATCCCGGACGGATTTCGAGGGGTGCTTTCATTCCAAGGTTCCATGTGGATGGTGGGAACCAAAACGAAACGCCCTCCCGGCGAACCGGGAGGGCG
Source organism: Cupriavidus basilensis (assembly GCF_008801925.2). Classification (NCBI taxonomy): domain Bacteria; kingdom Pseudomonadati; phylum Pseudomonadota; class Betaproteobacteria; order Burkholderiales; family Burkholderiaceae; genus Cupriavidus; species Cupriavidus basilensis. Next base: position 100,460 of record NZ_CP062804.1, on the reverse strand, counting down.
TTTTGAAAGTGCCACCATCCTATCAATCGCTTGAACGAGAGTCAACAGGCGGGCACGCGTCGACAGGCGCTTGACCGGAGTCCGGGCATCAATGCCCGCGCAAACTTCAGCATCCGGCCCTGGCCGAATGGCTACGGTCAGCCAGACTCGCCTTGTGCCCTTCTGAGCGAACCATCCCCGAATCCCGGATCCGCCGCTGAGATCGTTGGTTTTATCCTAGAGATCGGCCAGCAGGCGGCCCAGTTCGCGCGTGGACGGCACCCGGCGCCCGGTGCCTTCGGCCGCGGCCTCGTCCTTGGCCAGGTTGCGGTTGATGGCGATCAGCACCTTGCGCGCGGTGGCCACCTCTTCCGCCGACACGCCCTCGACACTGATCTCGTTGACTTCCTCGGCCAGCGGCACCAGCTTGCGCCTGAGCGCGCGACCGGTCTTGGTCAGGAAGACGTGAACGTTCTTCTTGTTGCCGGGCAGGTGGGTACGCTCGACATAGCCCAGCGCCTCCAGTGCCTTGACCGCCGTGAAGGTGGTGGGCTCCGTCACCCCGGCCAGGTCGCTGAGTTCGCGCTGCGACAGGCCATCGTTATCCCAGAGGATGCGCAGGATGGTCCAGTGGCCGTACGACACCGTGTGTTCGGCCAGGCGCATCTGGAGCGCGCGGATATAGGCGCGCGCGGCGTCCTTGACCATATGTGCCAGGCGCTCGCTGGCGAGATCGACCGCGGGCTTGGGAACCGGGGTTTCAGTGTGTCTTGAAGTTGCCATATGCGATTGTGCAAGTCCTGGGTCGGCGCCGGCGGTGCCCGCGCCCGATGATGAAAACATCATAACGCGTCAGCAAACTCCCCGGCGCCGGCGCAGCGCACCGGTCATTCCAGACCGGCCTTAAATGTAGTGCTCACTACATCAGTGCCGACCCTGCGCCACAACGAGGCCGCGTCGCACCGCCAGAGGGATTTCCCTGCTAGACAGCCGCGCAATTTCGCCGGCAGCGCCGCAGCAAGCGGCTTCCCGGCACTGGCCCGACTCTTGCATATTCTTAGACATCGAACTTATCTTGACAAGATGTCATCAGGTGCTAGCATTGCTTTTGTACTTCGATATCTAAGAATATTGTCAAGGCCGCTCAGCGATGCACGCATCGCGGCGGCGCCATGGACCAAGAGGATGACTGATGAAAAAGCCGCAAACCTGGGACGACTGTAGCGCTGGCACGGCGCAAGCCATCCTCCACACCGACAAGGCCGGCCAGCGGATTGCCGGCACGTTCTTTCTGGTGGTCGGTCCCAGCGGCGCGGGCAAGGATTCGCTGATGGAAGGCGCCCGCGCGACGCTGCATGGCGACGCCCGCTATGTCTTCGCCAGGCGCGTGATCACCCGGCCGGCCGGTTCGCCGGGCGAAGACCATGACGGCGTGAGCGAGGCCGAGTTCTCGGCGCGCGACGCGGCGGGCGCCTTCCTGATGACATGGGCGGCGCACGGCCTGCGCTACGGCCTGCCGGCCAGCCTGCTCGACGAGCTGGAACGCGGCCGCCATGTGGTGGCCAACGGTTCGCGCGGCGTAGCCGCCGCCCTGGCCGCGCGCTTGCGCAACTTCGTGGTCATCCATGTCACGGCGCCGGCCCAGGTGCTGGCGCAGCGCATCGCGGCACGCGGCCGCGAGTCCGGCGATGACGTGCTGCGTCGCCTGCAGCGGGCGCCGGATCCGCTTCCCGCCGGCGTGGCAAGCGTTACCGTGTCCAACGATGGCGCGCTCGATGCTGGCATCGCGCGCTTCGTGGAAGCGCTCGGCACCACCGTGACACCGCTGGTGGCCACGCGCCTGCCGATCAGCACGGGCGAAGCGCATATCGCGTACATGGCGCCCGCGCTCGCCGTGCGCCACGAGCGCGTGGCGGTACGCGTGGGCAAGGCGGAGATCGCCGCAGCCGTGCATGTGGTCGAGAGTCCCGGACTGCTACACGATGCGCAGATCGGGCTGTCCGATGCGCTCTTCGAACGCCTGCGCATCGCGCCCGGCGCCACCGTGCGTCTGCGGGGCATTCCAGCGCCCGCCAGCCGGGAGCTGCTGCGCAGGAAGCTGCGCGGCAAGGTGCTGAGCGAAGCCGAATACGAGGCCGTGCTGCGCGACGCGGTGGAGGGCCGCTATTCTGAGCTTGAACTGACAGCCTTCCTGGTGGCTGCCACGCAGCACCTGACCGATGCCGAAGTGCTCGGCGTGGCGCGTGCGCGCGCGCGCTTTGCGCCGCGCATCGCGTGGGACGAGCGCATTGTGGTCGACAAGCACTCCATGGGCGGGGTGCCGGGCAGCCGGATCACGCTGATCGTGGTGCCCATCGTGGCCGCGCATGGGCTTGCCATGCCCAAGACCTCCTCTCGCGCGATCACCTCCGCGGCCGGTACCGCCGAAGCCATGGCAACGGTGGCCAGGGTAGACCTGGACAGCGCGGACGTGCGCCGCTGCGTGGCCCAGGCGCGGGCCTGCATCGCATGGAACGGCCGCCTCAATCACTCTGCCCTCGACGATGTGATGAATGCCATCACGCGCCCGCTCGGGCTCGATGCGAACCGGTGGTCAGTAGCGTCCATCCTGTCCAAGAAGTTCACTGCCGGATCGACGCATGTGATCGTCGACCTGCCCTACGGCCCGCAAGCCAAACTCCGCACGCAGGCCGAAGCGCAGGCGCTGGGCGCCCTGTTCGAAACAGTGGGCGAGGGCCTTGGCATGCACGTGCGCGCATTTGCCACCGATGGCAGCAAACCCATTGGACGCGGCGTCGGCCCGGCGCTGGAAGTACGCGACGTGCGGCTGGTGCTGGCGGGCCGCCCCGAGGCGCCTGCCGACCTGCGCGAGAAGGCGCTGGACTTTGCCGGGCAGATCCTGGCCTTCGACCCGGCGGTGGCGTCGCCCGCGGAAGGCCGGCGCATTGCCGCGCATTTGCTGGCCAGCGGCGTTGCCAGCGCCGCATTCGACCGGATCGTGGCCGCGCAGGGCGCAAGGGCGACACCGGATGCACCGGGCCACCATGTCCACACCGTACCGGCCAGCGCAGCGGGCGTCGTCGCGGATATCGACGGCTTTGCCATCGCCGGCATTGCGCGCGGCGCCGGCGCGCCACGCCGGCCTGGCGCTGGCGTGGACCTGCTGTGCACGGTGGGGGACCGGCTCGTTGCCGGGCAAGCGCTGTTCAGGATCCACGCCGAGACCGCCGGCGATCTGGAGGCGGGCGTACAGGCCCACGCTTCGGCGGAGCTCGCCGGGCCACCGGTTCGTATCCGGCGGGACTAGCGGCGCGTCCGAGCGCGCCGCCTGCACTGCCGCACTGCTCTATCATTTCCTTCAACCGATGAGGCAACAAATGACATCCTTATCCGTGGTACGCAGTCTCGCATCGATCTCCTTGCTTGGGGCCACGCTGTTCGGCCTGCCCGCGCAGGCGAGCGCCAATATCGGCGGCGACTTTCCACAGAAGCCGATCCGGCTGGTGGTGACGTTCCCGGCGGGCGGGGGCACCGACACGCTGGCGCGGGTGATCGGCACGGAGGTGGGCCGCAGCCTGGGCCAGCCCGTGGTGGTCGACAACCGGCCGGGCGCCAGCGGCAATATCGGCGCCGAGTATGTCGCCAAGAGCCCGTCGGACGGCTATACCTTGCTGGTGGTCAACAGCAGCTTTGCCATCAACCCCGGTGTGTTCCGCAACCTGCAGTTCGATCCGGGCAAGGACTTCAGCGCCGTGATCTCCGTGGCATCCGTGCCATCCGTCATCGCCGTACCCGTTTCTTCGAAGATCCAGACGTTCAATGACCTGCTCGCAGCCGGGCGCTCGGGCAAGCCGCCGACGTACGCCTCCTGCGGCAACGGCACGCCCCAGCACCTTGCCGGCGAACTCCTCAAGATCTCGGCCAGGATCGACCTGCTGCACGTGCCTTATAAGGGTTGCGCCCCGGCGCTCGCCGACGTGCTGGGCGGCCAGGCCGACGTCAGCATCAACACGCTCAGCAACACGGTGCCTTATCTCAAGGCCAACAAGCTGCGCGCGCTGGCCGTCACCTCCAAAGGCCGGTCGCCGCTGCTGCCCGACGTGGCCTCGGTGAGCGAGCTTGGGGTCAGTGGCTATGACGTCGATCAGTGGTTTGGCATCCTGGCCCCGGCGCACACGCCGCCGGACATCGTGCAGAAGCTCAACGCGGCCATCGCCAAGGCCGTCGCCAAGCCCGAGGTCAAGGCCAATCTCGCCCAACTGGGATTTGCTACGGCCAGCAGCACCCCGGCGGAATTCCAGAAAGTGGTGAACACCGATATCGAGCGCTGGAAGAAGCTCGCCGCGCAGATCGGCCTGCGGGTCGACTAAGACCCGTAAAATGCTAACGAAAGCCTGCTAAGGCTCGCCAAGGCCAACTGAAACGCACGGGGCAACGCGCACCGCCCGCCCCACCCAATCCCATTGCAGCACCGCTACGCCACGGCCATCACGGGTCCCGTGCGACCACTTGCGCCTTGCGTTTGCACCTGGTCTGCACCTGGTCTGCACCTGCCGTAAGGAAAAGACATGAAGGAAATGAAGGGAATGAAGGACATCAAGGCAACGAAAGGCATCTCCCGCCTGACGCCCGTATTCGCGTTCGCCATCGCGGCACTCACGCTGTCCGCCCCCGCCTGGGCGCAGTCCGGCCTGGTGCTCTATGGCGTCGCCGACGTCGGCATCGAATACCTCACCCACGCCGACGCCAGCGGCAACGCCCTCGCCCGGATGGCTTCGGGCAACCTCTCCGGCTCGCGCTGGGGCCTGCGCGGCACGGAAGACCTTGGCGGCGGCACCAGCGCGCTGTTCGTGCTCGAGAGCGGCTTCGATATCGATGCGGGCACGTTGGGCCAGGCCGGCCGGCTGTTCGGACGGCAGGCCTATGCCGGGTTGAACACGCCCTATGGGCGGATCACCGCGGGCCACCAGAACAACCTGCTCTACGACATCCTGATCAACTACGACGCCATGGCCATCGCGCCGCGCTACTCCGCGTTCCTGATGGATAGCTCACTGGCGGGACGCTATGACAACGCCGCCAAGTACGTAGGGAAGTTCGGCGGGCTGACGGCAAGCGCGATGTACGCGTTCGCGCGCGGGACCTCCGTGACCACCAGCGCCACCAGCACCATCACTGGCGAGACCGCCGGCAATGCGCGGAACGACCGCGCCTGGAGCACCGCGCTGGAATACACCACGGGCAACGCCGGGGCCACAATCATCTACGACCAGCAGCAGGGCACCACCGGCCTGTCCGGCCAAAACCCGGCGCAGCGCGACCGGCGCATCGCCGTAGCCGGCAGCTATGCGTTCGCTCGCGCCAAGGTGTTCGCGGGCTATCGCTGGCTGAGCGGCGACATTGGCAGCACCCCCACCGTGGCGGCGCGCCGGAACGACCTGTTCTGGCTCGGCGCGAGCTATGCGTTTACGCCGGCGCTGACGTTAAGTGCGTCGGCCTACGTGATGAACGACAAGCGCAGCGCGCAAGATCCCTGGAGCCTCGTCGGCACGCTGGACTACGCGCTGTCCAGGCGCACCGATGGCTACCTGACGTTCGGCTACGTCAAGAACAAGGACGGTTCGCGTGTCGGCCTGAACGGCATCCAGGCCAGCATCGGCCCCGGCCTGAACCAGCTTGGCGCGGTGGCGGGCATCCGGCACAAGTTCTAGGCCGGGCGGGCCGCGGCACGGCGAGCAAGGCACGGCACCCGCACAGGGTGCCGCATGGTCTGGCGTAACCGATTGTTGCCTGACGTGCGCTTACGGCGCGATTGCAGACCGCCGGCATTGTCGCGCGCCATGCACGCAAGCGCGCACCATGTGAACGACAAACAGTACCGCTTACTGAAGCAATTGCGCTTCTTGCCTGCTCGGAATACCTTGTATCGAAGATGCTTCAACGCAGTGCTGCATCCTCCGCTGTGGCGAGCTCAATCGCGGTCCAGTCCAGACTTTCGCGGCCTTGTGCCAAGCTGGTGAGCAGTCGAGCGTGCAGCAGGTCGGCCAAAGGCATAGGTACCGTCGCCTCCTCGGCGGTATCCCGCACCAGTCGCATATCTTTCATGCCTAGCCCCAGCTTGAATCCTGCCGGTTCGTAGGCACGTGCCGCCAGGATACGTCCGTAGTTCTGGTAAATCGCACAAGAAAAAATCGTCTGTCCGAAGAAGCCGGCCAGAGCACTCCGGTCGATGCCGTTCTTCTCTCCGAGAGCGAACGCCTCGGAGAGCGCCTCAATCGCCGCCAGAATCAGGAAGTTCCCCGACAGCTTCACGACATTGGCCGCGCCAGCGTCATCGCCGAAATCAAAGACTCCCTGCCCCAAGGCATCCAGAATTGGCTTGGCTCGCTCTTTGGCTTCCGCCGTTCCCGACTGGCAAATCCACAATGTCTTGGCCGCTGCAGCCTCGGGGCGTCCAAAGACGGGAGCGGTCAAGAACAGCCCGCCCACCTCGGCGTGCTTCGCGGCCAGCTTCCTTGATGTCTCGGGCGACACAGTACTCATCGATATATGCAGCCCGCCCGTCCCAAGCTTCTGCAAGATACCGTCTTGGCCCAGCGTCACAGCTTCAAGCGCGGCATCGTTAGCCAACATCGTTACAGCGATTCCACCTGGCACAACGGCGTCAGCGGGTGTATCCGAGACGATCGCGCCATCTGCTACCAGCCCCTCTGCACGCGCTCTTGAACGATTGAAGACATTTACGGCAAAGCCGCTGCTCAGAAGATTGCGGGCCATGGGAGCCCCCATGTTCCCGAGGCCTAAAAACGTCACGTTCATTCCGGACATACAGTTCTCCTGAGTTCGTAGGGTGACTCATGCAGACATTCCGAGCTGCCGGGGCTCGGCCCGGGCTGTCGGCAAGTGTCCTACCCTGCCCCAATGAAGGTGTCGCGTGTCGCCGCATCCCACGCCCTTGAAGCGTTGGCGGCCCACATGGGTTCGCCGTCGACTAAGCTCTGCTGCTGTTGTCCCAGTCGGCTTGGTGTTGACCGCAGCAGTAGGAGTCGCAGTCGCGCGGCCCAGGGGGTGCCGCAAGTGATTGCACTGTAGCCACAGCCAACGACGCAGCGGCGCAGAATTGAACTGTCTTGCTCATGATAGTCCCCCCCTTAGAAAGGGGCGGACCTTCTATGGATTCGATTTGTTGGCCCGCCGAGTCCCGTGCGCAGCTTACGGCACACCCCATGGTGAAACTCAAGCCAGCAAATCTTCGGTGGTGAGTTGCGCACGCCTGTGACGCCCACAATGTACTGCAGGCTTTCCACCCCGAAATCAAAACACCCACATGCAAATCGGCTACAATAGGAACGATTTTCATTTACCAACCCTGGTGTGAGTTTGCCGACCGCGTGCCGTGCCTCGCGCCTACGGACTGGAAGCCACATGCGGTTGTCTGAACTTCCGCGGCGCACCGCCGCTGTCATTGTGTCGATCGATGACAATTTTCCAAACGATCCGGTAGCACGCCGCCTGCGCGAACTCGGCTTTGTGCCGGGCGAAGCCGTACAGGTCATCGCGCTGGGACCGTTCGGCATGGATCCCCTTGTCGCCCAGGTGGGCTTTACCCGGTTTGCCTTGCGCCGCGCCGAAGCGGCCCGCATTACCGTGGAAGCGCTAAGCGCCACCGTCTCCAGCATCACGCCGGCAGCGCAGCCCGACGCGCCCGTCGCCAAACGCTCCGCTGCCTGACCGGGCACCCGCCAAGAATATGTCTGTCGCCACCCCGACTTCCGCTTCCCAGCGTCCCGCATTGCGCGTTGCGCTGGTGGGCAACCCCAATTGCGGCAAGACCGCGCTGTTCAACCGCCTGACCGGCAGCCGCCAGAAGGTGGCCAACTACGCCGGCGTCACCGTCGAGCGCAAGGAAGGCCATTTTGTCTCGCCGGCCGGCCGGCAGGTGCGTGTGCTGGACCTGCCGGGTGCCTATAGCCTGCACGCAGCCAGCCTGGATGAGGCGATCACGCGCGATGTCTGCCTGGGCAAGCGCCCGGGCGAGCCGCGCCCCGACCTGCTGGTGTCGGTGGTGGATGCCACCAACCTGCGCCTGCACCTGCGCTTCGTGCTGGAACTGCGCCGCCTGGGCCTGCCAATGGTGCTGGTGCTCAATATGAGCGACGCCGCGGCCAAGCGCGGCATCCACATCGACCGCGACAAGCTGGCCGCCGCGCTCGGCGTGCCGGTGGTCCAGACGATTGCCGTCAAGCGCGATGGCGCCGCCAGCCTGCTGGCCGCGCTTGACGCGGCCTTGCCGGAAGTGCCGGCTGCCGCCCCCGAGCCGGCATCCGACATGGACGTGCACCAGGAGGTCAAGCGCCTGCTGGATGCTGCGGTAACCATGCCGGCACGTACCGCGGCCTTGGACGACCGGCTCGACCGCATCCTGCTGCATCCGGTGTTCGGCCTGGTGATCCTGGCCGTGCTGCTGTTCCTGATGTTCCAGGCGGTGTTCTCCTGGGCCACCCCGCTGATGGACGGCATTGAAGGCGGCGTGCACTGGTTCGGCGAGGTCGTCGGCAGCCATCTGCCCGAGGGCATGCTGCGCAGCCTGCTGGTGGATGGCCTGATCGCCGGCCTGGGTGCCGTCGTCGTGTTCCTGCCGCAGATCCTGATCCTGTTCCTGTTCATCCTGACGCTGGAGGAATCCGGCTACCTGCCGCGCGCCGCCTTCCTGCTCGACCGCCTGATGATGGGCGCCGGCTTGTCCGGCCGCTCCTTTATCCCGCTGCTCTCCAGCTTTGCCTGCGCGATTCCCGGCATCATGGCCACGCGCACCATCCAGGACCCGCGCGACCGCCTTGCGACCATCCTGGTGGCCCCGCTGATGACGTGCTCCGCGCGCCTGCCCGTGTACGCGCTGTTGATCGGTGCTTTCATCCCGGCGCGCACGGTGATGGGGATGTTCAACCTCCAGGGCCTGGTGCTGTTCGTCCTCTATGTGGCGGGCATCGTGAGCGCACTGCTGGTGGCGTACGTGCTGAAGTATTTCCGCCGCGACCGCACCGACCACCCGTTGATGATGGAGCTGCCCTCGTACCGCATACCCAATGCGCGCGACGTGGCGATCGGCCTGTGGGAGCGTGCCCGCATCTTCCTGTCCCGCGTGGGCAAGGTGATCCTGACGCTGACGGTGCTGCTGTGGTTCCTGGCCACGTTCCCGTCGCCGCCGGACGGCGCCACCGCCCCCGCCATCGACTACAGCTTCGCCGGCATGATCGGCCGGGCGCTTGAGCATGTCTTTGCCCCGATCGGCTTCAACTGGCAGATCTGCATCGCACTGGTGCCAGGCCTGGCGGCGCGCGAAGTCGCGGTGGGCGCGCTGGCCACCGTCTATGCGCTGTCCGGCAGCGAGGACGCCATGGCCAGCCAGCTGGTGCCGATGATCGCCGCGCAATGGTCGCTGGCCACCGCGCTGTCGCTGCTGGCCTGGTTTGTGTTCGCGCCGCAGTGCATCTCCACGATGGCGGTGATCCGGCGCGAGACCGGCTCCTGGAAGGTGATGGCCGCCTCGACGGCCTACCTGTTCGGGCTCGGCTACATGGCGGCCTTTGCCACGTACCACATCACCCTGATGCTGAGCTGACGCGAGGACATTGCAGCCATGAGCCTCTACCACGCCGTTGAAACCCTGCTGGTGCCGCTGATCGTGCTGGCCTGCACGATCTCCGTGCTGGCCCGCTATGCGCCGCGCACCCGCGAACGGATCAAGGCCGGGCTGGCCGCACGCCTGGGCGGCACCGCTGCCACCGGCTGGCGCCAACGCGCAGCAGCCTGGCTGGCACCACAGGCCGCGGCCGGTTGCGCGAGCGGCTGCGACAGCGGCGGGTGCAATACCTGCGGCTCCAGCACCACCGGCAGCGCACAGCCGGCGCCGGTCACGCAGGCCAGCGAGCAAGTCATCCGCTTCGTGGCCAAGCGCTGATTGGCAGCGCGATCACGCCCCGAAACCCATCGCTGGCCACGTTTTTGATCCACGCAGAAACGGGTACGCTTTGGGTTCGCCGCGCTGGTTCACAGCGTCTTCGGCACCTCCTCCCTCGCTCTTTCCCTCCTCCCCGACATCTGCGCGGCGCGATCTCCATCAACAACGGCGCCCGGCAGGAACACATGCCGGGCGCCGCGTGATAGCTCAGGCAAAAGCTGGGTGCCGCATCAACTCACCGTTCCTGGAATCGTGATGGAAACCGGCTGCAGTTCGGGGCCGGCCGTGCAGGTTGCGGTCACCGTGAAATCGCCAAGCGCCAAAGGCGTCACCACGATCTGCGCAGCATTGACGCCACCCGCGAACGCTACGTTGGCGCTGCTGGTCCAGCTCCAGCCCGTGCAGCCAAGATAGGAAGCGTCCGCGCCGAAGTTCTTGAGCGTGGCGGTGACGGGAATCGGCACGGGCAGCGACAGCAGCAGCTTGAGCGGTTGTGGCCCGTTATAAACCAGCGCCCACTTCGGCTGCTCCGTCACTGTCAGGCTGGCCTTGGGCGTGCCCGCTATCTTGCTGCTGGCTGCGGTCACCTGCAGCAGGCTCTGCACGGTGGGCGTGCCGATCACGATGCTGGTGCTCAACGTGGCCTGCCGCGTGGCTGGATCCGCCGCGACGGAAAGCATTGGCGAGGTGGCGGCGTAGCTCCAGGTGCCGTCGAAATCCGCGGTGGAATCATGCGAATCGCTGCGGATCACGCGCGCGTTGAAGACCTGCGGATAGCCGTTGAGCACCGACAGCGCATTGATGGGCACGCCCCCTTGCGATAGCTCGAGCCGGTAGGTGTAGCCCGTGTTCTTTTGCACCGTCACCAGCATCTGGCCGCTGACAGCGATGCCGTTGGGCGCGGTGACCGAGACCGTGACCGTACCGACCGCGGCGGTGGTATCCGAGCTGTTGACGCCCGTCAGCGATGCGGCGTTCTGCGCGGCACTGACCTGCACGTTGCCAATCGAGCTGGCCCAGGCCCAGTCGTGCACGGCTGCGCTCACGTCGCTGCCGTTGCCATCGACCAGCGTCGCCGTGACCGGCTGCACCTGCCCGTCTACCAGCGACAGGACCGGATTCGACAGCGCCAGGTTGTAGCTGACGGCGGTGGGCTGCACGGCCACCGAGGCGGTTTGCGCGGGCAGTTGCGTGGTGCTGTTGTCGGCCGCCTTGACGGTGGCCACCACCTGGATGGTAGCCGTGCCCACCGCCACACCCGTGATGGTGGCGCTGCCGTTTGCGGCCGGCACCACGGTAGCAATGGCGTTGCTGGACGACGTCCAGGCAATGGTGCTGGACGACGTGACGTCCGCGCCCTTGCTGTCCACCACAGAGGCCGACATCGAGATGCTGCGGCCCACCGCGACCTGTCCCGAGGTCATCGTGAGCGTCACCGAGTATTTCACCGGGGTGGTATCCGCCGCGGTGCTCGCGGTGGTGGGCGCTGCGCCGCCCGAGCCACCGCCACCGCCGCCGCAGCCCGCCATCAGCAATGCCATGGCGGCGCAGGCCAGCCATGCCGGCCACGTCTTGGTGTTTCTCATGATGTCTCCCCGTATGGCGTTTAATCCCGGGCCCCTTGCCGACAAAAGCGGAAGCAGGGAGCCGCTGGCCAGACTCGTTAGGTTGGCGCGGCCGGACAGGCAAATGGCGGAATTGGACGGTCGCGTGCTATCTAGGCTAGTCACGATGTGCACGCTGCTGTACCAGCCAAACGGCTGAGCGTTCAGCACTTATGTACGCTGACGCACGCCTGGGCTCAGTCACAAGTCCGTGCGGATGGCCGGGCGGAGATGGCCGGCCATCCGGCCATCCGCCGGGCTCGGCGCACTCGTCCTTGACGCCCGTTCGCGTTCTCGACTATTCTTGCCGGATGCCGACCGCTGAAAAGCGGGCTCGGCATGCATGACAAGCACAAGTGACGACGCACCTCGGTAATAGGCATAAGCCGCGTCAAGGCGTAAGCCACGTCATCCGCACCGCTTCCCACACACTACGCAATGCACCAAGCCACCTGCTTCCACCGCCGCGCCGCCGATGCCTCCCGCATCGCTGCAGCCGCGCGCGTGCCGGCAGCAGGTTGCGCGCTGGGCACCGCCATTGCGCTAGTTGCTCCGGCCCTGTCGGCGCCGCGTCTTTCCTCCTCGCTACTGCTAGACCTACTGATCGGTTGCCGGGCCTAGTGCCTAGTGGCAGTTCGGCAGCCTCGCGCCACCCTTTTTCCGCATTGGCTTTCTGACGCCTTCGCTATCGAGCGCTTCAACGCCCTGGCGATCTTGCGTCCTGGCTTTTGCATTTTGCATTTTGCTTCTTGTGTCTTGCATCTTCCCGCGAGGAAGGAGAACCGTCATGATGTTGCGCAACCCCGCCACCAAGTACCGCCCCGCCACGACCGTAGATATCGCCGACCGAACCTGGCCCGCCAAGCGCATCACGCGCGCGCCGGTCTGGATGAGCACGGATCTGCGCGATGGCAACCAGGCCTTGATCGAGCCGATGAACCCGCAGCGCAAGCTCCGCTTCTTCGAGCAACTGGTCAAGATCGGGCTCAAGCAGATCGAAGTGGCGTTCCCCTCGGCCTCGCAGACCGATTTCGATTTCGTGCGGATGCTGATCGAGGAAGACCGCATCCCGGACGACGTGACCATCGTGGTGCTGACCCAGGCGCGCGAGGACCTGATACAGCGCACCATCGAATCCGTGCGCGGCGCGCCGCGCGCCGTGGTGCACCTCTACAACCCGATCGCTCCCGCGTTTCGCCGCATCGTGTTTGGTGCAAGCCGCGATGAGGTCAAGGAGATCGCGCTGGCGGGCACCCGCCTGATCAAGGCACTGACCGACGGCATGCCCGAGACGGCATGGACCTACGAATACTCGCCCGAGACCTTCAGCATGACCGAGCTGGATTTCTCGCTCGAGGTTTGCGATGCGGTATCGGCGATCTGGCAGCCCAGCGCCGCGCGCCCGCTCATTCTCAACCTGCCGACCACGGTGGAATGCAGCACACCCAATATCTTTGCCGACCAGATCGAATGGATGCACCGGCATCTTGCACGGCGCGCGGACATCGTCCTGTCGGTGCACCCGCACAATGACCGTGGCACCGCAGTGGCAGCCGCCGAGCTTGCCGTGATGGCCGGCGCCGATCGCGTGGAAGGCTGCTTGTTTGGCAATGGCGAGCGCACCGGCAATGTCGACCTGGTGACGCTGGCGCTGAATCTCTACACGCAGGGCGTGGACCCCGGGCTCGATTTTTCCGACATCGATGAAGTGCGCCAGTGCGTGGAAGATTGCAACCAGCTCCCCGTGCACCCGCGCCACCCGTATGTGGGCGACCTCGTCTTCACGGCCTTCTCGGGCTCGCACCAGGATGCGATTCGCAAGGGCTTCGCGCAGCAGCAGGCGGATGCGATCTGGGAGGTGCCGTACCTGCCGATCGACCCGGCCGACCTTGGCCGCAGCTACGATGCGGTGATCCGCGTCAACAGCCAGTCCGGCAAGGGCGGCATGGCCTACCTGCTGGAACAGGTGCACGGGATCTATATGCCGCGCCGCCTGCAGATCGAGTTCAGCCGCGCGGTGCAATCGATGACCGACGAGAGCGGGCTCGAAGCCAGCGCCGATGACTTGTATGGCTTGTTCAAGCGCGAGTATCTCGAACATGAGGCGCCGCTGCGCTATGTAGGCCACCAGATGGTGTCCGGCAACAACGGCGAGGTGGAAATCGAAGTAACGTTGCTGCGCGATGGCGAAGCGCTGCGCGCGCACGGCCGGGGCAACGGCCCGATCGATGCATTCGTCAGCGGCCTCAAAGGCGCGCTGGACATGCCGGTGCGCGTGATGGATTACCACGAGCACGCGCTGTCGTCCGGCGCCAATGCTGCCGCGGCCTGCTATGTGGAAGTGCGGGTAGGAGACTCCGCCACGGGCTTCGGCGCCGGCATCGACGCCAGCATCATCACGGCATCGCTCAAGGCCGTGGTGTCGGGCGTGAACCGTCACCTGCTTGCAGCCAGCCAGGTGCGGCGCGAACAAGCCCTGGCCGACTGATGCCGCCCGCGCCCGGGCTCAAGGCCGCGGCGCAGAAAAACCGGTGTGCCCCGCCCCCACGGGGCACACCCGGAAAGACGCCCTTGCGGGACGCCCACGACATGCTCGTTGCTTGACTGTGTGCACAGCGTAAGGCGGGTGCAAACTTGCCGCCACGAATATTTGCGCATGTCCTTAGAAGCCCGGCCCGGGATTGGAAATGCGAAAGCGCGCGGCGCGGGCCGGGACTGTCGCAACGCGGCGACGCATGCGCACGCGTGCGCCACCGATGCCCATCTTCTTGCTTTCGGTCAAGGCTCGACCGGAAACGCTGCGCCAAACTGTGCGTGAAGTTTCCTAAAACACGAGCCAACCATCATGAAGAAGCACCTGCATACCCGTCTGTGCACCACTGCCATTGCCACCCTTGCCGTGCTCGGCGCCGTTGCCGCGACGCCCGCTGCTGCTGCCGATGAAGCGCAGGGCAACTGGATGGTGCGCCTGCGCAGCACCTATCTCGACATGGCCGGCAAGTCCGACCCGATCGGCGGCGTTGGCGCCTCGGACCGCATCACGGTCAACAACAAGTGGATTCCGGAACTCGATGTCACCTACTTCTTCACGCCGCACATCGCCGCCGAGCTGGTGCTGACCGTGCCGCAGAAGCAGAACGTCTACCTGGATGGCAACAAGATCGGCTCCTTCACGCATCTGCCGCCGACGCTGCTGGTGCAATATCACTTCATTCCCAACGGCACCTTCCGCCCGTATATCGGCGCTGGCCTGAACTTCACGCGCATCTGGGGCGCCGACATTGCCAACAATTCGCTGTCGCTCGATAGCTGGAGCGTGGCGCCGGCCCTGCAGATCGGCATGGACTACAAGCTCACCAAGAACTGGTTCCTCAATGCCGACGTCAAGAAGGTGTGGCTGTCGAGCGATGTGAAGGCGGCCGGCGTGAAGGTCTCGAACGTGAGCCTGGATCCGTGGCTGTTCAGCATGGGTGTGGGATACCGCTTCTGACGAAACGCGATAAGTCGCGCCACGGCACAACGAACGCACGGCGGATCCCGCGTCAGGCTCTGGCTTGGCGCGGGATCTGCCGCAATGCGTTGCGATTCAGGCCATAGAAGCGCGCGACCACAGCCATCTCGGAGCCAGCATCCAGCAGCACTTGCGCCGACTTCCGGCTCCGCAGTATCTGCGGGATGTTGGCGAGGAAAACGCTCGTCACGTCCGGGTCGAAATGCGTGCCGGAACCAGCCGAGACAATCGACAGCGCATCGTCGTCGCTCATGCCGGGACGATAGCAGCGCGACTCCGTCATGGCATCGAACGCATCGGCGATGGCCACGATACGCGCGGCCAGCGGGATCTCCTTGCCGGCCAGGCCGCGTGGATAGCCCGTGCCGTCGAAGCGCTCATGATGATCGTGCGCGACCTGCGACGCCAGGCGCATCAGCGCGTCCGCGCTGCCCGCGAGGATGTTCGCGCCGATCTCTGCATGCCGCTCGATCACCTGCCGCTCATCGGGGAGCAGCTTGCCAGGCTTGAGCAGTACGGCATCGGGGATGGCGAGCTTGCCCACGTCGTGCGCCGGCGTGACGAGCCGTATGCGCTCGCAGTGCGCCGCATCCAGCCCCACCAGATCGGCAAGGCAGGCGGCAATCGTCGCAGTGCGAACGAGATGGCCCGATGCATGCGGGTAACGCAAGCAGCCAGCGAGCGTCAGGCTGGCCAGCGTAATAACCGCATGGGGATTCGTAGTCATGGTGCTGAAGCTGGGCGAAGCGCGAGATTCTATGCCTGCCGAGGCATATCGCCAATAGCTGATGGCCAACCGCCTTCGTGGCCACGCACTTCGCCTGCCTCAGTCCATGCTGAGATTGGCCTGCTTGACGAGCTTGCCGAAGCGGCCGATCTCTGCCTGGATCTGGCTGCGCATCTGCGCTGGCGTGTTGCCCACCGGCTCCGCGCCGATCGCGGCGAACTGCTGCTTGACGTCGTCGCTGGCGAGGCTCCTGGCGATTTCCGCGCTCAGCTTCGCCACGATCTCGGGCGGTGTGCCCGCGGGCGCCATCACGCCGAACCAGGACGCGATGTCAAAGCCGGGCAGGCCCGCTTCGGCCAGCGTTGGCACGTCCGGCAACGCGGACGAGCGCTTCGCGGTGGCGACCGCCAGCGCCCTCAGTTTGCCGGCCTTGATGTAGGGCAGCGCGGACGAGGTCGTGTCGAACATCATGGACACCTGCCCGCCCATCAGGTCCGTGATGGCGGGCGCGCTGCCCTTGTAGGGGATATGGCCGATATCGGTGCCGGTCTGCGCCTTGAACTGTTCGCCAATCAGATGGTGCGCGGTACCGTTGCCATTGGAGGCATAGGTCAGCTTGCCGGGATTGGCCTTGGCATAGGCGACCAGCTCCTGCACCGTCTTGGCGGGGAAGCCCGGGCCGACCACCAGCACGTTCGGCACGATGGCGACGACCGATACCGGCGCGAGGTCCTTTTGCACGTCGTACGAGAGCCGTTTGTAGACGCTAGGCGCGATGGTGTGGTGAACCGCGCCCATGAGCAGCGTGTAGCCGTCCGCCGGCGCCTTGGCAACGGCATCCGCCCCGATCGTCGCGCCCGCGCCCGGCCGGTTCTCGATGACCACGGGCTGGCCCAGCGCCACCGTGAGCTTTTGTCCGACGGTGCGGGCCAGGATGTCGGTCGTGCCGCCCGGCGGGAACGGCACGATCAGGCGGATCGGCTTGACGGGATAGGCCTGCGCGTTGGTTTGTGCGTTGGTTTGTGCGAAGGCGGTACCGGCAGCGAGCGTGAATGCGAGCGCGGCCGCCGCAGTCCGGAATGCGGATTGCATGCTTGTCTCCTCTTTGCTTTTCTATTTCTTCTATTGCTTCTATTGCTTCTATTGTGAGCGGCCCGTCCAGGGGCGGGCCGCTTGCGCAGAACATTGTGCCGCCATCGTTCTCGCCCCACTTCGCGGCTTGGACGGCTGGTTCAGGCGGCTTGCTTGACCTGCTGCGCCAGTACCTTGCAGATGGCTTCGGTGACGCTCGCCGTGGTTGCCGTGCCACCCAGGTCCGGCGTGAAGACAGCGGCCGCCGTGATGTGCTCGATCGCTGCCATCAGCCGATCGGCCGCGGCCTTCTCGCCGAGATGCTCCAGCATCATCGCGGCGGTCCAGAAGGTCGCCACGGGATTGGCAATGCCCTTGCCGGTGATATCGAAAGCCGATCCGTGGATGGGCTCGAACATCGACGGGAAGACGCGCTCGGGATTCAGGTTGGCGGTGGGCGCGATGCCCAGGCTGCCGGAGAGCGCGGCGGCCAGGTCGGACAGGATATCGGCGTGCAGGTTGGTAGCGACTACCACATCCAGCGTCTGCGGCTTGAGCACCATGCGCGTGGTCACGGCATCGACCAGCTCGCGGTCGGTCTTGACGTCCGGATAGTCCTTGGCCACCTCGTAGAAGATCTCATCCCACATCACCATGCCAAAGCGCTGTGCGTTGGACTTGGTCACCAGCGTGAGCTGCTTGCGCGGGCGCTTGCGCGCCAGCTCAAACGCAAAGCGGTGAATACGCTCGACACCGGCGCGGGTGAACACCGAGGTCTCGGTCGCGGTCTCGATGGGCAGCCCGCGATGGGTACGGCCGCCGTTGCCGGCGTACTCGCCCTCGGAGTTCTCGCGGATGATGACCCAGTCGATATCCTTGCCGTTCACGAGCGGGCTGCGCACGCCGGGCAGCACGCGTGCCGGGCGCACGTTGGCGTACTGGTCGAAACCCTGGGCGATGGGCAGGCGCAGGCCCCACAGCGAGACATGGTCCGGGACGTTGAGCGCACCCACGGCCCCGAAGAAGATCGCGTCGAACTGTTTCAGGCGCTCCAGGCCATCGGTCGGAATATAGTACCCACGCTCCAGATAGTAGTCGGAGCTCCAGGGAAAATGCTCAACGCTGAGCTTGAACCCGCCATCCTGGGCGGCCAGCGTCTGCAGCACCTGCAGGCCTGCCGAGATGACTTCCGGGCCAATGCCATCGCCCGGGATGGCCGCAATCTTGTATTCGCGCATCGCGCTGTCTCCTCCTCGTGGTTCACGCCTGGCAGGCTCGCCGCGCTCGTTCGCACCAGCCGCGGCATGGCACTGCCGTCCTGCCATCGACTATGGCCGAAAAACATCGGCGTAGAATCAACTCAAATTCAATCTACTTTTAACCTGAGGTTAAAGATGGGACAGCCCTCCGAACTGGCGTTTTTCTCGGCACTGGTCAAGGCCGGCAGCCTGTCGGCCGCGGCCCGGGAGCTGGATGTCACGCCGGCGGCGGTCAGCAAGCGCCTGGCGCAGCTGGAAACGCGGCTCGGCGTGCGCCTGCTCAACCGCACCACCCGGCGCATCGGCGTGACTGCGGAAGGCGAGGTGTACCTGGAGCATGCCCAGCGCATCCTCGCCGACATCGAGGACCTTGACCAGTTGCTCGCCAGCGGCCGAGTCGCGCCGCGCGGCCTGCTGCGCGTGAATGCGCCGCTGGGCTTTGGCCGCACGTACATCGCGCCGGCCATCTCCGCCTTTGCTAAACGACATGCGCAAGTGGAAGTGCAACTCCACCTGACCGACCGCCCCATCAACCTGGGCGACGAGGGCTTCGATGTGGGGATCCGCTTTGGCGAGATGCCGGATGCCCGCCTGATCGCCCGCAAGATTGCCGATAACCGCCGGCTGGTCTGCGCGGCCCCGTCCTACCTGAAGGCGCACGGAACGCCGTCCACGCCGCATGACCTGGCGCAGCATCAATGCATCGTGCTGCGGCAGAACGACTCGGCCTACGGCATCTGGCGGTTCACCAAGGGGAAGAAAACGGAAGCGGTCAAGGTGCGCGGGCCGCTGAGCAGCAATGACGGCGAAGTCACGCTGACGTGGGGACTCGACGGGCAAGGCATCCTGCAGCGGGCGGAATGGGATCTCGCGAAATACCTGCGCAGCGGCCGGCTGGTATTGCTGCTGGAGGATTATGCGTTGCCGCCCGCCGACATCTATGCGGTGTTTCCGGAACGGCACAATATGTCAGCCAAGGTCAGGGCGTTCCTTGACTTCCTGGTGGCGCATTTCGAGGGGAAACTGGCCAAGGCGCGTGGCGGCCCGACCGCGTGGTGAGTGAGGGATGCAAGACGCCGGCGTCCCCGCTCGCACGGGAACGCCGGCAGGAGCCAGCCTACCGGAACGCCGGCTCGTCAAAACTGCGCAGCTTTCGCGAATGCAGTTGCTCGGCACCGCCCTCGCGCAAGATGCGAATCGCCTCCAGCCCGATCGACATGTGCTGGCTCACCCGCTGCCGATAAAACGCATTGGCCATGCCGCGCAGCTTGAGTTCGCCATGCAGCGGCTTGTCGGACACGCATAGCAAGGTGCCATACGGCACCCGCAGGCGGAAGCCGTTGGCAGCGACCGTGGCGCTCTCCATGTCGATGGCAATCGCGCGAGACTGGTTGAAGCGGGCGTACAACGCCTTGGACTTGAGCTCCCAGTTGCGGTCGTCGGTGGAGACAACGGTGCCGGTGCGCATGCGGGTCTTCATCTCGTTGCCGGACAAACCCGTCACGCGCACCACGGCCTCTTGCAGCGCGACCTGGATCTCCGCGATAGGCGGCACCGGCACCCAGGGCGGCAGGTCGTGATCGAGCACGTGGTCATCGCGTACATAGGCGTGCGCCAGTACGTAGTCGCCGAGTTGCTGCGAGCGGCGCAGGCCGCCGCAGTGGCCGACCATCAGCCAGCAATGCGGACGCAGCACGGCAAGGTGGTCGGTCATGGTCTTGGCGTTGGACGGGCCCACGCCGATATTGACCAGCGTGACGCCAAGCTTGTCCTCGCGCACCAGGTGATAGGCGGGCATCTGCGGCAGCGCGCGCGGACGCAGGGCGTCGTCGGGCTCGGCCTCGCCGCGCTCTTGCACCACATCGCCGGGTTCCACGAAGCGCGTGTAGCCATCGGCGCCTTGCGTGTCGTCGGCGGCCATCAGCGAGCGGCCGAGCGCAATGAATTCGTCGACGTAGCGCTGATAGTTGGTAAACAGCACAAAGCGCTGGAAATGCTGGGGCGCGGTGCCCGTGTAGTGATAGAGCCGCTGCAGCGCCAGGTCCACGCGCTCGCCGGGAAACATCGAGAGCGGCCAGGCTTCGCCCGGCACCGGCTCATAGGTGCCGTTGGCGATGGCGTCGTCGATGCGGCTCAGCTCGGGCAGCACGAACGAGGCTTCGAGTTCGCGCGCCTGCGTATAGCTGATGTCCGTGGTGGAGGCTTCGATGACGAACGGCAACGGGATCGGGCGGCGGCTGACGCCGACCACCACGGGCACGCGGTGGTAGCGTATCAGGCGCTCGATCTGGTCGCGGTAGTAATCGGCCAGCAGTTCGGGGCGGGTGACCGTGGTGCCGTAGACCCCGGGGTAGGCAACCGTGCCCCAGGATGGCCGGCTGTCGGTGACCATGGTTTCGAGATTGACCGAGATGCCCAGGTAGGGATAGCAGGCATGTGCCGCCGACGGCAGCGGCTGGCCCTGGGCGAAGGCGTCGAAGCGCGCGCGGATCGCGCCGACCGAGGCATCGTAGATTTCACGGATGCGAGCCAGCGCCGCGTCGGCGTCGGAAAACTCGGCCAGCTGATCGGCCGGATGGGCGGAAGAGAAGATCGAGGCATTCATGGGAAACATGATACCCCGCTACAGAGCGGAAGCAACATGGCTTGGCGCAAATTGACGGGCCTTCGCGCGCTCGCTACACTGCCTGCAGTCTTTTTGCGGCCCCGCGCCGCACTCGCCTCGTGACGCCCCCCATTAGAAGGGCAGCGCCGAGTTGCCGTATCTGCTTGCATGGGGAGCCCCGATGGAAATCCGCAATCTGCTGCCAGAAGAGATCGAGGCGGCCAGACAACTCCTTGCGGCAAACGGGTGGGCGCACCGCGTTGCCAACACGGAACGCTTTGCCCGGCTGATCGCCAACTCGCAACGGGTGGTGGTGGCGGTCGATGACGGAGAGATCGTGGGTTTCGCGCGGGCCCTGTGCGACGACATCTCCAACGGCTACCTGTCGATGGTCGCGGTGACGCCGAGCCATCGCCGCCGCGGCATCGGCCGCGCGCTGGTGCGCCACATCGTCGGCAACGATCCCGACATCACGTGGGTGCTGCGCGCCGGGCGCTCGTCCGAGGCGGCCTTCTTCGGGCAGCTCGGCTTTGTGCCCTCGCTGGTGGCCATGGAGCGCCGGCGCACCTGAGCCGGGCCCCGCGGGCTGGCATGCCGCTCAAACCTTCATCGCGCACAACAACACATGGCCTCTTCCACCGGTTGGTTTCATTGGGCGTTGCTGTCGGCCGTCTTTGCCGCGCTGACGGCGATCTTCGCCAAGATCGGGCTGGAAGGCGTCAACTCGGACCTTGCCACGCTGGTGCGCACGGCGGTGATCATCGTGGTGCTGAGCTTTTTCGTGGTGCTCACGGGCAAGTGGAGCAACCCGCTCGCGCTGTCGCCGCGGACGTGGATCTTCCTCGTGCTCTCCGGGCTTGCCACGGGCGCCTCATGGGTGTGTTACTTCCGGGCGCTGAAGATTGGCGATGCCTCGAAGGTGGCGCCGGTGGACAAGCTGAGCCTGCTGCTGGTGGCGGTGTTCGCCGTGATCTTTCTCGGCGAACGCCCCAACCTGCGCGAGTGGGCCGGCATCGCGCTGGTCGGCGCCGGCGTGCTGGTGCTGGGGTTCAAGCGCTAAGCGGCAACCGCGGCACATGGGGTCGCATCGACATTACCGGTCCGTGCGCAGCGGCCCGTATTCCACCGGCACCCAGGCGTAGCCCTTGCTCTCCGCGCGCACATGGCCGATCCCCGGGAACGGCAGGTGGGCGCCCGCCACCCACAGCTTGCCGCGCGCGGCATCGGCAAACATCTTCTTGCGCGTGCGCACCGCCTGCGTGCTGTCCGAGTCGAACTCCAGCGCCACCTCTGGGCGGCGGAATTGCACCGCGTGGCTGTGCACGATATCGCCCCACACCAGCAGGCTTTGATTGCCTGACTTGAACAGGTAGCCACTGTGGCCCGGGGTGTGCCCGCGCGCCGGCACCGCGCTCACGCCCGCCACCAGCTTGTCGCCCGCGCCGAAGGTGCGCAGCCGGCCAGCGGCCTGGTAAGGGGCGACGGCGGCACGCGCCATGGCGAACGAGGACTGCGCGTCCTGTGGCGCGCGCGCGGCGGTGGCTTCGTCCAGCCAGTAGTCCGCCTCGGCCTTGTCGACATACACATTGGCGTTGGCGAAGACGGCCTTGCCGCCGGCCATCAGGCCGCACGCGTGATCGCCGTGCATATGGGTCAGCAGCACCGTATCGACCTGGGCGGGGTTGTAGCCCGCCGCGCGCAGGTTCTCGACAACACGGCCCAGCGTGGGGCCAAAGCAAGCCGCCGTGCCGGTGTCGACCAGGATCAGGTTGGTGCCAGTGTTGATCAGGTAAGCGTTGACAGCGGTCTGCATGCCGGGCGTGGAGGCCACGAACATGCGCGCGAGCAGGCCTTGTACCTCGCCCGGGCTGGTGAACTTGAGCACCTTGGTGTCCAGGTCGACATAGCCGTCGTAGAGCGCGGTGACCTCGAACTGGCCCAGCATCATGCGGTAGTAGCCGGGCACCTGGGTCTTCTGCTGGGCCGGCGGGGCCGCTGGCGGCTGGACCTGCGCCAGCGCGGGCAGGCCGGCAAGGGCAAGGGCGCAGACCATCGAAAGCGAAGTCAGGCGGGCAGCAAGGCAGGGCAGGGTCATGGGTCGATCCTTTAGGAGAGCGAAGCCAGGCAACGCCACGTGCCGCTGCCTGTTCAACGGCTGTTTTGCGCAGCGCCGGAACGCAGATACGCCAGCGCCGGTGCCAACTGTGCCAGTGCCGGAGCCTGCGCGCAAACGTGCGAGGCGGTGCTCCAGGGATAGGGCAGGCGGGCCAGCCAGCCGTCGAGCACCTGTTGTGCGGTGTCGGCGGGCAACACGTCCATGGCCTCGATCACGATGGTGAGTGCCTGCACGCGCCGGGCGCCATCTTGCCCGGAGAACTCCCACGCGTAGCTGCCGCAGCCCACGCGCACGCCACCGCTGGCCTTGTCGGTCATGCCTACCAGCCAGTCGCAGCCATAGCGTTGCGCGTCGGCTGCGGGCGGGGCCTCTGCCAGGCAGAACGTGTAGACATTGTCGTAGCTCTGGCCAAAGCGCCGCACCAGCACGTCGCTGATCGTGGCCAGGCCTTCGCTGCGTGCCGGGAACACGATGGCCTCGGACTTGACCGTCATCTCCAGCGTGGCGTCGGCAGCGAAGGCGTGCGCCATCAGATGGGGGCGGTTCTCGTCCTTGGCGCGGATATAGGTGCGGATCAGGCCCTGGGGATCGAGGGGGCCGGGAAACGTCGATGCGGGTGCGTTCATGTGTGCCTTTTGCGTGGTTGGCGCCATGGTAGCCCGCCTCCCGCGCCAGCGGTGGCGCGGCCCTCCCGCCAGCAAGGTTGCTTCGGAATGCGCCGACTCCCGCGATCGCACCGGCCTGGTTGCCTTTGTCTCAAGACCTTTCGTCACGCGCACGTCATCAAGCCGACATAGATTGTGGCCCTGCCGCCGCCCGCCCCCACAAGCGGGCGGCAAACGAGAACACACAAGAACAAACGAAAACAACGAACGGGTGAAAGATCGATGATCAAGCGAAAGCAATGGGCGGCAGTGGCCTGTACCCTGGCTACGGCAGCGCTGGCCGCCTGCGGCGGCGACGGCGACCAGACGCAGGCTGCGCAAGCGGGCGGCACCAGCACCGCAGGCAATGGCAGCAATGGCGGCGCGGTGACGCAGCCGGCCGCGCTCACGCCGCTGGCGGGCGGCTCGCTCTATGTCGGCGCGGTGAGCTTCGGCGATACCGTGTCCGTTGCGCTCGACCAGCCGGCCGCCGGCCAGGTCACGCTGCGCTTTCTCGATTCCCGCTTTGGCCTGGGCGGCACGCTGGTGGGCAGCTACACGCTTAGTGGCGACACCTACAAGGTCACCAAGCTGGCGGCGGCCAGTGCCGACGTGCCCGCAGCCCTGGCCACCGCCGCGAGCGCCATCAGCTTTGAGTTCGTGGTCGATGCCGGCGTGCTGTCCGGTGCGCTGGGCCAGGTGCCCAACCTCCTCGCGGGCGGCGGCGCGCTGCTCCAGGGCCACGTGAGCGCGGCCAACAAGGGTGCGCAGCTAAGCGATGTCGCGGGCATCTACAACTATCTGCGCCAGGCAGGCACCACGGCCGCCGTGGGACAGGTCAAGATCTCCGCGAACGGGACGGTGCGCGCCTGCGCCGGCGCCGCCTATGCCGACAATTGCGCCGGCGGCGAAAACGGCACGCTCGCCGCGGACGCGGACCAGCAGCGCTTCCCCGGCGCCTTCGCCGTGACGCTGGGCGGCAGCAAGATCGGCCGCCTCTTCGTGGCACGCCAGGATGGCCAGGCAACGCTGTTCGTCGACGAAGCCGCCAGCAATGCCGACGGCAGCCCGCGCAACGGCAGCTGGGTGCTCAAGAGCGCGCAGGCCATTGCTGCCGGCGCCGCCGACGGCGACTGGCTATGCGCCGAGTCCGAACTGGACGACGGCAACGCGGCCACTGGCCGCACCCGCCGCAACATCGTGTCGATCGCGGGCAACCGGCTCGCCGCCGACAATATCGCCACGGACGTCGCGCTGAACTACAACGCGGCCATCGGGGCCAGTGGCGCCGTCGCCACCGGTGCCAACGGGCTGATCTCCGGAACCTGGCAGGACACTGTCGCCGCGCAGCCGCAAGCCGCGTCGCTGGCGCTGCTGCCGGTCACCGCCAAGCTGGCCTACCAGCTACGCGACGTGCCCGGCGCCAAGCGGCGCGTCCAGAGCGTTTGCACGCCGCTGGCCGCGCAAACCCCGACCACCACCTACCTGCAAGCCAAGGCCGGCGACATCGTGCAGGTCACGCTGGCCGACCTGCGCCCGACCCAGCCGGCCATCGGCTTCGACCAGATCTACTACAAGCTGGGCCGCTACGCGGCCGACCCGGCCAAGAAGTTCGATGACGCCTGCGAGGCCAACGGCCAGAACAAGGCCAGCGCGACGACCGCTGCCTCGCGCCTGGACAACCTCGCCTCCTTCACCTGCACCAAGGCGGTCGGCAACAAGCCTGCGGATATGAAGACCATGGTGATCGGCCCGGCGGGCAAGCCGTACCTGACCGATGGCCATCACACCTTCACCAGCGTGTGGGAAGCGGCCGATGGCGGCCCGCAGGCGAAGATGTGGATCAAGGTGCAGGACAACCTGGCCACGCAGGATCGCGCCACGTTCTTCCGCACGCTGCGCGAGCGCAAGCTGATGTGGCTGAAGGACACCGCCAACCGCCCGACCACGCCGGCCGAACTGCCGCCGTCGCTCGGCCTGCGCAACGGCCTGGGCAACGACCGCTATCGCTCGCTCGTGTATTTCACGCGCGACATCGGCTACCAGCAACTGGCGGACGCCACGGAGTTCACGGAGTTTTACTGGGGTGACTGGCTGCGCCAGCGTGTCAACCTGGACAACTACCGCCTGGACGACACCACGAGCTACCTGAGCGCCGTGCGCGCAGCGGCCACCGCCATGGTGGCGCTGGCCCCCACCGATCCGGTGAGCAGCGGCAAGACCGCCGCGGCGCTGGGCGGGCTGACGGTGCTCAACGAGACGGAGTTCACGGCGTTGTCGCAGCCGGTGGGCAGCGCCAAGCCCGGCAAGCTGCCGTATGCGGTGGGCTACAAGGCGACGCTGGCCCAGTAAGCTGGCCTGGCCGCCTCGCCGTGCAGCTGAATCGCACGGCGAGGCGGCGCAACGACGCCAGAATCCTTTTGAAATGGCCTCTTATTCTGGCTGGATGTTGGCGGCCTTGATGATGCGGCCCCACTTGGCCGATTCCTGCGCCTGGAACTTGGCCAGCTCCGCGGGCGTGCTGGTGAACACGTCGGTGCCGGTGGACTGGTAGAAGTTTGCCGCTGTCTCGCTCCTGGCGGCCTTCACCATCAGGGCGTTGAGCTTGTCCACCACCGGCTGCGGCGTCTTGGCCGGCGCGTAGGCAGCGAACCAGTAGCTCATCTCATAGCCCTTGACACCGGCCTCGTCGATGGTCGGCACATTGGGCGCCAGCGGCGAGCGCGCCTTGCCCGACACACCCAGCGCCTTGAGCTTGCCGCTCTTGACCTGGGGCAGGCCAGTGGCGGTATCGGTGATCATCATCTGGATCTGGTTGCCCAGCAGGTCGGTGATGGCCAGCGGGTTGCTCTTGTAGGGCACATGCAGCAACTGCACATGCGCCATCTGCTGGAACAGCTCCCCGGCAATGCGCGAGGACGAGCTGCCGCTGCCAAAGCTGAGCTTGCCCGGCTCCTTCTTCGCCAACGCGATGAATTCCCCCACATTGTTGACCGGCAACTGCGGGTTGACCACCATGATCTGGCCGCCACGGCCCAGCGCGGTCACCGGCACATAGTCCTTGACCGGATCGTAGGGCAGCTTCTTGAACAGATGCTCGTTGGCCGCATGCGTGGTGTTGGTGCTGATCAGCACGGTATAGCCGTCCGGGCTGGCCTTGGCCACGTCACTGGCGGCGATAAAGCCGTTGGCGCCGGGCTTGTTGTCGACCACCACCGTCACCTTGGCATCCACCGTAATGGCCTGGCCGATCGCGCGGGCGAGCTGGTCCGTGGCGCTGCCGGCGGCGAACGGCACCACGAAGCGAATCGGCTTGTCCGGAAACTCCGCCTGCGCCGGGCCGGCCAGCAGCGCGAGCGCCGCGGCGGCGATGCCGGTGACCACCTTCAGGCGGGAAGCGGACTTGGTGTATGCGGACATCTTTGGTCTCCTGTTCGAATCTGGAATCGTTCTGGT
The DNA here is from genome assembly GCF_008801925.2 of Cupriavidus basilensis. Taxonomy (NCBI): domain Bacteria; kingdom Pseudomonadati; phylum Pseudomonadota; class Betaproteobacteria; order Burkholderiales; family Burkholderiaceae; genus Cupriavidus; species Cupriavidus basilensis. Next base: position 73,527 of record NZ_CP062804.1, on the reverse strand, counting down.
TTGTCGTTCTGGTATGTCGCTTTACTTCTGTGTTGTGCTTCTGCGTTGTGCTTCAGCCGGCGCCGGCCAGCCGCGGGGGCAAAGGGATTTCCAGCTGCAGCAGCAGGAAAGACAGCGCCTTGCCGTGCGTATCCAGGTTGAGGGCATCGTTCACGCCGCCGTCGAGCACACCGTCGATGACAAAGTTCATCGCCTGCAGCGAGGACACCACGTAGCGCTTGACCGCCGCTGGTTGGCGGCAGCGGAACAGCGCCGCCACCGCGTCCTCGGTGACATGCGCGACAAGGTGGTCGAAGTCGCGCGCGTCGTAGGCGATCACGCTGATGTTGGAGCGATCCCCCTTGTCGCCCGTGCGTCCGTGCGCGAGCTGGTAGAGCGCGATGGTGGTAGGGGTAGCGGTTGCGTTCATGGCAGCAGGGAGTGGCTTGCGGTGACGGCGCTGCGCGGCACCAGGCAGGACATGGCGTTCAGCCGCGCGCGCAACGCGGTGCGCACACCGCCCCCGCCGGCGGGGCCGCAGGTGTACAGCGCATTGACTTCGCGCAGCAGCGCTTCGGCCACGGGCTTGTCCTCATGCGCCAGCGCGGCGCGCAGGCGTACGTCCTGCGCCTGTGCCTCGCCGGGCTGTGTTTGTTGCAGCAGGCGGCCGCCATCGTCGGCAAAGACGCTCAGCACGCCAATCAGGTCAAAGCGAATCGGCACCGCATGGCCAAGCAGGTCCATGCGCTTGCGCACGATCTGCGCAGCCAGGCGCGCGCGCGCCGCCGCGTTCGGGCCGGCGTAGGAGATCTCGCCTTCCGCGATCCATCCGCCTTCGTAGAACAGGTTGGCCTTGAGCTGCTCGGGCCGCTCGCGGCCACGCACATTGCGCACCGCCACGCGGTCCGGGCCGATCTGCTCGACCGTGGCCGCGCTGATGTCGGCGATGACATCAGGCGTCAGATAGGCGGCGGGGTCGTGCACTTCGTAGAGGAGCTGCTCCTTGACCGTGCGCAGGTCCACGCAGCCGCCCGTATCCGCCGCCTTGCTCACTTCGATATTGCCGTCTTTGTCCAGGCGCACGATGGGATAGCCGACGGCGTGCACATCCGGCACATCCTTCATGCCGGGATCGGCGAAATAGCCGCCGGTGACCTGCGCCCCGCATTCCAGCAAATGCCCGGCCATGGTGGCGCGCGCCAGCCGGTCCCAGTCCTGCCACGACCAGCCAAAATGCGCCATGGCCGGGCCCACCGCCAGCGCGGGATCCGCCACGCGGCCGCACACCACCACCTGCGCGCCGGCCCGCAGCGCATCGGCAATGCCCTGCGCGCCAATGTAGGCATTGGCGCAAACGAAGCGTACCTCAGGAAAACCCGCGCCCACAATCTCGCGCAGCACCGCCCGGCCCGCATCGTGCGAGAGATCGTCACCCTCCACCACCGCCACCCGTGGCGGTGCCAGGCCCAGCTCTGCCGCCAGCGCACGCACGCGCTGCGCCGCAGCATGGGGATTGGCCGCGCCGAAATTGCCGACGATGGGAATGCCGTTGGCCAGGCACAGCCCCAGCACCGGCGCGAGCAAGGCGTCGAGCAACGGCTCGTAGCCGTGGGCGGGATTGTTGCGGCGCGCCAGCTGGGCCAGCGCCAGCGTGCGCTCGGCCAGCGTCTCGAACATCAGCACGGCCGGCCCGCCCGCTGCGATCAGCGTGCGCACCACGGGCAGGGCGGCGTCGGTGCGGTCGCCGGAGAAACCGGCGCCGGAGCCGATCAGCAAAGGGGCGGTCATAGGATGAAAGCCTGGTGAGAACCGGGTGAACAAAGGCTGGCCGCGCGCGGGAATGCCGGCCGATGCGGCTATTCTAGACGCGCCGCCATCAACCAAAAAGCGGATAATTTGGATTAATCTATCGACTTTCCAGATTAAATCGAAGCCGCTGGCGCTTGCCAATGAACCTCTCCGTCAAACACCTGCGCGCCTTTGTGGCCCTGGTCACGCACCGCAACTTCACCCGCGCGGCGCAGGCCTGCCACTTGTCGCAATCCGCCTTCAGCGCGCTGATCCAGACGCTGGAGGAACAAGCCGGCACGCGGCTGTTCGAGCGCACCACGCGCCACGTGGAGCTCAGCGTGGAAGGACGGCGCTTCGAAGACGTGGCGGCGCGGCTGCTGGCCGATTTCGAGACCGCCTTCGCGGAACTGCGCGACCATGCCGAGCGCCGCAAAGGACGCGTCTCGATCGCCGCACTGCCCTCGCTGGCGGCAGGCGACCTGCCACCGATCCTGGCCGCCTTCCACCAGCGCTACCCCGGCATCACCATCGAACTGTTCGACCTGCTGGCGGACGGCTGCATCGACCTGGTCAGGCGCGGCCGTGCGGATTTTGCGCTGGCGCCCGCCCCCGCGCAGGATAGCGACCTGCGCATCGAGCCCCTGGTAACGGACACCTTCCACCTGGTCTGCCGCGCAGACCATCCCCTGGCCAGCCGGCGGCGCGTGACACCCCAGGCGCTGGCAGGCCTGCCCTTTATCCAGCTCTCCCGCACCAGCAGCGTGCGCCAGCACCTGGATGCCGCGCTGCACCCGCTCAAGCTCAACGGGGTCATGGAAGTGGAACACCTCGCCACCGTAGCCGCGCTGGTAGCCGCCGGACTTGGCGTGACCGTGGTGCCAGCCCTGGCGCTATTCCAGTTCCAGCAAGAAAGCCTGGCCATCCGGCCCATGCAGCTGCCATCGCTGGTGCGGGATATTTGCCTGGTGCGCTTGAGGGAGAGGGGAGATTCGACAGCAGCGGCAGCGATGATCGAAGCGCTGCAAGCGCATTTCAAGAAGAGGAAGGCAGCCTGAGCAGGAGGCGCTTACAGGCCCGCCGAAACCAGCAAAATCGGCAACGCCCCCGCAACAACGCGATGTAGCCGTGATGCCCGCCCCCAGGCGGAAATCACCCCAGCGCGATGCGAAGCGAGCCGTGAAGGTGTGCCCAGGCCGTATGGGGCGCCTCGGGCTTCGGCGAAAAGAGCGGAAAAGAGGGACCCTTGTCTGAGTATCGCCTTAAGGCGATGCGAGTTTGGGTCCCGGCCGCTCTTTTCGTCGAAGCCCGAGGGGTAGTCGCCCCATCCGGCGCGCCTTCTTTGCCTACTTTCTTGGCAAGACAAGAAAGTAGGTCGCCGCCCCGCAGGGGTGGTGAAACTGCTTTTGACTTTGACTTCAAGCTCACGCAGCCAAAACCCAAATTCAAAAATCAAAAATCAAAAATGCGCCAGATACCCCCCATCCACCGCCAAAACATGCCCAGTAACATATGAAGCCGCCCCCGAAGCCAGAAACACCACCGCCCCCGCAATCTCCTCCGGCTGCCCCCACCTCCCAAGCGCAGTCCTCTGGCGCAACCAGTCGGCAACGCCAGCATCATCCACCATCGGCTGATTGGGCTCGGTAGCAAAATACCCGGGCGCAACCGCATTCACAGTCACCCCGTCGCGTCCGAGATCCGCCGCCATGGCGCGCGTCAGCGCATCGAGCCCACCCTTGGTCGCGGGATACAGCACATCGTTGGCACGTGCCACCTGCCCCGCAATCGAGCTGACATTGACGATGCGCCCGTAGCGCCCGCGCCGCATCAGCTGCGCCGCGTGGCGGCACAAGGCGTAAGGCGCCACCAGGTTGGTCTCCAGCATCTCGCGCAGGTCCGCCGCGTCCAGGTGCGCCATATTGCTGCGGTTGCGCGCGCCGGCGTTGTTGACGAGGATATCCAGGCGGCCATGCGTGGCATTGATGTGGGCAAAGGCGGCGTCGACCGCGGCCGCATCGGTGACGTCGAGCACCAGCGGCTCGGCGCGGCCGCCGTCAGCGGCCAGCGCGGCAACGGCGGCATGCACGCGCTCGGCGTTGCGCGCGGCGACGATGACGTGGGCGCCGGCTTGCGCCAGGCCGGCGGCAATTGCCTGGCCCAGGCCTTGCGCGCCGCCAGTGACCAGCGCCACGCGGCCTTCGAGGGAAAAAGGTATGGTAGCCATGCGGCGACTATACCGCAGCGGGCCTAGCGGATCAGCTTGCCAGTGGACGACACGATCGACATTTCGACAAATGACGAACCCGTATGCCGCGTCGGGCTGTAGCTGATCAGGATGCCGCCGAGGTCATAGTCGCGCAGGCTCTCCAGCGCGCCGACCAGCCGCTCGCGCGTCAGGTCCGGCCCGGCACGGCGCAAGCCCTCCACCAGCACCTTGGCCGACATGAAGCCCTCCATGCCGGCATTGCTCGGGTCCACGCCTTGCTGCCGCGCCAGGCTGCGGTATTCGCTGGCAATGCTCATCTGGCTGGAATTGGTGCCTGGCACCACCTGCGTGATGATCAGGCCGCGCGCATCCTCGCCTAGTTCCTTGATAAAGGAGTCGGCAGCATTGTTGGACAGCGTGACGAACTGCGCCTGGCTGCCGCCGCGGCGCAGTTCCTTGATCAGCCGCGCCGCCTCGGAGCCGGAGCCGATGACCAGCACCGCTTGCGGATTGGCCTTGTTGATGGCGGCGACACCGGCCTGGATATCGCCCATCGGGCGCGCAAACGAGGCACTGGCCGCCGGCTGCACGCCGCGCGCCTGCAGCGCGGTGCTGAAGCCTTCGAACACGTCCTGGCCAAAGCCGTCGTTGGCGTAGAAGATGGCGATGCGGGTCATGCCCGAGGTGGCAAGATGGTTGATGGCGCGGGCCACCTCGTCCTGGTACTTGGCGCGTACGTTGAACACGTAGCGGTTGACCGGGCGGTGCAAGGTGATGGCGCCGGTCAGCGGTGCCACCAGCGGCACCTTCTCGGTGTTGACGATGGGCAGGATGCTTTCGTTCTGCGGCGTGCCGCGCACCATGAAGAGCGCGAACACCTTGTCTTCCTGGACCAGCTTGCGCACATTGTCGGGCGTGCGCCTGGCGTCGAAACCGTCGTCGTACGTCACCAGCTCGATGCGCCGCCCTCCTACACCGCCGTTGGCGTTGACCGTTTTCAGGTAGACCTGCGCCCCGGCGATCTGCTCCTTGACCGAGCCCGCCACCGGCCCGGTCACCCCGGCCGATTGCCCGATCTTGATGGTGGTCCTGGTGACCCCTTGCTCGGCCTGCGCCAACGGCGCAAGCCCACCCAGCGTGGCGGCCAGCAGGCCGCACGCCATCCATGTTGTCTTCATCTCCGACCCCTCGTTCGCTTACGAATCTTTTGCTTTGTCATGCGTGCCACGGATAGGCACGGCGACACGCAAATTACCTCAAAGCGAGGCGATTCGGCAAATCGCTGTTGCAAAAGCGGCGAGGGAGGGCTCGGCTAGGGAAATATCGGGCGCTGGCCCGCCGGGGCAGGCGGCCCTCAGGCCGCCGAGCCTCGGCGTGACAACGGGTGCAGTCCTGCCCATCGGGATGCGGGGCAAGCGCGAGCGAGAACTCAGGGAAAGGCGGGAACGGCGGGATCCAGCCCGGCGAAGCGGGCTTCCGGATGGGCCGATTGCAGCAGCGCTTCGATTTCCTCGATGCGGCCACGCGGCACGTCCACCATCAGCAGGATCTTGCCTTCCTCGATGTCCTTTTCGAAGGCCTTGTGCCGGCTGTTGGGCGCGGAGCAGCCTATCATGCTGGACGCCCAGGCGCCAAACACCGCGCCCAGCACCGCCAGCACACCAACCAGGCCCCATTGCGGGGTCTCGCTGACGATCGGGAACATCGCCACCAGCGCACCCGCCACGATACCGATGCCGCCGCCCACCATCAGCCCCATCTCGGCGGCATGGACGATATCGGAAGTCTGGAACAGGTTGGCTTCGTGCAAGCCGCTCATATCGGCGCCATCGCGCGCGACAAAATGGATGTGGCTGTTCTCGATGCGAGCCAGCAGCAGGTCGTCCATGGTGCGGCGAGCACTCGCAAGATCGGGCAACAACCAGAAGATACGTTTGCGCATGACTCTCTCCTCGCTTCAGGCCACGTCTGGCCGTTTCGGACTATCCCGGCAGCGGTGTGCATGCGGAGTCGCCTTCACGCAGCCATGCCAAGCCAAATGGTGGAGGTGCATCCGTATCCGCCCTGGGGACGGGTCTTTTCATTTGTACGCCAGTCACGGGGGGAGCGCAAGGCAACATCGCAGCGATGCCGCCCACGCGTCACCTCCCGGCGTTTTCCGTCCGTTCGCGTACGCGCCTTGCATCAGAATGTGATCGGCAAGCGCACGGTTACCGTCAGGTTTGGCGTATCGGTGGTAAGCCCGGCGCCGACCGATACGTTCAGCGTGTACCGGCTGTTGAACCGATAGGAATAGCCCACCAGCAAGGTGCCTTGCGTCACCCGCACCGAGCCCGGCACGGTCGAGCCGTTCTGCTTGGTCGGCCAGATGATGCTCTGGTCGTAGCCGATACTGAACGAGGCATGCTCGTTGAGCGAGAGGCCGATACCGAAATTGAAGCCGAAGATATCGCCCGGCGCGATCTTGCCGAGCGGCTCCTGTTGCCCGTTCAGTACCGTGCGGCTGACATTATCCCGTGCGAAATTGTGCAGATAGCTAAAGGTGCCGAAGAACACCGCCGGGTCAGTCGGCAACAACCACGTAATGCCTGGCTGGATTGCCTGGAAGCCGGTACCCGTGGGCAGCCCCAGCGGCAGGCCGGTGCCGGTGGTATTGCCCACGCAGCGCGTCACGCAATCGGTCACCACATCGAAGGGGCTCTTGCCGGTGGCGGACTTGTAGCGCAGCCAGCCGATGAAGTACGGCATTTTCTCGTTGCCGTAGTTGATCTGGTAGCGCACCGTCGCCTCCACGTCGCCCAGCCCCTTGCCGCTGGCATTGAAGACGTTATCGACCGCGGTGCCGGTGAAGACTTCACGGCTGACCGTTGAGCCGGAACTCTGCACATAGGGCACCTTGGCTTCGATCTCCAGGCGCTTGGTGACACCGTAGCGAAACGCGACGGCTTCGATGTAGGTGGAGGTCTTGACCTCGCGCACATCGATCAGGCCGATCAGGAGCGCGGGGATGATGGTGTAGCCAACCAGCGCCACCCGGTCGCTGGACGAATATCCGTACTGGAAGCTTGGCTCGACCACCAGCTTGCCGGCGGGTGTCAGCACGCCGGGCTGGTCGAAGATCGGCGCGATCGCAGGAGGGGCCGTGTTGGCCTCGGGTGGTTTGCCCACCGGCTGCTCGTCGCCGGCGAGCGCCATCTGGGTGTTGTCCTGCGCATTGTTCTGGTTGTTGCCAGGGGAACTGTCGCTGGCTTGCGGCAGGTTGTTGGTATTGGGCAAGCCTTGCGTGCCCGCCGAGCCGGCAGCGGCGGAGGCGGCATTGGTAGCGGTATCGCCAGGGGTCACGCCGCCAGTGCCGGGCGCGCGCTGGCCGCCGCGCTTTCTCGCCAGCACGTCGGTACCCAGCACGCTGCGCAACTCGCGGATGGTGGCCTCCTGCTCCGCCATCGACCGCTTCATCTGCTCCAGGGTGGCGGCCTGCTCGGTCACCTCCCGCTTGAGCGCTTCCAGCTTTGCCGCGGCCGGTCCTTCGTCAGGTGGGGTCTGGCCCTGTGCCATCCCGCCCAGCAACAGCAATGTCGAACACCCGGCCTGCCGGATGCCTCGCAGCGACCCTTTTTTCATTTCGCCTTCCTCCCCCGGACGGCGGACTACTTTGTACAGGAGTCCGCAACCTGCTTAACCCGTACTGCTTCTCGCTTTGCGCAACTTGCTTCCAGTCGTCCGTCTTCAATGCCTGCCGGCTGCACTGAGCAATGCATTGTTCAACGTCGCGTTGGCCACCTGGGCGCGGAATGCCTGCAAGGTGTTAACCCCTGCGTTGATGGTCACCAGGTTCTGGATCGACTGATTGTTCAACGTGTTCTGAATCACCGTCACCGGCGCACCGGCCAGCATGCTCGCCGCGGCGCTATTGCCTGGCCCGTTCTGTATCAGGCTCAGGACGCCGTTGGTGGTCACCGCGGCACCGGCCGCCGCGATCGCTGTCGCCGGCAGGCTGGTCACCGCGGTGCCCGCGCTGCCGCTGGCGCTGCCACTGGTGCCGGTACTGCTACTGCTGCCTCCTGCTGCGCTGCTGCCGTTGGCCCCGCTGGTGCCGGCTGTCACGGGATTGGAAGCCAGCGCGTTGCCCACGGCCGTGGCCGCCGCCGCCCCGGCGCCGGTCGCTATACTGAGTGCCGCGGCCAACCGTGTCGCCTGATCGGCAGTGATGCGGCTCACATCGGGAATAGTAAGACTGGTTGACACCACCAATGCACCGTTGATAAGCACGGTGCGTTCGATACCGAACGAAACCTGCAGCCCGCTGCCAACGTCGAAGCCGCCACGCAGGTCATCCAGGCGCTCCTGCGCCACGGGTTTCCAGCTCGCCATGGTGGTGCGAGCCGCGTGCACCTGCGGTGCCGGTGCTTGCGCGCGCGCGGTGTCAGGCCCCGCGATGGCGGCATCGCCGGACGCCTCGGCGGCCGGCCGCGCGGCTGCGGCAAAGCCGCCGCGCAGGTCTTGCAGGTCTTTGTCCGCCACCGGCTTCCAGGCAACCGTGTCGGCCCGCGCCGCCGGCGGTGGTGGCGCGGCCTGGATATCCTTGGTATCCGATGGGCCGGATGGCTCGGATCGCCCGGATGGCCCGGATGCGGCCTCGAGCGCGCCGCTGCTATCTGTCGTAGGATCCGGCGCGACTTCGGCGAGGTGGTCCGCCAGGGGCGCCGCAACGGGTTCTTGCTGGGCCGGCGTCCGGCCGGCCATGCTGCCGAGCGCGGCAGCCAGGTAAGGGTTATTGGTTCGGCTATCGGTTTGCTCCGGCACGGCCGGCGCTGCGGCAAGGCCGGCAGAGCCGGACGCGCTATGCAAGTCGAGCGCCTCGAGCCCGGTGCCTTCGTCGGCCCGCGCTTGCCCGGCGCAGGCCAGGCCGGCGCCCAGCAACATCGCTGCGGTGGCCGAACCGGCCCCGCCGCGGCGGCGCTGTGCTGGCGTTGAGGATGTCTGGAACATGGTACGTTCCTTAGAAGTCGCTACCGCCATGCGAAGGCATGACGGTGAAGTACAGACTATCCCGGTTGATGCCCATCGAATAAGGGCCGCTTGGCGCGATGCGCCAGTCGGCGGCGAGATTGAACCGCGCCGATTCCTCGCGGTTGTGAATCACGAACAGCAAATGGCTGTCCCAGATCTGCTCGAAGTGCTCGCGCGACAGCGCGCGCGTGCCCAGCGCCGGATCTCCGACCAGCACGCGGTTGCCATGCACGCCCTTGACCACGACGAAATGGTGGTAGCCGTTCTCGATCACCAGCACGATGGCCGGGATCTGGGTTTCCTCCAGCTTGGAAAGCGGCAATTCATAGCCGTCGGCCAGGAAGCCGCGCGACTCCAGGAAGCGTTTCATGTCCAGCAGCGAGAAGCCCTCCTGCCGGATCTTGGCTTGGTCGCCGTTGACGTACATGTTCTGGAACACCGTCTGCTCGCTCACCGGGTAGCCATACTGGTAGGTGAGCAGTGTCGCCACGGCGGCGGAGCCGCAACTGAAGTCGTATTGCTGGCGAATGGTGGTCTTGTACCGCGCCTCCTTGAGGCTGGTCACCCGCACGCTGTAATAGTTGCCGCCGTCACCCGTGACGACGGCATAATCGGCCCAGGCCAGCGGTGCGCTGGCCGAAGCCAGCAGCAGCGCGGCCTGCAAAAGCAGCTTGCGCAGCGTCATGGCTTGAACTGGACGTTAATGATGGTCGCGTTCTGGATCAGCACATTGGAACCCGTGTTCTGGATCACGGTCGGCAAACCCGCGGCACTGGCGAAAGACCCTTCGGCAATGCTGTTGGAGCCGCTGATCACACGGTTGGCGCTGTTGTCCGCCACCGTGCCGGCCAGGCGCATGTCATTGACCACGAGCTCGGAGCCGCCGCGGATATCCTGCAGTTTGTCACTGCCGACAGGCTTGCCGAGACCAGCGAGAACGCCTCGCTCACGCGCGGTCGCGGGGGGCGTTTGGTCCGGGGCCGCCGCGCTGTGTTCCGTGGTGGATCCGGCGTTGACCGCAGGCACTGCGGCAGATGGCCCGGCGGGCTGCGGCTCGGCGTAGGCCGGCAGGCCTGGCCAAACCAGGATTGCTGTCGTCGTCGCGATGACAGCGGAGCGGACCGATCGCATTGGTGTCTCCTTCAGCCTTCCGTATGGCGTCCCCATCCTGACGCTCACACAAGAGACGAGTGGACTTTTCGTCGAATGGGCATCCCGTACACGAACAACGCGCCGGAATGCCCTAAGTTGCCGGAGTCAAGCCGTGCCGGCGGGACGTGCGCGCGGGCCATCCACCCGCTGCGCACGCCACCGCCACGCACTTGCCTTACTTGCCGACCGCCAGGTTGGCCTGGACGTTGACGCTTTGTTGCACCAGCGAAGCGAAGCCGCTGTTTTGGTTGGCGATCATGATGCCCGCTGCCGACTGACCAACGCTGGTCATGGTATTGGACATATTGAAGGTGCCAGCATCGACATAGTTGGTGCCACCGGCGCCGCCGGCTCCACCCACTGCGCCATTGCCGGTACCACCGGTGCCGCCCATGCCCACGCCGCCAGCGCCACCGGCGCCGGACGATGCGCCAACCGCGCCGTTGCCGGCCGTTGCGCTGCCATTGCTGGCCATGGTCGATGCGCCGCCATTGGTCGCGCTGCCGCCGCCGCCGCCGTTACCGGCCAAGCTGGTTTGAGCACCACCTGCGCCGCCCGTGCCGGAGCCGGCTCCACCGGTGGCCACCGACGAGCCGCCGCTGCCGGCACCGCCTGCGCCGCCGCTGCCAGAGCCGGCACCGCCGGTCGGGCTGGCCGCACCGGCTGTCGCCGCGCCGCCATTGCCACCGCCCGCGCTGCCCGCACCGGCCGTAGTGGTGGTAGTGCCGCCAGTGCCGGCACCGCCAGCGCCTGCCGTGCTGCTTCCGCCTCCGCCGCCGGCACCCCAGCCGCCACCATTGCCGCCACCACCGGACATGGAGCCGCTGCTGCCGCCCACGCCTGCGCTCAGGCCGCCAGCGCTGCCGCCGCCCGCACCTGCGCTGCCGCCCTTGCCGGAGCCTGCCAGGCTCGCGCCCAGGGCGCCGCCGCCGGAGCCCTTGCCATTGCCGCCGTCACCGCCCACGCCGACGCTGGCGCTAAGCGCGCCGCCGCCGCTGCCCTTGGCGTTGCCGCCATCGCCACCCCAGCCAATGGCCTTGCCGCCATTGCCGCCGTCGCCTGCCTTGGCGCTGCCGTTGGAGGCATAGCCTGCATTGGCGCTGCCATTGGTAGCCGAACCGCCGCTGCCGCCGTTGCCGCCATTGCCGCTATTGCCGCCATTGCCACCGGTGCCGCCCTTGCCATCGCCGCCATAACCGGCGCCGCCCTTGCCACCGGCGCCGCCCATGGCGCTGCCGTTGTTGGTGGCGACGTTACCGATATTGCCGATCGAGATGCCGCTCACCGAGCCGGATAGCTTGCTGATTGCGATGGCCTTGCTAGTGTTGAAGGAGTTGGTGAAGTTGGCAGTGGCCGTGCTGCCGTTGTTGGCGCCAGCGTTGCCATAGCCGTCGTCGAAGCTGACCTTGCCCTTGTTATCGGTGTTGGTCTTGGTGGTGGTGGTGGTCTTGGTCGAAGTCTTGGTAGAAGTCTTGTTGGAGGTCCAGTTGTGTGTGCTGTTGTCTTGGCTTGCCGTGGAATTCTCATTCGCCGAGGCGCCGCCGCCCGACTGGGTTGACGTTGCGGTGGCTGTCTGGGTGTTGGTGTTATCCGATTTCGTCGGATCATTGGTGTTCGTCGGATTGGCCCAGGCCTGACCGCCAGCCCCAAGGGCTAAAGCAATCGCCGACGCAAGTAAGGTCTTTTTCATACAAAGCTCCCAGGAGGATGTCACAGCGGCTCAGCCTCGCTCCGGCACTCGGGGAGAACACCGGCTAAAGGCTCAGGTCCGGCATTCCGCCAAACCAGCCTCTCCTTGCGCATAATCAGTGCCAGGGAGCGGCTTAGATCCTGTAATCCCTTGAAACACAAGGGCTACAAAGCCATCCAATCAGCCTTTCTCTAGCTTCCTGAGGACAGGCGCGGGCGCCGCCGCTGTGAACCGCACACGACATGTCACACGGCTGTGACACGGCCGGATGCACCGCATGGCCAGGCGTTTCCCGGGACCGCCGAAAATCCCCTGCTATCAGGCCTTTAGCGGGGTTCCTAAGGAAAACCCTTGGCCACAAGGGCTGTATCGCAAGTGAAACACGCCTCGCTGCCGGTGCACTGGTCGTCGCTCGCGACGGGTCTCAACCCTTCGGATGACACCCGGCCGTTGCAGTCCGTCACGGCATGCGTTGTCCTGCCACGCAGTGGCTTTCATGTCGGGAGATTGCGCTGCATGCTGCCTATGCGGTGCGCGCGCGCAACGCCTGCGCAACGTTTAAGCAACTAATAAGCAACATATGACAACATGACTAGGCTCTATGTCTGATTTAAAGTACATTAAGGCTAATTCAAACCTGTCGCCCAATCACAAGGGAAACCATGAGTGAAGCCGTCGTTCCCCTGTATCACCAGATTTACGTGGTACTACGCCAACAGATCGTGGAAGGCCGTTTTGGTCAAGGCCCCTTGCCCGGTGAAATCGACCTCGCCAAGCAGTTTCACGCGTCGCGCGTGACCATGCGGCGCGTGTTCGATCGCCTGGTGCAGGAGGGTCTGGTGCGCCGTCACCGCGGCCTTGGCACCTTCGTCAACCCACATCCGATCAAGCCGGTCACGCTTGGCGACCGGCCCGGCAGCCTGCTCGACAACATCATCGACATGGGTCAGAAGACCTCGGTCAAGGTGATCTCGATCGACGATGTGCATGCCACGCCGGAAGTCGCCGAAGCGCTTGGCCTGCAGCCAGGCGACCCAGTGGTCAAGGTGGTGCGCGTGCGTCACTACGGCAGCCGCCCGCTGTCGCACATCACTGCCTATTTGCCGGCCGACCTGGGCCGCGGCCTGAACCGCAAGGATCTCGAGATCACGCCGATGCTGCGCCTGCTCGAGAGCGCTGGCGTGCAGCTTGGGCGCGCCAGCCAGACACTGTCGGCCCGGCTGGCCGACGTGGTGGTGGCACCGTTGCTGGACGTGCCGGTAGGCGGCGCACTGCTGGCGGTGCGCCGCGTGGTGCTGGACAAGGCCGGCCGCCCGGTGCAATTCCTGCTTGGCCAATACCGTCCGGACCGCTATGAATACCGCATGGAGCTCTCTCCCGCCGGTGGCGACAGTGCCAACGTGTGGGTGGAGAGCGAAGCGCGAACGGGGCTGCGCGAGTAAGAAAAGCAAGCGATACTGCACGCTCACGATCTTCCTGGAAGGAAACCGCGATGCCTGCTCCCCGCATGGGCCGACCACTCTCCCAAGCGCTCACGCACCCCTCGCGCCGCAAGGCAATGCGCGGGCTGCTCTACGCCGCCGCCAGCCTTGGCTTGCTTGCGCAGGCGCCGTCGGCGCGCGCCCAGGCGGCCGGGCGCAAACCCATCCGCATCCTGGTGGGAGCGCCCGCCGGGGGCACCACGGACACGCTGGCGCGCACCATCGCCCAGGAGATGTCCCGGGAGCTGGACCAGCCCGTGCTGGTGGAAAACCGCCCGGGTGCCGGCGGCAATATCGCCGCCGACCTGGTCGCCAAGAGCGCGCCGGACGGCACTACCTTGCTGATGAGCTTCACCAGCCACACCATCAACGCCACGCTGTACAAGAAGCTGCCCTTCGACCCGGTCCAGGATTTCACGCCGATCACGCTGGTGGCGACCGTCCCCAGCGTGCTGGTTGCCACGCCGAGCCTGCCCGCGAATAACATCCCGGAATTGATCCAGTTGGCCAAGAGCAAGCCCGGCAAGCTGAATTTTGCGATCGGCTCGGTGGGTTCGTCCGTGCATCTGGCCGGCGACATGTTCAAGATGATGACGGGCACCTACATCGTCAACATCCCCTACAAGGGCACTGCGCCGGCCATTACGGACCTGCTCTCGGGCCAGGTCGACCTGATGTTCGCCAGTACCTTCAACGTGCTCCCGCACGTCAGGAGCGGGAAACTCAAGGTGCTTGGCGTCACCAGCCCGGCGCCGCTGCCACAGTTCCCTGGCGTCGCGCCGATCGGCGCCACCGTCAAGGGGTTCGAGTCCAGCGCCTGGTTCGGCCTGTTCGGCCCCGCCGGCCTGCCACCGGACGTCTTGCAGGCGCTTTACCAGGCCGCCCGGAAGGGCCTTGATGCGCCCGCGGTGCGCAAGCGCCTGGAGCTTGACGGCGCGCAGCCGGTCGGCAATTCGCCAGACGCCTTTGCCGCCTTCGTGCGCAATGACATCAAGCGCTGGGCCAAGGTGGTCAAGTATTCGGGAGCCACCCCGGAATGAGACCGCTCGCCGGGCCCGCCCACATGCCGGCCACGTTGGCGCAAAAGCTGGTGGCGCGGGCTGCCGGCCTCGAGAGGGTCACGCCGGGCACCATCGTGACATGCCGGGTGGACCTAGCCATGTCGCACGATTCCAGCGGCCCGCGCCGGGTGGCGCCGTTGCTGCGCGAACTGGGCGCCAAAGTGTGGGACCCGGAGCGCTATGTGGTGGTGACCGATCACTACCTGCCCGCAGCCGATCCCGAGGCAGAGGCGATCGTGCGCTTCACCCGCGACTGGGTCCGCGAGGCACGCCTGCCTCACTTCATCGACGGCGAAGGCATCTGCCACCTGGTATTGCCCGAATACGGCCATGTGCTGCCGGGACGCTTCATCGTGGGCGGCGATAGTCACAGCCCCACCGGCGGCGCGTTCGGAGCGTATATGTTCGGCATCGGCGCGACCGAGATGGCCGGCGTGCTGGCCACCGGCGAGATCTGGCTGCGCGTGCCACATACCATCCGCCTGCAATGGGACGGCAAGCTCTCGGCCGGGGTTTGCGCCAAGGACATCATGCTGTTCCTGTGCGGCCGGCTGGGACTGGATGGCGGCCGCTATGAAGCCATCGAGTACACCGGCGAGGCCGTGACGGCCCTGCCCATGCAGGAACGCATGACGCTGACCAACATGAGCGCCGAGCTTGGCGCACAGACTGGCCTGATCGCGCCTGACGCCACCACACGGGCCTGGCTGGCGCAGGCCGGCGTGCCCGCCGCAAAGCTCGACGCCATCGCGCTCTCGCACTGGCGCACCGAGCCCGGCGCGCCAGTGCTGGCAAGCCACCGCTTCGACGCGGCGGCACTGGCGCCGCAGGTGGCCGCGCCGCATTCGCCAGCCAACACCGGCCCGGTTGACCAGGCGGCCGGCCAGCGCGTGGACATCGCCTACCTGGGCGCCTGCACCGGCGCCAAGCTGGAGGACCTGCGCATGGCTGCCAGCGTGCTGCGCGGCCGGCGCGTGGCGCCGGGGGTCACGCTGCAGGTGGCACCCGCCTCGCTGCGCGACCAGCGCCAGGCCGAGAGCGAGGGCACGCTGGCCATCCTGCTGGACGCCGGGGCGCAATTGCTGCCCAATGCTTGCAACGCGTGCGCGGGCTATGGCCCTTCCCGCTTTCCTGCCGACAGCCGCGCCATCGCCTCGACCGCGCGCAACTTTGCCGGCCGTATGGGCGAAAGCGGCAGCGCGGTCTGGCTGGCTTCACCGCTGACCGTGGCGGCATCCGCCGTCACCGGAAGCATCACCGACCCGCGCGGGTTGCTGCCATGAGCCCAGTGCCCATCCCCCCCCTTCCTGGCGGCCGGATCTGGCGCTTTGGCGACAACGTGGATACCGACCAGATGGCACCCGGCACCCAGATGAAGGGCGGCGTCGAAGAGATTGCCCGCCACTGCCTGGCCGGGCTGCGTCCCGAGTTTCCAGCCATGGTGCGCGCCGGCGACCTGCTGGTGGCCGGACGTAACTTTGGCGTGGGTTCCTCGCGCGAGCAGGCGCCACAGGCACTGCGCCATCTCGGCCTGGCCGCGGTGATCGCGCCGTCTTTCGCAGGCCTTTTCTACCGCAACGCGATCAATCTGGGCCTGCCGGTGCTGGTCTGCCACGACACCACGCGCCTGGCGGATGGCGGGGCGGCGCGGCTGGAACTCGGGCAGGCTTGCCTGGTGCTGCCCGATGGCAGCCGCGTGGCTTGCGAGCCGATCCCCGAATTCCTGCGCGCCCTGCTGCAGGCCGGCGGGCTGGTGCCGCACCTGAAGGCCAGGCTGGCGGCGCAGCGCTAAGGGCGCCCGCGCAGGCGGCGGCGCAACTCAAGCCGGGCGCCCGCAGGCACACTGGCGCAGCAAGGCCATCACTTCCTCATCGGTGGTCTGCCTGAAATCCAGGTAGAAGGCGCCCACGGCGCCAAAGCTGGCCGGCACGTTCAGGCAGATCACCTCATCCGCCGACGCGCGCAAGCTGGCCTCGCCTTCGATGGAGGCAACCGGCACGGCCGCCACCACCCGCTTTGCCTGGGCCCGGCGCACGCCTTCCAGCGCGGCGCGCATGGTGGCGCCGGTTGCCACGCCGTCGTCCACCACGATCACGGTGCGCCCGGCCATGGCCGGCACGGGCGCACCGCCGCGATAGCGCTGCTGCCGGCGCCCGATCTCGTCGAGCTGGCGGCCGCGCTCGGCATCGAACGCACCGCTGTCACGTGCGCGGCGCGTCCAGGGATCGTCGTTTGCCACAGTCAGCGGCACACTGCCGGCGGCGTCGCCCTCCACGACCGCGCCCAGCGCCAGCTCCGGATAGCCGGGAGCGCCAATCTTGCGGACCAGCAGGATATCGAGCCGGCCTTCGAGGATCCGCGCCACCTCAAAGGCAACCGGCACACCGCCGCGCGGCAGCGCCAGCACCAGTGGCGCCTCGCCAGCCGCGGCGGCGCCAAAGCCGCGTTCCGCCAGGTGCCGCCCAAGAAAGATCCCGGCTTCGCGGCGATCGGCAAAGCACGGCGGCAATGACGGGAAGCGGGACATGGCTGGCTCCTGCAATGAGTCGGTCGGGCCGGGGCAGGCCAGTGCCGCAGCGGTGCTAGCACGCGCTCACGGCAGCAAGGCAGCGCGGCACGCGCGCGCACTAGCCAAATATAGACCGATAAGGATAGACCGATATGGCTGGCGAATCGAGGTGGGGAAAAGGAATCTGGAAAGGCATGCGGGATGGGACGGCTAAGGCACCGTGCATGCCCGATCGCCGCGCCACGTGCTGGCGGCGCCTCGGCCAGCGTGCCATTGGATGGGATTGCGCAACAGTGTATTTTGCCAGGGCCGGATTATCTTTCCGGCGCGTTTAGCTAACATGGCCCGTACCGATGGCAGCCACACGCATCGCCATTTCACCCGCGCCAGCTACGAGGCATCTCCCCGTGGCACGCCAGTCAGAGTCAGCGAGAACGCACATGAGCACGCATCACAATTCCACGCACGACACCCAGCGCAAAGACCGGGCGGTCACTGACGCCAGCGGCCTCGGCCTAGATATCCCATACGGCTCGCTGGACGCAGCGGCACTTGCCGAGCTGCCGTATACGTTCCGTCCCGTCGGCACCGCCACCCGCTTCTACAGCGAGTGCTTCAGCTGAGCCTCTGAATGCAGCAACGCCGCCGGTGCCCCTGGGTCGCATGACCCCGGGGCACTGGCGGCGTTTTCCATGGCGTCATTGCGCCATCGCGCTCACGCGCTAGCGGGTACGCTTGGCGTCTTCCTTGGCGTCACCATAAGCGGCCTGCGTCTTGCCGACGATCTGCTCCACCTTGCCCTTGATCTCGGTGCTGGCGCTGCCGGTCACCTTTCCGGCAACTTCCTTCACCTTGCCCTTGGCTTCCTCGATACGGCCCTTCACTTGATCCTTGTTCATGGTCAGCTCCAGTTTTAGCGACGGTACAGGAATGAATCGCCCTCCAGCGGCGGGGCCGGCAATCTCGCCGAGCCCGCGTCGTTCCCACATGCATGGACAGGAGGGCGCTGAGATCAGCTTAGGCAGTCGCGGCGGCTTTGCGTGTCAGGCGGCGGCTGTAAGCCCTGTAGGACGAATGCCCACGCGTCTGGGGAGACAGGGAATCAACAGGGAAATCAAAAGAGCGCCTCGCGTAGGAACACGAGGCGCTGGCCGGCAAGGAGTTTCCAGCAGGGAGGCGCATAGCCCGACGGGGAAAGTAAGGCTACAGGCGGATTCTATATCATTTTTATCAATTAAAAATAGGGCGTATGTTTCATATTTGCGCATAGACAGGTCCAGCGAAACACGGTCAGACGCACTCCGGCACACCCAGGCCGCCGCCAGGCAACGCCGCCGGCATGCCGCGCTCGAGATGCGCGGGCAGCCACTCGCATAGCCCGTCCCGCGTCAGCGGGCGCGCGAAGTGATAGCCCTGCCCCAGGCGCACGCCCTTGCCCGCCAGCCACGCGCGCTGCGCCTCGCATTCGATGCCTTCGGCCACCACCGCCAGATCCAGGGCATGGGCGAAGTTGATGGTGACATCGACAATCTGGCCGCTCACCTTGTCGCCAGGATCGGCCTGCACAAAGACGCGATCGAGCTTGAGGAAGTCCACCTCGAACTGCTTGAAGTAGGCCAGCCCGCAGTAGCCAGTGCCGAAGTCGTCCACCGCCAGCTTGATGCCGCGCGCCTTGGCGCGCTGGATCGCACTGCGCTGGTGCTCCACCAGCGAGACGGCATCGCGCTCCGTGATTTCCAGCACCGGAGTCACGTTGGCCCGCAGCAGCGCGAATAGCGGCGAGTCTTCGGCCCAGAAGCCCGCGTCGTCAAAGTGCTCGCTGGTGACGTTGAAGGCGAGATGGAACGCGGGCGGCAACGCCAGCGGCTCGAGATCGCGCAGCACGCGGGGGATCAGGTGCAGCGTCAGCGCGACCGCCAGATGCTGTTGCTCGATGGCCTGGATGAAATGCTCCGGCTCGAGCAAGCCGCGCCGCGGGTGCGCCCAACGTGCCAGCACTTCCAGCCCCGTGCACATCCCGCTCTCCAGATCTACCACCGGTTGGTAGTAAGGCACGAACTCGCCGTTGCGCAGCCCGCGCTGCAGCTCCGCGGCGAAGGAGCGGCGCGCCGCCCGGCGTGAATGCAGCCCCAGCACCACCAGCGCCGCGATGCCCGCGGCCAGCGGTGGCAGCACGATGTACTTGAGGCTCTCATTGAGCACCAGGCTGTGCGGCGCGCTCGCGATGACGGTGATCGGGTGCCCCGTCAGCGGCCGGATATCGACGATGCCATGCGCGCCTTGCCCGGCGTCATCACGCCGCGCCAGGGCCGGGGCACCGGCGTGCTCGCCCGCGCCGCCCAACTCGCCACCGTTGAGCATGAAACGCTTGCCCGCCACCTCGATCGCGATACCGGGAAACCCAAGCTTGCCCGCCGACTGCACCATGTCAGCCAGGTAACGCCCCTCCACCCAGACAAGTACGCCGCCGCCCGGGGCGGTACCTAAGAACACGGCAAGCGCCATGCTGCCGCCGCGAGGAGGTTTGGCAAGGAGGTACTGCAACCCGGGCTGCCAGTTCAGTAGTTCGCCCAGGGGGGACGCGATCTCGCCGCGCACCGCCGAGCAATAGCGCATGCCGCGCGCCACCAGCACCACATCGCGGATATAGGCGGTGTAGGCACCCTGCTCCTGCAACTGGCGCGCCACGCCGCGGCACGGCGCACCCACCAACGCGCGGTCCTGGTAGGCAATGTCAAGCGTATCGGCCAGCGCGAGTTCCAGGTTGTCACGCACTGCCGACGACATGCGCTCCACGCGCTCGCGCGCATCGTGCGCGGCCAGCATCACGACCAGCCATAGCGCCAGGCCGGTGGCAAGCAACGCCGCCAGCAAGGCGGGCCGCCGCGCCCCCACGCTGCCCGCTTCTCCCCGCAGCCAGCGCTTCATGTTGCTGCCGGCAGGCTGAGGGTGACGATGGTGCCCTTGCCGATCTCACTGGCAAGCGTGATCTGCCCCTGGTGCACCGCCACGATCTCGCGCACGATCGCCAGGCCCAGGCCGTTCCCCGTTGCATTGCCCCGCCGGTTGGCCCGGTAAAAATTGTCGAACGCCATGCCCGCTTCTTCCTTCGTCATGCCGATACCCCGATCCTCGACCCTGACCGAGACCTTCTCCTGCTCTAGCGGCAGCGGCTCGACCGTGACGGTAACTTCGTCTTTCCCGTCTGAATACTTCAGCGCATTTTCTATCAGGTTGCGTATCGCCTGTGTCAATTGCGCGCGGTCCGCCAGAACGTGCAGCGGCACGCCGGCATCGATCACGCGCACCCTGCCCGCTTCGGCGAACTCGCCCGCCACCGTCTCGCGCACGAGCGTGGCCACCTCTACGCGTTCACGCTCGAGCATGCCGCTGCTGCGGGCTTCGATGCGGGCCAGGTCGAGCAGGTCGGACAACAGCGCATTGAGCTGGCCGGCACGGGCGTGGATGGCATGATAAATGCCGCTGCGCCGCTCCACCGGCACCACATCGGCACTCAACAGTTCGGCATAGCCCGCAATGCCCGCCACGGGCGCCTTGAGCTCATGCGCGGCCGCGGAGACAAAATGGGATTTCATGCGGTCATGGCGCAGTTGCGTCGTCACGTCGCGCAGCACCAGCACCAGGCCGCCGCCGCTGACCGCATGCACGATGCGCACCTCATAGGCGGGCGACACCGCCATGTCGAACTCGACGATGCCGGCGAACTCCCCGGCCGGCTCGGCCCGGTCCAGCTCCGCCAGCAGCTGCTCGGCGCGGCAGGCCTGCCGCGCCGCACGCCGGCCACGGTAGAGCCAGTGGACAAACTCGCGCTGCGTGGCGCCGCGCAGCCGCGACAACGACACGCCCAGCAATTCGCACAGCGCGGTATTGGTCTCGTCGATCACACGGTCGCGGCCAAACACCGCCACACCGTCGGGCATGGCCAGAAACAGCCCGCGCAAATGCTGCTTCTTCTCGGCCAGGATATCGCGCACCACGGTCTCGCGGTCGGCCAGCGCAGCGAGCTGGCCGACCGCGATGACCTGCCTGACCTGAAAGAACATCACCAGCACGGTGACCACGCAGGCAATCGCGATCCCCGCGCGCAAGCGGTCGTGGTAGCTGGCAAGGGCCGCGTCGCTGCTGATGCCGGCCAGCACCGCGAGATTGCGCCCGGGAAGGCGTTGGATGGCGTAGATGCGACTGGCACCGTCCAACCCGCTGACGGCCGTGATGAGGTTGTCCTGCGTGCCGGCCAGCGCCTCGCGCAACGCGGAGCCGGGCAACAGCACCTGGCCCGGCTGGCAGCTTTCCTGGCTCCAGCGCGCACGCACCACGAAGTCGTCGGTGCCGGCCAGCAGCACGGTGCCAGAGTCCCCCAGGCCCGCCTTGGCGTAGACCTGCGACAGGTAGCCGGGGTCGAGCGATACCACCACCACGCCCGCGAAGCGGCCATCCCTGGCGCCCACGATGCCTCGGGACAATGGCATGGACCAGTGGCCGCTGACACGCCCGACAAAGGGCATGCCGACATACAGCGACGGCAGCGCACGGCTCTCGTGCACGCGGAAATACTGGCGCTCGCTCAGGTCCGTCGACTCGAAGCCCGTGCTGGTGGATGCGCGCAGCCTGCCGGCGCGGTCGAGCACGGATACGTCGAGAAAGGGGGCGACGGCAAGGTAGCCGCCACGCTTCCATTGCGCCAGCGGCAGCGCGGGCCCGCGCTCCACCACGGCGCCACCAACGAGCGACGCGATCTGGTCGGCCTCGGCCAGCGTACGCTCGGCATGTTCGCCGAGCAGCCCGGCCACGCGGGCCAGGCCGGCATGCACGTGCCGCAATTCGGCCGCACGGTCCCATAGCCCCAAGCCGGCGAGCGCGCACCAGATGCAGACCACGATGACAATGCCCGACCAGAACGGGTGCCTCGCGGAGCGATGCGCACCTGCCAATGCCTGTCGGTAGATTTCCAGCCTCATGGGAAAGCTACCAAAAAACGAATATATTGTTCATCACAGCCGTGAATCGCAGCCTTCGATACTAGTCCGCGCGTGCGTGCGCCCCGCGCACCCTCCGGGTGCCGCTGCCTGAAGGCAGCCTGCTTGCGGCAAAACTTCACAGTATGATCTATTCGGCTGCGCCAGTCCGCTCGCACTGGCCCATCGCCCCGGGATATCCGGCGTAGCCGGCCAGGCGCATCGCGAAGCGTTAACTTCAACGGTTCAGCGAGGCTTTATCATAATTGCGTGTTTTCCTGGCATTAAGTTGCGCTTAGGCAGCTTTCCGAAGAATAATGAAAACAATACGATACGTAACGGCGCAGCCTCGCCCGGCGCGCGTTGCGTCAGTTGAAGAGGCCATATGACCGATCTGCGCTTTTATTCCACCAGGACCGCTGCCGAGATGCTGGGCGTCTCCCTGCGCACGGTCCAGCTCTGGGTCGAAAATGGCCGGCTGCCCGCGTGGAAGACCGACGGCGGACATCGCAGGATCCCGGCCGATTCGGTCGACCGCATGGTGGCCGACCAGCGCAGCCAGACCGCCGCGCCCGCGACGGCGGCAGCCGCCCCGGCGGGAAGGGCATTTCGCGTACTGCTGGTGGAGGACGACGAGCACCTGCTGCAGATTTACCGCATGGCGCTGGAAACCCTCAACCCGTCGGTCGAAATACTCGAGGCCACGAACGGATACGACGGCCTGCTGCTCATTGGCAGCAGCAAGCCCGACCTTGTCCTGCTCGATCTGATCATGCCTGGCATCGATGGCTTCCGCCTGTGCAGGACCATCGACGCGCAGCAGGAGTTTGCCGCCACACGCATCGTCGTGGTGACTTCGCTGGACAAGCATGCCATTGCGGACCGCGGCGGCATTCCCGGGCATATCCGTGTCTTTTCCAAGCCAATCCCGATGTCCGTGCTGCAGTCGCTGGTAGTAACCTTGCAGGTCAGCCCTGGCACGCCAGCCTAGGATCTGGGCAGGCGCAATGGCGGGATTCGGCGTCGCCATTGTATATCATTTTTTTCAAATAGCCTGACGCGAAAAGTTTCATATTTACGCGTATCGCGTGCGGTAAAGGCGTGCGATAAAGGGCTGTCTGCTTCTGCTCTAACCACACGCCGCCTCCCGGAGATCCCCATGTCTATCCATGAACAACACCTGCGGGAAGCTGTACGCCTGGCGCAGGCCAATCGCGCGCGCGGCGGCCGCCCCTTTGGCGCGGTGCTTACGCTCGATGGCGAACAGGTGGCGACCGGCGTCAACGACATCGTGCACAGCTTTGATCCCACCACGCATGCGGAGATGCAGGCCATCCGCGCCGCGTGCCGCAAGCTCGGCCGGCCGAGCCTCAAGGGTGCCGTGGTATACGCCAGCGGCCATCCGTGCCCGATGTGCCTGGCCGCGTTGATCATGACCGGCGTGCAGGCGGTGTACTACGCCTTCGACAATGCCGACGCCGCGCCCTACGGGCTTTCGAGCGAGGCCACCTACCAGGCGCTGCGCCTGCCGCTGGACCCGCCGCCGCTGCCACTCACGCGCCTGCCGGCAGGGATGACGGCAGCGCAGCTGTATGGGGCTTAGAGCGAAAATCAAACGCAAAAACGGGCCGCAAATGCAATGCGTACCCGTTTCTGCGTGACCAACGGAACCCGCTCCGTACCCGTTTCTGCGTGCTTTTCAGCAGCCCGGAACAGGGGGCGTACCCGTTTCTGCGTGGCGCAAGGCGCCCGGGTGCCGGCCCCGGTCAGTAGGTTTTGTAGGGCAGGAACTTGCCCGACATCTCGATCTTCACGCGATCGCCATTCGGATCGGCCTCGCGCTGCAGGTCCATGCGGAAATCGATCGCGCTCATGATGCCGTCGCCAAACTCTTCATGGATCAGCGCCTTGAAGGTTGTCCCGTAGATGCTGACCAGCTCATAGAAACGGTAGATCAGCGGATCGGTCGGCACGGGAGTGGGCAGCGAGCCCTTGTAAGGCACGGTGCGCAGCCACGGCTCGGCCTCCGGCGGCAAACCGAATATCTCCATCACGGCCTGCGCGCCGGACGCGTCGAAGGCCATCTGGCCCAGGCACGCGGCGGTCGTCCACTCCTTGCTCTTGCCGACCTTCTCGGCCACATCAGACCACCGGATGCCTTTGGTGACCTTGGCCTCGATGATCCGGTCGGTGATATCACTGCGATTCATTTGCGTTCCTCTGGATACTGGATTGGTTGGGGGGACGGATGCCGCGACGGGACGGCACTAGCGCCGGACGATGTCAGGGAAGCCCGTCCAGCCGCGCGCAAGCCGCGGTGCGCGCGTTGTCATATCGCGCCAGCGCGGCAAAGGACGTAGCACCCGGCACGAGGGCCTGCAGCGCCAACACGACAAGAAGGATCGGCATCGCACCTCCGCAGGTTCATGCGCACCGGATGGTGACGCGCCCGGCACGCCTCAGGCACAGATCAGGATATGCCACCGCGTGCCAGTGTGGGAATGACCACGGGCGCGCCCCCGCTCCGCGCAAGGTTCATGCCACTGCACTGGGCACTGGACGCTCCGCCAGACGGTGCCTGCAAGCGCAGGTGCTACGCATGGGCGCACCAAGGCCGATGCGGCGCACGCACTGCCGCGGGGAATCACGCCGCGCGTGCGCACCTGTCATTGCACTCTCGCCCCCAAGCGGTGCAGCACGAAAGGCGGAATCCCGCCGCACGCCGTGCATCGCGCCGCGCCACACGTGGCACAGCCATTGCTTGCATACAAGATCGCATACAAGCAGGGCACGACGGCCGCAGCCTGAGACCCACGAACTCCCGGAGAAACGCCATGACCCAACTTTGCGACGAGACGCTGGCGCACTACGCCCGCAGCGCGCTCAAGCTGCACGGGCTGGAGCTGCCCAAGGACGCCGAGGCGCGCGTGATCGAACAATTCCTGCGCGTGGCCGCGATCGCGGCGCCCATGCTGGCGCACCCGCTGGACGCGCACGACGAGCCGGCTCCGGTGTACCGGCCATGAACGCGCGCGATCCCGTGTTCGAATCGGCGCTGGCGATCCGCAGCGACATCGACACCGGCGCGCGCAGCGCGCTGGATGTGGCCACCGCCACGCTCGCGCGCATCGAGGCGTGCGACCCGCTGCTGCACGCCTTCACCGCGGTGACGCGCGAGCGCGCGCTGGGCGAGGCGCGCCGCGTCGATGCGCTGCGCGCGCAGGGCGCGCGGCTGCCGCCGCTGGCAGGCGTGCCCTATGCAGTGAAGAACCTGTTCGACGTGGCGGACCTCACCACGCTGGCGGGCTCTCGCGTGCTGGCCGGCGCCGCACCGGCCAGGCGCGACGCGGTGCTGGTTTCGCGCATGCGCGAGGCGGGCGCGGTGCTGGTGGGCACGCTCAACATGGACGAGTTCGCCTACGGCTTCACCACCGAGAACGCGCATCGGGGCACCTGCCGCAATCCGCACGATCTGGCCCGGGTGGCGGGCGGCTCCTCCGGCGGCAGCGCGGCGGCGGTGGCCGCGGGCCTGGTACCGCTATCGCTCGGCTCGGACACCAATGGCTCGATCCGCGTGCCGGCGGCGCTCACCGGCATCTTCGGGCTCAAGCCCACCTATGGGCGGCTGTCCCGCCGCGGCAGCTATCCGTTCGTGCACAGCCTGGACCACGTCGGCCACTTCGCGCGCTCGGTGGCGGACCTCGCGGCGGCCTACGATATGCTGCAGTTCGCCGACACCCGGGATCCGGCCTGCGCGCGCCGCCCGCTCGAAGCGGTCAGCGGGCAGGCGCCGATACGCGTGCGCGCGGCACGCCTGGGCGGCTACTTCGACGACATGGCCGCAGCCGATGCACGCGCGGCCGCGCAGCGCGTGGCCGATGCGCTTGAAGCCACGGGCGTGATCCATCTGCCGGGCGCGGCAGCCGCGCGCTCGGCCGCCTTCGTCATCACCGGCACCGAGGGCGGGCACCTGCACCGCGAGCATCTGCGGCACCAGTACGCGCAGATGGAGCCGCTCTCGCGCGACCGCCTGGCCGCCGGGCTGGTGCTGCCGGCCGCGTGGTATGTGCGCGCACAGCAAGTGCGCGCGGCCTTTCGCCAGGAACTGCTCGACGCCTTCGCGCGCACCGAGCTGCTGATCGCCCCGGCCACGCCGGTGGCCGCGCCGCTGGCCGGACAGGAGAGCATCGAGATCAATGGCCAGGTGCTGCCAGCGCGCGCCAGCCTGGGCCTGCTGACCCAGCCCATTTCGTGCATCGGCCTGCCGGTGCTCACGGTGCCGCTGGCCGGCCCCGACGGCCTGCCGCTAGGCGTACAACTGATCGCGCCGCCGTGGCGCGAGGACCTGGCCTTTGCCGCCGCCCAGGCGCTGGAGGCCATGGGCGTAGCGGCATGCCCGAGGCCATCCGCATTGCTCGCGCGGGCCGCGGCATGAGCGGCGCCGAGGTCCGTGTGGTCTCGCGCGCCGAAGCGGTCTACGCGCAGTTGCGCGACGACATCTTCGAGTTCCGCATGCTTCCCGGCGACCGCTTCACCGAAGGCGAGATTGCCCAGCGCCTGGGCGTGTCGCGCACGCCGGTGCGCGAGGCGCTGCTACGGCTGCAATCCGACGCGCTGGTGCAGGTGTATTTCCGCAGCGGCTGGGAGGTGGTGCCACTGGATTTCACGCGTTTCGACGAACTCTACGAGCTACGCAAGCTGATCGAGGTCAATGCCGTGCGCATGCTGTGCACGCACGCCACGCCCACGGTGGATCACGGCGCGCTGGCCCAGCTTGCGCAGTTCTGGCAGGTGCCGCAGGACGCGCGCCTGGACGACGGCCGCCTGGTGGCGCAACACGATGAGGCCTTTCACGCGGCACTGGTAGCGGCGGCGGGCAACCGCGAAATCGCTAGCGTGCACCGGCAGGTGACCGAGCGCATCCGCATCATCCGCCGGCTCGATTTCACCTACGCCGCGCGCGTTGCCGCCACCTACGACGAGCACGCCGCCATCCTGCGCGAGATCCAGCGCCAACGCGCGGAGCAGGCCGTGCTGCTGCTGTCCAGCCATATTGAAGAAAGCCGCGCCGAAGTGCGCAAGATCACGCTGCACCGCTTGCAGACGATACGCACCGACGGCGCGCGCGCACGCACCTGACATGCACCGGGATAGCACCGCACAGGCGCGGCGCGCCCCGGCGTCTGCGGATTTTTTTTCCTTCCACTCCTTTTGTCGCGAGATCACCATGACCGATTCACGCTTCAACCCACGCCGCCGCCTCGCCCTGCGCCAGGGCCTTGCCGCCGGCGCGATGCTGGCCGCGCCTGCCATCGTGCGCGCGCAATCGCAGAAGATCCGCCTGGGCTTCTGGCCGATCGCCGGCGGCATCCCGCTGTACGCGGGCATCGAGACGGGGCTGTTCAAGCGGGCCGGCCTGGAAGTGGAGGCCGTCAAGTTCGCCAGCGCGCAGCAGGTGGTGGAAGCCATGATCGCCGGGCGCATCGAGGGCTCGGCCAACGGCACGGCTTCCGCGGCGCTGGGCCTGGGCGAGATCACCTCGCCCGGCCTGTGCAAGATCTTTGCCGCCAACCCGTCCAACGCCACACTGCTGCTCGATGAAATCCTGGTGGCCAAGGACAGCCCCTACAAGACCCTGGCCGATCTCAAGGGCAAGCGCATCGGCTGCGGTCCCGGCATCCAGAACGTGACGCTGGCCAAGGTGATCTTCGAGAAGAACGGCTACGCTGACGTCAAACCCGTCGAGTTGCCGGTAGGCCAGCACGTGGCCGCACTCGCCGCGGGCCAGCTTGACGCGGTCTACACGCTGGAACCCACGGGCACCGTGGGCCGGCTCAACGGCACCTGCCGCGCGCTGGAGTACGGCGTGATCTCGCGCTACGTGCTGGGCAACGCCAGCCTGCCGTGGTTTGGCGGCTCGGCTTCGCTGACCTCAGCCTTCCTCTCGTCCAGCCCCGAGTTGTCGAAACGCTTTATCGCCGCCTACGGCCAGGCCATCGACATGGTGCGCAAGGACCCCGTCAAGGTGCGCCCCTTCCTGAAGGGCTACACCAGCATCGACGACCAGTTGGCCAGAGAAGTGCCGCTGCCCGGCTTCACGCTCTACAACGAGTTCAAGCCGGCCGATATCGAGGCCTTCCAGAAATTCTTCGACGTCTTCCACGACCGCAAGCTGTTTGCCCGCCGGGTGCCGGTGGCGGACATGCTCTACCGGGGCTGACATGCGTGCATCCAACCTGGCGCCACGGCTGCTGCCGCTGATCGGCCCACTGGCGCTGCTGGCGCTGTGGCAGGCGGCGGTATCGGCCAAATGGGTCAACCCGGTGCTGCTGCCATCGCCGGCGGCAACGCTCGGGGTACTGTTCACCAGCGTTGCCGACGGGTCCATCAACGCGGACCTGCTGGCCACCGTATCGCGCACCTTCTACGCCTTTTTGATCGCCGCGGTGATCGGCGTGCCGCTGGGCGTGGCGCTTGGCAGCTCGGTCCCGGCCTATCGCAGCGTCGAGTTCCTGATCGACTTCTTCCGCTCCACGCCGTCATCCGCGCTGATCCCGCTGTTCATGCTGCTGTTCGGCCTGTCGGATGCGAACAAGATCGCGATTGCCGCCTTCGCGGCGGTGCTGCTGATCCTGTTCAACAGTGCGTATGGCGTGATGAACGCCAGGAAGACGCGCGTGCTGGCGGTGCAGGCCATGGGCGTATCGAAGTGGCACGTGTTCAAGGACGTGCTGCTGATGGAGAGCCTGCCGCAGACCTTTGTCGGGCTGCGCACCGGCGTGTCGATGTCGCTGGTGATCGTGATCGTGGCGGAGATGTTCATTGGCTCGGACACGGGCCTTGGCCACCGCATCATCGATGCGCAGCAGGTCTTCAATATCCGCGGCATGTATGCCGCCATCCTGGTCACCGGCGCGCTTGGCTACGTGCTCAACCTGGCCTTCTTCATGCTGGAGAAGCGCTTTGTCCACTGGAGCGGCAAATGAGAGTCCTGCAATCGGGGGCCGGCGTGGCCGACGCGCCACCGCCATCGGCGCTGGTGGCCGCACCGGCCGGGCGCGAAGTCCATGTCACCATCCGCGGCCTGTCCAAGGCCTTCGGCGGCGTGCCGCTGTACCAGCATCTCGACCTGGACCTGCCGCGTGGCAAGATCGTCTCGATCTTCGGGCCTAACGGCTGCGGCAAGTCGACGCTGATCAACATGGTGGCGGGCCTGTTGCCGTTCGACCGGGGCGAGGTGCTGTTCGATGGCAAGACGTTGCGCCAGACCGTGATCGGCTATGTGTTCCAGAACTACCGGGACGCCCTGCTGCCGTGGATCTCCGCGCGCGACAACGTGGCCTACCCGCTGCGCCGCAAAGGCATGCCGGAGGCACAAGCCAAGGCGCGCACCGAGGAACTGCTGCGCACCTTCGACGTGCGCTTCGACGTCAACCGCTTTCCCTACGAGCTCTCTGGCGGGCAGCAGCAGCTGATCTGCATCATGCGTGCGCTGGCGCCGCGGCCCGAGGTGCTGTTCCTCGACGAACCCTTTTCTGCGTTGGATTTCGAGACCACCCTGTTCATTCGCGACAAGCTCCAGGAGGTGCAGCTGGCGGAGGGCACCACCATGGTGATCGTCTCGCACGACCTGGAAGACGCGGTTTTCCTGGCTGACCGCATCCTGCTGCTGACCCGCCGGCCCACGCGCGTGGCCGAGGCGATCGACTTCGACATGCCGCGCCCGCGCGATGCGCAGGCGGCGGCCGATCCGCGCTTCATTGCCACCCGCGCGCAGGCGCTGGCGGTGTTCCAGCGCGAGGTGCGGGCCCGCTAAGGCGCGCGCAAACGGGCCGCCGCAGGGGTAAATCTTTGCGAGAGTTATTTCCGATGTAACGCCACATTACGGGACCGGCCACGGTCCCGTTTTCTTTTCGCGGCTGCGGCCGGCCCCGCGCCATCACCCGTGCGCCCAATGCCGGCAAGGCCTGGCGGGCGACACGCAAGGGCCCGGAAAGCCTCGCCGAAGGTGAAGCCGGGGCCCTTGAAAGTGTGATTGCGCCTTACAAGTGCAAGCACACCGGCGCGAGCCCGATGGCTACAGTGAGGCCATGTTCAACGCGAAGCCAGTCACGGAGTCCCCAACATGAAACGCGCCATCGCCCTGGTTGTCCTGCTCTGCTCCGCAGCGTCCCTGCTGTCCGCCTGCATCGTGGTGCCCCCGCGTGGCGGCCCGCCGCCGTACCGTTACCACGACCGCTATTGAGCGGCTGCAGGTAACACACACGCGCCGCCCCCGAAATTCAACGCATCACTCGCACCCCTGGAGTTGAACCATGAAACGCCAACTGCTGCTCGCCCTCACTACCCTTGCCGCCGGCGCCGCGCTTGGCCTGATCTCGCCGGCCCAGGCCCAGGCCTATCCCCCGGGCTACCACGGCAGCCCGCACATGCGCCCCGCGCCGCCCCCGCCGCGCTATGAACCGCGCCCGCCGGCCCGCCCTGGCCAGGCGTGGGTGCCGGGACACTGGAGCGCCAACGGCGGCAGCTATGCCTGGCGCGGCGGCTACTGGCAGCGCGAACGCCCGGGTCACCGCTATGTGCCCGAGCGCTGGGTGCAGAGCCCGCGCGGCGGCTGGGTGATGCAGCCCGGCTACTGGGCCCGCTAAGCCGATCCTTCCCGGCCATCTAGCCTCGTACGCCGTCTTCGCCTTGCGCGCAGACGGCTTTTTTTCGTGCTTGCCTGGCGCACGCCGTCGAGTGTGTGCTAGCCAACAGTCCCCCTCGCGGCCCGGCATTACAGTCACCTCACTACCCGTCACCCGGCTCGCCGTGAACGCGAGCCAGGCTTCGTGCTGCTTGAAGGAGACATGCCATGGCAGACGACAAGCAGATCGTACCGGTCATCCTCTGTGGCGGCGCGGGCTCGCGGCTATGGCCATTGTCGCGCGACGGCTATCCCAAGCAGTTCCTGCGCCTGCTCGGACAGGACTCGCTGCTGCAGGACACCCTGTTGCGGGTCCGGGAGATTCCCGGTGCGCAAGCCCCGATCCTGGTCAGCAACGAAGCGCACCGTTTCGTGGTGGCCGAGCAGGCACGGGAGGCAGGCTGCGCGTTGTCCGCCATCGTGCTCGAGCCGCATCCACGCAATACCGCGCCGGCTGCGGCGGTGGCCGCGCTGCAAGCGCGCAGCGACGGCGCGGACCCGGTGCTGCTGGTGCTGCCTTCCGATCACCTGATCCGCGACCGCGCCGCCTTCACCCAGACCGTGTGCCAGGCCAGCGCCGTGGCCGCAACCGGCGTGGTGGTGACGCTGGGCGTGGTGCCCACGTTCGCGGCCACCGGCTACGGCTATATCAAGGCGGTGCCCAGCAATACGGCTGACTTGCTGTCGGTCGCACGCTTCGTCGAGAAGCCCTCGCTGGAAATGGCCACCGGCTACTTGCAGGAAGGCAACTGCTTCTGGAACAGCGGCATCTTCCTGTTCCGCGCCTCCGTCTATCTCGCCGCGCTGGAGCGGTTCGCCCCCGACATCCTGCTGGCCGCGCAGGAAGCGATGGTGCGCGGCCACCGCGACCTGGACTTCTTCCGGCTCGACACGGACGCCTTTGCCGCCTGCCGCTCCGACTCGATCGACTACGCCGTGATGGAGCACCTGCGTGACGCGCAAATGGCGCCGCTGTCCGCCGACTGGAGCGACGTGGGCTCCTGGGACGCGGTCTGGAAGGCCGCCGAGAAGACCGCCGATGGCAACGTGGCCATCGGCGACGTGGTCACGCACCATGCACAGGGCTGCCTTGTCCACGCTTCGCACCGGATGGTGGCGGTCGCCGGCCTGGACGACGTGATGGTGGTGGAAACACCGGACGTGGTGCTGGTGGTCCACAAGGATCACTGCCAGGACGTGAAGCAGCTGGTGGAAACGGTGCGCGCCCAGGGCCGCCCCGAGGCCACCCAGCATCGCAAGGTATACCGGCCCTGGGGCGCCTACGACGCCGTGGACCACGGCACGCGCTACCAGGTCAAGCGCATCACGGTCAAACCTGGCGCCAAGCTCTCGCTGCAACTGCATCACCACCGTGCCGAGCACTGGGTGGTGGTTTCCGGCACGGCGCGCGTGCGCCGCGGAGACGTCGAGTACCTGCTGACCGAAGACCAATCCACCTATATCCCGATCGGCGAGGCGCACAGCCTTGAAAACCCCGGCCGGATCCCGCTCGAACTGATCGAGATCCAGTCCGGCTCCTACCTTGGCGAAGACGACATCATCCGGATGGCAGATATCTATGGGCGCACATGACCTCGAACCCTTCGGCCGGCTCACGGCAACCGGGCGGCAGCCCGAGTCCAGCGGCAGCACGGGCAGCGGCTGCGCGCAACGCCCGCGCCGCGCGCTGATCACCGGCATCACCGGGCAGGACGGCGCCTACCTGTGCGAGCTGCTGATTGCCAAAGGCTACGAGGTGCACGGCATCAAGCGCCGCAGTTCGCTGTTCAACACCGAGCGCATCGACCACCTGTACCAGGATCCGCAAGCGCCCAGGCGCAGCCTGATCCTGCATCACGGCGACATGACCGACACCGCCAGCCTGGTGCGGGTGGTACAGCAATCGCAACCCGATGAAATCTACAACCTGGCGGCGCAAAGCCACGTGCAGGTGTCGTTCGAGGAACCGGAATACACCGCCAACACGGACGCGCTGGGCACGCTGCGCCTGCTAGAAGCCGTGCGCATCCTTGGCCTGGAAAAGCAATCCCGCTTCTACCAGGCGTCCACATCCGAGCTGTACGGCCTGGTGCAGGCAACACCGCAGAAGGAGACCACGCCGTTCTACCCGCGCAGCCCCTATGCGGCCGCCAAGTTGTACGCCTACTGGATCACGGTGAACTATCGCGAGGCCTACGGCATGTACGCCTGCAACGGCATCCTGTTCAACCATGAGAGCCCGGTGCGCGGCGAGACCTTTGTCACGCGCAAGATCACGCGGGCGATGGCGCGCATCGTGCTGGGGCTGCAGGACACGCTCTATCTCGGCAACCTGTCGGCCCTGCGCGACTGGGGCCATGCGCGCGACTACGTGGAAATGCAGTGGCTGATGCTGCAGCAGGACAAAGCCGAGGACTATGTGATCGCCAGCGGCGAGCAGCACAGCGTGCGCGAGTTCGTGCAGCTGGCCGCCCTGCAGCTCGGCATCACGGTGCGCTTCGAAGGCGAAGGTGCCGATGAGGTAGGCGTGGTGGCGCGCGTCGATGCCGCCACCTGCCCGGTGGCAGCGCGCTGCAAGGTGGGCGACACGATTGTGCGCGTGGACCCGCGCTACTTCCGCCCGACCGAAGTCGAAACGTTGCTGGGCGACGCCAGCAAGGCGCGCGAACAGCTGGGCTGGGCGCCGCGCACGAGCTTCGGGGCCCTGGTGCGGGAAATGATGGAGGCGGACTTTGCCGCGGCGCGGCGCGATGCGTTCGTCAAGCTGGCTGGCTTCCGCGCCTATGACCATCATGAGTGAAGCCGGCACCGCAGTGTCAAGCAAGCCCGCGCCGCCGTCCGCGCCCCAGCCGGCGCGGCAATCGCGGGTGTTCGTGGCGGGCCACCGCGGCATGGTTGGCTCCGCCATCGTGCGCGCGCTGGACGCGCGTGGCCAGGCCGACATCATCACGCGCGGCCACGCCGCGCTCGACCTCACCGACCAGCAGCAGGTGCGCGCGTTCTTCGCCACCCAGGGCATCGACACGGTCTACCTGGCAGCCGCGCGCGTAGGCGGCATCCACGCCAACCACACCTTTCCCGCCGAGTTCATCCAGCAGAACCTGATGATCGCGGCCAACGTCATCCACGAAGCCTGGCGTGCGGGCGTGAAGCGCCTGCTATTCCTCGGCTCAAGCTGCATCTACCCGAAGTTCGCGCCCCAGCCCATCAGCGAAGCCGCGCTGCTTACCGGGCCGCTGGAGCCCACCAACGCCCCCTACGCCCTGGCCAAGATCGCTGGCATTGCGCTGTGCGAGAGCTACAACCGCCAGTACGGCACCGACTACCGCAGCGTGATGCCGACCAACCTCTACGGCCCGGGCGACAACTATCACCCCGACAACAGCCATGTGATACCGGGCCTGCTGCGGCGCTTCCACGAAGCCGGCATGGCGCACGCCCAGCACGTGCCGGTGTGGGGCAGCGGCACGCCGCTGCGCGAGTTCCTCTACGCGGACGACCTGGCCGCGGCATGCCTGCATGTGATGGCGCTGCCAGAAGACGTGTACCGCCAGACCGCGCCGGCAGGTTTCCTGAACGTGGGCAGCAGCGAGGAAGTCAGCGTGCGCGAACTGGCGGGGCTGGTGGCGCAGACCGTGGGCTATCGCGGCGACATCGTCTTCGACAACGGCAAGCCCGACGGCACGCCGCGCAAGCGGCTCGACTGCACGGCCCTTGCCGCCACCGGCTGGCAACCAGCGGTGGCGCTGCGCGACGGCCTGCGGCTGGCCTACCTGGATGCACTGCAGAGCGGAAGGCTGGCGCATGGCACAGCCCCGGCACAACACGTGGAGGCCTGACATGAAACCCCTGCTCCGCCATCCCGACAAGCGCGCCCGGCCTCAGGCCACGGCGTGCGCAACGCCGGCTACCTCGGCCACCAGCGGCGGGGCAGCGAGCCCCGGCGCGCTCTGGCCCGGGCAGGTCATCTTTCCCACGGGCAGCGCGGATGCGGGCCTGTGGCGGCGCTGCCTGCAACAGATGCGCGCCATCTCGCTCAGTCCGGGCGCGCTGGTGGTGCTGGCGGGACGGAGCCGGCTGGAAAACTGGGCCATGCTGCTGGCCAGCATGGCGCTGGGGCGGCGGCGCGCGGCCTTCTTCCATGGGGCCGCCTTTGCCAGCGTGCCTGGGCGCTTTGGCGCACTGGCCGACGCGGTATTGCTGCGCCATTGCCAGGGCGTCTTCGTGGGCAGCGAGCGCGGCTGCGCGCGCGCCATTGCCGCCGACGTTCCCCCGCGCAAGATCTTTGCCTGCCGCCCACCGGCCGTGCTGCCGGACGGCTTCGATGCCGCCGCCGAACGGCGCGAGCGGGTCGCGCACGCTGCGCCGGCCCATGCGCCGCATTTCCTGCATGTTGGCGCCCTCACGCACGATCCGGCCCTGGTGCTGCTGCTCTATGCCTTTGCCGGCGCGCGGCAGGCGTGGCCGGCGGCCACGTTATCGCTGGTGGGCACCGGCCGCGCCTATGGCCGGCTGCGCACCATGGCCGACGCGCTCGGGCTGGGGTCGTCGGTACGCTTCCTGGGCGCGATGGCGCCAGCCGACTTCGCCGTGGAGTACCGCAAGGCGAGCTGCCTGGTGCTGCCCGATGCCGCGCAGCGCTGGCATCCGCTGGTGCGCGAGGCGCTGAGCTACGGCTGCCCGGTGGTGGTGAGCGTGAACAACGACGACGCCGGCGAACTGATACGCGACGGCGTCACCGGCCTGTATTTCAAGGCGGGCGATGCCGGTGCGCTGGCCAGGTGCCTGGTGCAGGTGCCCACGCGCTTTGCGGATGCCGCCGCCACCGCCGAGCGCTGCCAGGCCGCCGCGCTGGAGGACTCTCCCGCCTCCGCGGGCAGGGCCATGGCGGCTGGCTGCGTGCGGATCATGGCGGAGGACTAGGCGCACGCCGGCCTATGCCGACATTCGCCGACATTTCCCGACATAGCCGCCGCGCACCCTGCGCGCCGCAGCGGGCGCGACGGCTGCACACCCCATACAGCGCATCGACGCCACTGACGCTACCGTTGCCATGAAGATACTCATGTACTGCCTGAACTATGCGCCCGAGCTGACCGGCATCGGCAAGTACACCTGCGAGCAGGCCGAGTGGCTGGCCGCGCGCGGCCACGAGGTGCGAGTGGTCACCGCGCCGCCCTACTATCCGGCGTGGCGCGTGGGCGAGGGCTATCGCGCGTGGCAATACCGCCGCGAGCGGCGGCGCTGGGTGGAGGTGTATCGCGCGCCGCTGTGGGTACCGCGCAAGCCGGGCGGCATCACGCGGCTGCTGCACCTGGCAAGCTTTGCCGTATCCAGCCTGCCCAGCCTGATGGCCCAGTTGCGCTGGCGCCCGGATGTGCTGTTCGTGGTGGAGCCCCCCCTGATGTGCGCGCCCGCCGCTTTGCTGTTCGCGCACTGGAGCGGCTGCAAGACCTGGCTGCATGTGCAGGACTACGAGGTCGATGCGGCTTTTGCGCTGGGGCTGCTCCGCCGGCCCTGGCTGCGCCGCGTGGCGCAGCGCGTGGAGCATCGGTTGATGACGCGTTTTGACCGGGTCTCGTCGATCTCGCAGGCCATGGTCTCGCTGGCGCGCGGCAAGGGCACCGAGCCTGAGCGCGCGGCCTTGCTGCCCAACTGGGTCAACCTGCGGGAAATCGACGCCGGCAGCGCAACGCTGGCGCGCCGCACGCTGGGCATTCCGGCCGATGCCGTGGTGGCGCTGTACTCGGGCAACATGGGCGCCAAGCAGGGGCTGGATGTCATGGCTGATGCCGCCCGCCTGCTCGATGGCCATGAACGCCTGCACTTCATCTTCTGCGGCGACGGCGCCGGGCGCCCCGCGCTGGAGGCCGCCTGCGCAGGGCTGCCACAGGTGCGCTTCCTGCCCTTGCAGCCCGCCGGCATGTTTGCCTCGCTGCTGGCCGCCGCCGACATTCACCTGCTGCCACAACGCGCCGGCGCCGCCGACCTGGTCATGCCCTCGAAACTGACCGGCATGCTGGCCAGCGCGCGCCCGGTGATCGCCACCGCGGAGCCGGACACGGAACTTGGCCGCGTGGTTGCGCAATGCGGCGTGCTGGTGCCGCCGGGCGACGCGGCCGCGCTGGCCGCCGCCATCGACACGCTGGCGGCGCAGCCCGCGCTGCGCGCGCATCTGGGCGGCGCGGGGCGCCGCTGGGCCGAGCAGCACCTGGACCGCGACATGGTGCTGGGCGAACTGGAGAAAGCGCTGTTTGCGCTGATCAGGCACCAGCCCGCCGGCGCGCCCAGCACCGTCGGGGTCGGCAGCGAATAGCACACGCCACCGTTGAGGTGCTCAGGCGGTCAGGTAGTGCTCAGGCGTCCACCGAGACGCGATCTTCCACCGAAGCCGCCGCCAGCACCGTGAGATAAATGCTCTCGTACTGGTCGATGGCCTTCTCGGCGGAGAAGTTTGCCGCCCACGCAATCGAGCGCGCTGCCACCTCGGCGCGCCGCGCTTGCGGCCATGCGAGCATCCCGGCCAGCACGTCCGCGCCGCGTTGCGCCCAGGCATCCATGTCACCGCTAGCCAACGGCTCGAGCAACTGCACCTGGTCGCCACCGATCTCGGTCATCGGCGCGCGATTCGTCGTCAGCACCGGCGCGCCGCATGCCATGGCTTCGATGATGGGCCAGCCAAAACCTTCTTCCAGGCTCGGAAACAGCATCACGGCGGCCAGCGAATAGGCTGCCTGCACCGCTTCGGTAGGCAGCCCCGTCAGGAAGCGCACGCTGCCGCCAAGGGCGATCGCCCGTTCGCCCTGCTCGCGCATTTCCGCGGTGGGATCGCCGCCGATCATCCACAGCGCCCGCGGCTCCCGGCACTGCCGGCAATAGGCCAGGTAGAGCGCCAGCACGCCTTCGCGGTTCTTGTACCACTGGTTGCCGCCGATATGCACCAGCATGCCTTGCGGATCGGCAGGCGCGCCAGCACGCTGCAGGCAGGCCAGCGCCTCGGTGGTGCCCATCCGGCGGAACGGATAGTTCATCCCGTTGTAGACCACCCACGCCGCCTCGGGCGCGCACGGATGCAGCCGCCGCAGGTCGCGCATGGTCTTGTTGGAGACGGCAACGAACGCCTTTCCCTGCAACAGCCCCCAACGGATCAGCGACTGGTAGGTGTGCCCGCTGGCCGAGAGCCCGTGCTCGGGGAACTCGCCGGCGAGCGTGCGCAGGGCGATGAAATCATGGCAGTGCACCACGTGCGGACGATGGCGCAGCAGCGGCATCCAGATGCCCAGCGCATGATCGGCCAGCACCAGCAAGGTGTCCTTGTCGACCTTGCGCAGACGCCACAGCGCGAGCATCGGGAACAGGATGTACTGGTCGATGTAGCCCAGCCATTTGCGCAGCCCGCCGCGCGCCGGCAGGCGGCACATCACGGCGGCGGGGGTCCATAGTTCGGCCTGGTGGCCGCGTGCGCGCATGCCGTCGATGATCATCGCGGCGAAGCGGTTCATGCTGTGGCTGCCAAAAAAGACGGGGTGACCCAACAAGATGATTTTCATGGTGATTGAATGCCGGGGTGATACAAGCGCTGGCTCGCTTGCCGCGTGGCCGCCAGCGTGATGCCTGCAAACACGAAGCCAAGCGCATTGGCCGTCAGCTGCCCGACTACCGGCCAGGAGGTCAGCCCGAAGATGGCGATGGTCCACATCAGGATGAGAAACGTGTTGCCGGTGCGCCTGGCCACGCGCAATGCGCGCCACATGCCGTTGATGAAGATCAGCGCCTTGAGCAAGATGCTCAGATAGCCGACCAGGCCCATCTCGCCGATCACGCGGCCGGTCTCGGTTTCGCTGATCACGAACAGCAGGCCGGTCTGCAGGAAGTAGTTGGCAAGGTTGCTGCCAAGCCCCAGCCCGCTGCCAAGCAGGCTCTGCTCGGCCGAGACATCGTTGACGCCGAAGAACATCGACTCCACCCGGTCACCGAAGCTCTCCGACTCCGCCGCGGAACTGAAGCGCTCCAAGGTCGCGTCCACCGCCGAGCTGACGAACAGCACGATGACCACGCTCATGAGGATGGAGACAATGCCCCACGACACCGCCGCCCTGCGCCGTTTTCCCTTGCCGTAGCGCAAGCTTGCCAGCAGCGCGATGCCAAACACGATCGGCAACAACAGGATGGCCGAACGCGACCCGCTGACCAGCGAGGCAATGAACAGACTGCCGATGACCGCCAGCGAATACAGCTTGCCCCCGAGCCCCGGCTTCTGCTCGCCCAGCACCGCCTCCAGCGCGAAGGGGCTGACGATCGCCAGGAACAGGGTGTAGCCCAGCGTGAACGAGAAGGTGCCCGTGGTGCGCACCACGTCGGCCGTCACGCGGAAGACCGTATCCGGATCGCCCTCGATCTGACGATTAAGGAAACTCTC
The DNA here is from genome assembly GCF_008801925.2 of Cupriavidus basilensis. NCBI lineage: Bacteria > Pseudomonadati > Pseudomonadota > Betaproteobacteria > Burkholderiales > Burkholderiaceae > Cupriavidus > Cupriavidus basilensis. The sequence continues at coordinate 34,567 of NZ_CP062804.1, read as the reverse complement.
CGGCGGCTGAAAATGCTGCACCAGTGCCAGCGGCGCCATGAACAGCAGCATGGCAAGCGCGGCCTTGTAGATGGCTTCCAGGTCCTGCGGCTCGAGCAGCTCGGCCGCGGCGTAGGCAAACCACAGGTACAGCAACCAGAAGCGCACGCCGATCAGGAAAATGGGCAGCGAGTTGATGCCCGCAACAAGCTGCAGCAAGCCCCAGAAGCAAACAATGGCCGACCACCACAGCAGCATGCGCACGGTGCGCCGTGCCGGGGTAAAGCCTGAATAGCGCACCGCGTGGTACAGCGCATAGACCACCATCAGGTCGCGCAGCAGGATCAGCGGCATGGTGAGCGAATCCGAGACCCACTTGCGCGCGGCGCCCTCGAACACGGCAATCACGAAGACCGTGATGAAAATCCGCCCGAACACGGTGACACGCGCCCGGCGGGCTGGCACGGCGGGCTTCGCGTAGGGAAGGGAAGGGCTCAGCATAGCGCGGCTACCGTTTCGGCTGCACTCAGGCGGTACCTCGCCCAGGTGTACTTCTGCCCGGCGACACGGGCATGGGCGCGCGCGCGCTCCAGCTGCGCGCGGTCTGTCGCCAGGGCCAGCATGCGTTGGTACAGCGCGTCCGCGCAAAGCGGCACCACCCACCCGGCCTGCGGGAATTCATCGATGATTTCCTTCGCACCGACCCGATCCGAGAGCAGCACCGGCGTGCCACATGCCAGGGCCTCGGCCACCACCATGCCGAAGGAATCGAAGCGCGACGGCAGCACGAAACAATCGGCATCGGCGAATACCTGGAACAGCGCGGGCTGCGGCAACGCACCCAGCTGGAGCACGCCCGGCATGGCTGCAATGCGCCCGCCCAGCTCCGGCTCCACCAGCGCGCCGGCAAGCACCAGCTCCGCCGCCGGCAGCCGCTCCCGCAGCCGCGCGAATGCATCAAGCAGCAGGTCAATGCCTTTGCCCACGCGCACCGCCCCGGCGAACACAAAGCGCGGGCCGCCAGCGAGCCGCTGGCGGCGGACATCATCCGGCAGCGTTGCGCCAAGCAGGATCGGCTTGAGCTTGGCGGGGGGCACGCCGGCGTCGATATAGGTACGCGCGGCAAACTCCGAGCAGGTGATGATGATGTCCGCCAGCACAATCTCCTCATCTTTTTGCGCATTGATCTGCGCAAGGTAGGTACGGTCCTCGACCGGCACCATGGCTTCGGCCGCGCGATGATGCACGGCCGGCGCCTCCAGCACGCAGCGCGCGCCGATGCGCCGCGCCGCCTGGAAGGTCCGTAGCGCGGAGTTCTCGTAGGCCACCACGATATCCGGGCGCAGCGCCTCTATCCGGGCAGCCACCCATTGGTCGAACAGATGGAAGATCCGGTGCGCGTAGGCCGACCCGGAGCGGCCGACATAGCGATTGAGGCCAAGCTTGAGCACACCCGGAAAAAACACTGGGTGCCGCCGCAGCGCCTTGGGGATGGCGACCTCGCGCACCTTGGCGTGATATCCGGCCGGCAGCCACCAGGGCGGCGCCTCGCCCGGGGCGCGCACCGGCACACCGGACCAGTATTGCTTGAGCATGTCGTGCTCATAGAGCGCTTGTGCCATCTGGTGCGAATGCTGCAGGCCGGGATGCGTGACGAGGGCTTTCATGCTTCGCTCCCCCGTGGGGTGCCATCGAGCCTCGCTCCCGCAGGCACGGCTTGCGCGTGCGGCCCGGCGCAGCGCGCGGGCCGGCCCGGCGGCTGCATGCGCAGCGTGCCCGCCAGGCGCACGCCCTGCACGAAGCCACCCCAGCCACCCAGCAATTGCCCCGGCAGGCTGCGTGGGCGCTTGAGCAGGCTGTGCGCCAGGAAGTAAGCGCCCGGGCAACTGCGCGACCCCACCAGCAGCTGGAACAACACCAGCCGCAGGCGCATCGCCGGCGGGGCGTATGCCATCGAGATCGCCGTCATGTTGCAGGTCTCTTCGAAGCAGCGCCTGCGCGCGTAGCTCTGGCGCTCGTAGTTGTAGCGCGCGGCCGGATAGTGATCGACGATGGCGCCGGGATCGAGCACCAGGCGCCATCCCGCGTGGCGCAGCATCTGGCACATCCACGTCTCGTTGCCGGGCTGCGCGCCCTGCCCCTGCAGCCGCTCGTCAAAGCGCGCGGTGCCCAGTGCCGCCCGGCGCAGGATCCAGTTGCAGCCCTTGAGCGTTTCCACCGCGCGCGGCGCGCCGCACACCCGATGGGTCTCGCCGATGATCCTGCCCCAGCCGTCGCGATAGCCGGCCAGCGCAACATCCGGCACGGCCAGTGGCGCGCCATCGGCGCCGCGCACGACATCCCGGCCACCGGCACCGCCCACCGTGGCATCGGCAAAGTGGGGCAGCAGGCGAGCCAGCCAGTCCGCGCGCGGCAGCGCGTCGTCGTCCAGGATCGCCAGCAGCTCGCCGGTTGCATGCGGCAGCCCGGCATTCATGGCAGCCACCACGCCAGGCTCGGTCACCTTGACTACCTGCAACGCCGGATAGCGCGCCTGTGCCGTATCTGCCAGCCACGCCGCCGTGTCGGGATCGTCGGCGCCGCGGCAGACCACGATCAGCTGAACCGGCGCCGGCACGAGCGCGGCGGCAGCCTGCAGGCAGCGCTGGAGCATGTCCGGGCGCCGGTAGGTCGGGACCATCAGCGTAACGCTGGGCGCATCGCTCATTGCGTGCTTCCTCCATGGGGGGCAAGGCGCTCGTCGCCTGGCAGCAGGCGCCCGGTACGCACGGCCGCGGCGAGTTCGCAGACGATGGCCGCGGCCAGCCCCGACGACAGCCCGAGCTGGAACCACAGCACGCCATCGAGCGTGGTGAGATCGAGAAAGCGCGGCGCGGCCGCGCACCAAGCCAGCACCACCGGCACCTGCACAAAAGCAAAGTGATTCAGGCCGCGGTTGGCCAGCAACTGCCAGGCGATGCCGACCACGCTGGCAAAGCCCGCGCCAAGGCAGGCGATCACCAGTTCGGCGCCCAACGAAGCGTAGTTCGGCCCCACCAGCCACAGCAGCAACCCCGGCCATGCCACGGCAAGAAGCACCAGCGCGCCAGCAGGCAGGCAAGCCAGCGCCACCCAGCCGGCAAAGCGCCGCAGCACGCCGTCGCGCGCTTGCGCGAAGCGCGGAATCACGTACGCGGCCACCACGGCGCCCACCGGCATCAGCAATTGCCCGATGCGCGACAGCGCGCCCAGCGAGGCCGTTTGCCCGACCGCGCCGTGATAGGCAACGATGGCGAACACCAGTTGCCCCTGGATGCAGTAGAACGCCTCCAGTGGCAATTGCCGCCGCATGATGCGGCCGATGTACTGGCTGTCTTCCGCCTTGCCCGCGCTGCCGGCATGCGCCGCCAGCGGTATCTCACGCGCGATCCAGCGCCGCACAAACGGCACGCGCAGTCCCGCAAACAGCACGTTGACGAGGGTCGCGCCCAGCACGCCGAGCAGGCCCAGCGCGTAGAGCGCAGACGACAGCACCAGGCGCCCCACGGACAAACCGGTATCCAGCGCCTGCAGCGCGGGCGCGCGGTTGGCAAACAGCAGCACCTGGTCCACGACACGCGATTGCATGTCGAAGTACCAGGTCACCAGCAGCAACGCCAGCAGCAGCACGATCAGGACCGCGCCGGCATGGTTGCGATACAGCAGCCACGCGGCGATCGCCAGCACCACCGGCAACAGCCATGCGGACAGCCTCCAGCGCTGGCCCATGGCCGCGCAGGCCAGTTCCGCGGCACGCTCCCGGTCTGGCCAGGTCTTGCCCAGCAGCGCGTTCAGGCCGAGCTGGATGCCACCCTTGGTGACGATGGCGATGGCGCCCATGATGAGGCCGACCACCGTGTAGACGGCGTAGTCGCCCACATCAAGCCAACGGGCCAGCAGCAGGCCGGTGATCGCGCCGATCCCCTGCGAGAGCACCGCGTAGACGAGGAATCTGAGCAGCTTCACGGCGGTCCCGCTCCCCGCTCGATGACGCTGTGGCATGACGGCGCGACCATGGCCTTGTCTCCTCTATCCCGCCGCCGCGTGGTGGACAGGCTGCGCGGCTTCGGTCGCGCCATGGATGATGTCCAGCAGCCGCTGCGCGGCCTGTCCGGCATGGAAGCGCCGGGCAAAGGACTGCCGCGCGGCAATGCGCATGCGCGCTTGCGCGGCGGGCTCCGCCTGCAGCCACTGCTGCAGGCAGGCGGTGGCGCCTTGCGCCGTGTCCGGACCCACCAGCCCGGCGCCGTCGGCGACAATCTCGCGCCAGATGTTGACCTTGTCGGAGATCAGCACCGGCACGCCGCAGCCGAGCGCCTCCGCCACCGCCACGCCAAAGTTCTCCTGGTGCGAAGGCAGGCAGAACACCTCCGCCGCGTGAAACGCACCCCACTTGAGCTCGCCCTTGAGCATGCCCGTCCAGCTCACGCGCGCGCGCAGCCCGTGCGCGGCAATGCGTTGCTCCAACATCGCGCGCAGCGCAGTGTCGTGCGGTCCGGCCAGCACCAGATGCAACGCGGGATGCGCGGCGGCCACGCCGGCGAAGGCTTCGACCAGCAGGTCACAGCCCTTCTTCTCGTGGATCCGGCCAAGGAACAGCGCGATGCGCTTGCCGCGCACCTCCGGGAAGGCGCTAAGGAAGACCTCGCGCAACAGCGCGCCGTCCTGAGGCGGCTGCGCCGTGCCGTAGCTTGCCACCACCTCGCGGCACCGGTATGGCCAGAACGCGCCGCTGGCGCGCTGCTTCTCCTCGCTGCACGTGAACAGCACGCCGCGCGCATGACGCAGGACCCAGTAGTCCCCCACCAGCCAGTAGAGGCTCTTCTTCAGATGCTTGAGGGGATAGTGGTCGCGAAACCAGGGGTCCAGCATGCCGTGCGTAAACACAAAATACGGCACTCGCTTGCCACGCAGCGCCAGCCACACGGCCAGCGCGTGGAACTGCCACAGCCCTTCGACAATGACCGCGTCGTACGCTTCGCAATGCGCGCGCAGCCAGGCCACCATGCGGCGGTTGAAGCCGTACTTGAGCGACGATGGCCCCAGCGCGATGACGTCGAGCTCGCTGTCGCGCACGCAGGGCGCATCGGGCGCGTCGCCGCAGCACACCTGCACCTGTACGCCGCGCTCACGCAAGGGCGCGCGCAGCTGGCGCACACCCTCGATCGGGCCGCCACCACCCGGATCGATCGACGAGATCACGTGCAGGATCTTCATGGCCGGGTTCCGGGTGCCGCCGGTGACGAGCCGCCGGCCGCGGCCTTGCGCGCGATGAAATGAAACCAGTACACGTCGCGCAGGTCCTGGCCTTCGCGCACAGGCTCGCCATTCAGGTTGCCAAACACCACATCGGTGTGCAGCCCCATCTCCGCGAGCGCGCGCTTCTGCGCGGCGAGCTCGGTATAGACGATCACGATGCCGAACTTGTGGGCGGCGCAAACCCGGATGGCATAGCCATCGAACTCGCGGTTCAGGCGCGAGTGCCGCAGGTAGTTGAAGGTCGCAATCGGCAGGTTGCAGATCACCCGTGCGGTATCGATGCCAACCGCGATAGGGTTGGCCGACAGATGCGGAAGCCGCACGAAGCGCGAGAGATTCTCGCGATAGCTCGGCCCACGCATGTTGTGCGTGGAGAACAGCATCAGGCCGCCGGGCCGCAGCACGCGCTCGAACTCGCGCAGGATGGCAAGGCGCCCCGCGTAGTCGACCGCATCGATGCCGTTGAAGCTGAACATCACCAGCGCGAAGCTGTTGTCCGCAAAGCGCGACATGTTGCGCGCATCCATCTGCATCACCCGCACGCCGGGATGATTGCGCTGGCAGATCTCGACCATCTCCGGCATGTAGTCGACCGCCGTATAGTCGTCGCTCAGCGCGCGCAGCAGCGCCACGGTGCGCCCGCCGCCCACGCCAACGTCGAGGATGGGCTGGCCCCGCACTTCGTCCGCCACCCAGGCGATCGCAGCGGCCTCGCCGGGGTCGGTCCAATCGCTGGCGGTACCGAACCACCGGCGCGCGCCCCAGCTACGCCATGCGTGTTGATTGATGCGATCCTGCGCCGTGCCTGAAGCCATGACCACCTCGTGAAGATGAGCAACGTTGGACCAAGGCGCAGCCGTGCCGCTGGCATGCCTTGCCGGGCAGATGACCGGTCTGCGTGCAGTGAGGATGCCGGGGCGGGATTCGGGGTTCTGTACGTTGCCACACACGTTGCCACACACGGGTCGGCACGGCGGGAACCGGCAAGATCGAAGTGGCCCGCGAGGTATCCGCGGGACCCGCTTCAGGGGCAGCGGTGGGGTACCGCCAGCATCGCTTTCCTGCGGCGCAAGGGGGACATCCGGCACCCCGGGCAGGCTCGCGTGCGGGCTGGCTATCTCCCCTCATCCTGATGGCTGAGATGGCTCTCATCCGTTTGTCGCGCGGCGCTCGCCCAAGGCTCATGCCGAAGGCGCAAGCGGGTCGCGGACTCCACCTCGACGCGAGTTTCAAGATTGATTCGCCACACTGGCGCGCCACCCGGAAAAGCCATAAATGCGCCCGCGACATCCTTTTCTGTTGCAGCGGTGAAACCTTATTGACCAATAACTGTTTCAGTCTTGAAACTTAATCCCGTCAATTATCCATCACCCGTTCGGGTAACCCGCCATGCGGCTACCAACAAGGCTTCCCGGATGATGAGAACAAACCTCTCCAACCCAATTGGAGCGCCGCCAAAGCAACTTGATTTCGTGCAGATCAGACCATAATATGACCTTAATTCGTTTTAAGACGAATGGCATTTTGGGGTGGGTTCAGGGGGTCAGCCTTCCGGCTTGCGGTCAGTTCCCGGCAATAAAAACGGGCGGTCCGGCTTGGCGGTGGTACGGGGATAAATAAGGGCGGCGCGCGTGGAGTACCACGAGGTCGCGCAGGTCATTATTCCGCTGCGTTCAACCTGTTTCCCACCGCAATCATACGGGGGGAATAACAACATGAACGCACTGCTCATCGAGGGTCACCCACTGCTGCGTCTCGGGTTGCTGCAAATGCTCGAGCGTATTCATGGCGTCGACCACGTCATCACCGTCGACCCGGCCGACGTCGCCCTGCTCGAAGGCAATCATTGTGACCTGCTCGTGTTCGGCATGCCGGCCGACACCGACGCCGGATGGCAACTGCTCAACAAGGTGCGCTCCGTGCTCTCGGCCGATCGCTTGCTGCTGCTCGCCGATATGATCCCGCTGCAGATTCCGGCGCTCGCCATGGCGCAAGGGATCTGCGGCTGTCTGCCGAAATCCGCTTCGCTGGCGGTGCTGGAAGCCGGCATCCGCCTGGCCATGGTTGGCGGGCAATACGTGCGCGGCCAGAACAATCGCCAGGCCGGCGCGTCAAGCAGCGGATCGCCAGGCCTCTCGGCCGGCAACTATCCGGTAGGTGGGCGCGTTCCCGTGCTGGCGCCCCTGGCGGACAGCACGCAGTGCAACCCCGCCGGCATGCGCATCCAGGCCACGCCATCTTCGCGCGAATCCCTGGCCGCCGTGTCTCGCCAGAGCGCCGTGGCAGCCGATGCCGGTGGCACCGGCGGGCACAGCGAGACCGCGTACGATGAAGCCGAGATGCTGCAGATCACCCCGAGGCAATATGAGGTGCTGGTGCTGCTGGCGCGCGGACATCCCATCAAGACCGTGAGCCGCATGCTGAATATCTCGGTGGCGACGGTCAAGAGCCATGCCTGCACCCTGTACCAGCGGCTCAAGGTACGCAACAAGGGCGAGGCGGTCTACGCGGCGCTCCAGCGCGGCGCGTCGCTGGAATGGGTCAGCGGCGACGAAGCCTCGCCGCGCACGGCGGTGCGCAACACGTCGTCTGCCGGCGCCAGGCCGGTACGCGCGGTCGCGGAGTACAGCACGGGCGTTTCCGCCGCGATGCGCTGAGGCGCGCCTGCGGCGCAGCCAACCGGCGGCGGCAGGCGCAAGCCTGCCGCCGTTGTCTTTTTGTCCGAGTCCCAGGGCGCGCGTTCCAGCATCCGTCCTGTGCCTTGCGCCTGTCCAAGGCAGTCGCCCTTGGTTCGCCCTGGCGCGTCGCGCGCGCCATTTCCGGCATCGCGGTGCAATGTGTGACAGCGCACCGATTGCCCCTCCGGCACCTCCTAGGATGGCAGCATCGGGGGACTGTCGCAGCCGTTGCGATGTCCCCGTCGCCAAATGCCGGAGGCTGCCGTGAACGAGATCACCGACCATGACGGGCAACACGGGAACGCGCAACGCCAATGCCGGCCGCTGGCATGCCTTGCCATGCTATGCGCGACGCTGTTGCTCGCCGCCTGCGCAAGCTCGCCAGGCATGCACTTCGACCCCAAGGCACCCATCGGCGCGGTCGGGCCCGATGCCATGCCCAACATCACGCCGATCACGCTGGAGGTGGTGCGCAACCAGCGCACCATGGCGCAGCGCGAGGTCGAGAAGCTGGACGAACTCTATGGCAAGCCGCAGCCCTATCTCATCGGCCCGGGCGATATCGTCTCGGTGGTGGTGTGGGATCACCCGGAACTGGTCTTCCCCAACCAGACCTACAGCATCGGCGCCGCGTATGAAATCCCCGCGGTGGGCGGCGGCTCCAATGTGCCCGGCTATGTGGTGAGCGCGCAGGGCGATATCCAGTTTCCCTACGCCGGCGTGATGAAGGTCGCGGGCAGGACGGCGAACGACGTGCGCGACCAGATCGCGAAGGTGCTCTCGCGCGTGGTGCGCGATCCCCAGATGACGGTGCGCGTGCTCGCGTTTCGCAGCCAGCGCATCTATGTGGACGGCGAAGTGCGCACGCCTGGCATGCAACCGATCGACGACGCGCCGATGACGCTGATCGAGGCGCTTAACCGCGCGGGCGGCGTGCTCAACCTGACGGGCGACAACAGCCGCATCCGCATCACGCGCGGCGAGCGCAGCTGGCACGTCAACATCCCGGCACTGCTCGCGCGCGGCATCGATCCCTCGCGCATCATGCTCAAGAACGGCGACATCGTGCGCGTGGAACAGCGCGAGGACAGCAAGATCTTCGTCACCGGCGAGGTGGTGCGCCCCACCACCTTGCTGATGCGCAATGGCCGCATGACGCTGAATGAGGCCATTGGCGACGCTGGCGGCGTGAACCCGAACACCGCCAACGCGGAGCAGATCTTCGTGATCCGCAAGGCGGCGGACGGCGAGCCCAAGGTGTATCACCTGGACGGCACGTCGCCGGTGGCGCTGGCCATCGCCGAAGGCTTCGAGCTCGAGGCAAAGGACGTGGTGTATGTCGACGCGCGCGAACTGGTGCGCTGGAGCCGCGTGGTCAACCTGCTGCTGCCATCGACGAGCGGTGCGTTCAGCGCCGCCAGCGTGGTCAAGTAAGCGAGGCCGCGATGATCCGCTCGATCCTGGTAGTGTGCATCGGCAATACTTGCCGCAGCCCCATGGCACAGGGCCTGCTACGCCACGCGCTGCCCGGCTGCACGGTGAGCTCCGCCGGGCTGGCCCCGCTGGAGGGCGCCGCCGCCGATCCGCATACGGTGCGCCTGCTCGAGGAGGACGGCCTCGATCTCTCAGGACACCGCGCGCGCACCGTGGACGAAGACATGATCAACGGCGCCGACCTGGTGCTGGTGATGGACACAGAACAAAGAGAAGCGCTTGAGCGCCAGTATCCGCAGGCACGCGGAAAGGTCTACCGCCTTTGCGAGTTCATGCACGCTGACGTGCCTGATCCCTATGGCTGTTCGCAGAATATGTTCAGGATCGTGCTGGGGCTGATCAGGCAAGGGGTCGATTCATGGTCGGTGCGCATTCGCGCCATTGCACGGGATCAATGTCACGGGGAGGTAGCATGAACACGTTCAATCCACACGAGGCATTGCCGGGGGGGCGCGTTCAGCGGGAGAAGTCGATCGACCTGACCGGCTATCTCGACGTGCTGATGCGCTACCGCTGGACCTTCATCCTGATCGCAGGCACGGTCTTCACCCTGGGCGCGACCTACGCGTTCTTCACCAAGTCCGTCTACCGTACCGATATCGTGGTGCAGGTGGAGGACACGGGCAGCAGCGCCAACACCAAGCTTGCGGGCAGCGTGGCGCCGGTCTTCGACGTCAAGCCGGCCGCCGCCGCGGAGATCGAGCTGCTGCACTCGCGCATGGTGGTGGGCAAGGCCGTGGAAAGCCTGAAGCTGTTCATCGATGCCAGGCCGAGCTACTTTCCGGTGATCGGCCAGGCGCTGGCACGCTACAACCCTGGCCTGTCGGAACCCGGCCTCTTTGGCTGGGGCGGCTTTGTCTGGGGCGACGAACGCATCACGGTGGGCCGCCTCGACATGCCGACGCGGCTGGAAGGCACCCGGATGACGGTGACGGCCCTTGACGGCAAACGGTACCGGCTGAACGTCAAGGGTGAGCAGACCATGGCAACGGGCACCGTCGGCCAGCCGCTGCTCGTGCCAACCTCGCGCGGCAACGTCGAGATCCTCATTACGGAACTGGAAGGCAACCCTGGCGCCACCTTCCATGTGACGCGGCTGCCTCGGGCCATTGCCATCGCGCAGCTGCAGCAATCCCTGCAGATTGCCGAACGCGGCAAGTCGAGCGGGGTGATCGGCATCACCCTTGAAGGCCCGGACCCGGACCTGATCGCGGCAACGCTCAACGAGATCGGCAGTGAGTATGTCGACCAGAACGTGCGCCGCAGGGCGGAAGAGGCCGAGAAGTCCCTGGCCTTCCTCGACCAGCAGCTGCCACAGGTCAAGCAGCAGGTGGAAACCGCCGAGACGCGCTATAACGCGCTGCGCAACCAGCGCGGCACGATCGACCTGGGCGAAGAGTCGAAGCTGATCCTCTCGCAGTCCGTGCAGATCCAGACACGCTTGCAGGAGCTGCGCGCGAAACGCCAGGAACTGGTGACGCGCTTTACCGGCAACCATCCCAGCATCGGCATCATCGACGAGCAGATCGGCAGCCTGAATGCCGCGCTCGCCGGCGTGACCACGCGTATCCAGAAACTGCCTGAAGTGGAGCAAAACGTGCTGCGCCTGCTGCGCGATGTCAAGGTCAGCACCGAGCTTTACCAGTCGCTGCTCAACGACGCCCAGCAACTCAAGCTGACCAAGGCCAGCAAGGTGGGGACCGCGCGCATGGTCGACCCGGCCGAAGTGCCCTTGCAACCCGTGCGGCCCAACCGGTCGCTGCTGGTGATATTTGCGGCCATGCTTGGCACCGTGGGCGCGCTGATCGTCGTGTGCCTGCGCCACATGCTGGACGGCGGCGTCGCCGAGGCCGACGATATCGAAAACCTGACGGGGTTCACGGTGTACTCCACCATCCCGTTCAGCCCGGAACAGTCTCGCCTGGCCACGCAGGGCAACCCGAAGGCCGCGCTGCTGGCCTGCCGGATGCCCGACGATCCCGCCATGGAGAGCTTGCGCAGCTTCCGCACCGCCTTGCAGTTCTCACTGCTTGGCAACCGCCATCCGGTGGTCCTGGTGACGGGCCCGGCGCCGGGTGTCGGAAAGTCCTTCATCTGCGCCAACTTCGCCGCGGTGCTCGCCGCCGGTGGCAAGCGCGTGGTGCTCATCGATGCCGACCTGCGGCGGGGCAACCTGAACCGGCGCTTCGACACCGACCGTGGCCCCGGCCTGACCGAGCTGCTGCAGGGCGCGCCGGTGGAGCCCGCCGTGCGCAGGCAGGTTGTGCCCGGGCTGGATTTCATTCCCACCGGGACACTGCCCGAGCATCCCGCAGACCTGCTGCTGAGTCCCGCGATGGACGCGCTGCTCAATGCGCTAAAGGCGAACTATGACATCGTGCTGATCGACACGCCGCCAGTGCTGGCCGCCTCGGATACCGGCATCCTCGCTACCAAGGCGGATGCGGTCTTCATGGTGGCCCGTGCGGACTCGACTACCGTGGATGAACTGGAAGCCGCGGGCAGGGCGATCAGGCAGGTGGGCGGGGAAGTGAAGGGCGTGCTGTTCAACGGGCTGAATGTGCAAGGGCGGTGGTATCGGGCGCATTACAACTTCGGCAAGTACCGGTATCTGAACTATCGGTACCAGGACGTGGATACGGTGCAGAGCCGGTAGGGCTGCCGCGCGCAGCGCGCAATCGAAGGCGCCGGGATTTCCGGCGCCTTTTTGTCGTGCGCGGCCGGCTTGCCGCCCACGCTCAGGCGCTCGCCGTGCCTGACACCGCATCCGCCAGCGCGCCGGCTCCGTCTTCGCTCACCTCGACCGGCTCGCCACGCGCCAGCTGCACCTCGAGGTAGCGCACCAGATGCGCGCCCAGCGCGGCGCGGCTGTCGGCAAGAAACAGCGAATGATCGAACGTGGGCAGGGTGCGCACGCGGATGTTGCCCAGGCCCTGCAGCGCTTCGAGGTTGCTGCCAAAGCGATCCTTGGCTTCTTCCAGTCCGATATCGCTCATGCCGTAGAGGAAATCCGTCTGCACGCCGCGCCGGTCGAGCTCCCGCATGGCGGCCCGCGCGAAGCCTGTCACGGTGGTGGTGTCGTCGCCGCCGCGCCAGCGCGCCACGGCGGCTGCGCCGCGTTGCACCACGCGCCGCGTGCACCGGCGTACGAAGCCGGACAGGATCGGCCAGACCTTGACCTGGCCGCGCCACAGCCGCTGCCAGTTCTGCGCGCGGCGCACAGCCGCCACGTAGCCCCGCATGGACTGCACCCGTTCGTTCACGGCGGCGGTGTCGGCATCGTCCCAGCGGAATTTCGCCAGGTTGGCCAGGACCAGGCCGTTGACCGCCGGATTGCGCAACGCCACGTGCAGGCTGATGAACGCGCCCGAGCAAACCCCGGACATGACGATGCGCTTGTACCCCTGCGCGCGCAGCCAGTCGACGGCGGCGCTGGCATCGTCGCAGGCGCTCTGCGCGTAGACCGCGGGAATGCTCATCTGGCGTGCCGGAGCCGGACTATCGCCCAGCGTGGAGAGATCGAGGCGCAATGCGGTGACGCCATGCCGGGCCAATTCGCGCGACAAGCTCACAAACACCCGCCCGTCGCCCACATGGTGGTTGCCGCCGGTATTGGGGAAGAGCACCGCGACATCGCTCGCGCCGCGCCGCGCGGGCTGGCAAAGGATGCCAAACTGGCGGCCGCGGTCCAGCCATACCCGTTTCTCGCGCACGCCGTCCACCTCGCATTCCAGCGCTGGGCTCTCATTGCCTGGCGCAGGCAGGCCGGGCGCAGCGCAGCGCCGCCCGGCGGCAACGGCCGGGCGCACCCAGGCCAGCACCTCTTGCCAGGCGCTCTCGGGCACCTGCGCGTACTCGGCGGCTTGCATCATGCCGGGATACTCGCCAAAGGTGCCCAGCGTGACCTCGGCCCCCGACGCGCGATAAAGCGTACCCATTTCTGCGACGGGGGAGGTGGCCCCCGGCCAGGCGTCCAGCAGCAGCACGCGCGGCGCGGGGCAGCCCCTGCGGCGGGCCAGGCGCAAGCCTTCGAGCGTTGTTACTGTGTCGGGCTGGAAGCGGTAGGCCAGCACATCGAGCGATCCGTCGGTGGGCGGCGTGAGCTCGATATCCGGGATGACGTTGTTGACCCAGCTGGTGTGCAACGCGCGCAGCTCGCGCAGATAGGCGCGCCCGCTCACCACCGGCGCCAGCAGCACCAGGCCGGCCACGACATCGGGCTCGCGCGCGGCCAGCGCCTCGGCGGCGAGCACGGCCAGCGTTGCTCCCAGGCGCAAGCCACACAGCACGACCCGGCTCACCCCGGCCTGCTCGCGCAGGGCGGCTACCGCGCCCAGGATGCCGTGCACGCACCAGGCGATATGCTCGCCGTCGGCGTCGGTGCCGGCGGAGTCACCGGTGCCGGGATAGTCGAAGCGCAGCACCGGCAAGCCCGCGGCGGCGAGGTCTGCGGCCAGGTGGCGAAACGCACGGTGCGACCACATCGCCTCGTGGCCGTGCGGGTTGCACAGCACCACACCCGTGGTGCCTGCAGCCTCGTGCAGCCAGCCGGCACAGCCTTCGAACAAGACCGGTTTCATGACCTCTCCCAAGGAAAAACGGGGCGTTGCCCCCCGGCATTGGCGCACGCAGAAACGGGTACGCTTTGCCTTCTGTTGTTGGTTGTACGTGCCCTTGCGCCATGCCCGCCGGCGGCTCCCGGCCTGGCACAACCCATCAAGATCCGTGTCGCGGCCCGCGCAACGGCCCCTATTGGCCACCACAGGCTGCGGTTTTCACGACAACGCGCAACGTGCGGGGCACGTTGCGCGCTGGTTGCGAGGCGGCGTTTCACAAGGTCCTGCCGCACGCAGAAACGGGTACGCTCATGGAGATTTCCCTGGCGTCCCCGGATATCAGGAGGCCGGCATGGAGCCCTGGCCCGCCTGCTGCTCTGCCGTGCCGTGCCGGGCCGGGCGCGACTCCAGCGCCAGCGCTTCGGGCTGCGCGGCCGGCAGCGGCAGCCCCAGGTACGGGCTCATTGCGGCGAAGTCCGCACGGGTGCTGCGCCGGGGCGTGACGCCATTGAGCATGCCGCCAGCCAGCCGCGCCCCGGCGCGAGCCAGGCGCTTTAGCGTCTCATCCACTTGCGCGGCGGGCGTGACATCGGCGCGCACCACCAGCAGCGTCGAGCCGGCCAGGTTGGCGACCAGGGTGGCATCGGCCACGGCCAGCACCGGCGGCGTGTCGATGATGATCAGGTCGAAACGGGCCTTGCAGGCCTGCAGCGTCTCGGCCAGCGCCGGCATCATCAGCAGCTCGGAGGGATTGGGCGGCATGGATCCGGCGGTGATCACCGAGAGCCCCGACACCACGGTGGGCCGCACCACGGCCGAGAGTTCGGCCTGGCCCGCGAGCAGTTCGGCCAGCCCCGGCTCGGCGGCCTGGTCGAACCAGTTGGCGACCTTGCCGCGGCGCAGGTCGGCGTCGATCAGCAGCACGCGCTGGCCAGCCTCGGCAAACAGCACGGCCAGGTTAACGGAGGCAAAGGTCTTGCCGGTGCCCGGCGCCGGGCTGGTCACCGCCAGCACCGCATCGGGCGCGTTACGCACGGCGAAATGCAGGGCCGCGCGCACGCTGCGCAGGCCCTCCACCGCGAGCGCATGCGGCGAGCGCCGTGCCAGCAGGAAGCGGTCATGCAGCCCGCACCGCGCCAGCCGCTCGGCGTCGCCGGTGGAGAACCCGCCGGGTTCGGCCAATGCGCTGCCAGGCGCCGGCGCGTACAGGCGCGGGCTGGGCTGGGCGGCGAAGCCCATCATCATGCCCAGGCGGCGATGCACCTCGGACTGGTGCTCAAGCTCGGTCTGCTCGCTGCTGAACGCGATCTCGCCGAGCATGGGCATGCCCAGCCGCGCCTCGGCATCGGCGGCATCCGCCACCGAAGGCCTGTAGCGCTGCCGCGCGGCCACGCCGGCCAGCCCGAGGCACAGCCCGAGCAGTGCGCCGCCGCCGGTCAGCGGCCACGGGCCAACGCCGTCGGGCCGGGCGGGCGGAAGCGCCGCATCGACGATGCGCATGTTGTTGGAGCGATCCGACTGCACCAGCGAGAGCTGCTGCACCCGGTTGCGCAACGTCATGTACATGTCCTCGGCCACCTTCACGTCACGCGTGAGCGCCACGGACTCGCGCTCCGTCTCCGACAGGTTCTGCATGCGCGAATCCATGTCGCGGCGCACCTTGCTGAGCTCCTGGATCTGGGTGTCGACCGTGCGCACTTCATTGCTGTCAGTGGTAAAGCGTTGCAGCAGGCGGGTACGCTCCAGCCGCAGCGCGGCGATCTGGCGCTGGTAGTCCATGCTGCCGTTCAGGTATGACTGTGCGTCCTGGGTCGGCGCCATGGTGCCGCTACGGGTGCGATAGCGCGTGAGCGCGGCCTCCGCGCGCTCCAGTTCGCCCTGCACGCGCGGCAGCTCGCCGGTGACGAAGGCAAGGCTGCCGGCCGCGTCATCGCGGCGCTGCGTGGTCTGGCTGTCGATATACGCTTGCGCCACGCCATTGACCAGCGCGGCGGCCAGCTTGCGGTCGGGGTAGCGCCAGGAGATGCGCACCGTGCCGGCGTCGCGCGTGTGTTCGTCCACCACCAGCTCGCGCGAGATGGCATCCACTGTGGAAAGCGGATCATGGCGGATCAGTGCGAAGCGTGTGCCCGGCAGGGCATCGAGCTTGGCCACCTGCAGTTCCACATCGTTGCCCGCTGCCGGCTCGCCCACCACGCCTTCGAACAGCAGCGCATTGCCGGCATACAGGCGATAGTGGCCCTGCGGCTGGGCCTCCAGCATCAGCGGCACGTTAAGCAGGCGCTCGGGCACCGCCAGGCTGTCGATCTGGATGCGCTCGCCGCCCCAGGCATAGCCCAGGCTCTCCGGCCAAGGCGCCACGGCCTGCCCGGGTTCGGCAAAACGCGCCACCAGCGCACCCACCAGCGGCGCGCGCAACGGCGTCGCCGAGACGTCCAGGTGCAGCCGCTCCACCACGGGCCCGACCACCGCACGGCTGGTCAGCATGCCAGCGTCGAACGGCGCGGCGGGGCCGGCCTGCACGCCGCCGCGCGCACCGGCATTCTGCCCCGCATCGCGCGGCTCCACCTGCACCAGCGCCTCGACGCGATAGTGCTGCGGCATGGACAATGCAACCACCGCTCCGATGGCGCCACCGGCGAGCGTCAGCGCAACGATCCAGCCAAGGTGATCGACAAGTGCGCGCGAGCCGCGCGCTCGCGGCTGCGCCGGCTCATTTGCAGCCGGCGACGCACCGGCGAAGGACAACCTGTTCACGGCAATCTCCCTGACCCAACCCCGCTCCCGCCTCAAGCACTGGCAAGCGCCGGCAGCAAACGATCGAACTCGCGCTTGACGAGCTTGTAGCATTCACAGGAATGCGCCTCCAGCCCATGCCGGTCGAGCACCGTGATGTGCCCGCGGCTATGCTGGATCAGGCCCAGGTCCTCCAGCTTGCCGGCGGCTTCCGTCACCCCTTCGCGGCGTACGCCCAGCATGTTGGCGATGACCTGCTGGGTGATCACCAGCTCGTTGGACGCCATGCGATCGAGGGCCAGCAGCAGCCAGCGGCAAAGTTGCTTGTTGAGCGAGTGGTGACGATTGCACACGGCGGTCTGCGCGATCTGGGTGAGCACCGCCTGCACATAGAGCAAGGTGACGCGCTGGATGGCCGCAGAGTGCGTGAATTCCTGCTTGAGCGTGGCGGCCGAGAGGCGGTAGGCAAATCCCGGCGTGCGTACCTCGACGCGGCAGGGCATGGTGTCGCCACCGGTCAGCACCGGGATGCCGACGAGGCCTTCATTGCCGATGGCAGCGATCTCGACGGTGGCGCCATCCTCCAGCAGCGACAGCATCGAGACGATGGCCGTCGTGGGGAAATAGACATGATGGATGCGCTGGCCGGAATCGGTGAGCAGCTGTCCGGCGCGCATGCGTACCAGCTCGAGATGCGACGACAGTGATTCCCAATCCTTGCGCGGCAAGGCGCCAAGCACATGATTGACGTGCAGATCCGAACGCTGACTGATCATTTCCCTCTCCCCGTGACCAGCCGTACGAACACCTCGACCGAAGCCGGCCCACCGTGATCCGGAGGACCCGCGCCGACCACCTTTTCTTTGACCCTGGTTCGCACGGCATTTGTGCTTGTATTAAGTGCCATATGTGGCCCTGCCAACAGTAGCCGCACGGCTGAAACCTGATCATCCTTCGGTAGGTGTGAGAGCGGCGCCATCGCCTAGCGCATTTCCGCCTCTTCAGGCGCCTGGCGCGCTGTAGGCAATCGCGCGGCGCGCATTGAGAGCATGTACCTCCCCCATCGGGATGGGATCTGCCTGCGCAAGGCCTACACCCTGCGTGCCTTCACGGCCTCCACCTTTCGGGCCGTGATCGGGTAAGAGCTTCACGCGCCGCTGGCTGCCGGGCGCGAGATGGAACCAGTCGTGTTCCGCGCGAAAGGCGATATCGTCGATGTGCACCCAGCGCGCAAAGCGCCGGGTTGACACCGTAAGCCACCAGTCGCCGTCCTCGCGCGCCACGCCGACCGTCAGCTCCGGCGGCTCGAGCGCGCCCGCGCTGCGATCGGGCAGGTAGCAGGCCTGGCTCAGCAGGGCGCCGTCGCAGGGATCGACCAGCGCGGCGCGCACCACGTCATGCAGGCGCGGCCCGAAGCGATAGGCGTATGTGAAATCGAAAAAGGTCCCTGCCAGCGCGGCGCCGCTGATGCGCCGCGTGGAGCGCGGGGCCAGGCACAGATCGCGCGCAACATCAAGCAACACGGTCTCGCCGTCGCGCCAGCATTGCAGTTGCAGGCGCAAATTGCGCGGCGTGGCGCTCTCGTTGATCAGGTGCAGGTGAATACCATTGAGGCCTTCGTCGGTGATCAGCACCTGTAGCGGCTGCCACACCTGGCGCAAGGCATGCCAGGCCGACTTGGGCCGGGCCAGCGCATCGACAATGCCCCAGCCCGCGCCGGGCAGCAGGTCCTGCAACTGCCACACCAGGCCACCCGAGCAGGTCGAGCCCGCTCGCCGCCATTCGCTGAAGACGTCGGTCATCAGCTCCGCCACCACGGCGCGGGACAACGCCAGGTAGCGTGCCGTGTCCTCGTAGCGCAGGCGCGGCGGGTCCACCTTGAACAATTCGCGCAAATAGAAGTCGCGCACGTCTTCGAAGTCCCAGCCGCTGCCGGCGTCGCGCGGCACACGGGCCTTCCAGCGTGGATCATGCACGGGCGGCACCGCGAGCGCGTCCGCCATGGTCCGCGCGCATGGCACGTTGGAAAATGCCAGGCACTCCGAGGTAAACCGCACGTTGGCGCGGCGTGCGTCGTCAAGCGGGCGCTGGTAGGCGCCCACGCCGTAGTAGTGCGTCACACCGCTGTCGGCCTGGAAGGGCCACGCACCGCCGCACGGCGAGTTGCGCACATACACCGCGTCGGGATGCCAGGCCGCAATGCACGCCGGAATGATCTCGTCGAACAAAGGCTGGCGCCAGGTGGCCGCGGGCGTGCCCATCATCGCGGCCTGCTGCTCGACTTCGCTGCCGCCGCACAGTACCGCGATGCTGGGATGGTGGCGATGCGCCGCCAGCCACTCGCTGACCTCGCGCTCGGCCTGCGCCATCAGCGGGCGCGCGGCTTCGGCGCTGGCCGAGTAATCGAAGTTCGCGAACATGAAATCCTGCCAGACCAGCAGGCCAAGCGCATCGCACGCGTCGAAGAAGGCTTCTCCCTGGTAGCAGGTGACGCCGCTCACGCGCACCATGTTCATGCCCGCGCCGTGCGCCAGCACTAGCCACTTCTGTATGTCGTCGGGCGCATCGGCGTGGCTGGCAAGGTCGTGGCTGGTCCAGCAGGCCCCGCGGCAAAAGATACGCTCGCCGTTGACGCGCAGCGCAAACCCCTGGGCGTCCTCTTCGCGGTCCGCCAGGCCGTCGGTGCTGCCCTGGATAGTCCGGTCGAGCTCGATGCGGCGAAAGCCGACCTGCCCGCACGTGATGCGCTCTTCGCCCAGCCGCAGATGCACCGCATAGCGCTCGGGCTCGCCATGCGTGTGCGGCCACCACAAGCGCGGCTCGGGCACGGACAACTCGCCCTCGTAGACGATGCCGCCGGTGCCGGCATCCACTGCCTTCATGGGTGCCTCGCGGCCATCGGCGCACAGCATGATCGTCATCGCTGGCGGCAGCGGTGCCACGTCACGCAGGCGCAGCCGAATGACGCCACCCTGCGCCGCATCGGCGGCCAGGCTTGCCTGCAGGTCCAGGCGCGCCGTCAGCAGCGGGCTCGCGTCGGTGGCAAGGGGCAGCAGGTCGATGCCGCGCCAGGGCCCGATCGTGTGCACGCTTGGGCACCAGCCGGGCATGTGGCCGAGCAGCGTGGTGCGGACCAGGCGCAATGTGGGCGGCGTGATCATGCGCGGCTTCCAGCGCACCGGCCCGCGCTGCGTGCGCAGCCAGCGGTGCAGCGAGCGAAAGCACAGGCAGAGCACATGCTCGCCATCGAGATGGAGCTCGGCCTCGAACGCTGTAAACATGTTCTGCGCGTCGAGCACGCGCGCCGCATCCAGCCAGACCTCGGCCACGGTAGCCAGGCCGTGCAGGCGCAGGCGGTACGCGCCCGCGCCGGACACCGTCACGCGGTACCAGTAGTCGTGATCGTGCAGCGGGCGCGGTGCCGCCGCCTGCCATTGCCCCGCAGCCTGGAGCGCCTGCGCCACGGTCCCGGGCACCTGGGCCGCCATCCACGGGCCGCGCCCGGCCAGCGCCGCGGGCGAGGCCACGGCGCCGGCGGGCGTCTCCAGCAAGGCCCAGTCGCCGGTGAGCGGTTGCCGGTGCACAGGTCGTCCGGGGACAGGTGTCAAGCCAAGCGGCGCATGCATGGCGGGCGGCCCTCAGTACTCGGCTTCGCCCACGTAGCCCGCCAGCGCCGGCACCGCCGCCTCGTAGGAGGCCTCGAGCTGGTCCAGGCAATCCTGGCAACGATCCACGCGGCGGCTGATGATGGAGCGCACCAGGCGGAACTGCATCACCATGGCCTCGGACGCGAGCTTGTGGCACGCGCCCGCTATGCTCTCGGGCATCGGCTGGCCATGCTGCGCCAGCCAGCGCAGGTACTGCCCGAGCAGCTCGAAGTTGGCGCCGAGCTGGCGCAGCACGCTAAAAGCGTAGGGATGGAAGGTCTGCTCGCCACCGGCCATCAGCGCTTCCTGATGCGCGGGAAACGCCGTGCGGAAAGCCGTGATGGGATTCTGACGCGGACGGCGTGCCAGGTGCTTGCGCAAGAGCGCCAGCGAGGCGCGCACCAGCATCGTTCCTTCCAGCGCGGGAAACCGGCGGCGCGCCACCTCGGCGTAGGGGAACAGCAGGTTCACGTCGTCCGCCAGCGCGGGCAGGCGGCGGAACAACCCGGCGTAGTCCTCGCCCGTGGCCACGTGATAGCCCTCGTTATGGTAGTAACCCACGGACTGCGCCTCGGGCATCATCACATCGATGCCGATGGTGGTCTTGGTATGTTCGCGCCGGTACGACGTAGCCCGGTTGTCCGGCAGGTAAAAGCCATCCACCTCGAGCAGTACCACGTGGCCGCGGCAGGTCTGCCCGGCGACGCGGTCTTCCATCGACTCATACAGCGACAGCTCCTGCACCACCACGCCGTAGAGACGTTCGAGATCGTCCGGCGGGTATTTGAAGAAGGTGAACTGATCGCCCTCGAAATCCTGCGACACGGTGAACCCGAGCGCCGCAACCGGGTCCAGCTCCCAGCCGTGCAGCAGTTCGATCCACAAGTCCACATAGCAGTTGGTCTGCGGCCAGACGGGATTGCCATTGTGCAAGGCGTGCGACACGTGCATGCCGCGCTCCAGGGTTCGCGGGTCAACGAGCATTACAGCCCTCCCAGCGTGGCGCGTACGTCCTTGGGCCACAGCGAAAGGTCGAAGCCGTGGTGGCGCAGCAGCGCCAGCGTCAGGCGCTCGATGCCAAATCCCACACAGCCGGTGTGTGCCGGCTCGCCGTCGGCGGTGCGCAGCGCCCACACCTGGCCGAAGTGGTCCATGTGGTAGTTGAAGCTCATGCAAGCCGTGGGCGGGGCGCCCTCGTTGATCGGGATGAGCAACTCGAACTTGAGCTTCAGCTCGCGCTGGCTGTCCGCCACGATCTTGCCGCCACGCCCGAAGAACGGGTCATTGGCCACCTCCACCTCGTGCGGAAGCTCGAGCATGGTGGCCAGTTGCTGGCCGCGCTCCATCCACAACTGCCGAAAGGCGATGATCTGTCCGGCATCGCCCAGGCGCACATACTCACGCTGGCGGAACATTTGCATGCGCGCCGGATCGATCGAAGGCTCGTGGCGGAAGCAATACGACAGCACGTCCACCACCAGCCCCTGCGGCGGCATCGGGCCGCGCCGCGCCACCGCCGGATAGATCGGATAGCACGCGGCCGGCGTGAGCACCACGCGGGTCGGCCGCTGCTCGTCGGCCCATTCCTCGCCCGCCTCCATACGCGCAAGCAGGCGATGGTGGTCGCGATCGCTGCCGCAGAAGCTGTGCACGGTGCCGGCTAGCTGCGGAAAGCTCTTCAAGTAGTCGCTCGCCTCGAAATCCTGGCGCGACATGGCAGGCGGAAAACGCATCACTTCCGCACGCTGGTCGGCGCCGAGCGCGGTGACGGCCACGTTCAGGCCGTCCGCAATGGCCTCGAACACCGCGCTGCGGCCATAGACGCCATCGACCCCGCTCGGGATCAGCAGGCCCGCCTCGATCAAGGCTTGCTGGTAGCGCCGCTGGCCTGCCTGCGGATCGCTGTACGAAGGCGTAGCGGCCGACGCGCCGGCGGCATCCGCGGGCGCGGAATTGGCGCGATCTTCCACGCTGACGTTGGCATCCATGTCGTGCTCCTTAGCTGGAACGCTCGGCCAGCAGCAAGCTAGCGGTGTTGGTCAGGATCCGGTCGTTGTTGATCATCAGCGGCGCGGACCAGAGATCGCGCAGGTGACGCCCGAGGCTGTAAGGCGTGCCTTGCTTGTAGCCGGCCATGCCGCAAATCATCATTGCTTGCTGCACCACTTCGATCGCCATCGTGCTCACGCTGGTCTTCAGGCCGTTCATCTCCGCGGCGAGCGAGAACAGCGCCGACACCGAGAGCCCCGCGTGACGCTGGCGCTGGTGCGCCAATGCGAGCTCAAGCCGCCCTTCCATCATCTGCACCATCGCCACCGCATCGGCCACCCGCGTGGCCGATGGCGGCAGCGAGCCCGGGCGCGCACGCGCCTGGCCCTGGAAGAAAGCCTTGGCGCGCTGCACGGCATCGCCGGCGATGCCGGTCCACAAGGCGGCCCACAGGATGTGCGAAACCGGCGTCATGGTGCCGTCCGCGATCTCGCCGAACGCCACCGGCAGGATCTGCTCGCAGGCGCCGCGCGCCTCCAGGCGAAAGCCGTTGCTGCAGGTCCCGCGCATGCCAAGCGTGTCCCACGTGCTGAGGCTCTGCAGCGTGAAATCGTCTTTGAGCAGGCACACCATGACCTGGTCCGAGGGCGAGGCATCGGCATGGCGGCGCGCGGTAGCCAGGATGGCGTCGGAATGCGCGCCGTAGGAAATCGTGGGTGCCATCTTGAGCAGATGGAAGCGGTCGTTTTCGACATTGACGGCGCAGCCGCTGTTGCGCAGGGCGCCGCCGATCGCTTCCTCGGAGGTGGCCGAGGCAAGCAGCAATTGCTCCGAGGCAATGCGTTGAAGCAACTGCTCATGCCAGGGATTGCCCGTGCCGTGCTCGACGATGCAGGCCACCTGGATCTGGTGCATGGCGTAGACCATGCCGGCCGAGGAGCAGGCTGCCCCCAGCACGCGGCAGATGGCCGCGACCGTGTCCAGCGACGCGCCCGCACCGCCGTGCGCCGCGGGCACCATGGCGCTGAGCAGCCGGTGCTGGCGGATCGCGGCAAACGCGTCGTGCGGAAACGCTGCGTCACGGTCGACTTGATCGGCGTGCTTGGCCGCTTCGAGCGCGGCAAGCTGCGCCGCCGCCATCAGCTCGGCGGCGGTGGTATGCGCAACCATCGGGCGTGCCAGGTCCACGCTGGCTAGTGGGGGGCTCATGCTGCCTCCTGTTGCTGTCTTAGCTGCTCGGCCGCCGCTGCCAGCGAGTTGACGCTGCGAAAGAGCTGCCGGGTCAGCATGGCGTCCGGGATCTCGATATTGAATGCGTTCTCGATTGCCAGCATCACATGGACGGTCGCAAGCGATGACAATCCGGCTTCGTAAAGATCGGCCTGGTCGTCGAGCGCATCTACCGACACGTCGAGCCGCGCCACATCGGCAAGGATTTGTCGAATGGTTGCCTTCATCTCTGGTTCTCCTCGGTGAGGATGGTCGGGTTTCATCATTGGGCCGCAGCTGCTGGCCGGTTTCGGTGCGCTGGCCCACCAACTTCGCATGTGGGTTGGCGGCGCGGGTGTTGGGGGACGAATTGCTCAGAACGCCTCGCGTCCCGTCCAACCATGCAGCGCGGTGCGCAAGATAATGTGCAGGTCCAGGCTGAAGGACCAGTTGCGGATGTAGAAGATGTCGAACTCGATGCGCTTGCGCATCTTCTCTACCGTGTCGGTCTGGCCGCGAAAGCCGTTGATCTGCGCCCAGCCCGTGATGCCGGGCTTGACCCGGTGGCGCAGCATGTAGCGATCGATGACTTCCTTGTAGATCTCGTTGTGCTCGATGGCGTGCGGGCGCGGACCCACCACCGACATCTCGCCGCGCAGCACGTTGATGAACTGCGGCAGCTCGTCCAGGCTGGTGCGGCGCAGGAAGGCACCGATGCGCGTGACGCGGGCATCGCCGCGCACGGCCTGGGTCACGCTGCCCGCGTCCTGGTGCTGCACCATGGTGCGGAACTTGTAGACATGGAACGGCCGGCCATCCATGCCCAGGCGAGTCTGGCGAAACAGGACAGGGCCGGGAGACGAGCGCTTGACCAGCACGGCGATCAGCAGCAGCAGCGGCGACAGCCCGACCAGCGCCGCCAGCGCGAAAGCGCGGTCGAAGCTGCCCTTGAGCAAACCCGTGATGCCCGACTGCGGCGGGCTGTTCAGGTCGATGACCGGCAGGCCAAGGAAGTCGCTGAAGCGATGGCCGAGCAGTTCGACCGACATGATGTCGGGCACCCAGCGGATGTCGATCAGGTCGTTGCGGAAGTGGGACACCACGTCATAGAGATCGCGGCACGCAGCCATCGGCAGCGTCAGCCAGATTTCGCGCACGCCGTTGTTGCGCACGAACGTGCAGACCTGCTGCAGCGAATCCAGCCGCGTTACGCCCGCGGGCACCGGCTGCTCGGTGCCTTCGTCGTAGATGCCGGCCACATCGTAGCCCGCGCCGCGATTGCTCCGTACGCGCTGGTACATCTCGTGGCCGAGCGATCCGTAGCCCAGGATCACCACGCGCTTGGCGTTGATGCCATGCTCGCGCACGCTGCCCAGCATGCCGTAGAGCACCACCCGGGAGGCCAGCAGCATGACGGCCACGCTCAGGACCCAGCCCATCGACCAAAGCCGGGACAGCGCGGCCGACTGGTGCATCAGGTACGCGGTGACCAGGCCCAGCATGCACACCGCGCCCCAGGCCGCGAGCGTGCGCACCGCCAGCGCAGCGCGGCTGCGGCCCCGCCAGGAGTTGTACAGGCCACAGGCAGGGAACACCAGCAAGGTGCTGACCGAACACAACACGGTGATGAAGCCATGGACCGGAGCGGCGCTACGCAGGCCTTGGGGGAACAGCAGCTCGCCAACCACCGCGCCGCAGGCGGCAACGATAGCCGCATCGGCGAAGCGATACAGGATTTGCAGGGCGGCCTGCCTCTCGGCAACGAATGCGCGGACCGTCGACATGATTTGCCTCCATCCGGCGAGCCGGACTTGTTATGCAGATCATGGTTGCGCCGCGGCAGCGGTAGCGTCTGTTTGCTTGCGCACACACGCGCTCGGGGCACGTGCTGGCGGACCGGGCCTCCCGGCTCAGCGCAGCGAGGCGGGGGGCAGGCAGGCCAGCACCGCGGATCCCTCGCGCAGCCCGGCCCATTCGCGCCATTGCCCGCGCTGGAACGGCTTGTCGCGCCCGGCCAGCCTGGCGGCAAGGATTTCGAGCCAGTGATGCGTGGGCGCGGCGACACCAACCGCCGGCACGCCCAGCATCAGGACAACCACCAGCGCGGCTGCCAGGGCCGGCGCGGAGCGCGTCGGCCGCCGCCCCCGGAAGATGAAGCTCAGGCTGACGGCAAATCCGAGCGCAAGCCCGCCCAGGACTTCCGAGCCTGAATGCGCCTGCAGCTTCAGCCGCGAGACGCCCACCAGCAACGCCAGCAGCAGGCCAATCCCGCCGGCGCCAACGGCTAGACGAGGATGGCGCGCCGACACGATCAGGTAGAGCAGCACCGGCAATACCGACGCCGACATCATGCTATGCCCCGAAAACCCCGTGAAGTTAAGCGCCGCGCAGCCAATGCCCCAGCCCATGAAGGCCAGCTTGGAGGCCAGCACCACCGCGGCGGTGACACCGAAACTCAGCACCCACCGGCGTGCGCTGGCAATGGCGCCGGCATGGAACAACCATGCGGCGATCAACACCGCGCAGGGCAGCAGCAGCGAGGTTTCGCCGAAGCGGGAGACGAGATGCCAGGGAATCATGGTGGCTGTTTGGGGATCGAGCACGCGAGCAAAGTAACACAGTTGCGTAACGGACTTGCCAGCAGGCAAGCCTGCCGCGCGGGCTTTCGGGTCGGCCTCAACCCAGCCAGAAGCATGAGGCGGCCACGGTGCCACCCGCGGGCCATGCGGCAATACGAAGCATGCGCTGGGCTGGCGGGTTTCCGTGGGAACTGGCGGGCCAGCCCTTCAGCCATGTGGCAGATGCATCTTCTGGTCGATACAGCTACCGCCGGTGTTTGGCTATCGTCGGAGAGTGGCCCGCCGAGCGGAATCGAGCCGGCCACTTTAGAGTCCGCATGGTCCCCCGGTCGGCGGACTCTTTTTTTTGCGCGGTTTTTTGTGCGGCTCCCTTGGATCTCGGCAATTTCGCGGGCAGCCACCGCCAGCGGCAAAAGAAACAGGCCACGGTTTGCCGCCTCTGCGGGCTGGCTCGACCGTAGCCATCAAGATCCGGCGCAGCATGCGCTGCGACCGAAACACGCGTGCGCGCATCCATGCCGGCATGCGCACCGGAAAAGCTCCGGTCCCCCGAACACGCGCTCGTCGTCGCCCCCTCTTGCCTTACTCTCTTTATCTTGCGGCGGATGAACAGCCGATTACATCCCGCGCTGCTGCAGGGATGCCCCAGCTAGCGGCCGCGGCCTAGCCGGCCGCCGGCTCATGCACGCGCTCCAGCGCCGGTTCGCTCGCCACCACCACGCAGTACTCGTGGCGCGCGAGCAGTCCGGCCCATACGGATGCCATCTGCCTGCGTGCTTCCTGCTCACCGGCAAAGGTAGCTGCCGCGATCGCGGCGGCCTCGCAGGCGTAGCGCCTGCCATGCAACTCTCCGCGATACAGCAGCGGTTCATCGCGCCCGGTAGTCAACCTGATTTCGTAGCAGCACGCCCACTTGCCCCGGCCCTCCGGCACGGCGAAGCCGCGCACGACCAGGATATCCAGCCCGTTTTCCATACGACCCCCTGTGCATCGCGCGGCGGCCGGCTTGACATTGAACGTCCCGGCTTCGTTATCCGCGCGCTTTCAGCATAGGCAGCCGCAGCGGCGCGCGCATCATCCCCTTGCCGTAGACCCACCTGAACCGATGGGGGAGGGCGGTGGCACGGCGAAAGCCCGGCGCGGAAAACACTGGCCCCCCGCGCGCACCAGCGCCACCGCAGCCCGCGTTTGTTCGGGCGAGGCTGGCACCGGCAGGCAGCCGCTAGCGCCAAGGCCAGCGGCGTAGCGCGCGAACTCGGGGTCGGGGGACTCGCACATGACCAGCCAGCGCCGGGGTGCCAGGCGGGAGTGCAGTGCATCGAGCAGGCGGAAAGAATCGGTATCGGTGCCGCTGCAGTCAAGCAGCGCGAAATCGATGGGAGCCGGGGGCAATTCGGCCGAAGTTGCCTCCAGCAGCCATTCGGGGGTCTGCGATAGCACGGGGGCGAGCGCGGCAAGCTCGCGCAGGTGACGCAGCACACCCCGGCGCAGCATCATGTTGTGGGCAAGCAGGAGCGTTGTCATCGGCTGTGGGGGACAGCGGGTTGCGTTGGTTGCGCGGGTTGCGCTCAGCCAGCGAGTGCCAGGCCAAGCGTCCCGCAAGAGCCACGTGTTTGTTGATCAGGGTAGCAAGTACAGCACTACGCCGCCTCGTGCATTCGGATGAGGCGGCGTGTTGCGGAAGATGGAGTCGCTGGTGCTCTGGGCCGCCGGGCGCCACTTCGCGCGCCCGGCGGGACTAACAATCAGGCCGCCTGGCAGGCACCGGCCAGCTCGACCGGCGACAGCCCCGCGCCGCGAACCGGCACGGCGGCGGTTGCCGGGCCCGGCCAGCTCAACTTAGCGCCACGCTGCAACGCTACATAGACTGCCTCGCCCTTGTTGCGAACGTGCAGCCGCTGGTAAAGGGTGCAGGCATGGGTTTTGGCGGTAGCCACCGAGATGTTCAGCAGGCGGCTAACGGTCTTGATCGGATAGCCGCGCGCCAGCAGCGCCAGCACCTCGTACTGGCGCTCGGTAATATTAAGCAGGTGCGATCCGGCCGAAGGCGTTTCCGGCTCGGGGGGGGCGTCGCCCGGCAAGTGCCGTGCCGCATGGGCGGCAGCGTCACGTTCGCCATCAGCCTGGGTCGGCCCGGCGTGCAGGTGCAGCGTGGCCGGCGACGGCCTGGCCGGGATCGAGGGCCACGGCACAGGACTCGCGTCGGCGCGCGCTGCCTGGGCGCGGGCGGGAAAGCACTCGCCATCTGCAAGGACAAGGCGGATCGCCGCATCCAGCATGTCTGCGCTGCAGGCCTTGGACAACAGGCCGCGCACGCTGTCGGGCATGGTGGCGCCGTTCTGCGGCGACAAGATCTGCTCGGATAGCACCAGGACCCGCTTCGGCATCAATATCTGGCAGGCCTGATCCAGTTCCTGCCAGCTCGACGCCGGGTCCGGCGACAATCCATAGATCATCAGGTCGGCATGGCAGAGCCACTCGGCAGGATAAGGCAGTGTGCCTGGATCGATATCGACAAGGTCGCCGTGGAGGCCGGCCTGGGTCAACAAATGGCGCAGACCCAAGCGCAGGAGGGGATGAGGCTCGATCAAGAGGATTGTGGCCATGGCCGCTCTCTTTTTTTGTTACGGCATGGCGAGCCCCGCGACAACCCGCACATGCTAACGGAAATGCCCACTATGCTGCGGTTGCATTTCCATACGATCCGTTTCGTCTCCCGGCCGTGGCAGCGTACCCGTCCAGGTCCGGCTGCCCGACTGACCATCCCGTGGAGTCGCTTTCGAATCGCCCCGTTTGCGCTTTTTTACGCTGTAGATGTTTCTTAACTCAGAGTTTAAAAAATCTAACTCTGGGTCTCAGGATATGCACTGGCGGGGGTGAATGCAAGTCAGGGTTACACCCGGCAGAGCGTGTCGCGCGATACCAACGGCGCTGGGCGAAGCGGCCGGATCGGGCTGCCCCAGGCGGTTAACAGCGGAAAGCAGGAGGAAAGCGGGGCATTTCGCCAGTATAATTATCGGCATTGAACTTCACTATGCATTTATACCCGGATGCATTTAGCGATTGATTAAGTGCCTTATGAATCAAGATCTTAGCGACCAAATCGAGGGTTGTCATGCAACCCGGTAAGGCCCCTAACCTGAGCCTCACCCGTAGCGAGTTTGCCGCCGTGCGGGCCTACGTGCAGGGCATGCCGGCCGCCATGGTAGCCGGGCGCTATCTCAGTGACGACAGCGACGACGACGACGCAGGTGGCGAATCCGCCTTGCGGGTGCTGCTCGGGTTGCGCGACCGTATGGTGCAGTTGGCGCACCTGCATAGCCGGCAAGATCTGGCTGAACTGCTGGAAGGTGGTCCCGGCCGTTCCAACCGGGGCATGGATCGCCGGGTCGAAGCCCTGGCCGAGCTGGAACGGCTCGGTACCGCCCAACCCCGAGCCGATCATGGCATCGAGCTTTGGTTTTCCCCCGCCCTGGCGAGACGCTTGCGGGCACAAAAGATATCCAATCTACATATTTTAGTGGACCTTGCCAACCGCCATGGCAATGCGTGGTGGCGCTCGGTACCGCGCATCGGGGCGCTTGCCGGAGCGGCGATCAACCGGTGGCTGGCCGATCATCGCGATGTCGTGCGAGATGCGCGGGGAGAGCCTTTGCTGCGGGAGCACGTTTTCGCGCGGGGCCGCCTGGCCGAAGCCACGCTTGGCCCGCACTTGCGCCAGCTGGTGCCGATTGAGCTGATGCGCGAAGAAGAATCGGGTACGGTGACCGCGACCTCACTTAATAGTGACGTAAAAGGCGCTTTTATGAGCGATCTTGCCGCCGTTCGTGCTTGGCTCGCAGCGAATCAGGCGCAACAAAGTACCTGGTTAGCCTACCGCAAGGAGGCCGAGCGTCTTTTGCTTTGGACGGCGACGGAGCGGCGCAAGCCGCTGGCCATGCTGGATCGGCAGGATCGCGAGGACTATTTCGCGTTCCTTCGGCATCCCGCCCCCGTACGTTTGTGGGTCGGGCCGCGTGCACCAAGGGATTCGGCGGCATGGCGGCCGTTCACCGGGCCGTTATCGGAGAGCAGCGTGCTCCACGCCTCGCGCATCCTGGGCGCACTGTTTGAATGGCTGCAAGGGCAGGGACATATTGCGGAGCACGTCTGGCAGCCCGAGAGCCCGTCGCAGAGGGCGGCGTTGCGCATGGCTGTGCCTGTGGCCACTGGGAGCACCCTCGAACCCGAATCGCTGGCCAGATTCCTTGGCTGGCTAGCAGCGCAGGGCCGGGATCCGGAAGGCATTCGGTATCGCGCCGCCGAAGCCGCAGTCCGCTTGTTGCAGGAGCAGCCGATCGGATTTGCTAGCCTGGCAACGTTCACGCGCGACAAGCTCGGTGTGCACGAAGAAGTTGGTACGCATGAAGAAGTTGGTACGCCCGGTGCCGGAGATGGACACCGCGAGGATGAGGGTCTTAGTGAAGCCGCTCGCGGCTCACTGGAGCGTCACTGGCAAGACCGCGGGCTGGATTGGGGTAGCCTGGCCGGCCAGCCGATCGTGCTCGTCGGCCCACCGCGGCTTCCGCCTACCGGTCGTGCCAGGCGTAAGGCTGAGAAGTCGCCGGGCTCGGGCTACTCGGTAAGGGGATTGCATGCCTTGCTGAGCCAGGTGATCGAGCGGTATCGGGAAGCCGAAGATGCCGAGTTTGCGGCTCGCTCGCCGCGCGACCTGGCGGGGCGAAGAACCCGGGTGAAGCGCATTGGGGCGGGAGGCGAGGCCCCTGAGCAATCCGGGGCCGGCACGGCGGAAGATGTTCATGTCGTTGCGGCCCCGGAGTGACCGAGTGGGGTGGGTGATCGCTGCCCTCCCCTGTCTACTATGGACTATGGACTATGGACTATGGACTATGGACTATGGACTATGACTATGCGGGCTGTCAGCTAGCGGTCTTTTCCAGGCCAAACCGCGCCTTGAGCGTCTCGACCAGTGCTTCGCGCGCGCCGCGGTCGTTCACTTGCACATCCAGCACCACGCGCCCGGAATCCCACTCCTTGATCGTACCCAGCAACTGCCCAGTGTCGCTGCGGATCTTGTACTGGCGGCTGATCTCCTTGATCTTGCGCGCCTTGCCTTCCTGCGCGTGCTTGCGAATTGCCTCGACCTCACGGCTGGACAAGCCCTCTGCCATGATGCGCGTGGCCAGGTCCCGTGTGCGGTCCTCTCCAACAATCTTGCAATAGAGCGTCAGCTCATAGCCGGTGGCAATCCCGATTGCGCTGGGACGCTCGCGCATGACGCCCAGGACCGACTCGGGCAGTCTGAGCAACGCCAGTGTCTTGTTAACCGTGCCTGCCGACATGCCAGTCAGTTCGCAGATGTCTTCCTCTTTCTGGACCTTGCCTTCGTCCAGCAGTTGGCGCCAGGCGATCGCGTTGTCCAGCGCCGACTGGTCCGACCGTTGCTCATTGAGCAGGAACGACAGCCGGTAGAAATCCAGGTCATTCAGGTTGCTCTCGATGAAGCACTCCATCTCGAGCTTGCCCGCGGAGGCTAGCGCCCGCTTGCGGTAGTGGCCATCGATCAGGATGTAGTGCCCCGGCCGGGCCGGATCCGGCGTCGCCAGGCCCGGTGTCTTCTGGCCATGGGTGGCAATTGACGCCGCGCGTTCCTGTACCACCACAGGGTCGTAGATGCGGCGGGCGTTGAACGGATTGTCGTGGAGCTGCGCCAGTGGCACCTTCATCAGGATCCGTCCGCCCTCCTCCTCGGACTCACTTTCAGCGCTGAAAATGGGGCTCGGCTCTCTACCGCGCGCCTGGAGCAAGCCGTTGGGGTGTTGCGAAATTGCCGCTTCGGCGCGGGCAAAGCGATCGATCGCGTCCCCTCGTGTCTTTTCTGCCGCCATTCCCGCCAACATGCCTGCTTTGAGGCTTTTCAATTTTGTCGCCATACCTAGTGCTCAATCAAAGACAATACTTCGTCGACCATCATGTCGACTTCCTGCACGGACTCACGCGCGCCAGCCACGCCGTGCACGGTACATCCAATCGCCTGGCATTCACGGAACGGCGAGCGCGAACCGATCATCGATTGCATCAGCGGGATTTCCAGATCGTCCCCCAGAATCTCAATCGCCTGGCGCGCAATGGAAACGCGCCGCTGCACCATGTTTGCCATGACGCGGATACGCAGCGTCTCGTTCTGGACCTGAGCATGTTGGGCCAGGGTCTTTGCGGCCACCGCTGCCCAAAGGTCTGGAGGTGATGGGACCACCGGGATGATTGCCAGATCGGAAATCAGCAGCGCGCTCGAGGGCGCCGCCGAATGTACCGCGGGAGGGCAATCGACGACGATGTAGTCGTAGTCCTGGATGAATTTCCTCACTTCGCGGTGCATTGCACCGCCGGACGGCGCCAGGCCGATCACAGAAGCAGGAAAAGGCCGCTCGTCGCTTGCCTGCGCGGCCCAGCGCGTTGCCGTGCCCTGCTCGTCCATATCGACAAGCATCGATCGCGCGCCGCGCAATCCGAGCGTACCTGCGAGATGCATGCTGACCGTGGTCTTTCCGCAGCCGCCCTTTTGGTTGAAGACCGTGATGATTTTAGCTGGCACTACGACCTCTCTTTCAGCGCTGAAAGCGCGATTATCGCTAGCCGCAACTTTAGTCAAAGTGACGTCTCGGCTCAACTGTTTTTTGAATTTATATTTTAAATATAAAATTAGCGAAGATATTTCGCGTTATGGAAATGAAAGATTTCCACTTGAAATGCGGCACGGAATACGCCTAAAGTAACGATAGTGCGTCTTTCGGCGCACATGACACAACTAGACAAACTGGTTATGATGCCCGCAACAGTCGAGTCAAGTCGTGTCACCTCGCGGCATCCGTTCGGTAACTACGAGAACTTAGCGTGCTTGAACGGTTGTTAGCGTTGTTTGCGTTGTGTACAAGAACTTGCTTCGAAAGGAAATTCACATGACAACCGGTACGGTCAAATGGTTCAATGAGACCAAGGGCTTTGGCTTCATTACCCCGGACGACGGCGGTGCGGATCTGTTTGCGCACTTCTCCGAAATCCAGGGTTCGGGCTTCAAGACGCTCAAGGATGGTCAGCGCGTCACGTTTGAAGTCAAGCAGGGCCCGAAGGGCTTGCAGGCATCCGCCATCAAGCCGGCCTGATCTCACGAATCACGCCGAAATCGCAGACTGCGCCTCGCTCTCGGGCTTGACGCGGTAGGCAAAGCAAAAGGCAAGCGTTTACGCTTGCCTTTTGTGCTTCTTGCAGGGCAAACAACGTCTGGCTTGCATCCAGGCACGTTCACGCAATGTCTGGGGGGCCAATGAAAAACCCGCCAGCTCATTCAGCTGGCGGGTTCGGCAAGGGTGCGGCCAGCCTCAGGCGAGCTTGCGAACGCTCGTACGGGAAGGCTGCAGGATCAGAGCTTTGGACGAATCCGCATCCACCTTGGCACCCGGATAGACAACCAGCACATCCTTGAGCGCCTTACGGAACAGTGCACGGAATTTCCGCTCACTTTCGGTTTCAGTGCCGAACTGCATCTGCAAGGCTTCCCACGGAATCTCGGTACGCCGCTGGATCGTGAAGAAGCGGTAGGTCAGCCAGGAGTATACGTCCAGCGCGAACGGCGACTGCTTGAGTGCCTTCAGCGCGCGCATGTCAACCGGAACGGGCCGGTTAACCAGCTCATTGAAAAATGGCTCGGACAGTACCACAAAGCTCTCGAACATCGAGCCCTGCCCCGGCTGCATCGGATCCCACCAGGTCGACAGCTGGTCTGCCAGCAGATAGCCAACGCGATCGATCGAAAGCGGCTCGTGGCTCTGGTTCTGATTCTGGCTCGGCGTGGACTTGTTCTGGACGATCGCAATGGTCGCGGAGAACAGGCGGATCATCTGCTGTCGCACCAGGGTCATGGTGCCACGCTTGCCGCCGGTGGCCATCGGAATGCCCAGGTTGTACATGAACTCGGACAGCGAATTGCCCAGCGAGATGCGGCGGTCCTCGACCGTCCCGGTAAACTCGCCGCGCTTTTTCTTGGCCATGATCTCCTTGCCGATCCAGGCAAGCATCAGGCGCGGATAGGAGCCGTAGGGATAGCCGAGCGAGACCGTTTCGGACACCAGTTTCTGGCGTCCGTTGCTGGCCTTTTCTGAACGCTGCTGGGTGAAGTATCCAGGCTGGATCATCAGCGAAATATTTCCGCTGGTTCGGGTCCACACGGGCGGAGCACCCTTTGGCGCCCGGTAAGGCAAGGTAACCTGCACACTGGCTCGGCTCAAAAAGCCGACTTCGCCACTTTGCCACGCATCTTCGCGCTCCATGGCCTGGGCTTCGTCGAACAGGCGCTGGAATTTCTCGGACGGAACCAGACTGTTCTCGTCGCCGGGAACGATGATGCGGGAGGGCTCACTGTCCAT